>DATEDN010000080.1:0-65138 GCA_035281645.1 Acidimicrobiia bacterium | reverse complement strand
TGGGGGCGTCTGGAAGTGGAGGGTATCCATTGCCGCGACTGCAGACTCGTACTTTGATGACGTTGCCACCACTTCCCACAACGCGTCGGCGTCTTTGCGATAAATGGCGTCGAACCATCCAAACCAAAGGTCGGTCAAAATCTGCTCGACCTCAGCCAGGCGTTGTTCCGCCGTCGCGGTCGAGGTCGTGATCGCATCGTCGCTGGTCGTGACGAGTTGAGTTGTTGTAGATGCTTCATCGACCGTGGTGGAAGACGCCAAAAAAGTGGTGGTCGGACCCGGGGTGGACCGATCTCGCCAGATCATCCATCCGGCTGCAAGCGCCAGAACTCCCACAATCCCCACCGCAGTCCACCACCGCGTCCGACTCACCAGATCCGAATTTACACCCGGACCTATGGCTGTTTACAGGCCTCCGTCAGGGAGAAATTTCGCGCTGCTCGGCGACATTTTCGGCCTCTCGCTGCTTTCGCTCCGGCCACGCCCAAATGGCCAGGCCGAGCAATGCCAAAGCCCCGAGGCCTAACCCCGCCCAACCCCACTGGCGGGTCGCGTCGTTCCCGGTTTCTAGCGTCTCGTCGCCGCTCGGCATCCCCAACACCGATGGCCTCACTCCCAGGTCCGTCAAAAGTAGTGGCTGGCTCTGGCGCGTTATTTCGGGCTTGATCAACTCGAAAACGACGACGTAGTTGACCCGCCGGACCTCTAGGTTGACCCGGTAAACACCATCTGTCCGCTCGACCAACGGATACGTCCCCTGCCCATCCCCTGGTTCGATCAAGTAGCCCACGACTGTCGCCTCCGCGTCCGCTTCGAGCTCGAGCGTTAATTCGATAGTCGAAGCATCCACCTGGCGAGCCGTGGCCCTGGCCGTGCCGAAGTCGCCACCGAGGTCGACGCCCTCGGTGGACGCCTGCGCCGGCCGCGCGATCGCGACCAGTGCAAGGCAGAGGAGGGTTTTCAGGGTCAACATCCCCCGGTGAGGCTACCCCTCGACCGATACGATTCATGGGTGATCGAGGTAGTCCAAGGCGACCTCACCCAGCAACGAGTCGATGCCATTGTCAACGCCGCCAACGAGCATCTGCAACATGGGGGCGGAGTTGCGGCAGCCATCGCCCGAGCGGGGGGTGACGTCATCCAACGGGAGTCCGACGCTTGGGTGAAAGAACGAGGTCCGCTCAAACCAGGCCAAGCGGCCGTGACAAATGCCGGATCGTTGCCGGCGGCCAAGGTGATCCACGTGGTCGGACCGCGCTATCGGGAGGGACAAGACAATCCGGCACTACTCGCCCAAGCGGTGGGAGCGGCACTCCAAGCCGCCAAGGCCCACGGCTGCCGCACGATCGCCATGCCGGCCATCTCCGCCGGCATCTTTGGATACCCCCGCCCTGAGGCCTGCCAGGTGATCGTCCGCGCCATCCGAGATTGGCTGACCGCAGATGCCACCGCCTTCGACCAGGTTTTATTGGTCGGCCTCGATGAAGCGGCAGCCAGCGACTTCGAGAACGCATTGCGCGAGACTGACCCTGAATGAAGCGTGCGCTAATCACCTTCCTGATGGCATCGATCGCCTGTGGAGTGGATGCCACCCCAACGGCCACGCCCGGCGCCAGCGTCCCCGCCAGCACCGAAGAGTTCTTCGCCTTTGTGCTCTCGGCGGAGGATGAAGCCCTCACTTTCGATCCGGCCGAGATTCTCACGGGGGACGAGGCCCACGACGCGGCGGTAGCCGCGGGAGTGATCGGGGAAAACGAGGATCTGCCCAACGACTATTTCATCTCTAATCCCGACGAGGAATCGCAGTCCGCAGTTCTCAGTGCGGCCGGTTCGTTCGTGCTCCTCGGCTTCGATGCCGGCGGAGCCATCGAGGAGGTGACCGTCGACCGCGACGAACTAATCGCGGCGCTGCAGGACGGCGAGGGCTACTACGGAATCATCGTCGGGGAAACCCCGATGACGCTGGTGGTTAGCGGCGGTGAGATCATCGCCGCCAGTCAGGTCTACTTCCCCTAGGTCGGACTCGCCACCGCCATCGGTATCCTTACCGAGTGAGCGGCAAGACGCTTTTTGAAAAGGTTTGGGACTCTCACCTGGTGCGCAGTGTGCCGGGGGAGCCCGATCTCCTCTACGTCGACATGCACCTGGTCCACGAGGTGACGTCACCGCAGGCCTTCGACTCTCTGCGCATGCATGGGCGAAAGGTGCGCCGGCCCGACTTGACCCTCGCCACCATCGACCACGGCGTCCCGACGGCCAACCGCGAACTCGGGATCACCGACCCGATGTCGAAGATCCAGATCGACGCCCTCATCCGCAATTGCGAGGAGTTTGGAGTCACGCTCTTCGGCCTCGATGACCCTCGCTCGGGCATCGTCCACATCATCGGTCCCGAGCAAGGGATAACCCAACCGGGATTGGTGATCGTCTGCGGAGACTCCCATACGTCGACTCATGGTGCTTTCGGCGCTCTCGCCTTCGGAATTGGAACCTCCGAAGTCGAACATGTCCTCGCCACCCAGACCCTTCCCCAAGACAAACCCCGGGCGATGGCCATCAGAGTCGATGGCCAACTTCCCAACGGCGTAACTCCCAAAGACGTGATCTTGGGGATCATCGCCACCATTGGGACCGGGGGGGCGATCGGTCACGTCATTGAGTACATGGGCTCGACGATTGAAAGCCTCTCGATGGAAGGACGAATGACCATCTGCAATATGTCCATCGAGGCAGGAGCACGGGCGGGGATGATCGCTCCCGATGAAACCACCTACGCCTATTTGGAGGGGAAACCGTTCGCCCCCCGTGACTGGGAAGAGACCCTCGAGATCTGGCGGCGGTTGCCGAGCGATCCGGACGCCAGCTTTGATACAGAATTCAATTTTGCCGCCGCCGACCTCGTCCCTTACGTGTCTTGGGGAACCAATCCCGGTCAAACGATCCCAATCACCGGTCGTATCCCCACCCCGGACGAGGCGGCCGACCCCACCGAGCGCGATTCGATCGAGCGAGCCTTGGCGTACATGGACCTTCCCGGTGGAATCCCGATCACCGACGTCCGCATCGACCGCGTTTTCCTGGGATCCTGCACCAACGGACGCATTGAGGATCTGCGGGCGGCATCCCGTGTCGTCGAAGGCAGAAAGGTCTCCCCACACGTCAGCGCCATGGTGGTCCCCGGCTCCGGCTTGGTGAAGCTTCAGGCGGAGGCCGAGGGACTCGACCTGATCTTCAAGGAAGCCGGCTTTGAATGGCGCGACGCCGGGTGTTCGATGTGCTTGGGGATGAACCCTGACATACTTGCCCCCGGCGAGCGCTGTGCTTCTACCTCGAATCGCAATTTCGAAGGCAGGCAAGGCCCCGGCGGTCGCACCCACTTGGTTTCTCCGGCGATGGCGGCCGCCGCCGCAATTGCCGGTCATCTGGTTGACGTCCGGGACTGGCAATGAGCGCTCCCGTGATCAGCCGTCCCACGGCGCCAAAGGCATACGGCTTCTCGACTCAGAAGAAGGGGATGCTTTCCTGGGATACGGTGCGCGATGCTCTCGCGATGGCGACCCTTTACTGGATCGGGACCACCCGGCCCGACGGGGGCTCGCACATCCACCCAATCTGGGGCGGCTGGGTCGGCGAGACCGGTTATTTCGAAGGCGGGGACACAACTCGCTGGGCCCGCAACCTGATTCGCGACCCGCGGGTGAGCTTCGGAGTCGATTCGAAAGGCATTCACATCAGCGGGCGGGGAGTGGTGACGAAAGGGCCCGCCGGGGAGCAATTTGGCGAGCTGGGGGCCAATTACCAGGCCAAGTACGAATACCGACCCGAGGCCGACGGGAGCTTCTGGAAAATTGCCCCCGAGGTGATCATCGCCCTCGACATGTCATCGCTGGACAGCTTTGCAACGTCCCCCACCCGCTTCACCTTCGAGCAATGAAACCGATTTCTGTCGTCAGTGGTCGCCTCGCCCCGCTCCCCCGAGCGAATGTCGACACCGACCAGATCATGCCGAAGAAATACCTCAAGCGGGTCGAGCGAACCGGCTACGGGCAATTCGTCTTCGCCGAGTGGCGGGAGGCCGATCCCAGCTTCGTTCTCAACCTCCCCCAGTACCAAGGCGCCAAGATCCTGGTCACCGGTCCCAATTTCGGGAGCGGTTCCTCCCGGGAGCACGCACCGTGGGGACTCCAGGATTGGGGCTTCGAGGCGATCGTGGCGCCCTCGTTCGCCGACATCTTCTTCAGCAACTGCACCAAGATCGGACTGCTACCGGTGGTGTTGAGCGACAAGGAAGTTGCCTGGCTGATGGAGCTAGCTGAAGCCGAGCCGGAGGCAGTGGTCGAGGTGAATCTGCCCGAGCAAACGGTCACTGCTGACGGGTTTGCAGCCGACTTCCCGCTCGACCCCTACACCCGGTGGCGCCTTGAAAACGGCCTCGACGACATCGAGCTGACCCTGAGGCATACAGAGGCCATCGATGAGTTCGAGGCTGCCCGTTCGCCCCAGCTGCCGTCGCTCACATAACGTTCACTAGGTCAACCCGATCGGTGATGACGCCGTCGACTCCGAGTTCGAGGAGTCTCTTCGTCTCCTCAACCTCGTTGATCGTCCAAACATGGACGAGCTTGCCGAAGCGATGAGCGACGTCAACCAGTTGATTGGTTACTACCGGAACTCCGTACCAGGACACGGGAACTTGGAGCGCCACCGTCGTCGAACCAAAGGGTTCAACGCTGGCCCCCAGCCGGCCAGCCAGGATTGCCTTCACCGTCTCTGTGGGACCGGTCGAAGTCGCCAGCTCCGTCCCGCAGATTTCTCGCAGATGAAGCAAGCGGTGGGTGGAGAAGGAGCCCATAATCAGGCGCGGGGCGAGGTCGCGTTCTTTGATCATCCGCGCCAGCGGCTCGACGGCACCATCGTTCTTGATGTCGACCACGAATCCGAAGTCTCCGAATGCCTCCAGGACGGAGGCGAAGGTGGGAATGCCGATCCCTTTACCTCGAAAGGGGTACTCGTTACCGATACGGTGGTGGTAGCCCGCATCGAGAAGTTGTAGGTCCCGCGAACTTCGTGACCCGATGGGACCAAATCCGTCGGTGGTCCGGTCCAAAAAAGCGTCGTGGAAGCAATGGAGTATTCCGTCGGCGCTGACTCGCAGATCGGTCTCAAGAAACTTGGCGCCGAAGCCGGCTGCCTTTTCAAAGGCGGTCATGGTGTTCTCGGGCCAAAGGAGCCGTGACCCCCGGTGGGCGATGATCACCGGCTCCGATCGATGAAAAAGTGTCTTCATTTCACCCAACGCGAATCAGACGCGGCCTCGGCCGCGTCTGATCGACGACAGGGGGGAAGCTACATGGAAACGCGGTCTTTGAGGCCCTTGGCCGGAGCGAAGTGAACGTACTTGCGAGCGGGTATCGAGATCTCCGCTCCCGTGGCGGGGTTGCGGCCCTTGCGAGCGGAGCGGCTCTTGGTGGAGAAAGTTCCGAAACCCGAGATGGTCACTTTGTCCCCTGCGTCGAGCTCGACAGCGATGATCCCCTTGCCAGGATCGGTGTCGAAGATGGCATCGATGATCTCGGCGGCTGCGGCCTGAGTCATGTCAATTTTCCTGGCGAGCTTCTGTGCCATTTCCGTCTTGTTCACTTGCCCTCCTTGGGGGTTTGCGACAGTGACGCGGACTGCGTCTCGGAGGGCCACCTTAGGCAAGATCGAATTCCGGGGCCAGGCTGCCAACGACAATATCCCCTTGTTTCACAACGGTTTTCACCAGATTTCGATCAGGCCGGTAAGCGAGGTGCCGGTAGGAATCTGACTCCAGGACGAGAACATCGCCAAGATCGCCGGGACGGAGTCGGCCCTTGTCCGCCTCTTCCAACGCCAGGGCTCCACCTCTAGTCGCCGACCAAAGCGCCTGGTCGAGCGTCAGCCCCATGTCGAGACAAGCCACCGCCATCACGAGCTGCATCGAAACCACATACGAGGTCCCCGGGTTGCAATCAGTGGCCAACGCCACCGTCGCCCCGAGGTCCCATAGGAGCTTTCCGGGTGCTTGCCGGGCTCGTATCGACCAAGAGGCCGTCGGGCAGAGGACCGCAACCACCTTCGAGTCGGCCAGCGCCTGCGCTTGGTTCTCGTCTATGTGCTCAAGATGGTCGGCACTGACAGCTTCGAGCTCAATGGCTAGCTCGACGCCGCCGGTGTTGCCGAGCTGATTGGCATGAAGACGGGGACGCAGTCCGTGACGCCTGCCGGACTCGAGCACCCGCCGGGCCTCGGCAACGGTGAAGGCACCTTCGTCGCAAAAGACGTCGCAATAGGTGGCACTGGCGGCGACCACCGGCATCATGGTTTCGAGCAGGGAGACGTAACCGGAGCGATCGTCGCTGAACTCTGGGGGCACCACATGCGCCCCGAGGAAGGTTGTTACCACGTCGACCGGAAGCGCCTCGCCGACCTGGCGTCCCACTTCCAAAGAGGCGACTTCGGTGGCGAGATCGAGACCGTATCCGCTTTTGATCTCGATCGTGGTGGTCCCCAGCTCGAGCATTTGTCCCGCTCGCTCGATTGCAGATGCCAGCAGATCGGTCGGCGCCTCCGCTCTTGTCGCAGCCACCGTCGAGGTGATCCCCCCTCCAGCGGCCTGCACCTCGAGATAGGTGGCCCCTTGCAATCTCATCGCAAACTCGTCGCTTCGATCGCCGCCAAACACGAGATGGGTGTGCGGATCTACAAAGCCAGGTATCACCGCCTTGCCCTCGCAATTCATCTCTGGCAACTCGCCATATCGAATCGGGAGATCGCCTCCGGCTCCGACCCAGGCCACTTGTCCGTGACGTATCGCCAGTGCCGCGTCCTCGATCACCCCCAACCGGCTGCCGGCGCGGGGATCGTTGGTCACCAACTCTGAAATCCCGGTCAGCACCAGATCCCCAGTGGCCGGGCGGGCCGACGGCAACGCCACTTCTCTGGCCAGCTCGATACATCCCTGGCAGATCGCCACCCGATCGGGTCCGGCTACCAGCTTTCCTGCCTGATCCTGGCTCCTTCCACAGAACGAGCAGCGCAAAGCACGAGCCATGGGCGGAGGGTACCGATAGTTAACTTCTCATCATGAGCGCGGAGAACGCCGAACAGACCCAACCCGAATTGGGGCTCCCGCCGAATCGAATTGCACCTGGTTCTCCGATTGGGGCAGGTCAGTTCGCCACCGCTGCCCTGGCCGGCATTGCTGCGGTAGAAATAATCTCTGGGCTGACCGCAATCGTCACACTGGCCCGCATCGACGCCCGCCGTGCCGAGCTTTTACAAAGCGAGCCATCCTTCACCGATGGGTGGGAGGCAGGTCTCAGCCTGGCGTATGTAGGTGTGTTTCTGATCGTGGTGATTGCCTGGATGATCTGGCAGCACCAAGCTCACGCCAACCTCCGGGCCCTCACCAAGGCCCGGTTTTCACCGGCAGTGGTCTGGTTCTACTTGGTCCCGATCCTCGGTTTGATCCTTCCCTACCGCGGGATCGCCGAGCTGGCGCAGGCCGGCAATGATCGCCCCGCGGTGCGCCGGACCTGGTGGGGAGCGTTTCTGCTTTCTAATGCCCTGGGTGGAACAAGCCTCATCGACCCCACCATTTCGCTGGCAACGACGCGGATCCTCTCATTGATGTCATCGATCGCTTCGGTGGTAGCAGCCGTGTTGGCCATGCGAATCGTGAGCATCGTCAATACCGGCCTTTGGGCTCGCCGGGCTTTGGCCGGTTGGCCAACCGGACCGAGAGCGCTCTCCCGAAGGGCCAAGCTCGCCTGGAGCGCTGCCGCCGGGACTCTGACCCTGGCCAGTGCCTTTGGTTTTGGAATTGTGTATCCGGCACTGATCGAGACCCTCGAACAGATCCCGGCCAACAACCTCCAACTCGCCGTCGGCGACTGTTTCAACGATGTCGACGGTGAGTATGAAGTCGTGAGCTGTCAACGTCCCCATTACGCGGAGGCCTACCGCGTCGCCGACCACCCGGACCAGGCTTTCTATCCGGGAGCGACCCGCCTGGCCGATTGGGCCGAGCCCTTTTGCTATCGCCATTTCGAGAGCTACACCGGAATCGCCTACCAGGACTCGGACCTCGACTTCGGATACCTATATCCCACGGAGGGATCATGGAACGGGGGCGACCGCGAGGTGATCTGCTTCGTCTTCCAGCTCTCGGGAGAAGATCTGACGGATCGGGTAGGGGCGCCCGCCGTCTAACCGGGGATGCGAACGCCGCGTTCGGACGCCACGGAACGGGCTTTTTCATAGCCAGCGTCGGCGTGACGGAGAACTCCCATGGCCGGATCATTGGTTAGAACTCGCTCAAGCCGGAAGGCACCATCGGGGGTACCGTCGGCTACCACCTGGGCGCCGGCATGGATTGATTTGCCGATACCCACGCCACCGCCATGGTGGACCGCCACCCATGCCGCTCCCGAGGAGGCGTTCACCAGGGCGTTGAGGATCGGCCAGTCGGCCACCGCGTCAGAACCATCGGCCATCGCCTCGGTCTCGCGATAGGGCGAGGCCACCGATCCCGAATCGAGATGATCGCGTCCGATCACGATGGGAGCCTTGACCTTCCCCTGTGCCACCAGCTCGTTGAACAACAAGCCCGCCTTGTCGCGTTCGCCGTAGCCAAGCCAGCAGATGCGCGCCGGCAGGCCTTGGAACGGAATCCGGTCCGCCATCCGGAGCCAGCGCTGGAGGGGAGCGTTGTCGGGGAACAAGGCGGCAACGGCACGATCGGTGGCGGCGATATCGGATGGATGGCCCGAGAGGGCCACCCAGCGAAAGGGACCCAGGCCCTCGCAGAACAGGGGTCGAATGTATGCGGGGACAAACCCCGGGTAGGAAAAAGCATCCGAAAAACCGCCCAGCACCGCCTCGCCGCGCAGGTTGTTGCCGTAATCGAAGACTTCCGATCCCGCCTTCTGAAAGTCAACCATGGTGCGACAGTGCTCGGCCATCGCCCGCCGACTCTCGGCGATGTACCGCTTGGGATCGGCCTGGCGCAGCTCGGTGGCCGCTTCGAGGGTGAAGTGATTGGGCACGTACCCGTTGAGTGGGTCGTGGGCCGAGGTTTGGTCGGTCACGATGTCGATGGAAAATTGGCGACGAAGTATCTCGGCGAAGACATCGGCCGCGTTGCCCGGCAAGCCGATCGAAAGCGCTCGTCTCTCCTTCCGGGCCGATTCGGCCAGAGCCAGCGCCTCGTCGAGATCGGAGGCAGCCTGATCGAGGTATCCAATCTCGAGCCGACGTTGGATACGGGAGGGATCAACCTCGACCACCAGCGCCACGCCTCCGTTCATGGTCACCGCCAGGGGCTGGGCACCGCCCATGCCTCCGAGCCCGGCAGTGAGGGTAACGGTCCCTGAGAGCGTCCCCCCAAAGCGCTGCTCGGCCAGGGCGACGAAGGTTTGATAAGTACCTTGCAGGATTCCCTGGGTTCCGATGTAGATCCAGGAACCCGCTGTCATCTGCCCGTACATCATTAGGCCGGCGGCTTCCAGCTCCCAGAACTTCTCCCAAGTGGCCCATTCGGGAACCAAGAGCGAGTTGGCAATTAGGACCCGGGGAGCGAGGGGATGGGTGGTGAGAACTCCCACCGGCTTTCCAGACTGCACCAGCAGCGTCTCATCCGATTCGAGGGCGAGCAGAGAATCGACGATCGCCGCCAGCGCTTGCGGATTACGGGCCGCCTTGCCGGTACCCCCGTAGACGATCAGCCGCTCGGGATCCTCAGCTACTTCGGGGTCAAGGTTGTTCTGGAGGCAGCGCAACGCCGCTTCCTGCAGCCAGCCTTTGGCGTGGAGATCGGGGCCGTGAAAGGTGGGCGGTATCACCGATTCATTCTTGCGTAGAAATGGCCGCATAAATGCGGCCATTTCTACGCAAGAACGGATTAGGAGTCGAGAAGGGCCCGAATGGAGCGGACCAGGTTGGCAGCGGCTTGCGCCTGGGCATCCTTGAGATCATTGGTTGAGACCCATTTCAAGAGTTGTTCGAGCTCGCTAACCAGCTCGTCGGTCTGGCTGGTATCAACCAAAGCGAGAAATGGTTCCTCGGCAGGCAAGGCTTCAACCTCGTTGGGTTCGCGCAGAGACTTGACCGGGGTCAGCTGAAACTCCCGTGCGGGCGGCTCAACTTCCTCGGGCCGAAGCGGTGAGGTAAAGAAATCGGAGTCATCGGCGGCCGGAGGGTTGATCCGCCGCCCAAGCTCGCTCCCCGCCCACAACGGGCCAGGATCCGGCTCTGCATCCGAATCCATCAGTCTCATCGGAGGATCGATGGAAAGCACAGCAACCTCTGGGACCCTCTCCGCTGACTCACCTGATTCCTCGGGCTCGTCATCGGTTTCTTCCCGATTGGCACGGGCGGCTTCGATGAGCTCGCGCAGGCGCTTGACGTTGGCCGGTGCCTCCGCCGGAGGTTCCTGCCAGACGATGTTGTCGGCCGGTGAGGGGGCCGACGGCGTCGGTGGCTCCGGCGCCACCACCTCGACGACCTTGGCGGCCTTGCGAGCGCTTCCGAGGAGCTTCTGCCGGAACCCCTGGGCTGCCTCGACAATCGGGTTCTTGGCCAGCTGGGGAAGAGCTTCGTAGGAGAAAGCGAGGGCATCGTCGGCGAGGAAGACGGCGCGGTCCTCACCCAAGGACAGATCGAAACGGTTTCCCGCGATGCGCTCCGCTTTTACCTGAGAGACGGACCAGGTTCCGAGGGTTTCCTCCCCCGCGACAATCTCAACCCGCCCCCCCACCAGATTGAGGGTGGTCTTGAGCCAGCCCTCGGGGTCGCCTTGTGTTTGCAGTGATCCGCTAAATCGCATGAAACTGAATTCCTCCGACACTCATATCGGAGAATCGCCGTCTTCCCTACAGGTTTTTCCAGCCGCAGATCTCGTCCAGTCGCCCCCTCTCGACGAAATCAGCCACTTCCTCGATCTCGCTGCCGATCGGCCGATCGGCCGTAAGCACGGGTACAAGCTCTCGAATCCCCTGCCAGATCGCCCTCACTCCGGGTGCGGGACGGAGGGGCTGGCGAAATTCGATGCCCTGAGCTGCCACCACCAGTTCGGCAGCGATCACCAGAGCGATGTTGTCGAGTATCTCCAAAAGCTTGCGCCCCGCCCCCCAGCCCATCGAGACGTGATCCTCCTGCGATCCCGAAGTCGGTATCGAGTCGATGGACGCGGGATGGGAGAGCACGCGGCTTTCGGCAACCAGCGCCGCCGCCGTGTACTGCGCCAGCATGTATCCGGAATGGAGACCCGCCGAGGGCGAAAGGAACGGGGGCAAGCCTGAGGAGTGCTGGGGATCGAGCATGCGATCGATCCGTCGTTCTGAGATTGATCCCAATTCGGTGACGCCAATGCCTACAAAGTCCAGAATGAAGGCCAAGGGCGCTCCGTGAAAGTTGCCGCCCGACACGACCTCGGCCGTCTCGGGAAAAACGATCGGGTTGTCGACCACCGCCCCGAGTTCGATCGAGGCAACACGGCGAGCATGCTCAATGGTGTCGATCACCGCCCCATGGACCTGGGGTGCACAGCGAAGTGAATAAGCATCCTGGACCGCGTGGACAAAATCGTCGGCATGGCTGGCGCCGAGCTCGGAGCCTTCGAGCAGGCTCCCGATGCGACGGGCCGAATCAACCTGACCCGGATGTGGTCGCAACCGGTGAATATCGGATCGGAAAGGGCGGGCAGAGCCAAGCAAGGCTTCGACCGACATCGCGCAAGCGGCGTCGGCAGCCCGGGCCAGTCGGGCGGCCCGGTCGATCCCGAGACAGGCCATCGCCAGCATTCCCTCGGTGCCGTTGAGGAGAGAGAGTCCTTCCTTGGCCTCGAGCCGAAGCGGCTCCAGGCCCTCAGCGCGTAGCCCCTCGCCCGCCTCTTGCACGCGGCCTTGAAATCGCAGGCGGCCTTCGCCGATCAATGGCAGAGCGAGATGGGCAAATGGCGCCAGATCTCCTGACGCACCGACCGACCCCAGACAGGGAACCAGTGGGAGGAGGTCAGCCGCCAGCAGATCCAGGAGTCGTTCAGCCACAACTGCCCGTACGCCGGAGTGGCCCTGGCTCAGGGTCCGCGCTCTGAGGAGCAGCATTGCCCGGACGACCTCGTCCGGGAGAGGGTCGCCGACCCCGGCGGCATGACTGCGAAGAAGATTGACCTGGAGGTCGGCTGCTTCCTCCCGGTCCACTCTGGTTGAGGCAAGAGCGCCGAAGCCGGTGGTGACCCCGTAGACGACGGCGTCGGAATCCAAGGCCTTCTCGACCACTCGCCGTGCGGGTTCCATGCGGGCGGCCACGCCGCTGCCGAGGACCACGGAGGCCTGCCGCCGCGCCACCGCCACGACGTCCTCAACCGTCAACGGATCCCCCGAAACGACTACCTGCCGTTGCATGACCCCGGTATAGCGAACCGAGGGTTCGCACAACGGCTCTGCCGATCGGCCAGCTCGGAGAACGCGGGGTACCCTCCCCAGATGGCCGTGCATTACCAGGTCGAAGGGGATGTGGCGGTAATCACCCTCTCCCGGCCCGACCGCTTCAACTCGGTCTCGGCCGAACTCGCCACCGGCCTCGTTTCGGCCCTCGACCGAGCGGGCGACGAGGCACGAGCCTCAGTTCTCACGGGCTCGGGCAAGGCCTTCTGCGCCGGTGCCGACCTCTCCGATCTGATGAGCGAATACGAATCGGGTGGACCCGATCTCGATCGGGTCTTAGCCGAGCGCTTCAACCCGATCGCTATCGCCCTCTATGAGGCAAGGGTTCCAACGGTGGCCGCGGTCAACGGAGTGGCGGCCGGGGCTGGAATGGCTCTCGCTTTGGGATGCGACCTCCGGATCATGTCGGCTGAGGCCTACTTTCTGTCGGCCTTCATGGGCCTTGGCCTCATTCCCGATACCGGATCGACCTGGCTCCTGGTCCATCATCTCGGCCTCGCCCGAGCCATCGAGTTCACCTGCACCAACCGGCGAATGAGCGCCGCCGAAGCCGTCGATCTCGGCCTCGCCCGCAGCATTTCTGCCGAGGACTTGCTCGCCGAAGCCACCACCCAAGCCAGCACTTTGGCGCAGGGACCAACGGCCGCCTATGTCGCCAACCGGAAGATCATCTACGGGGCAGCTTCGCTTGGTTTCCTCGCTGCCCTCGAAGAGGAGCGAAGCGTGCAAGGCGCCTTGGGTGTGACCCCAGATCATCTCGAAGGCATGCGAGCCTTCATCGAGAAGAGGCCTGCGAAGTTCGGTTCTAGCCCGGAGCGGACGGGGCGCTAGCCCTGCGGGCCCGAATCCGTTTGATGGCGCCGAAAAACTTCACCACCAGCCAGATTCCGAGGATCGTGAAGACAACCACTACCACCAACGTCACCATCGGATTAGCGATGGCCAGCGCGAGAAGCCCGGCAACGAGGCCGTCCTCGAAGAGAGAAAGGGTGATGTTGGAGAACGGCTCGGGCGAAGTGTTCACTGCCGCCCTGGTCGTGGCCTTGGTGGAATGCGCCGAGAGCGCCAGCGCTCCGGTGAGCAGGGCGCCAATCGCGGCTCCGATCGATGGAGAATCGCCCGCGATCACATAACCAAGTGCGCCGGCGCCGAGTGGTCTCACGAAGGTGTGGATGGCATCCCACACGTTGTCGATAAAGGGAATCTTGTCGGCCAGGAACTCGATTCCATACAGAACTCCCGCCACGATCATGACATCGGTGCGTTGCAAAACCGAGGGGACGTCGAGCCAGTCGAGGCGGCCGGCAAGACCCAAGAGAAATGTTGCCAGATAGAGATTGAGCCCGGCTGCCCACCCGGTGCCAGCCAGCAAGCCGATTGTGTCGACCATCAGTCCTTGACGATGTAGATCGTGAGCTCGATTTTGCCGTCCTTGCCACCGCCGATTCCGACACCCACCGCGGTGTTGAGCCAGGCCAGATCGGTGTTGCCGGTGGCAAAGGTCAAAAGTTCTTGGGGTCGCGCCTCTGTTGGGCTGAGAACGATCGACACCCCCGACCCCCGGTAAGAGACAGTTTCACGTTTCTCTCCGATGGTGGCCCGGATGTCGAGGTCCATGTTCTGATCGCCGCGGACCGTGGCATAGTCGACCCCCTTCACCGGTCGCTCGCCCTCCCAATGAGGAGAGGTCGCGACTCCTTCAAAACCGAAATCGATCCGCGTCCCTTGCGGGGTGTTACCGACCATCCGCGGGGCAAGGCTTCCAGTGATGGTGCAGAACTCTTCGAGGCTCGGCATCGGTTCTCCATTCTTGCGTAAAAACGGCCGGGTTTATGCGGCCAAATTTACGCAAGAATGGAATCGAGTTCCGAGAGGAAGCGATTCATCTCTTCGGGCGTTCCGATCGTGACCCGGAGCCAGTCCTCGCCGAAGGGTCGCACGATTACTCCCCGCCGCAGAAAGTCCTCCTCGAGATTGGCACCCGGAGTGGGGCGGAAATAGACGAAGTTGGTTTGTGATGGCACGTACTCGATCTGGCGCCTGCTCAACTCGCTCGCCAACAGATTCCGCCCGATTTGATTGGCTTCCACTCGCTCCCGGATCCGGTTGGGATGGCGAACGGCCTCGATGGCGGCGGCCATGCCAAGAGTGCTGACTGTGAATGGGGCCTGTGCTCTCCGCAGTTCGAGCAGGGTGGCCTCCTGGCCGATTGCATATCCGATTCGCAGGCCGGCCAGGCCGAAGACCTTCGAAAACGTTCTCGTCACCACCACATTTGGCCGGGCTAGGGCTTCGGGGATGGCGCTGGCGAAATCAGGGGCGGTCACGTAGTCGAAATAGGCCTCATCGATGGTCACCAATACCGAATCCTCAACCCGGTCAATGACTTCCTTGATCTGATCGGAACCGAGGTACGAGCCGGTCGGATTGTTCGGGTTACAGAGGTAGAGGATTGTGGAGTCAGATCTGATCGCCTTCACCAGCCCCTCAGGGTCGAGCTTGTGATCTGCAGATAGGGGCACCTCGATCGTTTCGCTCCCCGCCAGTACCGAGGCCAGGCGATAGATGATGAACGACGGCCAGGCGTACACCGCGCTCGTCCCCGCCCCTCCCACTGCGAGGGCGAAAACCCGAAGGAGTTCGGAGCTCCCGCCGGCAAACATGAGGTTCCTCTCGTCCACGTCAAGCCAATGGCCCACCGCCCTTGCCACGTCGTGCCAGCCGTTATCGGGATAGCGATTCAGCGTGCCGGCGTGGGCGGCGATGGCTTCGACCACTTCGGGAAAGGGAGGCAGCGGACTCTCGTTCGAGGCCAGCTTGACGACGGAACTGGGATCAAAGCCGAACTCTTCTGCAACTTCTTCGATGGGGCGGCCGGCCACGTACGGCGGGAGTCGGTCAACACCGGCTCGAAGCGAAGGCACATTTCGAGGCTAGCCCGGCTCAAAAAGCCAGAAAACATGCCAGACTCGGCTTGCTTGGCGGACTACCAGACCTTTCAGCTGCTAGCGCCCAATGGCAAGCCCAAGGAAACCGATCTCGCGTTTCCCGAATCGCTGCTGACCGAGATGTACAGGCTTATGGTCCTGTCCCGCGAGTTCGACCGCCGCATGCTGGCTCTACAGCGTCAGGGCCGGATCGGTACCTATCCGATGCTTGAAGGGCAAGAGGCGGTACAGGTGGGCTCGGCTCTCGCTCTTGCCCCCAACGACTTTGTCTTCCCGTCCTATCGAGAGCACGGAGTACAACTCGCTCGCGGCCTGCCAATTGATGTGGTCATGTCCTACTGGCGGGGACTACCAAATCGCGACTGGGATGTGCTCAAGTACCGGATGGGGATCACGACTGTTCCCATCGCCAGCCAGCTTCCTCACGCGGTCGGATACTCCTACGTCTCGAAGCTGCGTGGTGAGGATGACGTCGCGGTGGCTTACTTCGGAGACGGTGCCACATCCGAGGTCGACTTCCACTCGGGCATGAATTTTGCCGGGGTCTGGAAGACACCCACAGTCTTTATCTGCGCCAACAATTTGTACGCCATCTCGGTGCCTTATGAAAAGCAGACGGCCTCCGCCACCATCGCTCAGAAGGCCGAGGCGTATGGCTTTCCGGGCATACGGGTGGACGGCATGGATGTCCTCGCCACCTACCAGGTGACTCGCGAAGCCGTCGAACGTGCCCGCCGGGGAGAGGGGCCGACGCTCATCGAGGCCATGACCTATCGTTTCGGCGCCCACGCCACCGCCGACGACGCCCGCCGCTACCGCTCCGTCGAGGAAGAGGAGCAATGGCGCCAACTTGATCCGATAGAACGCTTCCGGCACTTCCTCGAGGATCGTGGTCTCTGGGACCCTCAAGTCGGAGAAAAGGTGGCGATGGAGGTGGCCGACCAGGTTGACGCGGCCATCACCGAAATCGAGGCGCGTCCGCTGCCGAACCGCGACGACACCATCCGACATGCCTATCAGCGCATTCCACCTCTGCTGATGGAACAACTACATGCAACGCAAGCAGCACACGGCGAAACTGCAACCGCTTTCCACCCCGGAGAGTTGTGGGATGTTGGACAGGATCCAACGCCCACCGGGCCAACCGAATCGATGACGATGGCCGACGCCATCAACGCCGCACTCATGCAGGGCATGGAGGCGAACTCGGAGACGATTGTCCTCGGCGAGGATGTCGGAGTGTCCGGCGGAGTCTTCCGGATTACGGAGAATCTGCAAGAGCGCTTTGGAGAGGAGCGAGTGATCGACACCCCTCTTAACGAGTCCGGGATCGTGGGCTGCGCGGTTGGAATGGCGATGGCCGGAGCCCGCCCGGTCGCCGAGATCCAGTTCGATGGTTTCGTCTACCCCGCCTTCGATCAGATCGTGTCTCATCTCGGGCGGTTTCGCTTTCGCACCAGAGGGAACGTGTCCGTACCGGTAGTGGTCAGATTCCCCAATGGGGCAGGGATCGCCGCCCACGAACATCATTGCGACTCACCCGAGGCGTACTTCGTTCATGCTCCCGGGCTGGTGGTGATCTGTCCCTCCACTCCCTGGGACGCCAAAGGCCTTCTCGCCTCCGCTCTCGTCTCGCCCGATCCGGTCATCTTCCTTGAGCCCAAGGTGCTCTATCGAGCGGGTCGTGAGCTCGTGCCCACTGAGTGGTACGAGGTGCCGATCGGGAGAGCTCGGGTCCGCCAAGAGGGTTCGGAACTCACCCTTGTCACCTACGGAGGCATGGTGCCTCCGGCCTTAAAAGCGGCAGCCTCGCGTCCGGTGGAGGTGATCGACCTCAGGACCCTCTTTCCCTGGGATCGAGAAACGGTCATCGCCTCCGTGGAGAAAACCGGGAGATTGCTCGTGGTCCAGGAACCACAGGGTTCAGCCGGGGTCGGAGCAGAAGTGGTTGCCACTGTCGCTGAGAAATGTCTCTACTCACTTCGCGGGACCATCTCGCGGGTGACGGGTTTTGACGCCCCATGGCCACAGTTCGCCATCGAGAAACATGCACTAGTCAATGAGCGTCGTATCACAACCGCTATCGACCAAGCCCTCGATTCGTAGATAAGTCTGGTTTTCCCGCTCTCCCCACGTTTAATCTCTAGCCATGCCACGTGTTCCACGGCACACCGCCTCGCGGCGGCGAGGGCTGGCGGCCTGTCGCGAAGGGCGCCATCGCTTCGGTCCGGGGAACGAAGCGGGTGGAGGCATCATCAGGCGCGTTTGCCGCTTCTGCGGAGCACTGAGCGTGGACCTCACCGCGGTCACCGCCTCACGCAAGGGTGGTTTCGCCCTTGATCGTCCCAGCATCAATAATCCGGTTCGTTGACGAATACGTACGCTGGGGACCTCGATGTCCGAGCCTGACCTGGTCATAGCTGCCGGAGGCGTGGTCCTGCGCCCGAGCACGGCAGGGCCGGAGGTCTTGGTGATTCATCGTCAGCGTTATGACGATTGGACGCTGCCTAAGGGGAAATCCGACCCCGGTGAAACGCCCGCCCAGACGGCTTTACGGGAGGTGAGGGAAGAGACCGGAGTGGAAGCTCGGCTGATCGGTTCCATCGGAGTCAGCCGATATCCCGTGCAAGCTGGAGAAAAGCTCGTCCATTGGTTCGCGATGCGGGCTTTGCGAACGACCGACTTCCAACCTAACGACGAAGTTGACGGTCTCCAGTGGCTTGGAATCGCTGAGGCTCTGGACAAGCTCACCTATGGCAAGGAAAGAGAAGTCCTCTCCGGCGTGGATACGGATGCTCAGCTGTCAACCGGGTCGCTCTTCTTGGTCCGTCACGCCGCTGCCGGGAGTCGCTCCGACTGGAAGAAAGACGACCGCCTCCGCCCCCTCAGCAGCCGCGGTGAGAAGCAAGCCCTTGGCCTGGCGAGGACCTTGGCCGTCCATCCCATCGACCGCATACTGACCAGCCCCTACGTGAGGTGCCGTCAGACTGTCGAGCCTTTGGCCGACAAGCTCGGCATCGAGATAGAGGAACGAGACGAGCTCGCCGAGGGCGAGGGGTTCAAGGGAGCCCGCGATTTGTGCCAGGAATTGGCGGGCACCAACTCCATCCTCTGCTCGCACGGCGACGTCATCCCCGCACTGCTCGATTGGATGACACGCCACGGAATGACGCTGAAGTCGGCTTTCGAATGCAAGAAGGGATCAACCTGGGAAATTGAGGTTCGAGCCGGCGAGTTTCGTCGCGGTCGCTATTGGCCGCCCCCCGACTAAAGGCCGAATAGGCCCTCGGGCGCAGTCCGGTCGGCCCCGGAACCGGCCATAATGGAAATCCGGAGGGGACGGCATTCTCTTCCGAGTTCTCCAGATCCCTCGGATGCCGTTCCCTCCGGATTTCTCCGGATACGGCTGCCCCAACCGCCGAGTCTCCAAATCCCTCGGATGCCGTTCCCTCCGGATCTCCCCGGAGTTACTCCAGTTGCCCGGATCGCTCCGGCTGATCCCCCGGTACTCCCCGGCCGGAAGACTCTCCCTTTGGGAAGGCAAGTCTCCCCCTCACCTTGGTTGTTACCGAATTACTGCGAGGCGCCGATCGCTCTGCGCACCAGCCTCTCTTGCTCCTCGGCGTGGGCCCGAGCCGACCCGGTGGCGGGTGACGCGGATGGGGCCCTCCCTGCGTAGGTGATCTCGCGGCCAAAAGCGGCCTCGAGGTGGGCATGCAGAAACTGGTAGGCCCCCATGTTCTCGGGCTCTTCCTGGCACCAGACCACCGCCGCCTCTGGATGGCGGCGGGCGAGATCGGCGAGGCGACGGCCCTCAATGGGATAGAGCTGGGCGAGACGGACGACGGCGACCTCCTCGGCCTTGACCTCGGACCGAAACCGGGCCAGGTCGTGATACACCTTGCCCGAGCAGAGAACCAGGCGGCGGGCATTGTTGGTCGCCACGTCGTCCTCGAGTACTGGTTCGAAGGCGCCGTTGCTCATGACCTCAGTGGGCGAGAACGATTCCTTGGTTCGCAAGAGCGACTTCGGAGTGAAGACGATCAGCGGCTTACGAGGTCTCATCAGCGCCTGCCGGCGAAGCAAATGGAAATACTGAGCGGTCGTCGACGGAACGACCACCCTCATGTTCTCGTCTGCGCAGAGCCCCAGGAAGCGCTCGATGCGACCGCTCGAGTGCTCGGGCCCTTGACCCTCGTAGCCGTGCGGGAGAAGGAGAACGAGACCAGACTGTTGGCCCCACTTCGCTTCCCCGGCGGCGAGGAACTGGTCGATGATCACCTGGGCACCGTTGGCAAAGTCACCGAACTGAGCTTCCCAGGCGACGAAGGCATCGTTCCATTCCACCGAGTAGCCGTATTCGAAGCCAACGGCCGCAAATTCGGAGAGAAGTGAGTCAACGATCCGAACCCGGGTGGTGCCGGCCGTCAACAGCTGGAGCGGAGTCCACTCCGTCCCGGTGTCGTAGGAAGTCAATTCGGCGTGGCGGTGGCTGAAGGTTCCTCGCCTCGAATCCTCGCCCGCCAGCCGGACGGGGACGCCCTGTCGGGCGAGCGAGCCCAGGGCCAAAGCCTCGGCCGTCCCCCAGTCGACGATTCCGTTCTCGAAGGTGGCGGCTCGCTCGTCCAGGACCCGGCGCAGCTTGGGATGGATGACGAAATCGGCAGGTGGGGATGTCAGATAGGCGAGGATGTCGACCAGCTCGGCTCTCTCAACCGACGTCTCCGGCTCCTCGTCGGACATCGGTCGCACCTGGCTCGCCCGCTCAACCGGGGCCGAATTCCTGGTTTCCTGAAACGCATTGTTCAAGAGGTCGGAGAACTCGGCCAACAGCCCTTCGCCCTCTTCCATCGAGATCTCGCCCATCGCCACCAGGCGCTCGAGGTAGAGCGTGCGCACCGGACGTTTCTGATCGATCAACTTGTACATGAGCGGCTGGGTGTACGAAGGCTCGTCGCCCTCGTTATGGCCGCGGCGGCGGTAGCAGATCATGTCGATGACCACGTCGCGATGAAACGCCTGGCGAAAGGCAAAAGCCAGACGAGCCACCCGCACCACCGCTTCGGGATCGTCGCCGTTTACATGGATGATGGGAGCCGCCACCGTCTTGGCGACATCGGTGGCGTAGAACGAGGACCGGGCGTCGAGGGTCGAGGTGGTGAAGCCCACTTGGTTATTGATCACGATGTGAACCGTTCCCCCGGTTCGGTAGCCGCGCAGCTGAGAGAGGTTGAACACCTCCGCCACTACGCCTTGTCCAGCGAACGCGGCATCCCCATGGATGAGCACGGGTAGGACCTGCGTGTGTCCGCTGGGGCCTCGCTTTTCCTGTTTGGCCCGCACCACTCCTTCCAGGACCGGATCCACCGCCTCGAGGTGGCTTGGGTTGGCGACCAGCTGGACACCGATGATCGAACCGTCAGCGGTCTCGTACTTGCCGGACGCGCCCAGGTGATACTTGACATCGCCCGAGCCGCCTGTGGTCTCGGGGTCGAGGTCCCCCTCGAACTCGCGGAAGATCTTGCCGTAGCTCTTCCCGATGACGTTGGCGAGGATGTTGAGCCGGCCGCGGTGCGCCATCCCGATGACGACATCCTCCAGACCGTCCAAAGCCGCGGCAGATATCAGGGAGTCGAGCATCGGAATGACAGATTCCGAGCCCTCGAGGCCGAAGCGCTTGTGTCCGACGTACTTGGTGTGGAGGAACTTCTCGAAGGCCTCGGCTTGGTTGAGCTTCCTCAGGATGCGGATCTTTTCCTCGCGGTCAAGCTCGGTCCGGGGCACCTCGCACCGTTCCTGGATCCATCGTTTTTGCTCGGTCTCCTGCATATGCATGTACTCGATCCCGGCCGTGCGGCAGTAGGCGTCACGAAGTCGGGCGAGGATCTTGGCCAGAGTCATCATCTGGGCACCATCGATGCCGCCGGTGGCGAACTCGCGATCGAGGTCCCAGATGGTTAGCCCGTAGAAAAGAGGATCGAGCTCGGAATAGAGGCGGGGTGGATACTGGCGAAGCGGGTCCAAATCGGCAATCAGGTGACCCCGTACCCGGAAGGCGTTGATGAGCCTGAAGACGTTGGCCTGCTTTTCGGCCCAGCGAGGACTCCCGACCGGAGGGTTGTCGTCGACCGCCCACCGCGCCGGTGTGTAAGGAATCGAGAGAGCGGCGAAAACCTCGTCATAGAAGCCACCTTCGCCCAGGAGGAGTTCGTGAACCCGGGCAAGCAACTCCCCCGATTGCGCCCCTTGGATCACGCGATGGTCGTAAGTGGAAGTAAGCGTCAAAACCCGGCCGATTCCTTGGCGAGCGATAAAGCCGGCGTCGGCGGCCTGGAACTCAGGGGGATAGGCGATGGCGCCGACTCCGACTATCACCCCCTGATCGGGCATCAGGCGCGGAACGCTTTGGACGGTGCCAATGGTGCCGGGATTGGTGAGGGTGACCGTGGTCCCGGCGAATTCGTCAGGCGCCAATCGATTGGAGCGAGCCTTATCGACCAACTCTTCGTATTTGAGCCAGAACGAGCGGAAGTCGAGAGTGTCGGCCTCCTTGATGTTGGGGACCACCAGACCCCGCGAACCATCTTTGCGCTCGACATCGATAGCCAGGCCGAGGTTGACGTGGGGGTACCGAACGAGGTGGGGCTTGCCGTCGATCTCGGCGAACGCAACGTTGAGATGCGGCAACTCCTTGAACGCCCGCGTTACGGCATAGCCGATGAGATGGGTAAAGCTGATCTTGCCGCCTTGAGTCAGCCGCTTGAGCTGGTTGTTGATGATGAGGCGGTTGACCTCGAGCAACTTCGCCGGGACATTGCGGACCGACGTTGCGGTGGGAAGCTCACGGCTCGCTTCCATCCGCTCGGCCACCACTGCCGCGGCGCCGCGCAGCAGGACCGTGTCCGGGGCGGGCTTGGCCGGCGCTTCTGTGTGCGCTGGTGCAGGGGCAGGAGCCGGTGTTTGAGGCGCCGAGGTAACAGGCTCGACCGTTTGTGTTTTCGCTTCAGGGATGGCTGGAGGCGGTGGGCTCGCCTCTGCCGCCGGGGGTGGGGCGACCGTCGATTCTGAGGGTGCCTCGCCGTTGAAGTAGGCCCGCCACGCCTCCGAGACCGACTCCGGATCCTCGAGAAATCGCTGGTAGATCTCGTCCACCATCCACAAATTGGAGCCAAACGCCGCGGGCTCGAGCCCGGGCACCTCGGTGTCGCTCACCCTCCTGGATGCTAGGTGGGAGAATGCCTTCTCTGGTTGTCGTATCTCACCCCGAGAAGGTGCTCTACCCCGATTCGGGGGTGACCAAAGGCGAGGTTGCCGACTACTACCACCGGGTGGCCGGTGCAATGCTCCCGCATCTGATCGACCGCCCTTTGACCATTCAGCGCTTTCCGCAGGGGATCCAGAAGCAGGGATTCATGCAGAAACATGCCGGCAAGGGGTTCCCCGACTACATCGATCGGATCGAACTAGCCAAACAAGACGGGACCGTGAAGTACCCCGTCATTCGTGACGAGATGGGCCTCGCTTACCTTGCAAACCAAAACACGATCACCTTTCACATCCCTGGGTTTCGGGCCTCGCACCTCGAGCACCCGGATCGAATGGTCTTCGACCTCGATCCCTCGGAGGGCGACCTCGACGGCGTTCGATACGCCGCTCGCGCCACTGCTGAGTTTCTCGGTGCCCTAGACGTGCCCACTTGGCTGATGACCTCGGGCTCGAAAGGTTTCCATCTGGTTACCGACCTCCAACCAACCATCGGCTTCGACGAGATGGGTCGATTTGCACAGGCGGTGGCGACTCTCCTCGCCCAGAGCCACCCCAACCAAATGACGGTTGAGTTCCTCAAGAAGGAGCGCCAGGGCCGGGTGTTTGTCGATTGGATGCGCAATCATTTCGGCCCCACGGCCGTCTGCCCCTATTCCCTGCGCCCGCGCCCGGGAGCTCCTATCGCCATGCCCATCGATTGGAAGGCTCTGGAAACAATCACGCCCGACAACTTCCGGCTGCGTGAGTTTGAGCTGGACGGCAATCCCTGGGCCGCGGCCGAGCCGATCGACCTGGCCCCGGCGGTCGCGGCAATGGAGGAGATGATCGCTCGGACCGGAGTCGACTTGCCGGAGTTCGATCGGTTCGGTCGGAGCTAAGCCGGGCCCAGAGCCCGGCGCAGCATCTCGAGGAAGAGTTCGCGATCCGCCTCCTCCACCATCTCGACATTCGGCGGGCGTGATGGATCGATCGGGGTCGCCCCTCGATCGTTCTCTCCTGTTCCGACCGAGACATTGACCTTCCGGGTCCGGGTGGCAATTCGAGAATCGAGAGCGATTGCCATCGCGATGGGATCCGGGAGGTCGAATCCCTCCAGGCCCGACACCTCGACTGCATATCTATCGACCGTCGCCTGGATATCGATACAAAATCGGGCGAGATCGGTGCCGATATCTCGCAGCTCCCGCGCCGCACCTGGTCCGAAGGTTGCGTATTTGCAGGAGATGTCCCAGCCGACGAGCTTGATGGGCATGCCTGACTCGAAAACCACCGTGGCCGCCTCGGGGTCAACCCAGATGTTGTACTCGGCGTTATCGGTGACGTTTCCGGGGCCGTGTCCGGTGCCGCCCATGATCACGCACTCGATGACCTTGCTCGCCAGAGACGGTTCTCGGATGAGTGCGGTCGCCACGTTGGTCAAAGGCCCGAGCGTGACCAGCGTGATTTCCCCCGGGTGCTGGTTGATCGTCGAGGAGATGACGTCAACTGCCTCAGCGGGATGCGGCCTGCGGCCCGCGAGTGGAAGACCAATGTCGGCCATACCGTCCTCCCCATGGACGAATTGAGCCGTCTCGAGCGGCCGGGTTAGGGGACCTGTAGCGCCGCTGTGAACCGGTACCCGCGAGCCGCACAACTCGACGGTGAAGAGGGCGTTCTGCACCGCCTGTTCGAGAGGAACGTTGCCAGCCACCACCGTGATCGCCTCGACCTGGACACCTGGGTGTCGGAGGGCGAGCACCAGAGCGACCGCATCGTCGGAAGCGGTGTCGGTGTCGATCAGCAGCCGTCGCATTCCGTTTCATTCTGCCGACCTTTATACGCGCTGGACGCGGCTACGAACCCTGGGTTCGGCGGTTAGGCGATTTTGGCGCCGCGATTCCAATCGGCGTAGAGCCGGGTGTAGACGCCTTTGCGGGCGAGCAATTCCTGATGGGTGCCCCGCTCGACGAGGCCGCCATGGTCGAAGACCAATACCTCGTCGGAAGCCTCCGCCGTCGAGAGTCGATGGGCCACCGTGATCGACGTGCGCCCACTCGTCAGACGCTCGATTGCGCGGCGAAGGGATACCTCGAGAAAGGGGTCGACAGCGGACGTGGCCTCGTCGAGCACCAGCAGGTCAGGGTTCGTTATCCACGCTCTCACCAGCGCCACCAACTGGCGTTCCCCGGCGGATAGGTTGGAGCCTCGCTCCCCGACAGCTGTCTCGAGCCCAGCAGGCGTCCGTTCGAGCCAGGCCTCTAGACCGAGCTGAGAAAAAGCCTCTCGTATCTCCTGATCGGTTGCATCGGGAGCTCCATACCGAACGTTTTCAGCAATGGAGGTGTTGAAGAGAAAGCCCTCCTGTGGGACGAAAGCCACGCGCTTTCTCAAGGAGGAGAAGCGAATTTCCGTCAAGGGAACGCCTCCGATTTCGATGCGACCCTCGTCAGGTTCGAGTAGTCGAGTCACCAATTTGGTAAAGGTGGTCTTCCCGGAGCCGGTCTGGCCTACGACCGCCACCCGGCGCCCGGCGGCAATCTCGACATCGACACCAGTGAGCACCCGCGGCCCTTTGGGATAGCTATAGGTCACATTGGCCATGCGCATCCCCATCGGGCCCGACCGGAGATCGACCCCCTCGATCGGATCCGGAATATCGATGGGCGTGTCGAGCACCCGCAGCACCCGTCGGAGGCCGGCGGCGGCCCGCTGCGCCTGATCGATCGTTTCCACCAAAGTCTGCACCGGGTCGATCATCAGATTGACCAGGAATAGGAAAGCCAGAAGCACACCGGCTGAGGTGCCGGCGGCAGCTCCGAGGAAAACTCCGACGCCAATCACCGTTGCGGTGATGCCCGCAGCAAAGATCTCGGCGGAGGCGAATAGGAGCGCCGAAAGCTTGAACGCACGGTGCTCCACGCGGACCTGCTTCGAGAGGGTCGCCTGGACGCGGGAAAGGGTCGTCGCTTCCACGCCGTGGGCCCTGATCACCGGAAGTCCTGTGATCGTCTCGCCCATCACCGACAACGAGTCGGCGACCTTCTCACGCACCTGGTCATGTGCCTTCTGGAGCAGCTTTTGGAAGAAGAGCAGCATCACGACGTAGACGATCACTCCCAAGAGGACCAGTCCGGCCAGCTGCCAGCGATAGAAGAACATGACGATGAGGGCGAGGATGACCTGAGCTCCACCGATCAACATGCCCACCCCTCCCCACTCCATGAATTCCTGAATGGTGGTGATGTCACTGGTCACCCGGGATACGAGTGCTCCCCGCCTTTCAGCCTGCACGTGGAGGATGGAGAGCCGGTGGAGATGATCGAAGAGCTTCACCCGAAGCTCTTTGAGACCATCCGCAGTCATCCGGCTGAGTCGAAAGAATGCCGTCCGAGCCAGGAAAGTCGCCACCGCAAGCAGAGCCAGGGCAAATGCGCCCTGCGCGGCGACGGCGGCAAGGTTGGGGCCATCGCCAGCGAGCACTTCTTGATCGACGATCTGCTGCACCATGATCGGAACGATCAAGGTTCCCACCGTGCCAAGGATCGCCAGGAGCACTGTGGTGAAGAGGCCGACTCGAAGACTGGGTGCCTCGACGAAGGCCCGCCGCAGTGCATGGCGGGTGGTGATCGGCTTGCCTTCCTCCTCGACCTCGTAATCCTCAACCTCGGCCGCCATGTCAGGCACTCCTCTTCATGGCGTCTTCTTCGTAGGCGCGGAGGATGCGGGCATATCCGGGCGTGCTCTCCAGCAACTCTTCGTGGGTTCCCTGAGCGGCGACTTCACCGCCCTCGACATAGATCACCTGGTCGGCAAGCATGATCGATGCCCGTCGGTAGGCGACGATGATCACTGTCGAGGGCAATTCCGCGCGGGTGAGCTTTCGGAGAATCTCGGCCTCGATCGACGAGTCGACCGCAGAGGTGGCATCATCGAGTATCAGTAGGCGGGGTTTGCGTGCCAAAGCCCGCGCCAAGGCGATTCGTTGCTGCTGTCCCCCAGACAATGTGGTGCCACGCTCGCCGATCCGCGTTTCGTAGCCTTCCGGCAATGCCGAGATGAACTCATGGGCGCCGGCCAGTTCTGCCGCCTTTACCACCTCGGCATCGGGGATGTCGGCGCCGAGCGTGATGTTTCCCCGCACCGTGTCGTCGAAGAGAAAGGCGTGTTGCGCGACATAAGCGACCTCATTCGAAAGCTCGGAGGGGCCGAAGTCGCGCAGGTCACGGCCGTCAAGTGTTATCGCGCCGGTTTCCGGATCCCAGAGGCGCGCCAAGAGAAGGGTCAGGGTGGTTTTTCCCGATCCGGTTTCGCCCACTATTGCCACAGTCGACCCGGTTGGGGCCTCAAGATCGACTCCGCGCAGGACCGGCACGTGGCCGTCGTATGAGAACACAACCGACTCTCCTTCGACGGCGGCGCCGCTGTCTTCCCCCTTGGCTTCCAGATCCCCATACTCCACGAAGTCGTCGGCGATCAGCACGTCTTCAACCCGTTCCCAGCCGGCCAGACTCGAGGCCATCTCCCATATGACATACCCGACCAACCTGACGGGTACGGCTGACAGCGAGAACAGGTAAGCGACACTCACCATCTCTCCAGGAGTAATGGCGCCGGCCACGATCCTGGCCGCACCCAACACCACAAGAAGAATCGTCGCCAAATGTGGAATGGCGTCGGCGAGGCTGCGGAAAAAGGCGAACTTTCGGCCGAGTCGCACTAGCTCCCCCCGCAGGGCCTCTGATACTGCGTCGAAGCGGTCGACCTCTTTGTCCTCCCGGCCGAGCGCTCTCACGGTGAGCGCCCCGTCAAAGCTTTCGTGGGCGACATCGCTGACGTCACCCCGCATCTTTTGAATCCGCTCGAACATCGGGAAGACGCTCCAGCTGCCATTCATCTCCACGGCAACGATGGCAATAGCCGAAGCAAGGGTCAGCAAACCGAGCCAGACGTCGAGGGAGAAAATCAGGACGACAGTCCCGACCAGAAGAAGAGAGACTCCAGTGCCGTAAGGCAGCGGACCGAGAATCCAGATCGCCTGGCTGGCATCCGAGTCGGTTACTGCCAGCAAGTCCCCGGTCGTACGTCGGGAGATCCATCCGAGCTTGAGCTTGAGCTGCTGCCTGATGAGACGCATTCGCAGGTCGGCCTGGACATTGAATTGCAGCCATGACGCTCCGAACCGCCGGAGAATGATTCCGGTTGCCTTCCAAAGCGCTACTGCCAGCACTGCGGCAACCGCGGGAAGGACACGGCCATTGACCGGTTCACCTCCGTCGAGGACGGGAATCACCAGCTCATCGGTGATGCGCCCGATGACGTAGGCCGAGGCGATGATCGCCGAGGCAAACATGGCCGCGCCGAAAACCGCCCGGATAAACGGGCGGGGGTGCCAGCTCACGAAGCGGCCGATAAGGCGCAAGCCCCGGCTGAGCACTTCAAACGGAGACGCGGGAGGTCTGCGTGTGGTCACGGGATGGAGCGAGTTTACCGAGGGCCCCGAGTCCGCCCGGTGGAATATCTTCCTCCCCGGCTGGCGCTAGCGGTGGAGGTCGGTACCCGGAGGCTCGAGGTGGATCGAACGATCGAGATGGACGTGCAATGCGTCCGTTCCCTGATGGGCGGGATCATCGACTATGAATCGGTCGCCGGAACGAATCACCCTCAACCCATAGGCGCGAGCCAGGTTCTCCTCGGTGAGAACGTCGGAGGGGCGACCGTGGGCCAACACCTGTCCGGCCAGGAGGACTACCCAGTTGGCCGCCATCGCCTGAGCGAGGTCGTGTGTCGTCACAACCACGGTCTTTCCCTGGTCGACGTCATCGGCAAGGCTGGCTTCGATAGAAGCCGACGATCCAAGATCCACTCCGATCAATGGCTCGTCGAGCAGCAGCAAATCATGATCCTGGGCCAGACCCTGGGCAACGAGCACTCTCTGGCGCTGACCTCCCGACAGTTCGTGAAATGACGCTCCGGCAACGTCGGAAAGCTCCACCTGGGCCAGCGCCCGAGCGACCGCGAGCCGATCGTCGCGCCTAAGTCGCCGACCGAGTCCGATCGACGCGTATCGGCCCATGGTCACTACCTCCCTGACCGAGATGGGCAGGGTGGGGGAAATGCTCGTGGCCTGCAGTACGTACGCGATTCGATTTCTGACAGCGTTCGGATCGGCGCTCAATACCTCGATGCTGCCGCTGGCCGGTGGGGTCAGTCCGGCGATGAGATTCAGCAAGGTTGATTTGCCGGACCCGTTGGGTCCGATCACCGCCACCAGAGATTGAGCGGGGATTTCGAAAGTGGAGGGACCCAACGCCAGGCGCTCGTCATAAGCCGCCGACAGATTTCGAGCGATGACCGCATTCATCGACAGGCGCGGCACAGGCCCTGGACCTCGAGGGCGTGGTTGCTCACCTCGTATCGGTGTTGACCACCCACCCTTGCCACCAGCGCGAAAAGCTCCTTCTCCTGCCGTGGCGCCAATTCAAAGTCATCGACCGATCCACACTGCAGGCACACGAGATGGTGGTGATGGCCAGCCAGCCATTCCGCGAGCTCGTAACGGTCGAGGCCGTTGCTGTGGTGCATGGCGAGGATCCCCGCCTCACTCATGACTGCTAGAGAGCGATAGAGCGAAGACAGCGGCACGGCCCCCCGAAGCCGACGATGAAGTTCGGCGGCCGATTGAGGGCCGGAAATTATTTGCAGCGCGCGGATGATTGCTTGCCGCCCACTGGTGAACCTGATACCGCGGTCCGCCATTCGGCTCCTGACGGCATCAGTGGTTTCTCGTTCTTTCATCGGAATGCCCGTGTTATGGTCTGGTCGTGCGAATCGATAATGATTCTCATTATATGTGGAAAGTGATAGACGTGCTAGTCGCCGGCGCTGTGCTCGCTTCCTGCAGCGCCCCTCAGGAAAATGGATCGGATGGCTTGACGGTGGTGGCCACGACCGGAATCATCGGCGACGTCATCCGCAACATCGGGGGCGAAGATTTTGATCTCATCACCCTGATTCCACCCGGTTTGGACCCGCACGACTACGTCCCTTCTGCACAGCAGGTGGCAACGATTTCGGCGGCGGATTTCGTCTTCGCCAACGGCCTCGGGCTCGAAGAAGGATTGATCGATCTGCTCGAGCAGGCCGAGAGTGAGGGTCTCTCCGTGATCTACTTGGCCGAGCACTCGGATCCGATCGATCGCGACCCTCACTTCTGGCACGACCCGGCTCGAATGCAGCAAGCAGCTGATCTCATCGCCAGCTTTCTCGGTTCAAGCAGCGATTACTCGGCCGAACTCGCGAAATTGGACCGGGAGGTCGAAGAGGTGCTCGACGGAATCCCGCCGGAGAGAAGGGTGTTCGTGACTGGGCACGACTTCTTCGACTACTTCGCCGATCGCTACGACTTCGAGGTCTTGGGCACGATCATCCCGGGAGGAAGCTCGCTGGGAAGCCCGTCTTCGGCAGATCTCGCCTCCCTGGTGGCCCTTATGAAGCAAAGAGACGTTCGGACGATCTTGGTCGAGAACACCTCGTCTTCCGAGTTGGCCGAGAGCATGGCCGACGAGGTCGGCCCACCGGTCCAAATCGTGGCGGTGGCGAGCGATTCTCTGGGAGAGCCCGGTTCGGAAACTGGCACCTATGCGGAGTTGATTCGCTCCAATGCCAAGGCCATCGCCGCGGCTCTCGGAGGCTAGGCGTGGACTGGCTCATCGAACCGTTCACCCTCGGTTTCCAGCAGCGCGCCCTGATAGCTGGATTGCTGGCGATGGCGATGGCCGCAATGGTTGGCTCCTGGGTGGTCTTGCGTGGGCTCACCTTCATGGGGGACGCTCTCGCTCACGGAGTGCTGCCGGGCGTGGCGTTGGGGGTCCTCCTGGGCTTTGACCCCGTAGTCGGAGCTCTGCTTTCAGCGGTGTTGATGGCGGCCGGAATCGGGGTCGTGCACCGTCGAGCTCGCCTCACGGAAGACACTGCGATAGGGCTGCTATTCGTCGGGATGCTGGCGATGGGAGTGGTCTTGATCTCCCGAAGCTCTTCCTATTCGGGAGGTTTGACAGAGATTCTGTTCGGGGACATCCTCGCGGTTTCGACCGGAGACCTCATCATGCTGGGAGCCGGTGTCCTAGTGGCGATGATTCTTTCCGTCGCCCTCTACCGGCCGTTTCTGGTCCTGTGCTTCAACGAACGCAAGGCCGCATTGCTCGGCATGAATCCCCAGATAGCGCATTTCGCCATGCTGGCCCTGGTGACGATGGCGGTGGTGACCAGTTTTCGGACGGTCGGTTCGCTGCTCGTTTTCGGTCTGATGGTGGCGCCCCCCGCTACCGCCTCCTTGTTGGTCCGCCGGGTGCCCCAGATGATGACGACCGCGGTGGCGGTGGGGGCGCTGGCGGTGGTCGGTGGACTCCTCATCAGTTACCACTTCAACACCGCCGGAAGCGCCACCATCTCGACCCTTGCGGTACTCCTCTTCTTCATCGTCCTAGCCGTCAGAGGCCGCCCCGAAAGCTGAGGGTTCCCTCTCTTACAATCGAGGAATGGACCAAAAACCCGGTCAACTCTTCCTCGGCGCTCTGCTCGACGAAGGCGGGGAGCGCGGGGACGACCTGTTCTACGAGGCTTCGGATCTCACCACCCACGGCGTGGTTGTCGGTATGACCGGGTCCGGCAAGACAGGCTTGGCGATCGATCTTCTGGAAGAGGCGCTGCTCTCGGGAATTCCGGCCCTGATCATCGACCCCAAGGGCGATATGACCAACCTGCTCCTCAACTTCCCCGACTTGGCTCCGGGGGACTTTCGACCCTGGATCGACGAGTCAGCTGCTCGCCGCGAAGGCGTCGCCGCCGATGACCTGGCTGCGCGGGTGGCCGCCGAGTGGAAGGAAGGCCTCGCCTCCTGGGAGATCGGGTCGGAGCGGATGCGCCAACTCAAAGAGAGTTCGGTGATCACCATCTACACCCCAGGGTCGAGTGCGGGGACCGCCCTCAACGTTCTCGGAAGCCTCTCCGCACCCGTGGGAGCCGACACCGAGGCGATCCGGGACGAAATCGAGGGATACGTGGCGTCGCTCCTTGTTCTGGCCGGAGTCGAATCAGATCCCATTTCGGGGCCGGAGCACATCCTTCTCGCCACCATCATCGAGAACGAGTGGAGCAATGGGCGTGGCCTCGATCTCGCCCGCCTGATCGGGCTCGTTCAGGAGCCTCCGTTCCGCAAGCTGGGTGTCTTTGAACTCGACGCCTTCATTCCTCCCAAGGACCGCACAGCTTTGGCGATGAGGCTCAACGGTCTGGTGGCGTCTCCGTCCTTTGCCCCCTGGCGCGAGGGAAGGCCACTCGACATTGGAGCCATGCTCTTCGACGTCGACCCCACTTCGGCGGCCGTGATCTACTTGGCACATCTCTCCGAGGCCGAGCGCCAGTTCCTCGTCACCCTCTTACTCTCCAAGCTGGTCACCTACATGCGATCGCAGCAGGGATCCTCGGATCTGCGCCTCCTGGTGTACATGGATGAAGTGGCAGGGTTCGCACCTCCAACAGCAGAGCCTCCATCCAAGAAGCCGATCATGACCTTGGCAAAGCAAGCGCGGGCATTCGGCTATGGGATGGTCCTCACTACCCAGAACCCGATGGACTTCGACTACAAGGTGATGTCCAACGCCGGCACCTGGGCAATTGGCCGGCTGCAAACGGAGAGGGACAAGGCTCGAATTCTCGAGGCGATGCACTCGGCGGCAGGCTCAGTCGACGTCGATTCACTCGATCGCCAAATCTCCGGTCTGGGAAAAAGGCAATTCGTACTCCACACCACCGGCGGGAAGCCCCCGCGGCTTTTCACCACCAGGTGGGCAATGTCCTATCTGGCCGGGCCTCTGAGCAAGCAGCAAGTCGCCCAGCTCACTAGCAAGGACTCGACCGCGCCGCCACCACATATGCCCCCCTCGGAGACGGAAGAAGCATCGGCTGCGATCCCGCCTCCTGACGACAGCGTCCTGATGGCTCCTGCCGTCGCTTTGGGGGTGGTGGTCACCTACCTGGACCCGGCCGCTCCATGGGCGGGCGAGATCGGAGCCGTACCAGGTTCGACCAAGCTCGCTCCGGTCATCGCGGCGACGGTCAGCGTCCTCTACGACGACACCAAAGCCAGCCTCAACCACACCGAGGTCTACGAGGCGATCCTGACCGACCCGGGCGGCCCCCTCACTCCTGAGTCAGTAGTCGCGGTCGATCACGACCCGCGGGATTTCCGCTCCGAGATTCCGGATGGGGTCAGCTACAGCCTCGAGGCTCCGTCGATGGACAAGGCCTCCTTCTGGAACGAGATCGAGAAGGGGCTCGTCAACCATCTCGTCGCCAATCACAAATTGAGGATCTGGAAAAACTCCGGTCTCAAGCTGTACTCCCGAGTCGGCGAGAAGGAGTCTGACTTCCGGGCTCGCTGCATCACAGCCGCCGGGGAAGAGAATGAAAAAGCGATCTCGAGCCTTCGGGATAAGTACGGGGCACGGATTGACCGGGTCCGCGATCTCTTGGCAACCGCTCAGCGACGGATGAGCGATTTGGAGGCCGATGTCGCCGCCCGGCGCCAGCAAGAGGTCGTATCAGGGGCGGGCGATCTGCTCGGCGCTTTGCTTGGCGGACGGAGGAGAAGCTCAATCACCCGCGCCGCCTCCCGCCGCTCACAAACCCGCCGCACTGAGGCCCGCCGTGACAGTGCCGCGGAAGCCTTGGCCGACAAGCAGGCCGATTTGGAAGCCCTCGAGGACGACCTCGCCGCCGAGATCGACGCCATCCGCATCGAGTGGGACGACAAGGCCGCCCTTATCGAGGAACTCGAGATACCGGCCGAAAGAGTGGACGTCCAAGTCACCGAGCTGAAGCTCGTTTGGGTCCCGACCGACTAGAGCGGGGCCGGCTGACGCCGTTCTCATCGACCGTCACAGCCTTGATCCGGCGTCGTCGAGCCGCCTCCCGCAACCGGTCTTCCTGAATCGTCTTTGCCAGCCGGAAGAGTGCGTCGCCGCTGCTGTACAACACGATTTGCCTCCAATCGAAACGAGTACTTACAAGGTTGAAACTATCGAAGATTCCGGACAGAATCTGTCCGCTAATTTGAGCGAGGATTAGAGGCATGGATTCGAGCGCCCGCATGCTGAGACTCCTCTCGCTGTTGCAGGCGCGACCCAACTGGACGGGGGCCGCACTGGCGGAGCGGCTCGAGGTGACCGACCGCACTTTGCGACGCGACGTGAACCGCTTGCGCGACCTCGGCTACCCGGTGGAAGCGTTCTCGGGCCCGGCCGGGGGTTATCACCTCGCCCCCGGAGGCTCGCTCCCACCGCTCCTCTTCGAGAATGACGAAGCAGTAGCGGTAGCCCTCGGTTTGCGCAGTGCTGCTAGCGGCGCCCTCCCCGGCTTCGAGGACGCCGCGGTGTCGGCCCTCTCCAAGATCACCCAGGTCCTGCCGCTGAAGCTGGCGAGCCAGGTAGACAATCTCGATCGGGCAACAGTGGGCTTGGCCTGGCGAAGCGAAACAGGTGCGGCGGTCGATCCCTCTGCCTTGACCGTGCTAGCTCAGGCTTGCCGCATCCCCGAGCGGCTTCGATTTCGCTACACCGACTCCGAGGGGCGAGCCACGGAACGTCACGTCGAGCCGTTCCAGCTGGTTCGCACGTCGCGCCGATGGTATTTGGTGGCGCTCGATCGGGACCGCGAGGCGTGGCGCACGTTCCGGGTCGACCGGATCCAGAAGCCGGTTCGGACCGGTATGCGATTTGTCCACCGGGAGACGCCGGATGCGGCGGCCCTGGTCGCTGAGGGTGTGGCCGTTTCTGCTCATACGCTGCAGGCTCGCGTCCTCCTACGCATCCCTTTGAGCAAGGCGAAGGACCTGATCCACCCCACGATCGGAATCGTGAGTCGTGCCGAAGGCGGCGACACGCTGCTCAGGATCGGTGCCGATGATGCCGACTGGGTGGCGCGTTATCTCGCCAACCTGCCCTGCGATTTCGAGGTGCTGGAGCCAGAAGCAGTGGTGGCGGCGGTCAGAAAACTGGGACGCAAGCTTCTCGAGGGCTAGCCCTGGTCCTCGACGATGGCCACCAGGAGATCGCGCACCGAAACGATGCCAAGGAGGCTTCCGTTGTCGACCACCGGCAGATGCCTGTAACCCGACTCGGCGAGCCACTGAGATGCCTCCCACACGTCGAAATCGGGCGAAAACGTGTCGGGATCCCGACTCATAAATGACGAAACCGGCGTTGTGTCGAGATCAGCGCCACCGGCCGCTGCCTTGACGAGATCACGTTCGGTGATCAATCCAAGGAGAGTCCTCCCCTCGACCACACCCAGGGAACCGTGTCCTCGTTCCGTCATCGCCTTGGCTGCCTCGCGCAAGGAAGTTTGGGGCCCGCAAACCCGGGCCGAGTCCCCCACCAGATCGCGCAAGATCATCGTCCCGTGACGCTAACGAAAAAGCGCTCCCATCGGGGGCGCTTTTTCGTTCAATCAGCCGTCTCCTCCCCCAAGGGGTGGCGCCGGGAAGGGTTAGATCAAATCCTGTTCCCTGATCCCGAACGACGGGTGGCGAAGCCGGCATAGCGCGAGTTTCTCGAGCTGTCGGATTCGCTCCCTGGTGAGGTTGAACTCCTCACCGATCTCCTCAAGAGTGCGCGGCACTCCGTCGTAAAAGCCGTAGCGAAGAGCGAGGATGCGACCCTCGCGCAGCGGCAAGCGCTCGATGGAGCGGCGCAGTGAGTCGGCAACGTCCATCTCCTCCGTCAGTTGTACGGGGTCGGCGGCGTCTTCGTCCTCGATGAAATCGCCCAGTTGAGCGCCATCCTCGCCAACTGGTTGCTCGAGGGAAACCGTATCCGCCACCCCCAAGGCCAGCTCAACCTTGTCGACCGTTACGCCGGCCTCCTCAGCAATCTCCTCCGGGCGGGGATCACGCCCCAGTTCAGCCTTCAGGCTGGCTTGCGCAGCCCGAACCGCAGCCAGGGTGTCATGCAAATGGACCGGAATGCGGACGGTTCGAGACTTGTCGGCAATGGCTCGAGTAATCGCCTGACGGATCCACCAAGTGGCGTAGGTGGAGAACTTGAATCCCTTCCTCCAGTCGAATTTCTCGACAGCCCTGATCAGGCCGAGATTGCCCTCTTGGATGAGGTCGAGAAAGTCGATGCCAGAGGTATTGGCGTAGCGACGAGCGTTGGCCACAACCAAACGGAGGTTGGCGGTGAGAAAAGCGTCCTTGGCCTCCCTCCCCTGTCGCTCTTTGCGACGCAGCTCGAGCTCTTCTCGCTTGTCCTTGTAGTCGCCCCGACCGAGCCTGATCCCGGCTTCTTCACCGGTTTCGATGCGCTGTGCGAGCTCGACCTCCTGTTCGGCGGTGAGCAGGTCGTATTCACCGATCGCAGTTAGATACTGCGAGACCAGGTCAGTAGTCAGGCGACCTCGCTCATCGGTGAGCTTCGATTGCAAGCGCTCGCGGCGCGCCTTTTCGATCGCGCGGTCGCGGGTCGACTCAGCGGTTGTCATGTGCTCAGAATCCTCCAACGGGCGGTGGGGGCGCCCTCTTCCCTGGGTGCTCCACTATGACACAGAACCCCGAATTTGTGAACCCCCCAAATTCGCAGGGAATAGACGGCTACCAACGCCAAGAAAAACGCCTTTACGGGCCGGTTTTATTCCGAAACCAGACCTTCTCGACCAGCGGAATCAACATCGCGACATGGCTAGGTTGCGAAGGTGAACCGGCTCGGTCAATCAACCTCGCCTTATCTTCTCCAACACGCAGAGAACCCCGTGGAATGGCACGAATGGGGAGAAGAGGCTTTCGCCGAAGCAAAGGACCGTGATGTGCCGGTACTCCTATCCGTCGGATATTCGGCATGTCACTGGTGCCATGTCATGGCGCATGAATCCTTCGAAGACGACCTCACCGCCCAGGAAATGAATACCTCATTCGTAAACATCAAAGTCGACCGTGAAGAACGGCCCGATGTCGATGCGGTCTATATGGAAGCAGTCCAGGCCATGACCGGTCAGGGAGGATGGCCGATGACGGTCTGGATGACCCCAGAGGGCGTACCTTTTTATGCGGGTACCTATTTCCCGAAAGATGACCGCGGTGGCATGCCCTCCTTTAGGCGAGTGATCAAGGCGATATCAGAAGCTTGGTCGGAGAACCGGGGAGAAGTAGAAGCCCAGGCCAATCGAATCGGCGAGGCATTGACCACCGAACTCTCGACTCACGACAACCTGGCCGCGCCGAGCGACGTGGAAGCTGCCTTCAAGTCGATCGCCTCCACCTTTGATAGTGCCTTCGGAGGATTCGGCGGCGCGCCCAAGTTTCCTCAACAACCTCTCCTTGAATTTTTGTTGCGACTGTCACCCGCCACCCCCGAGGCAGGCGAGATGCTGATGGCAACGCTCACGTCGATGTCGAGAGGCGGCATCTATGACCAACTCGGCGGAGGATTCGCCCGGTATTCGGTTGATCGGTCCTGGACCGTCCCCCATTTTGAGAAGATGCTCTACGACAACGCCCAACTTGTTCGTCTCTATCTGTGGGCGGGTATTGAGTTCGATCGATCAGATCTGCTGGATATCGCGCGCGGGACGATCGCCTACCTGCTTCGGGACCTTCGGCACTCTGAGGGTGCCTTCTTCTCAGCCGAGGACGCCGACTCCGAAGGAGTAGAAGGAAAGTTCTACGTCTGGAGCCTGGACGAAGTCGAAGAGGTGTGCGGGAATGATGCTCCGACTGCGATCGAGGCCTGGGGAGTGACTCGCGCGGGGAACTTCGAAGGCAAGAACATTCTCGTGCGCTCGGCACGGTGGTCGCCCTCCCCTGCGCTCGCGCGCTGCCAACAAGCGATGCTCGAGCGACGATCCCAACGCACCCGACCCGGACTCGACGACAAGGTCTTGGCCGGTTGGAACGGATTAGCGATCAGAGCCCTCGCCGAGGCCGGGGCGGCCCTCGGTGAGCTGGATTTTCTCGAGGCGGCGGCCGAGGCCGCGGACTTCGTCCTCCGCAATCTCGTCCCAAAGGATGGGCGGCCAAGGCTCCTGCGCACTTGGGCCAAGGGGCGACCTGGCCAGACTCCCGGGTTCCTCGAGGATTACGCCGCCATGGGTGTCGGGCTTTTGACCCTGTACGCAGCGACCGGTGAGGTCCGGTGGTTTCGTGAGGCGGATTGGATCATTCGTCAGATACCCGAGCGCTTCGCGGGAGATCGTGGGGCCATGTTCACTTCCGAGTCGGACGAGCTGATCAAACGACCCCGCGACCTCTTCGACAACCCGCTTCCCTCCGGCAACTCGCTGGCAGCCGAGGCGATGCTGATGCTCGCTCTTTACAGCGGCGACGCTGACTTGCGGGATCGAGCCGAGGCCAACCTGGCCGCGGTTGCACCCCTGCTATCGAGGTACCCCAGCGGCGTCGGGCACGCGCTGGGGGTGATCGCGAGCATCCACTACGGCACGAGGGAATTGGCCATCGTCGGATCGGATCGAGGCCCGATGGTGGACGTGTTCTGGTCGCGATATCGACCGCACGTGGTCCTGGCCCAAAGCGACACCGCTTTGGATGAGGTGCCGCTGCTCGTAGGGCGCCAGGGCCAGCCGGGTGGCCTCGGCTACCTCTGTTCGGGGATGGTCTGTCTCGCCCCGACTAACTCACCGGCGACTCTGGGGGCTTTGCTGGACAACACCTGAGCTGCCAGCCACACAAACGAGATCCAGATCAGGTCGGCCGCCAGGAGATGGAGCAGCTGAAGCCAGAGAGGGGTGCCAAGGCGGATGTTGAGCAGTCCGATCAGCAACTGGGCCGCTAGCAGGCCCACCAACGAGCGCCAAGCACCGGTGTTGGGAAGTGATCGACCCCGAACGGCGAGCCCGGCCGCCGCCACCACCGAAACCGCCAGCAACGGGTGGACAATCCGAAGTTCGGTTAGAAAGTGGACGGTCTCCATAGAAGCCGGCCGATTCACAGGAAAGAGCGTGTCGGCGAGGGCGGTCACGGCGCCGGTGGCTGAGATGGCCACCAGAGCCGCACCAGCCGCGAATACCCAAACCCAGGCTGGCCCCCGCCTCTCCAGCCGCCCTCCTCCGGAGAGATGCCAGATGGTCAAGGTCAAAGCAGCAAGCAGAAACAATGTGTTGATGAGATGGATGGGCACCGCCACCGCCCGGGCGATCGAGGCGTCCCGACCCACCCACTCGTAAAGGACGATGACGGCACCGATCAATGCCTCCAGGACGATCGCTCCCGACGCAAAACCTGATGACCTCCGCGCTCGATGGCCCTTCACCGTCTGGACACGCACGGCGATAGCGACCGCGATCACCCCCACCAAAGCGAGGCCGCTGGCGACGCGATGAGTGAACTCGATGGCAGTCGCTCCCTGCAGCGGGGGAAGTGCGACCCCAGCACACGTCGGCCATGATCTTCCGCAGCCAGCACCCGAGTGGGTGGCTCGAACCAACGCCCCGAGCAGGATCGTCAAGACGTTCCAGCCGAGAACTATTCGCACCCAACGGACGAGCATTTTCAGAGGTTACGGGTCTCCCATAAGCTGACAGTCGATGCAGATCTACGAAAGCGTCCTCGGGCTCATCGGCAACACCCCGCTGGTGAGGCTGAGTCGGATCCATCCTCCTGGCAACCTCGTTGCCAAGGTCGAAGCCGTCAATCCCGGCGGCTCGGTCAAGGAGAGAATCGCCATCGAAATGATCGACCAGGCGGAGGCCAACGGCCAGCTCGCCCCGGGTGGAACCATCGTCGAGCCAACCTCGGGTAACACCGGTGTGGGTCTCGCCCTGGTGGGGGCAGTACGGGGCTACCGGGTGATCTGCACCGTGCCCGACAAGGTATCGAAGGAGAAGATCGACTTGCTCCGGGCCTACGGGGTCGAGGTTGTCATAACCCCCACTGACCTTTTGCCCGACCACCCCGACTCGTACTACGGGGTCGCCCGTCGCCTTGCCGATGAATTGGGTGCCTACCACCCCGATCAATATTCCAATCCGAGCAACCCGCGTGCTCACTACCACTCGACCGGACCCGAGATCTGGAGCCAGACCGAGGGGAAGGTCGGGGCGTTGGTCGCCGGCGTCGGAACCGGGGGGACCATCTCGGGCACCGCCCGCTATCTCAAGGAGAAGAATCCGGACTTATTGGTGGTGGGAGCCGATCCGGCAGGAAGCATCTACACCGCCCCGAATCCCGAATCGGTTCATCAGTACCAGGTCGAGGGCGTCGGGGAGGATTTCTATCCGAAGACCGTTGATCTCGAAATCATCGATCGCTTCATCATGGTTGACGATGCCGATTCGTTTGCAATGACCAGGCGCCTCGCACGTGAGGAAGGACTCTTGGCGGGTGGGTCGTGTGGCATGGCGGTGGAAGCGGCGGTGCAGGTTGCCACCGAGGAACCGGGGCGACTGGTGGTGGTAGTGATCCCGGACTCGGGACGCGGCTATCTGTCCAAGGTTTTCAATGATGAGTGGATGCGGTCCCACGGCTTCGATATCTAGATCCAGACCAACGGCGTGATTTCCCCCTCCCCGGCTACGCCGGTACTCCCCCTGCGGGGGGAGAAACCGAGAATTGTTTTCCTCCCCCAGCGAGCGGAGCGAGTGTTGGGGAGGTGTCGCCTAAGGCGACGGAGGGGGCGACGCGGGAAATCGCTGCGGTTTCTACGAATTCATGACAGAATCTCCTCACCAGAGAAAGGAGGTGGTCCGCATTGGGTAAAGCTTTTGGGACTCTGGAGGTGGCCGAGCGCTGAGCGGCGCTGGCCGTTAAAGCGCCGCTCTCCCGGCTAGCGGGAGCAGGTGGCGACTCCAAACTCGGACCACCGGGCCTTGGAATCTGCGAGTTCGGTCCCCTCGCAGCGGCTGATTAGCCGAAGTGTTCCATGGTCATGGATTACGAAGTAGGGCTCCGGACTAACCGGAGCCCTACTTCTATCCAGCCCTACTTCTACTCAGCCCTACTTCTACTCAGGCGGTGTCGAAATAGGTGTTCGACGAAGGTCCGGAGTCGCCATCGACGGATTCCAGAGTGATCCAGAGCCGCGGAAAGTCAGCCCGCCGGACCGCAACGCTGGCATTGATCACCCCATCGCCCCGGAAAGTTCCAGCGGACACGTGAAGACCGCCAGGAGATGTCAGCCAGATTTCGTAGTAGTGATCTGGTGGCGGGGGTGCGATTCCATCCACCTCAATTCGGAGGCGAGTTCCTTCCTCATCGTTCCAGCCCGCCACGAATGCGGAGGCGGTTGCCCCATCCCCCACTCCCTTGAGATCGAACTCCCAGTCGGCCGGCGACGAGACCAGGAGGAATCCGGCGACAAGCAGTGCTCCGAGGCCGGCGGTGACGGGTAGGAAGATCCGGGGGCTGATCTGGCGCCTTGGGGCGCTGACCGCCGCACGACCCAATGAGGCGATGCGCTCGACCAGCTCAGCGGGTGGTTCCTCCCACAAGGAAGGCTCGCGGAGGGTCTCCCGAATTCGAGCCAGCGCCACCTGCTCCGCGCGGCAATCCGAACATCCGGCGAGGTGACTGTCGAGCTCGTTCGATCGCTCGCCTTCCAGCATCGCCACCCGGGCTTGTTCGCAATTCATGCCGTTGCCTCGCGCAAGTGCGCCAAGAGCACCGCCAGCCGGCGATGGGCGCGATGGGCACGGCTCTTGACCGTGCCAAGCGGGATCCCGAGTTGGCGCGCCGTTTCCTCCTGAGTGAACCCGTGTAGAAAAGTCAGCTTCACTACCTGGCGTTCATCCGCTCCCAATCTGTCGATCGCCCTCCGCACCTCCCAGGCTTCCCACATCCCTTCAAACGAGGGAGGCAAGGCAACAATCTCGGGCTCGTCGATCCGGTTGGCCCGATGGCGCCGCTCCTTGCGATACACGTCGACCGCCGCCCGACGGGCGATGGCGTAGAGCCAGGGGGCGGGCTCTCTTGACAGGTCGAAGGTCGACGCTGCCCGCCAGGCCTGAATGAAAGCCTGCTGGGTAGCGTCCTCGGCCAGCATCCTGTCGCCGAGCGCTCTGTAACAAACCGTAAATACCGCCCTTCCAAATTGTTGGTAGAGGGGATCGATGGCCGAAGCATCGCCATTGGCGAGCCGGCGCATTATTCGGATCGACTCCAATTCGGGCTCCATCATGTCGATCCGACCGTCCGCTCCCGCTCGCGTTTCATCCCCGGACGCACCTCCACACCCTACGCAGCTAGGGCCCTGAAAGGTTCACTGAATCTGGAGCTCGTCGATGAATCCTCCGACGAAGTCAGCGATTGCCCCTCCGGTGTTGCGAAGCGCCCACCACAGGGTGATGAACAAGAAGACCAAGACGAGAAGCGTCCCCACCATGCGCCGCCGGTAGAAGTCGCGCTCGGAGTCGTCTTCGACATACGACTTGGCCACCAGCGGTCCCAGGCGGGGATCGAGTCGCACTTGAGGCGCCGGCTGACTGGCAACCATCTCCGGGGGCGAACTTGTCTTGGGGGCAGGCTTGGGACGAGACTCCGGTTTGGGCCGATCTCTGAGTCGCTGGAAATCGACAATCAGCTCACTGGCTCTGGCCACTATCTCCTTGGCCCGGGAGTCAATCCAGGCCTTGATGTCGAAAGCAGGTTTTTCCACCTCGATCCACGGTTCGCTGGGAGCCGGGGCAGTGGCAACGGCTCCCTCCCATTCGAGATGGTGAGGCGACTCACGCACCACCGGAACCTCAACCGTCCTCAAACTGGCGAGCTCTGACTCGAGGCTGGCGCGGGAGCTCTGGGCGGCGGGTTCGAAACCCGCCTTGTGGAGAAGGTTGTTCTCATCGAGACCGAGTATCGCCGCCAGCGCCGCCACCGAATCCGAGTCGGAGGGCTGACTGCGACCCTGTTCCCACGCCCGCACGGTCGAGGGCGATCTTCCAATCAGTTGGGCCACTCGTGCCTGACTGAGGCCGGCGGTCTCCCGCCCGCGACGAATCGAATCGCCAAAGGACACGGACATACGGGAAAAAGGTTACCCGCGGGGTTTTGGTTCCAAACGATCAGTCAGGCGGGGCGAGCTCTGTCTGCCTTCCGCTGGGCGTCGGCCACGGCGATGGCGGTGAGATTTACGACATCGGAAACTTCAGCATCACGCTGCAGAACATGGACCGCCTTCGAGAGCCCCGAGAGGATGGGTCCGATCACCTCAGCGTCGCCAAGCCGGTTGAGGAGCTTGTAGGAAGCGTTGGCGGCGGTGAGGTTGGGGAAGACGAGGACGTTGGCCGCTCTGTCGAGCATCCCATTCGGGCGACGGTTGCGAATTAGGTCGGAGACCACAGCCGTGTCAGCTTGCATTTCACCTTCGGCAGGAATTCCAGGCCGTTCCTGTCGGAACAGATCGACTGCCTTCCGAACCCTTTCCGGCTCCGACCCGGCCGCGCTCCCAAAATCGGAATAGGAAATGAAAGCGACTCGCGGCTGGCGGTTGAATTGCTCTTGTGCGGCATCCACCGCTGCCACTGCGATCTCGACCAGTTCTTCCGAACTGGGCTCGATGTTCACCGCACAGTCCGTAAAGAAGTACGGGACCCCCTTCAGCAGGACCACATAGACCGAACTGACGATCGTCCGACCTGGCTCCATCGGGAGGACTTGCAGGGCGGGACGAATCGTCTCCGGATAAAAGGTGCTGAGGCCACCGAGAACGGCATCGGCACTCCCGTCACGAAGCATCAAGGCTGCGAACATGTTGTGACCAGTAACGGCGATGCGAGCTGCCTGCTCGGTCATCCCTCGATGGCGACGCAACTCGGTCAAGGTTGCCGCATACCGCTCGAGCGTCGAGACCTGCGTCTTGGGGTCGATCAGTTCGATGCCCTCGAGGTTCATCCCGAGTTCGGAGGCCACCGTTTCGATCCTTTGCCGCTCGCCCAGAAGCACGGGTGAGCCGATTCCCTCATCCAGCACTCGCCGGGCCGCCCGCATAATCCGGACGTCGTCGCCGTGGGGATAGACCACGCGCATGGGCCTGGTCCGCGCCGCGGCGGTCACCGAGCTCAGCAGGCCGTACGAAGCCTGGAAACGACTGCGCAGCTCCTCGGAATAGGCGTCGATATCCACCAGTGGCAGACGCGCCAACCCCTCCTCGCTGGCTGCCTTCGCCACCGCTGGGGCCACAGTCCAGAGCACCCTCGGATCGAAAGGCTTCGGGATCAGGTAGTCACGCCCGAATCCAAGCCGGACCACCTGATAAGCCTTGAGCACTGCATCGGGCACCTCTTGTCGAGCGAGATCGGCGAGGGCCTGCGCGGCCGCCACTTTCATGCCCTCGCTGACCCCGCGCGCTCGCACATCGAGGGCGCCCCGAAAGATGAACGGAAAGCCAAGGACGTTGTTCACCTGATTGGGAAAGTCGCTCCGTCCGGTGGCAACGATGGCATCGGGTCGGGCGTTACGAGCCGCCTCGTAGGTGATCTCTGGATCGGGATTTGCGAGGGCGAAGACCAACGGGTTGGGGGCCATAGATCTCACCATGTCCTCGGTCACCGCGTCGGCGACGGACACCCCGACAAAGGCATCGGCGTCGCGGAGGGCGTCGGCTAGAGACCTCGCCTTGGTCTCACAAGCGAATTCGAGTTTGATTGGATTGAGATCGTCGCGTTCGGTGTGAACCACCCCCCGGCTGTCGACCATCATCGTGTTGTGGGGGCGGACCCCAAGATGCTGGAAGAAGCGAGCCGTGGCAATGCCCGCCGCCCCGGCGCCGCTAAAAACCACCTTCATTTCCTGGACCGGCTTATCCACGATTTCGGCTGCGTTGAGGAATGCCGCCCCGGCAATGATGGCCGTTCCGTGTTGGTCGTCATGGAAGACGGGAATACTCAATCGCTTCTTCAGTTCTGACTCGATGTAGAAGCAGTCGGGTGCCCTGATGTCCTCGAGGTTGATGCCGCCCACCGTCGGTTCCAGCAGCTCGCAAAACCGGATGACGTCCTCGGGGTCGACGGCATCGATCTCGAGGTCGAAAACGTCGATATCGGCGAATCGCTTGAACAGAACGGCCTTCCCCTCCATCACCGGCTTGCCGGCGAGCGGGCCGATGTTGCCGAGGCCCAGCACCGCTGTTCCATTTGTGACCACCGCCACCAGATTCCCGCGGTTGGTGAAGCGGAATGCTTCTTCGGCATCGTGGGCGATAGCCCGGCACGGTTCGGCGACCCCGGGGGTATAGGCAAGGGAAAGGTCGCTTTGGGTCGCGGTCGGCTTGGTGGACCGGATCGCAACCTTTCCCGGGCGTGGAAACTCGTGGTAATAGAGCGCTTCGCTGAACGGGGTGCGCCCGTCAGCCGGGGGAGCCGACATGAGGTCGAACCCTAATCGCGGGGTTGCGAGCGGCCCGGGGAGGCCGGCAACGCATTTGGGCTAACTTCCCAACCTGGCAGAATTCCACCGAGTGAGCGAGCGCAACGGCGACCGAGACGGATATCGGGTGATGGCGGGCTGGCGAGTGGGTCACGCCCCCGAAGAGGCCACCACCCGCTCGGGTCTCTTGGTGCCGGCAGGGACCAAAGAAGGAAACGATGCCCTCCCCCTGGTCGATGTCCATACGGGCCAGCGGTTCTGGGCCGTACCAGCAGGAGCTTGGCGGTTCATCTGGCCCCCGACCGGCCGCCCGGTGGTGGCGGTGCGCGAGTCCCAGATCATCGCTGAGGAACAACTGAGCCACGTCAGCGGAGACGGCCAATATTTGTGAGATATCAGACATCAGACAAAAGACATCAGATCTGATGTCTTTTGTCCTTCGTCTTTTGTCTTATTCGGGAGCGATGAAGCGCTTGATTCTCTACGGTCGCCTGTCATGACAGACTCTGGCCGCCAGCGGCGACGTCTCACTGCCACCGTTACCGATCTCGAACGGCCTCGCCAGAAGGTGTTCTTGGTCGGGGTCCTCTCGCGCGGGACCTCGGCAGTGGAGTCGGAACGTTCACTCGACGAGCTGGCCCTCCTCGTCGACACGGCTGGCGGCGATCCGGTGGATTCGGAATTGGTCCGCCGCGATGTGATCGATCCTGCCCTCTTTATCGGGTCGGGCAAAGCATCGGAGCTGGCCGACCTCACCCGCGCCACCGACATCGACACCGTCGTATTCGATAATCAGCTGAGTCCGGCCCAGCAACGCAACCTGCAGAAGCTCTTCGAATGCGATGTCGTCGATCGCGAGGCCGTGATCCTCGACATCTTCGCTCAGCACGCCACGAGCCGGATCGGCGCCATACAGGTCGAGTTGGCCCTGTTGCGATACAACCTGCCGCGGCTCCGTGGCAAGGGCACATCCCTCTCCCAGCAAGCGGGAGGCATCGGCGCCCGCCGCGGGCCGGGAGAAACAAAGCTCGAGACCGACCGCCGCCGCATCGAGCGCCGAATCACCCGGCTGGAGCGCGATCTCAAGGACTTCGACCGCACGCGGGAAACGCAGACGAAGGCCCGGCGGCGATCGCAGATTCCGGTGGTGTCGCTCGTTGGATACACCAACGCAGGAAAATCGACCCTGCTCAATACTCTTACCGGAGCCGGGGTGCTGACAGAGGATCGATTGTTCTCAACCCTCGACTCGACGGTGCGCAAGTACGAATTGCCAAACGGTCGCTCGATCCTCCTATCCGACACGGTCGGCTTCGTGCGGCGACTCCCCCATCATTTGATCGAGGCCTTCCGGTCCACGCTCGATCAAGTGAAAGAGGCCAACTTGCTCCTTCATCTGGTCGACGCCTCTGACCCCGATCCCGAGCGGCAGATCGAGGCGGTGCGAACCGTGCTGTCTGAGATCGATGCCGGACACGTGCCGGAGATCATCGTCATCAACAAAGCGGATCAGGCCGAGCCGGCGACCCTCAACCGTCTTGCCAACCTGCACCCCAATGCGGTCGTGATCTCCGCCCTCACCGGCGAAGGAATCCACAACCTCGCCGACGTGGTGGGAACCGTGCTCGATGCCGATCGCACGGTCGTTCGTCTCGAGGTCCCGTATGCCAGGGGCGACATCGTGGCCGCCGCTCACGCCGAAGGCGAGGTCGTCGCGGAAAAGCACGACGACTCGGGCACCATCATCGACGTGCGGCTCCCCCGGAGCCGCATCAAGGCCTTCGCCGACTTTCAAGTCTCCTAGGACTTATCGCCTATTGCCCGACTTTCGGCCTCGGCTAGGTTGAAAATGGTTCGCAACCAGGGGTGGGCAAATCAAACGCTGGGCGGGGGCGCTTGGCCTCTTTGTGTCTCCGTTGGTGCTCTTTCTGGCGGCGCCTGTCCTCGCCGCAGATCCTGTACCCGACGGATTCACCACTCAGGACATCACCAATCAGTTGGTGCAACCGGTGGCTTTTGGCTTCACGCCCGCCGGACGCCTTTACGTGGCCGAAAAGCGCGGCACGGTCCAAGTCTTCGACTCCGTCAACGACCCCACCCCCACCCAGGTAGTCGACGCCTCCGCCAGTGTCCACGACTTCTGGGACCGGGGTCTCCTGGGTTTTGCCGTTGATCCCCTGTTCGGCTCGGGGAGTGACTACATCTACTTGCTCTACACCTACGACCCCGGTAACTCCTTTGGCGACGATTGTGCCAACCCAACCCCTCCCCCGGGTGGACCGGGAATTGGTTGCGTGGTCAATGGCCAACTCAGTCGCTTTCCGATCCAGTCCGGCGGCTCAGCTGGAGCGGAACAAGTATTGCTCACCGGCAATTGGTGTGCTCAGTTCCCCAGCCACACCATCGGCGATCTCGCATTCACAGAAGAAGGTCATCTCCTGGTTACCGCCGGGGATGGAGCCAGTTTCGGCTGGGCCGACCATGGGCAGCGAGATAACCCCTGCGATGATCCGATGGGTGACCCCGATGTCCGAGACGACGATGAGGGCGGTGCCCTCCGCAGTCAGGACCTGAGGACCTCCGGGCCGGACGATCCTATCGGTTGGGATGGGACCGTTCTCCGGGTGAACAAGGCGACCGGAGCAGCGATCGCCACCAACCCGGTGAGCCAGGAGAACCGCATCATCGCTCACGGCCTCCGCAACCCCTTCCGGATCGCAGTCAGACCCAACACGTCAGAGGTCTGGATCGGCGACGTCGGTTGGAGTGCCTGGGAAGAGATCGATCGGATCGCAAATCCCGGTGGAAGCGTCGACAACTTTGGATGGCCCTGCTACGAAGGAAACAACTCAGGGTCGGCCAAGCACTCGACCTATGACGCTCTCGATGTCGATGTTTGCGAGGAGCTTTACGCCGAGGGACCGAGTGCAGTAGTTGCCCCCTTCTATGCCCGCCAACACGGTGTGGGATTGAGTGGATGTCCCGGGGGAGGTGGGGCGATCAGCGGCCTCGTTTTCTACGAGGGAGGGGCTTATCCCAACATCTACGACGGGGCCCTCTTCGTGGCCGACTATTCGATTCAATGCATCCGGGTCCTGCTTCCCGATGCGCCTTTTGGCCTCCCCAACAAGGCAAACATCAGCACTTTCATCCCCGACGTGACCGCGGTCGACCTCCAAATCGGGCCCGGAGGCGATCTCTACTACGCCGATATCACGACGGGCCGGATCGTCAGGGTCAACTACAGCAACGTGGGACCGACAGCTGATATCGAAGCCAATCCCACCACCGGAAGCGTCCCTCTTCAGGTCAGCTTCGACGGGACCGGTTCCACAGATCCCGAAGGGGATGTCCTGACTTATGCATGGGACCTTGATGGGGACACCCAATTCGACGACTCCATCAGTCCGCAACCGACCTGGACCTATACGACTGCCGGTGCCATGACTGTGGGGTTGCGAGTCACCGATCCCTTCTCGGGAACGGACACGGACACAATTCAGGTCAACCCGGTGGCAAACCAGGCACCGATCGCCAGCATCACGAACCCACCCGGCTCGTTCACCTGGCGGGTTGATGAAATGATCTCTTTCAGCGGCAACGCCACCGATGGCGGATCGCCGTTGCCTGCTTCGGCCTTGTCCTGGGAGATCGTGGTCAATCACTGTCAACCGGGCGGTGCCTGCCATGAGCACGTCATCCAGACCATCGATGACGTCTTCTCCGGAAGCTTCACCGCTCCGGACCACGCTTATCCGAGCTTTCTCACCATCCGTCTCACAGCAACTGACAGCGGCGGTCTAACGGGTGAGGATGAGGTCAGTATCCAGCCGGAGACCGTGGTCTTGACACTCGCTTCCGCTCCCCTCGGAGCCCAGGTCCAGGCGGGGGTGGAGGGAGCCCTCGACACCTTCACGGCCCCGGTAGAGATCACGGCAATCGTTGGCGGCAGCCTCACCATCGGTGTGCCCTCGCCTCAGGCGATCGGCGGGGTCAATTACACCTTCTCCACCTGGAGCGATGGCGGCGCTCAGAGTCATGCCATTACCGCCCCGGCTTCCAATACGATGCTGACTCCCAACTTGGTCCCCAGTGGAGGAGGCGGAGGTGGGGGTGGAGGTGGCGGGGGCGGCGGCGCCCAGGAGGCTCTGTTTGACGATGTTCCTTCTGGCCATCCCTTCTTTGCGGCGATCAACTGGTTGGCCGGACAACGGATCACTTTGGGTTGCACCGAGGATGAGTTCTGCCCGGAAGACCCGGTGACCCGGGGTCAGATGGCGGTGTTCCTCGCCCGGGCGTTCGCCCTCCTCCCGGCGCCATCGGGGAGGTTCACCGACACCGCCGATTCTCCCTATGAGTGGGCGATCAGTTCCGTCGCCGCGGCCGGGATCACTCAGGGATGCGACGTCGATCGTTACTGCCCGAATGATCCGGTGACGCGTGAACAAATGGCTTCGTTTCTGGTCAGAGCATTCCTGTTCCCCGCCGGAGATGACTTGTTCACCGATGACGAAGACTCGGTGCATGAGGCCGACATCAATGCTTTGGCCAAGCGGGGGGTGACGTTGGGCTGCGCCCCGAAGCTCTACTGCCCCGAGGACGTAGTGACACGGCAACAAATGGCGGCATTCCTCTTCCGGGCCTTCAACCCTTAACCCATGCATGCGTAAATCCGTGGCAGTTTTCTTCTGCGGCAGACTTACGCAAGAACGGTGCGGGAGGCGACCAGAGCGGCGCCGACTATGCCGGCTTCGTTTCGCAGGGCGGCTGGAACCGTTTCAACCTCGACTGAGAGAAGCTGGCCCCAGGCGTCCCACTTCCGTGACACCCCGCCACCGATGATGAACAGATCGGGTGATAGGAGAGCCTGGAGATGCTTCAAGACCCGGTCGACTCGTTTCGCCCAAGCCGACCAAGACAAGTTCTTGTCGTCCTTGACCGAGGCCGCTGCCCAGTCCTCCACGGGTGAATGGCCCCTCAATTCCAGGTGACCGAACTCGGTATTGGGCACCAGAACTCCATCGACGAAAACCGCCGAGCCGATGCCGGAGCCGAGGGTGAGCAGGACCACCACTCCCCGCCGCCCCTGCCCAGCGCCAAAGGCCATCTCCCCCACTCCGGCGGCGTCGGCATCGTTGATGACGACCACCTCCAATCCGGTCGCCGACTCGAAGAGCCCTTTGGCATCGGTCCCTATCCAGCTCTTGTCGACATTGGCGGCGCTGAGAGTGACACCGCCCTTTACGACCGCAGGGAACGTACATCCGAATGGCTCCGACACCTCAAAGTGCTTGACGATCCGTCCCACCACTTCGGCCACTGCATCCGGCTTCGAAGGCTGGGGGGTATCAATCCGATATCGGTCGGCCACGACCTTGCCGGTAGCGGTGTCGACCAGGTTCCCCTTGATCCCCGATCCGCCAATGTCGATGCCCAAGGTCGCGTCGGCCATCTCCCGAGACTATCGGGATAGGCTCGCCGTCAGTGTCAGACTCCCGCCGGTCCGAGGGGTTCGCTCATAGGCTCGGTGCCTCCGTTGGGATGGCTTCCCATCGTTTTGCGACTCCTCGGATACGCCGGACCGGCCGGCGTAGCTTGATAGGAGTTTGGCCTCCGGCCTCGACTGAGGCTTGCTCACCGACCGGTCCTGTAACGCCCTCCGAGTCGAAGGGAGCAGGACCATGATGGTCGTTTTGGGCACCGATGCCCACAAGCGCACCCACACCATCGTCGCCGCCGACCAGGCGGGGGCGCAGTTGGGAGCGATAACGGTGGCAGCCACTTCCGAAGGTCACCTACGGGCGCTGAGGTGGGCAGCCCAGTGGGAGGAGCGCCGCTGGGCGATCGAGGACTGCCGCCACCTTTCCCGGGCTTTGGAGGCGGATCTGCTGGCGGCAGGGGAGCTAGTAGTGAGGGTGGCGCCGAAGATGATGGCGGGGATACGCCGTTCGGCCCGAACCCGGGGAAAATCCGACCCCATCGACGCCTTGGCGGTGGCCCGGGCGGCGCTGCGGGAACCCGGGTTGCCGGTGGCGAAACTGGACGGCCCCGCAAGAGAGGTGAAACTGCTGGTCGACTATCGGGAGACGCTGGTCAGAGAGCGGACCGCTTTGCAGAACCGTCTCCGCTGGCGGCTGCACGAGCTCGAACCCGGCTACGACCCACCAGCCGGTTCGCTCGACGTCTTCAGAACCCTCGAGCAGATCGAGGCGCTGCTCGAGGCCCGGGAAGGACTGGTCGCTGACCTCGCTCGCCGAGAGCTGGCCCGGATCCGAGAGCTGACCAAGGAAGCCAACCGGCTGGAGGGGGAGATCGCGGTCCGAGTAGCAAAGATCGTTCCCTCGCTGCTCGAGCTCTCTGGCTGCGGGGCCCTCACCGCCGCCAAGCTGGTCGGGGAAGCGGCCGACATCACCCGCTTCCGCTCTAAAGACGCCTACGCCATGTTTGCTGGCACCGCCCCCATCCCGGTTTGGACCAGCAACCGTGAACGGTTCCGGCTCAACCGAGGAGGCAACCGGCAGACCAACGCCGCCATCCATCGGATCGCAGTCACCCAGCTCCGTTGCTACCCCCCCGCCCAAATGCTCGTTGCCAAACACCTCGGCCACGGCAAAACCAAACGAGAAGCGCTCCGAGTCCTCAAACGACGACTTTCAGACGTCATCCAGAGAACCATGCTCCAAGACGCACTGGCCACCACATCCCAAGCAGCCCCAACCCGGGCCGCTTGACATAGGAGTAACGATGGCAACGAAGGACATTGGGCTCTATGGCCTAGGGGTGATGGGCCAGAACCTGGCCCTCAACTTTGCCAGCCACGGCTACCGCGTAACCGTCGCCAACCGCACCCAGAAGACCGCCGAGCAATTGGTAGCCGAGAATGGCCAGGAATACGACCTCAACGCCGCCACCGACCCCGCGTCGCTAGTCGCCCGTCTCGAAGCACCCCGCCGGATCATCCTGATGGTGAAGGCCGGCCCGCCGATAGATGCCCTCCTTGACGAACTCGCTCCGCTGTTGGAACCGGGCGACGTGATCGTCGACGGTGGCAACAGTCATTGGCGGGACACCACCCGCCGCGTTCAAGCAGCAGCCGCCTCCGGAATCAGTTTCGTGGGCGCAGGAATTTCTGGAGGCGAACTGGGAGCCCGCTACGGGCCATCGATCATGCCCGGTGGCAACCCGGCCGCCTGGGAGCACCTACGCGAACCACTGAGTTCAATCGCCGCTCAGGTCGACGGAGAACCCTGCTGCGCGTGGCTCGGCCCGGATGGATCTGGTCACTTCGTCAAGATGGTCCACAACGGCATCGAGTATGCCGACATGCAGGCTATCGCCGAGGCGTATCACCTGCTTCGCGCCGGTGGACGATCGGTCGCCGAAACCGCAGCCGTCTTTCGACAGTGGAGCAGCGGACCCCTCAACTCTTTTTTGATCGACATCACGGCCACCATCCTGGAAAAGGAAGACACCGACGGCGGGCCGCTCATCGAAAAGGTGCTTGACGCGGCGGCGCAAAAAGGAACAGGGAGATGGGCAGTCGATGCTGCCCTCGATCTCGGTCAGCCCAGCACACTGATCACCGAGTCGGTTTTGGCCCGATCGCTCTCGGCCATGAAGGATCAGCGAGTGGAGGCATCGAAACTGCTCCTTGGTCCCCAGATCGGTACCGGGGTCGAAGAGTCCGACCTCGAACTCGCCCTCCTTTGCACCAAGATCGTTGGGTACGCCCAGGGATTCATGCTGTTCCAGGCGGCATCTGCAGAGCTCGGTTGGACGCTCGATCCGGCAACGATCGCATCGCTGTGGAGGGGCGGCTGCATAATCAGGGCAGCCCTGCTCTCCGACATCACCCGGGGGTTTCGAAATCAGCCCGAACTGTCAAACCTTCTGCTCGACAAGCATTTCGCCGAAGTTGTCGGCGGTGGCCAGGAAGCGTGGCGACGAGTGGTGGCGAGAGCGGTCATAGATGGCATCCCGGTGCCGGCTCTCTCGACCGGACTCGCCTTCTATGACGGGCTCAGGTCCGAGCGGCTTCCAGCCAACCTGATTCAGGCCCAACGCGACCTCTTCGGCGCTCATACCTATGAGCGCAACGACGGTCCTCGTGGGACCTACTTCCATACCGACTGGGCGGCGGAATAGAACAAAAGGTCGCCTCCTAACATCGGCCCATGGCAGAAAATCCCTACCGGTTGCCGCGAGAGGTCATTCCCTCTCGGTACGACATCGAGCTCGTTCCCGACCTCGGCTCCGCCACCTTCTCCGGCTCCGAAACGATCGCGGTGGAGGTGCTCGAACCCATCGATCAGATCGTGCTCAATTCTCACGAAATTGAGATCCAGCGCGCAGAGCTACGACGGGAAGGCCTGTCTTTCGAGGCCACCGTGTCCTACGAACGCGAAAATCAGCGGGCGGGCCTCGCCTTCGACCAGACAGTCGGGGCGGGACCAGCCGAGCTCCTCTTGGAGTTCACCGGCCTCCTCAACGATCAGCTGGTCGGTTTCTACAAGTCGACCTTCACGGACGTGGACGGCCAGGAGCAGGCAATTGCCACTACCCAGTTCGAGGCGACTGACGCCCGCCGGGCGTTTCCGTGCTGGGACGAGCCCGACCTCAAAGCCGTTTTCGGTGTCACCCTGGTCGTTCCCGAGGATCTCATGGCGGTCTCCAATGGCCCCGAGGTAGCAAGAGAAAAGAGCGGCGACGGCAAGGTTGCCGTGCGCTTCGCCGACACGATGAAGATGTCGACCTACCTGGTTGCCTTTGCCGTGGGTCCTTTTGAGGCCACCGAACCCGTCGACGTCGACGGTGTGCCGGTGCGAATCATCGCTCCCCGTGGAAAGCTGGAGTTGACCGGTTTTGCTCTCGAATGTGCCCAATTCTGCTTCCGCTACTTGCGCGACTACTACGAGATCCCATATCCGGGCCTCAAGATCGACCACATCGCCATCCCCGATTTCGCTTTCGGAGCGATGGAGAACCTCGGATTGATCACCTATCGGGAAACCGCTTTACTCCTCGACACTGCCACCGCCTCACAGGCGGAGTTGCTTCGCGTGCTCGACGTGATCGGTCACGAGCTGGCCCACATGTGGTTTGGCGACCTCGTGACCATGAAATGGTGGGATGGAATCTGGCTCAACGAAGCTTTCGCCTCCTTCATGGAGTTCAAGGCCACCGATGCGATGAAGCCAGAGTGGAAACGCTGGCTGGCCTTCGCCGCCCTTGATCGACCGTGGGCATTCGGGGTCGATGCGCTGGCTGCCACCCGCCCGGTGGAATTCGAGGTGGGCTCGCCTGACGAAGCCAACGAGATGTTCGATGCCCTCACCTACGGCAAGGGATCTTCGCTGCTGCGAATGATCGAACAGTTCATCGGCGAGGATGCATTCCGCCAAGGGGTGGGCAACTACCTCCGCAAGCACGCCTATGGAAATACGGTCACCGAAGACTTGTGGTCCGGATTGAACGAGGCGAGCGATCAGCCGGTCGGTGAAATCATGAATACCTGGATCTACCAGCGTGGGTATCCCCAGCTGGAGGTGACGAAGACTGGATCGGGCCTGAGGGTCTTGCAGCGCCGCTTTTTCACCATTCCCGATGAGAGCGACAACACGCTGTGGCAAGTGCCGATGCAAGTGCGAGGGAATGCTGGCGGAAAGACGTTTCAACAGAAGTTCCTCTTGACCGAGCCGGAAGCGACCATCGATGTCGGCGAGATCGACTTGGCCGTCGCCAACGCCGGCGGTCACGGCTTCTACCGGGTGCTGTATTCGCCCGAACTTCTCGACGCCTTGGTCGAAGAGCTCCCTTCCCTCGAGGACCTCGAGAGGTTCACGATCATCGAGGACGCCTGGGCCTTCGTCGAGTCCGCGCAGCTCTCGGCCGCCGACTACCTACGCCTCGCCGAGACCTACAAATCAGAGCCCGAGCAGGCGATTTGGGGAGCGGTACTCGGGGGTCTCGCTGCGATCAGCCATCACTTGGTCGACGACGATGGCCGTCCCGCTTTCTCGGCCTGGGTCGCGCGTTTGGTCGGCCCCACATACGAGCGTCTCGGCTGGCAAGCCATGAAGGAAGAGACCGACCTCACCCGCCGGCTCCGCGGCCAGTTGATCGGAGCGATGGGCCGCTTGGCGGACGACTCGGACGTGATCAATAGATGTCGGCAGCTCGTCGATGAGATGCTCGTCGACTCTCGACAGGTTGATCCCGAGATTTGTCGGGCGGCCTTGTTCGTGACTGCCGCCCATGGCAGCAAGCCGGATTACGAGCGCTTTTTCGACATGTACAAGAAGACCACTGCTCCCCACGAACAACAGCGCTGGTTGAACGCCCTGGCGGGTTTCGACGAGGCGGAATTGGCAACCGAGACTGTCAAGGCCAGCCTCGACGGCCGCATCCGCACTCAGGACTCGGCCTGGGTGATTGGAGCCACCCTCGGCAACCGCCAGCACGGGGTTGCCGCCTGGCAGCAGCTCCGGAAGATGTGGGGAACCTTCGTCAAACTGCCGACGATGACGCAGAGACGAACGATCGAAGGAATCCCGGCGCTGTCCAGGCCCGAGGTCGCAGCGGAGGTGGAGGCTTTCTTCGCCGAAGCCAAGCTCCCCCATGCCGCCAAGTCGGTGGCTCAGAACCTGGAACGCCTGCGGGCCAACGTCGAGATGCGAGAACGCGAGACCAAGGCCGTAAAAGAGTTCTTCTCTTAGATTTCAGACATCAGACATCAGACTGCAGATCGGACGCGTGCCGGTCTGATATCTGACATCTGATATCTCAGAGCCGGGCGCCAGCCCGGCGATCTATTGGAGTTCGACGGTGGCGCCGGCCCCCTCGAGCTGGGCTTTGGCCTTATCGGCAGTCGCCTTGTCGACGTTCTCCAAGACCGGCTTGGGAGCGCTGTCGACTAGCTCCTTGGCTTCGCGCAGGCCGAGGCTCGTGAGAGTGCGGACTTCCTTGATGACCTGAATCTTTTGGTCGCCGGCAGAGGCGAGAACGACCGTGAACTCGTCCTTCTCCTCTTCGACCGGCGCCGCGGCACCACCGCCACCCGGGGCAGCGACGGCCACAGGAGCGGCTGCCGTCACCTCGAAGCGGTCCTCGAAGGCATCGAGAAACTCCTTGAGTTCGAGAACGGTCATCTGCTCGAAGACCTCAAGCAAATCGGGGGTGCTCATCTTTGTTGCCATGTGCTTCTCCTTGTTCTTGCTGCGATTAGGCAGCGGATTTCTTGTCCAAAAGCTGTCCGAAAATCGAGGCGGCGTCGCGAGTGAAAGAGGTGAAGAGCCCGGCCGCCTTTGCCATCGGCGCTTGCATCGCCCCAGCGATTTTGGCCAGAAGGACTTCTCGGGGTTCGATGGCAGCCAGTCGGGCCACTTGTTCAGGGGCCAATAGGACTGGGCCCAAGAGCCCTCCCTTGAGGATGAGACGGTCGTTCTCGGTGCTGAAATCGCGCAGTGCCTTGGCGGTGGCCGCTGCGTCACCGCTGGCGAATGTCAGCCCGGTAGGCCCGACCAGCTGGTCCTCGATGCCGGCCACTCCGAGCTCGTTGACGGCGAGTTTGGCCAGGGTCATCTTCACGACTTTGTACTCGGCCCCGGTCTTTCTCAGGTTGCGCCGAAGAGTCGCCATCTGACCGACCGTCAGTCCCCGATACTCGGTAATGAACACCGCCTCGGCGTTCTCCCACCAATTCTTGATGTCGGTCACTGCCTGGACCTTCTCGGGTCGCGGCATCGCATTCTCCTTGGATAGAAAAGGCCCCCTTCGACACGCGGCAGGGGGCTCAGGAGAACCGACCTGCGCTGGGATTACGGCTCGAGAGGAACCATCCAGCGGTCTAGGGCCGAAGTTGGATTTCGCCGAAGGTTAGCAGCCAGGAGAAGTAGCGATTCGAAGTACCGTTCCCCGATTCATGGCCGGGCCTTCAACCAGAGAAGCCAACGCGGGCACTTTGACGTTTGTCTTCGTCGATCTGGCCGATTCCACCTCATTGCTCAACCGCCTGGCCGAGGCTTACGACCGCGTGCTGGAGCGCTACCACGGGATAGTGAGGGCCGCGGTCACCCACCAAGGCGGAGAGGTCGAATCGACAGAAGGCGACGGCCTTTTCTGTGTGTTCCCCACGCCTCTGCAAGCGGCTGCGGCTGCACATGAGATCCATTCGGAGATGGCGAGCCAGAGTTGGCCGAATTCGGTAGCCCCTCAATGCCGGATTGGAATTCACACCGGAACTGCTCGTCGCACTGGTGAAGGGCTCGTCGGCCTAGACGTTCATCGCGCAGCCCGGATCGGCGCCGCTGCCCAGGCTGGACAAGTACTTCTTTCGGTGTCGACCAAGGACTTGATGACGGATCACATCAACGACCGAGGTTGGCGACTCGTGGATCTCGGCCCCTTTGTTCTGCGGGGGCTGGATCGCAGTGAACGGCTTACCCGGCTTGACTTCCCAGACTCGCCGCTGGTGTTGCTTCCTCCCCGAGCTCGGCCCTATGTCCCTTCAACCGTGCCGGCGGCGCAGCCCATCATTGGTCGAACGGCCGATATTCGGGGGGCTTCCGAGCTGCTGATGCGGGACTCGGTTCGACTGGTCACGATCACGGGCCCGGGTGGTACTGGCAAGACACGCTTGGCCATCGAACTTGCCAATACTCTTCTGGAGAAGTTCGCCGATGGCGTGGTCTTCGTAGAGCTCGCGGCCGTTAGAGATCCTCAGCAATTCGTCGTTGCCGTTGGTCGTGCCATGGGCATCCATGAATCGGCCGACCGCAGCATTATCGAAGGCCTCCAGTCGGTTTTGGGGGCATCGCAGCTCCTGTTGATTCTCGACAACATGGAACAGCTGGCATCAGTCGCCGACAGCGTTGGACAGATTCTTTGGGCTTTGCCACAAGCCAAGATCCTCGTCACCAGTCGCTCGCCCTTACGCATTTCCCGGGAGCATGAGTACCCGTTGACGCCTCTTTCGGTTCCGCCGCCACGGGCCGGAGGTGCCGAAATCCGCCAATCGGAAGCGGTGTCGCTCCTGGTTGAACGCGCACGTTCCGTCCGCCCTGGTTTTGAGCTGAGCGAGCGAAATGAACCCGCCGTGGCAGAGATCACGCGTCAGCTTGATGGGCTTCCGCTGGCGATCGAGCTGGCCGCAGCTCGACTTCGAATCTTCACACCGGAAACGCTCCTCGCTCGCCTCAATGAACGCCTCGATCTTCTCGACCGCGGGCCAGCCGATCTGCCGGAACGCCATCGCACTTTGCGGGCGGCGGTCCAGTGGAGTTACGACCTGCTCGATGACGCCGAGAAGTCGATCTTCGGGCGGCTGGGCGTCTTCGCCGGAGGTTGGCCATTAGAAGGGTTCTTGAAGGTTTGCGTCGACGAACAGACAACCGAGCGCCAATCCATCGACATCTTGGAAGATTTGGTGGCCAAGTCACTTGTCGTGTTCGCCATCGCAGATGACGGCCAGCCGCGCTACCGAATGCTCGAAACATTGCGCGATTACTCACTGGAGAAACTCTCCGAGTCCGGTGAGGAGGCGAGGATCAGAGGTCGCCATCTGGAATGGTGTTTGTCGCTAGCCACCCGACTTGACGACGTGCTGTCTCAACCTCAGTTTTCGGAAGCGCTCGAAGCCATTGCTACCGAGCGGTACAACGTTCGCGAGGCGCTGGCGTGGGTGGTCAAGACCGGAGATGGACTTGAAGAGGCCCTCTCGATAAGCGGCCTCCTCACGCTCTATTGGGACACCCGTGGATACGTGACCGAGGGGCTGAGTTGGGCCAGCCGGCTGCTCGCCTTGGGCGACGGAACCCGGCCCACGCCGGGGCGAGCTCTCGCTCTGGGAGCCGTGGGTTGGCTCGCGATGCTGGCGGGCGAACCTGAAAGGTCTGAGGCAGCGATGTCGGCGGGGGTCGAGATGTGGCGCCGTCTGCAGGATCGCCGGGGACTGGCCTGGTCCCTCGCCATGCATGGCATGACAACTCACAACCTTCACGAGTACGAACGGTCGGAGGCGCAGTTCCGTGAGGCAAGTGAACTTGCTCGCCAGGAAGGGTCCGATTGGATCGTGAACGGGTGGTGTATCTACGGACTCGCCCATATAGCCCTGGCTCGCAATGACCTCGCTCAGGCGGATCAAATGCTGCGAGACGTACTCGAATATTCGAGAAGCCGTGGCCTCACTTGGGGAGTAGGGCATGCCCAATTGAGCCTCGGCGTTCTCGCTTTCATGATGGGAGATGTCGGACAAGCGATTGAGCGATTAACCGAAAGCCTCATGGTTCGCCAGCAGTTGCAGGACGCTCGGGGGATCACCGACTGCCTCAGCATCATGGCTCTCCTGGCGTCCGTCCAAGGAGACCATGGCGTCGCTGCGGTTCTGTTGGGAGCGGCGGCGGTCCGACGCGAGGCGACCGGACACCAAGCCGTACCCTGGATGCAACCAATGCTGATCGAGGCTACCTCCGGCGCCCAGCGCACCCTCGGGGCACAGTTCGAAGAGGGCGTTGCCGAGGGAAGATCGCTTACCACCGAGCAAGCCATTGCCTACGCCATCGAAAGACTTACTGCCCTAAGTACTGCCAATGTCTAGGTGTCCTGCTTGTCTGCCAATATTTACCTGGACGGACGTCTCGATCGGTGTCACACTGACCAAGGCCCGAAGCCGGCAGATTGAGATCTAAAGGTCAGGGGGATGTCGGAGGTAAACGGCGGGTTTCCTGACCGCCCCCGCCACCGGCACCCCTACGACGATGGCAGCGAGATGGAAAAGGGATCGCAGCCCTACCCTGGGATCCAAGACGGACATCTCGTGGATGGTGGACCTGGCAATACCGAGCCGGCGTCGTAATCCGGACTCCGACACCCCCCTACCTTGGAACCCAGAGCTCGCTCTGGGTTCCAGTGTTTCTCCCCCCGCAGGAGGGGAGGGGGGATTGCTCAGCGGGCGGTGGCTGCGAGGTCCTCGGCCTGGCCCACGTCGATTTTGACTCCAGGGCCCATGGTCGACGAAACCACCAGTTGTTTGACGTAGCGACCCTTAGATGAAGCCGGCTTGACTCGCATGATCTCGGCCGTCAATGCCGCCAGATTGGCCACCAAGGCGTCGGGCTCAAACGAGGCCTTCCCGAGGGGAACATGGACATTCCCAAACCGATCGTTGCGGTACTCGATCCGACCGCCCTTGAACTCGGTAACCGCTTTCGCCACGTCCGCAGTCACGGTTCCTGCTTTCGGATTCGGCATCAAGCCGCGCGGTCCCAGCACGCGCCCCAGTTTTCCTACTTCGGCCATCATGTCGGGAGTGGCGATAGCCAGGTCGAAGTCGAGTTCTCTTCCGCCAGCAATCTCAGCTACCAGTTCTTTTCCTCCGACCAGGTCAGCTCCCGCCTCTTCGGCCTCGCGAGCCTTGTCGGCCTGGGCGAAGACCGCCACCCGAACCTCCTTACCGGTCCCATGCGGCAGGGCCACCGTGCCTCGAACCAGCTGATCGGCCTTGCGAGGGTCGATCCCCAGCTGGAAAGCGGCCTCGACCGTCTCGTCGAAACGGGCAGTAGCCATCTCCTTCACCAGATCGAGAGCCTCTTTGGGGCTGTAGGGATGATGCTTTTCGAAGCGGGATTGCGCCTCGACGTATTTCTTGCCGTGTGGCATTTCTTCTCCTTGTGGTCCCGGCGGTCGCCTCGACGACGACCTCCCACCTCTGAGACAAAGATGGAAGATGGAAGACAAAAGATCGAACCCGGTCGCTTGTCTCCTGTTCTCTTGTCTCCTGTCTTTTGTCTAGCCCTCTACTTTGATTCCCATCGAACGGGCAGTGCCCTCGACGATCTTCATCGCCGCTTCGATGTCGTTGGCATTGAGATCCACCATCTTGATTTCGGCGATCTCTTTCACCTGCGATTTCTTCACCGAACCCACCTTCACTTTGTCCGGCTCAGCCGATCCCTTCTCGACCCGTGCCGCCTGTCGCAGCAATGCCGCCGCCGGTGGGGTCTTGGTGACGAAGGTGAAGCTTCGATCCTCATAAATGGCAATTTCGGCGGGAATGATGGTCCCCCGCTGGGCAGAGGTGGCATCGTTGTATGCCTTCACAAACTCCATCAGGTTGATTCCATGGGGTCCCAGCACGGTTCCCACCGGCGGGGCTGGCGTTGCCTGGCCAGCGGGGAGCTGGATCTTGACAGTCGTGACGAGTTTTTTCCTACCCATAGTTCAACCTTGCTGCGAGTGATCGGACCTAGTTCTTGTGGATGTCGTCGAAGCCCAGTTCCACCGGGGTATCGCGACCGAAGATATTGACGAGGACAGTGACCTTGGACTGATCGAGGTTGATCGCCTCGATGACGCCGGGAAAGTCGGCGAAGGGACCGGTGACGACCCGCACGGTCTCGCCCACCTCCCAGGCGGGCTTGAAACGAGGCTTGACTTTCTCATCCTCTTTCTGCACACCGAGAAATCGTTCCACCTCGCGCCGCGAGAGGGACGTCGGCTTGTTGTTTCCGCCCACGAAGCCGGTGACACCGGGAGTGTTGCGAACGGCGTACCAGGAGTCATCGTCGAGATCCATCCGCACGAGGATGTAGCCCGGGAAAACCTTGCGGGAGACCGTGACCTTCTTGCCGCCTTTGATCTCCACCACGTCTTCGAGCGGAATGTGCACGTCGAAGATGCGATCTTCCATATGCATGGAACGAATCCGGGTCTCCAGGTTGGCTTTGACTTTGTTCTCGTAGCCCGAGTACGAATGGATGACGTACCAGTCTCCGGGCAGGTCGTAGGGACTCGGCTCTTGGGGCTCGGGGCTCTCGGTCTGGTCGACGGCTTCGGTGGTCACGCTCGTTCCAGAAGGGTGAGGACGGCCTCTTTCATCGCCACGTCGAGACCGAATATGACCATCGTTAGCACAGTGGTGGTAATCAATGTGACGATGGTGAAGACGACCATCTGTTCGCGGCTCGGCCAGTTGACCTTGCGCAATTCTTGGCGGACCTCGTGGAGGAAGGTCACGAAGCGGGTCCAGATTGACCGCCGCTCGACCGTTCCCCCCGCCGCCTTCTGCGGACCGCCCGGTACGCGGCGTTTTTGACCATTGGGGTCACCTTTCTGGATGCGCTCTTCGCGCTCCATCAGCCGGCGCATTTCTCGGTTCATGGTCTTGTGTTCCTAATTCTTGATCTTTTGGCGGGCTTTCCTAGCAAGCCTTCGGCAGGGGTGGAGGGATTCGAACCCCCATCCTCCGGTTTTGGAGACCGGCGCTCTAACCAATTAGAGCTACACCCCTAAAGGGTCAGGCCGGGAAGGCAATTATACGCCGCTCGCTGTCATGGTGGGAATCCTGCCAGGAGCCGGTCGGCGAGTTTGACTGGGATCGCCAGGTTCACGTTGGGGCATGAACCTGGCGCCCGGCACCGTGGGGATCAGCCCTTGCCAGGCCGGGAGATCGTCCCCTCGACCAGCGTTGCCTGACCCGTGAATTCATCCCTCAGCGTTTCACCGCTCGCTCCCGTGAACCCGTATGTCCCTTCTCCGACGCGGATCGCCTGGTTAACCAGGTGCGGGATCTCGTGGCAACGAGCCCCTTACGTTTGCGAGGGTCCTGCTTTTAACGCGACTCATATTCAAAATCTCATTTCGAGGTTGGCACGGCGTCCCGTCCGGTTCGCGCTCGCCTCGAGAGAGGCGGAGGCGTCGGCGGCTAAGGACGCCTGAAAACAAAATTGGTCAATTGCCCTTGTCGTTCGCTGACGACATCGGCAGGCTCGAGCTCGGTAAAGGTCAGCGTGTCATCGTCGATGGTCCATTCGTAGAACCCGTCGCCCGGAACTGGCGCGCTATAGAACCGGATCCGGTTGCCTTCGACAGATATCTTGCCGCCGACGCCCTGGCCTCCTACAAATTGCCACGCGTAGTTGGTTCCACTGAACGACAACATCACCCGTTCTCCGTTCACCTCGGTCACCCAGCGCCCGGCGAGTTCGGGTGGGGCGGCGTCGGGGGCAGCTGTACTGGACGGGCTGGGTGAAACTGTCGTGGTAGCGGGCGCCACCGGCCCCTGGTCGACCACCGGTTGGTCGGCGTTTCCCGCCATGGCCAGGTAAAACCCCAGCGTGGCCGCTATCACCACTACCACCGCCGCCGCGGCCGGGCCGAATCGGCGGCGACGGCCGAGGTACGTTTTCGATGTTGGTTCGTCTGTTTTGGTCATCAGTAGTCCTCCTCGTTGCTTGGTGACAACGACGAAGGGATCTCCGGCCAATTCGGCCTCGATTCTCGCGATCAACTCCTCCGCGCCAACAGGACTCCCTCGTTCACTAAGCCGGCGCAACTTTCGCTCGAACTCAGCCACCTAGCACCTCCAGGGCCTGGCGAGCCATTCTTCGGGCTCGACTCGCCGTCGCTCGGGCTGCCATGGTTGTCATCCCCAGTTGCTGCGCCGCCTCGGCATAAGGCACATCCTCCACCTCGACCAGGTAGAGGATGGCCCGATGCTTTGGAGGAAGATCGAGAATCGCCTCGATCTCGGCCGGATAGCTGGGAAACCAGCCATCTTCGGCGGATAGTCGAGCTTCGGCTCTCCGCCGGCGACCGAGGCTCCGCCGCTGGTTCGAGGCCAGGTTGACGATCGCCTTCCGCAAGTAGGCCAGCGGATTGTCAAGATCAGAGATGGCTCCCTTTCTCAACGTTCGCACCAGCGCCTCCTGCACAAGATCATCCGGCTCGATATCGACGGATCCCGCCACCGCAGCTATTTTTCGCAGGGCGGGATAGAGGGAGGTGATCAGCTCTCTCTCCTCGTCCTTTAAATATGACTGCTGTGGCAATCGAGATTCTTCCCTGTCGTCAATCCCAAAGACACCGATGCCAGCCTGGATGTGACACCTTTTAACGAAGGATGATGCGGCCCGAAACGAATTGGTGGCCATTCCCGTCGAGACTCATCTCTAGCTGCTCGCCATCGAGAACCCCCGAAACCACCGCCGGCGCGGCAGCGGAAAGAGGGGTCCGGAACCGGAACTTGGCCTCCGCTAGCGAATCTGGCCGATCTCGCAGACTCGAGGCTGCGCTCATCAACCAGGCCGCCTGCAGCAGACCGTGGACCACCACGCCACCCAGTCCGGCATTGACCGCGGCTTGATGATCCCAATGAACCGGGTTCCAATCGCGGGTGGCAGCGGCATAACGGACCAGATCGGACCGGGAAGCCGACCGGCGGAGCGACGTCAGCCCCGAAGTCTGTCGAAGCAAAGAGTCATTCGGGCTCGCCTCAGACGGGCCAGGCTCAGCATGCTCACCGACTTCAACGGCCGGCGGACTATCTCCACCGACGAGAAACAGCGAGCTGCCACTAATCAGCGGACCCCCACCACCGGTCGCCTCGATCTCGAAGGTGAGGAAATGCACTCCACCTCTCTCCCGGACACGGGACACCCTGCCGCTGACCTCGAGGATGCTTTCAACGACCAGAGCTCCAGTCCAAGTGAAACGCTGTTCGCCGTGAATGACCGGGGCCGAGGCCACGCCCGGATCCTCCAAAAGCGCGGGAGCCACCGCGAAGAGAGCTGCAGCTGCCCATCCCGGAGGGGCATAACTCACCCATCGCTTCGGCTCGTCACCCGTGGCGGCGACGAACTCGTCGACTTTCTCCCGGCATATCTGGAGTGGGTAGGGCCCGTACTCCCGACCTTCGAATTGCTCGATGGCTAGCGAGTCTCGCGGTGCTTGGTGTGCTGGCGGCACCAGCGGCAGTACTTGGAGAGCTCCAAACGCTCGCGGGTGTTGGCCTTGCTCTTGGTGGTGACGTAATTACGCCGCTTGCATTGTTCGCAAGCGAGCGTGATCGGAGGTCTCTTGTCGGATGGCATCTAGCTCGTAGCTTTCGTTCTGAGGGCTCACAGATAGGCAGGGCCTATCTGTGAGCCCTGGGTTCGCTATTACTTGAGGATTTTCGTGACTCTGCCCGCTCCCACCGTCCGCCCCCCCTCGCGGATGGCGAAGCGGAGACCCTCGTCCATGGCGATGGGGTTGATGAGCTCGACGGTCATTGGGGTGTTGTCCCCCGGCATCACCATCTGGGTCCCCTCGGGCAAGGAGACCACCCCGGTGACGTCG
>DATEDN010000079.1:0-75248 GCA_035281645.1 Acidimicrobiia bacterium | reverse complement strand
TCCAGCGCCACGGCCGATGCCGTAGTCCTGGTCGCCGCCATCGAGGCGGTCTTGGTTGGCGTCCTGCTGGCGGTCACCCGCCGTTTCGATCTCATCGGGCTGCTCGAAGCGGTCATCCTGGGCATCGCCGGGTGGTTGATCCTGGCGGCCGCGATCTGGCTGATGGGGACCAAGGTCCTCAAGGGATCGGGGGCGATCGAAGCCATGATTAGGGTTTCGGGGTTCGCCCGTCTCCCCTTGCTTCTGGGGGTCATCGACTACCTGACCGGACCTGGGATCTTTCGTCTCGTTGGCTTGGTCTGGCACTTGGCGTTACTAGTGATCGCGGCCGGCGTGGTGCTGGGGCTCCAGCTGAAAGAGTCCGTTGCCGCTGTCGCCCTCGGGGCAGCGTTGATCGCCGTCGTGCAATTGGTATTCGGGGCGGCGCTCTTTCGCTTCTGATGCCGAAGTATCGGCTGGACCTCTCCTATCTGGGGTCAGGGTTTCGGGGCTTGGCGAGGCAGCCGGGACAACGAACAGTGCAGGGTGAGGTAGAGACATCTCTCTCGCGCATAACCGGGGAACCCGTCACCACTGTGGCGGCCGGGCGCACCGATGCCGGCGTTCATGCCCGTCAACAGGTGCTGAGCTTTTCGGTGGTCCGGGACTTGGACGTACACCGGGTCCTGCGGTCGCTCTCCAAGACCCTCGCCCCGGAGATCGCCCCTTTCTCCTTGATCGTGGTCGACGAGGAATTCGACGCCCGGCACTCGGCGAAGTTCCGGGTGTATCGCTATCGAATCCTCAACCGGGAGGTAGCCGATCCCTTTCGCCATGCCACGGTTTGGCATGTTCCCGAACCCCTCGATATCGAGGCCATGGATCTCGGGGTTTCCGGGATGGTGGGCGAGCACGATTTCGCCGCCTTTTGTCGCGCCTCTTCGGCCGGGGGCACTGGGCGTCGGGTCATTTCGGCGGGGTGGGCAGCTGCCGAGCTCGACATGGTCGAGTTCGAGATTTCCGCCCAATCTTTCTGTCACCAGATGGTTCGCTCGATCGTCGGTCTTTCAGTCGAGGTAGGGCGAGGGCGTCGGGGTCCCCAGGAGATGTCGGTGATACTCGCCAGCCGCGATCGGTCCCGGTCCGGGCAGATGGCTCCCGCCCGCGGCCTCTTCCTTTGGGAGGTGGGCTACTGATTTTGCTGGCAAGCGGGGTGGGTTAGACTGATGAAGTCTCGATTCGAGGCGCCAATTCCACGGATATCGGCTGTTTCTTGCCGTCCACGACCTATGCAGAAGACATTTACACCCAAGTCCGGCGATATCACCCGCAAGTGGTGGGTGGTTGACGCGGCCGGAAAGCCGCTAGGACGCCTCGCCACCGAGGTGGCGAGCCTGCTGCGCGGTAAGCACAAGCCAACCTTTTCACCCCACATCGACGGCGGCGATTTCGTGATCGTGATCAACGCCTCCGAAGTCGAAGTGACCTCGAAGAAGAGTCAGCAAAAGATCTACTACCGGTACACCGGATACCCAGGCGGGCTGCGCGAGGAGTCTTTCGAGAGCCTGCGGGAGCGGAGGCCGGAAGCCGTGATCGAGCGAGCCGTGCAAGGCATGCTCCCCAAGAACAAACTCGGACGGAAGATGATCGGCAAGCTCAAGGTTTACGCCGGGGCCGATCATCCCCACCAGGCTCAAGGCCCCGAGTTGAGAAAGGTCGAAGCCTGATGGCAAAACCCCTTGCCCAAACGGTGGGTCGTCGCAAAGAATCGGTGGTCCGCGTTCGTCTCCGCGAGGGCAGTGGAAGAGTCGTGCTCAATGGCCGCCAGTTGGAGGATTACTTCCCGACCATGGCCACCAGGATGCGAGTGATGGAGCCGCTCCAGCTCACCTCCACCCAGGGCCGCTTCGACGTCGACGCCACCCTCGAAGGCGGGGGCATCAATGGCCAGGCTGATGCCCTTCGCCTCGGCATCGCCCGAGCGCTGGTGGAATACGACGGGGAGATGCGGGCCTCGCTGAAAAAGGCAGGACTTCTGACCCGCGATGCCCGCGCCGTGGAGCGGAAGAAGTACGGTTTGCGCAAGGCCCGGCGGGCGGTTCAGTACACAAAGCGCTGAAGTTGCCGGCGGCATCTCAGCATCGTTCGCTGCTCAGAAGCGGACGGCGCCTCTTTGGCACCGATGGGGTGCGGGGCGTAGCCAATCTCGAGCTCACTCCCGATCTGGCTTTGAGTCTGGGGCGGGCCGCTGGCCTCCAACTCTCGGTCGGGCCCGCGCTGGTGGGTCGCGACACCCGCCGGTCCGGGGAGATGCTCTCCCTGGCTCTGCAGTCGGGATTTCACTCGGCCGGGATCGACACGGTCGACGTCGGGATCATGCCCGCCGGGGGAATCTCCTATTTGACGGCGTCAACCGGGGCGACCATGGGAGCGATCGTCTCCGCCTCCCACAATCCCGCCTCCGACAACGGCATCAAGTTTCTCAGTGCCACCGGAACCAAGCTGAGCGACGACGAAGAGGATCGGATCGAGGGGCGACTCCGGAGCGAGAGCGCCCGCATCCCCACCGGTCATCTGGTGGGAACCCGCTTTCACGATTCAAAGGCTCTCAACAGCTATGTCTCCTTCCTGGCCAAGGTCGCCCGCTACTCATACCGCGGTCTCAATCTGGCGGTAGACGCCGCCAACGGTGCCGCCTTCCAAGCTGCTCCGGCCGTCCTCACCAAGCTGGGGGCCCAGGTCGAACGCTTTGCAGTCGAGCCGGATGGAACCAATATCAATCTCGAGTGCGGCTCGACCCATCCCGAATTTCTGGCCGGTAAGGCCGAAGGTCGAATCGGCCTTGCCTTCGATGGCGACGCCGACCGCCTGCTCGCCATCGACGAAGACGGGAACCCGGTCAATGGCGATGTGATCATGGCCATAGTTGCCTTGCATTGGAAAGCCCAGGGCCGCCTCAAGAACAACAAGGTGGTGGCGACGGTGATGTCGAATCTGGGCTTCCGCCGGGCAATGGAGAGCGCCGGCATCGAGCTGATCGAAACCAAGGTTGGGGATCGCTACGTCCTCGAAGCGATGAACGAACACCGCGCGGTCCTGGGAGGCGAGCAATCGGGTCACATCATCTTCCTCGACAAAGGCCGAACCGGCGATGGGTTGATGACTGCGATTCGCCTGCTCGACATCGTTGCCGGCTCTGGACAAGAGCTGCGGCAGCTGCGGAAGGAGGCGATGGTCGAATATCCGCAGGTGCTGAAGAATGTCAACGTGGCGAGAGGCGTGGACCTCGGGGCCGCCAAGGAGGTTTGGGATGCGGTGGCCGAGGTCGAGAATGAGCTCGGCGCCGATGGTCGGGTCTTGCTGAGGCCCTCTGGGACCGAGCCCGTGGTCAGGGTCATGGTCGAAGCTGCTAGCCAACAGCAGGCGGGCGGTTACGCTGATCGCCTGGCAGAGATAGTTGCCAGGCAATTGGCCGAGCGATAGGAGCAAGTAGCGGCTACCGGAATGTCGATGGTGACGGTTCATAATTGATAGCGCCTGGCCTCCCCGTGAATTTCATCTGGGAGGTGACGAGGAGGAAGGTCATCGAAAGATTCGGCGGATGCCTTCCCGGCTGGTCACAGCCGTAAGAGACCTGAGAAAACCCGGAAGCGATTCCGAAACAGAGGCGGTCTTGGTGACACTGGCCCAACCGGTGGTCAGCGAAACGTTGCCGTCGTGAGCGAGAGGACTTCGTCATGTGTGGCATCGTCGGTTACGTAGGGCCGCGTTCAGCGGTCGAAATCCTGATTCCCGGACTGGCCCGGCTCGAATATCGCGGGTACGACTCCGCCGGAGTGGCGTTCTGGGAGGAGAACGGGATCGCCATCGTCAAGCAGGCAGGCCGGATTGCCGACCTCGAGCGATCTCTGACCAGAGCCGGGATTCCCAATGCCCATGCCGGAATCGGTCATACCCGCTGGGCAACCCACGGAGTACCCAACACGATCAACGCCCATCCCCATCGCGACTGCACCGGTCAAGTGATCGTCGTCCACAACGGGATCATCGAGAACTGGGCGGAGTTGAAAACCGAATTGGAGGCCAACGGCCATGAGTTCGCCTCCGAGACCGACACCGAGGTTGTCGCTCACATGATCGAGGAAATGTCCGAAATGGCCCTCGAGGAGGCCGTGCGATTGGTCATGAAACGAGCCGAGGGGGCATTGGCCTTGGTGGCGATGAGGTCTTCGGACTCCGAGCTCTTGGTGGGAGCTCGTCGGGGGAGCCCGCTCGTGGTGGGACGGGGTGTGGGGGAGAACTTCCTCGGCTCTGACATCCCCGCCTTCTTGGAGCACACCCGGCAGATGATCGTGGTTGACGACGATCGAGTTGTTGCCCTTCGGCCAGATTCGGTGGTCATCACCGACCTCGATGGCAACCCGGTCGAGGCGCCGGAACGGCTGATCGAGTGGGATCTGGAAGCAGCCGAGAAGGGCGGCTTTGCCACCTTCATGGAGAAGGAGATCTTCGAGCAGCCCAAGGCGATTGCGGACACCCTCCGGGGCCGAATCGCTCGTAACGGAGGGGTGCGCCTCACCGAGTTCGCCGACGCCGAGCGGCGGCTGCGCGAGATCGACAAAGTATTCGTGGTCGCCTGTGGGACCTCGTTCCACGCGGCGATGATGGCGAAGTATGCGATCGAGCGCTGGACGCGGTTGCCGGTCGAGATCGACATTGCCTCGGAGTTCCGCTACCGCGACCCAGTGCTCGATCGGAGGTCGCTCGTCATCGGAATTTCCCAGTCGGGCGAAACCCTCGACACGCTGGCCGCAGTTCGTTACGCCCGCGCCCAGGGGTCAGTCCTCGTTGGCGTCTCGAACGTGGTCGACTCGGCCCTGGCCCGGGAGGCGGATGCAGTTCTTTACACCAGGGCCGGCCCCGAGATCGGTGTGGCCGCCACCAAGACCTTCACCACCCAGCTGGTGGCCCTGCAGTTGATCGGTCTCCACCTCGCCCAGGTGCGGGGGACCATGGACGAGGGCACCATCGTCAATTTGGTAGAAGGCATCAGGCGGCTTCCCGCCTCGGTGGAGGCCGTGCTCGAAACGGTGCCCGCCATCACCGACCTGGCCAAGGAATTGGCCGACACCCGCGACGTCTTCTTCCTGGGCCGCAGCGGCGACTTTCCGGTCGCCATGGAAGGGGCACTCAAGCTGAAAGAGATCGCCTATACCCGGGCCGAAGGTTATGCCGCCGGGGAGATGAAGCACGGTCCGATAGCTCTGATCGAGCCCGGGGTGCTCGTGGTGGGTGTCGCTACCGACTCCCATGTCAGGGGCAAGACTCTGTCCAACATGGCCGAGATGAAGGCGAGGGGGGCGACGGTCCTGCTGGTGCTGGCGGAGGGTCATCGCGACGAGGCGTCATCGGTAGCGGACCATATCTTGGAGGTGCCCTCCGGCCCCGACCTCATCTACACCGTGACCTCGGTGGTGCCCCTGCAGATCCTCGCCTATCAGATCGCCTCCGCCAAGGGACTCGATGTCGACAAGCCCCGCAACCTGGCGAAGACGGTGACGGTGGAGTGAGGATTCTCGGTTTGGGGGTCGACCTGGCCGACATCTCCCGGGTCGAATCGTTGCTCGAGCGCTACCCCCGCTTCGCCGAGCGGTGCTTCACCGAGCACGAGCAAAACTATGCCCGACGATTTGCCAGCCCCGCCCGGCGTTATGCGGCCCGTTTTGCCGGCAAGGAGGCGGTGATGAAGTCACTGGGAACCGGTTATCGGCGAATCCGCTGGAAAGATGTCGAGATCACCGGAGGGGGAAAGCCCACTGTCAATCTCTATGGAACCGGGAAAGCTCGGGCAGAGGCGCTGGGTGTCACGGAAGTCTTGGTCACGATCACCCACACCGACCAGAGCGCCCTGGTGATGGCCGTTGCCGTCGGAGAACACTGAATGCTACCGGTCATCACTCCGGCGGAGGCGAGGCGACTAGATGATTCCAGCTCGGTCGGAGTCGACGTTCTCATGGAGCGGGCCGGATCGGCGGTGGCAGCGGCCGCGGCGGGGATGGGTATGGCGTATGGAAAACGGGCGGTGGTTCTCGCCGGTCCGGGCAACAACGGCGGCGACGGATATGTCGCCGCCCGCATCCTCAAGGCCCGTGGCGTCGGAGTCACGGTGCGCGCCTTGGCGGCGCCTCGAACCGCCGAAGCCCAACTTGCTCGCCAGCGAGCCATGGCAGCCGGGGTCGATGTCGATGATCTCGGCGACCCGGAGCCGTTCGATCTGGTCATCGACGGCCTCTTCGGCGGGAGCTTCCGACCCGATCCGGCCGTCACCGGCTGGATCCAAAGCGAGCAGCGAGTCCTGTCCGTCGACGTCCCCTCCGGTCTCGACCCGCTGACCGGAGGAGCGGCCGGGGCGGCATTCAGAGCAGAGCGCACGGTGACCTTTGGTGCTTACAAGGTCGGCCACCTTCTGAGTGACGGACCCGATCTTTCGGGCGAAGTCGAGGTCGTCGATATCGGCCTGCCCTCGCCGGAGCCGACCATGTATCTCGTTGAGGAGGTGGACGCATCGCTACCGAGGCGGTCTCGTCGTGCTCACAAGTGGTCGGCCGGGTCGGTTCTGGTGGTCGGTGGTGCGGTCGGTATGACCGGTGCTGCGGTCATGGCCGGGCGGGCGGCTCTGCATTTCGGTGCCGGTGCCGTCGGACTGGCGGTGCCCGAATCGGCCGCCAGCGTGGCAGCCGCCAACGCTCCGGACCTCTTGCAGCATCGGCTCGAGGATCTCCCGGATCGCTATCGGGTATTGGTGATAGGTCCCGGCCTTGGTCACGAACATGATGACCTGGCGGCCAAGCTGATTGCCACCTGGAACGGGCCGGTTGTGGTCGATGCCGATGCTCTCTCACTGGTGACCGAACCGGATCCGAAATTGGTGCTTACCCCCCATGCCGGAGAATTCGAACGATTGGGTGGAGGGGAGCCCACGCCCGAAAATGCCGTTGCTCTGGCTCGCAAGTTGAAAGCGACGGTGTTGTTGAAGGGCAACCCCACCGTGATCGCAGGAGATGACGTTCCCTGGATCGTCAATAGCGGCGGGCCCGAACTGGCAACGATCGGAACCGGCGATGTCCTCTCCGGAATGATCGGAGCCCTGCTGGCTCAAGGGCTCGAACCCGCCGCCGCCGCTCGTGCCGCCGCTTTTTGGCACGGAAGGGCCGGTGCCCAACTGGCCGCGCGGACCACTGTCACGGCCCCATCTTTGATCGAAGAAATCGGTCATATTCGATGAGACCTTCGTGGGTGGAGGTTGACCTCCGGGCGATCGCCGACAACGTGGGCGCCTTACGGGACCTGGTGGCTCCGGCGGCTGTCTGTGCAGTCGTCAAGGCCGACGGCTACGGGCATGGTGATGTCCCCGTGGCCGAAGCGGCACTAGCGGCCGGGGCGGAGTGGATCGCGGTGGCGCTCTTGGAGGAGGGGATCCGGCTTCGCGAGGCAGGCATCGAGGCTCCGGTTCTCGTCCTTTCTGAACCTGATCCGTCTGATGCTGCTGAGCTGCTCGGATGGCGTCTCACCCCGACCGTCTACCGGAGAGAAATGATCGACGCCCTGGGAGACGCGGCCACGAGGATCTGCGGAGTCCATTTGAAGGTCAATACCGGTATGCACCGGGTAGGGGCCAAGCCCGAGGAGGTGACAGATCTCGTCGCTCGCATCGATCGCCACCCCCTACTAACCCTGGGCGGGATCTTCACTCACTTCGCTTCCTCCGACGAGGACGACGGCTTCACCCGCGAGCAGGTGGAGCGCTTCGACCGTGCCACTCGCGGGATCGAGGGCCCGCTGGTCCACATGGCCAATACCGCGGGGGCCATCCTCCACCCCTCTTCACGCCGTGACCTCGTCCGCCTGGGAATCGGGATCTATGGGTTGCATCCCTGCGACGCCACTCGGTCCCATGTGACACTCCGCCCAGCCATGCGAATCGTGTCGCACGTGGCTTTCGTGCAGAGATTGGCCGCTGGCGAGCGCCCGTCCTATGGGCGCCGGCGAGAGCTGCCGACGGACGCATACGTGGCCACAATTCCACTTGGCTACGCCGACGGCCTGCCGCGACTTTTGACCGACAAGCTCGAGGTGCTCATCCGGGGAAAGCGCCGACCGCTGGCGGGGACCGTCACCATGGATCAAATCATCGTCGACCTAGGCGACGAAGAAGTAGGGGCAGGTGAAGAGGTAGTGCTGCTCGGATCCCAAGGAGAGGAGGAGGTGACCGCCGACGAATGGTCGTCGCATCTCGGCACCATCTCTTACGAGGTGGTCTGTCAGATCGGACCTCGCCTTCCGCGCCGCTACGAATCGTGACGCTGACGGCCATACCGGGGGTCGAGGTCGGGCACTGGACCGACCCGGAACGGAGGACGGGTTGCACGGTCATCGTCCTCCCCGAACCCAACGTCACCGGGGTCGACGTCCGCGGCGGAGCCCCTGGTACCCGAGAGACCGACCTGCTTTCGGTCGGGATGAGGGTGGAGCAGGTCCAGGCCATCCTGTTGACCGGCGGAAGTGCCTTCGGCCTGGCGGCTGCCGAAGGCGTGGTGCGCGAACTCGTCGCGGATGGACGCGGCCATCCGACTCCAGCCACTCCGGTCCCGATCGTGCCCGCCGCCGTGGTCTACGACTTGCCCCTGGAGGGCGGCGGGGTGTGCCCCGGGCCTGAACAGGGGGCGTTGGCGTATCGAGCGGCATCGCCGATAGAGGTGGAGATGGGGCGGGTGGGAGCCGGCGCCTCGACCTCATCTGGCAAGTGGCGAGGATTCGACCTTCGGGTGATGACCGGGATCGGCTCGGCCGCGATCACCACACCAGACGGCCACCTGGTGGGGGCGCTGGTCGTGATGAATCCGGTGGGGGATGTTTTCAGCCTCGACGGTCGCTCTCTGACCGGCGGCGATCCAATTCCCGGGCCTCCGGCTCCACCGCCATGGGCGGGGACCAACACCACGCTGGTGTCGATAGTGACCGATGCCGCCATGTCACGGGCCGAACTGACCCGGCTCGGAATCCGGGCTCACGACGCCATCGGGGCTTGTGTCCGCCCCGCTCATACCCGTTTCGACGGTGACGTGGTCTTTATGACCGCGGTGGGAGCCGGGAGGGGCGACGTCGACCTGGCTGCCGAGGGCGCATTTGTCGCCACCGGACTCGCCATCGAGAAAGCGGTGTCTTCCAGCACCAGCTGACCCGACACCGCGATCAAGCGAAGCGAGCTTCGAACCGTTCCGCTCGGGCAATGATCTGGTGGGGGAGCTGCATCAGCTTCTCCTGGATCTCTGCCGCCTTGCTGGTCAGATTCTCCAAAGCGCCGACGTTCCAGTCCCGCAGCAGGGGCTGCAATACCCGATCGTGATGGATGCGGAGGTTGTAGACCCCGGCCCTGGCGATCTCGATCGAGCGACGAAGGAATCCGGGGATGACTGTTCCGGGCATCTCAAAACTGGAGAGCGCTTTGTAGATCCCTTCGAGGGCGAGCGAGGGAGCCAGCTTCACCAAGGCGGTCATCACGCCTTTGTAGAAGATGAAGTGATGGTTCTCGTCGGAGGCGATGAGCCTCATCAACTCGAAGGCGACGGGGTCGTCGGTGAGCTTGCCGGCGTTGCGGTGCGAGACCCGGGTGGCGAGCTCCTGAGCAGTGGTATAGGCGAAGAGCTCGGCGATGTTTTGCCAGGAGGGGTGGTAACCGGTGGTCATCACCGACAGTCGGTCGTCCTCGAGCAACCGGGGATTGCAGTTGCGTGAGGTGAGGAGGTAGCTCCGGAGGGCGATCGCGTGTTGTCCCTCTTCGGCGGTCCAGAGCCGATTCCATTCGGCCAGGGCCGAGTCGGGCGGCACCCGGCTTTCGATCGCCGAGTGGTAGTAGGGAAGGTTGTCCTCGGTCAGCAGATTGAGGACGAGCGACGTGCGGGCGGCTTCCGAGATCGTGCATTGGGAGACGTCCCAGGGCTCGGTCACATAGTTGCGGCCGCGCTCCCAGGGAACGAACTCGTGGAAGTACCAGTGCTCACGTCGCTGGCGGTGTTCGTCGAATAGCCTTCTGATGTCGCCATCGATCGCCCCCAGGACCTCCAGTTGCTGATCAAAAGGCATTTGCTCCTCAGCCTATACCCTCCAATGACATGACAGAGGCCCTCCGCATCCTCGAGCATGAGGCCTTGGGCTGCATTCGCTGCCGGCTGGCCGAGACCCGGACTCAGGTCGTATTTGGAGTGGGTGATCCGTCGGCGGACCTGATGTTCGTCGGGGAAGCTCCGGGCTTCAACGAGGATCAGCAGGGCGAACCCTTCGTCGGAGCAGCCGGACAGCTCCTCAACCGCTTGCTCTCGGGCATTGGCCTCTCCCGCGAGGACGTATACATCGCCAACGTCATCAAATGCCGCCCACCCGGTAATCGCGATCCTTTGCCCGACGAGATCGACAGCTGCAAGGGCTATCTGCGTGATCAGATCAGCTCGATCGACCCCAACGTGGTGGCCACCCTCGGCAACTTCGCCACCAAGCTTCTCCTTCGCACCGAAACCGGGATCACTCGCCTACGCGGTCGCAGTTATCCGTGGTGGCAAGGGCGGTTGTTGGTGCCCACGTATCACCCGGCCGCTGCTCTCCGCTCTCCGAGCTCGCTGATTCCTGAGATGCAGAACGACTTCCAGCTCATCAGCCGGGCGCTGGAAACCCCCCGGGTGCCTCCCCCGGTGGTGGAGAAGGCGAGTGAGCAGATGAACCTTTTCCCGTGATCGGCCTGAGCGATGTATGAGGCTTCCTGCCTGTTGCCGGCCGATACCGCCAACCTCGGTGTTCGACTCGCACCGATGCTCCAAGCTGGTGACATTGTCTTGTTGGTCGGTGAGCTCGGTTCGGGAAAGACACTCTTTGCCGGCGGGCTTGCCGCCGGTCTCGGGGTGGAGGAAATGGTGACCAGTCCCTCGTTCGTGCTCGTGCGGCAATATCGAACCGGCTTTCTCCCCCTCACCCACGCCGACATCTACCGCCTCCGAACCCGCAACGAGTTCGAAGACCTTGATCTCATTGCCGATTCGGAAGACGGCGTACTGGTGATCGAGTGGGGAGACGCAATCGAGGCAGAATTACCCGACGATCACCTCCGGATCGATTTCGAGGTAGGAGCTGACGAAGCCCGGACGATCACCTTCACCCCGAGCGGTACGTGGGTCTCGCGCCTGCCTGGCGGCTTGCTGTTGTGAAGCTTCTCGCCATCGAGACCGCCACCGCGCAATCGGCAGTAGCGCTGACACTCGATCGACAGGTGCAAGCGACTGCCACCCGGGTCGATCGAACTGGGCACGGCACCTTTCTCGTTCCCGCCATCGACTTCTGCCTCGACCAGGCCGGCTGGTTCCCCGACGACCTCGACGCCATTGTGGTGGACGTCGGTCCCGGGCTCTATACCGGGCTCAGGGTAGGGATCGCCACCGCCCAGGGCCTGTCGGCGGCGCTGGGCATTCCAGTGGTGACGGCATCTTCGCTCGACGCCCAGGCCCTGGCCGCCTCGACCGGGCATCGGCACATCTTCTCTTTGGTGGACGTGCGGCGGGGCGAGCTCGCCGTCTCCACCTATCGCCCGGTGCCTGGAGGAGTGGTGCGGGACAGCGAGGCCGAGCTCATGCACCCCGACCAGCTGCGCGATGTCCTGATGTCTGACCCCGGAAACCCATTGGTGGTGGGAGATGTGCCGGTGCTTCCCGAGTCCGTCTTGCGGGGCCAGCACCGGGTCAAGGTGGGACGGCCGCGATATCCGTCGGTGCGGGCGGTGCTGGAGATCGGTATGTCAAAGCTCGAGCGGGACAACTTCGCCTCCGAGCCCTTGACCCCTCTTTATCTGCGTGAGCCCGACGTCAACCTCAACTGGGAAAAGCTGGCACCCGAGGATCCGTGGTCCTCGGCTTCGTGATTCGAACGATGTCCGAGGCCGACATCGCTGCCTGTCTCAAGATCGAGGAGGCCACCTATCCCGTTCCCTGGACAGAGGGCATCTTTCGCGACGAGTTGGTAGCCGCCGGAAGGACCTACCTCGTGGCCGATGGACCCGACGGCATCGCTGGTTATGGCGGGATGATGGTGGTGCTGCCCGATGCCCACGTCACCTCAGTGACTGTCGATGCGGCCTGGCGGGGCCGCAACCTCGGGACCCGTCTGATGCTCGAACTCGCCTCGGCCGCCCGGTCGGCGGGCGCTTCCAGTCTGACCTTGGAGGTCCGGGTCTCGAATCGCAATGCCCAGGCGCTCTACAACAAGTTCGGTATGGCGCCGGTAGGAGTGCGCAAGGGCTATTACCGCGACGAGGACGCGCTCATCATGTGGGTCCACGATATCGACAGCGACCTTTACCAGGAGAGGCTCGACTCCATCCGCCAGGAGCTCGGATCATGACCCCGCTGGTCCTCGCCTTTGAGACCAGTTGCGACGAGACCGCAGTGGCGGTGGTCAAGGGGCGGAAGGTGCTCTCCTCGATCCTGTCCTCGCAAGTCGATTTGCATGCTCGATTTGGAGGAGTGGTGCCGGAGGTGGCGGCCCGGGCCCACGTTGAGGCCATCCGCCCTCTCACCCATCGGGCGTTGGTGGAGTCGGGGGTTCATCCGGCCGACCTCGATGCGGTCGCTGCCACCGCCGGCCCGGGGCTGGTGGGGGCTTTGCTGGTTGGGCACTCCTTCGCCAAAGCGACCGCTTACGCTCGCCAGCTGCCCTTTATCGGGGTCGATCACATGGAGGGACACCTGATGGCCCCCCGGATCGAGTTCGATACCTTTCAGCCAGCCGCCGTGGTGCTCCTGGCCTCGGGCGGTCACTCTCAGATAATCCATGTCAGCGATTGGGGCGAGTACCAGGTGATGGGGGAAACCATCGATGACGCTGCCGGCGAGGCATTTGACAAGCTCGCCCGGCTGCTGGGTCTTGGATTTCCTGGTGGGCCCGAGATCGATCGGGCAGCCGAGGGTGGGGACCCCAGCGCCGTGACCTTTCCCCGGGCTATTCCGGATCGGCCCTATCACGTGTCTTTCTCGGGCCTGAAGACCTCGGTGAGCACCTATCTTCGCAAGGCCAAGCGGAGTGGCGAGCTGCCAGCCCGGGCCGACGTGGCGGCCTCGGTCCAGGAAGCGATCGTCGACGTGCTGGTGGATAAAACCATGCGGGCGGTGGACGACACCGGGGTCAAGGTGCTCGGGGCCGGTGGTGGAGTGCTGGCCAACCGCCGGCTGCGGGCTCGGCTCGAAGAAGAGGCCGGAAACCGGGGAGTGAACCTGTGCCTGCCGGCACCGGCGCTCTGCACCGACAACGCCGCCATGATCGGAGTCACTGCCGGACACTGGCTGGCAAAAGGTCATATCAGCGATTGGGCGGCGCCCGTCGACCCCGGCCGCCGGCTCTGATCCCCAGCCGACCCGGGGGTTACCGATTAGCAGTCCGCGCCGGAGACCGCTAACGTGCGGTTAGCACTCCGCAGGAGCGAGTGCTAACCGTTTCAGACAGGAGGAGTCCAGATGAAGCTTCGCCCACTCGGCGATCGCGTCGTCGTCAAAGCCGAGGATGAGCTCGAGCAGAAGACCGCTTCCGGACTGGTCATCCCCGACACGGCCAAGGAAAAGCCGATGATCGGTGAGGTGCTGGAGGTAGGACCGGGTGCGCTCAATGACGACGGCAAGCGAATGCCGGTTGACGTCAAAAAGGGGGAACGCGTTCTCTATTCCAAGTACGCCGGCACCGAGGTCAAGCTCGAAGGCACGGAGTACTTGGTGTTGTCGGCCCGCGACATCCTGGCCGTCGTTTCTTGAGTAAGGAGCAAAGTTATGCCAGCTAAGGATCTACGTTTTGACGAGGACGCTCGCCGCGGCCTCGAGGCGGGCGTCAACAAGCTCGCCGATGTAGTCAAGGTGACGCTCGGTCCCAAGGGCCGCAACGTCGTGTTGGAGAAGAAGTGGGGCGCCCCCACCATCACCAACGACGGCGTCACCATTGCCAAGGAAATTGAGTTGGACGACCCGTGGGAGAACATGGGCGCACAGCTCACCAAAGAAGTAGCCACCAAGACCAACGATGTGGCGGGTGATGGCACCACCACCGCCACCGTCCTGGCGCAGTCGATGGTCAAAGAAGGCCTTCGCAATGTCGCCGCCGGGGCCAACCCGATGGACCTCAAGCGAGGCATCGAGCAGGCAGTCGACGCGGTGGTAAAGGCCATCGGAGATCTCTCCACTCCCATCGAGAGCAAGAAGGTCGCCGCTGTCGCCTCGATCTCGGCCAATAACGACATGTCCGTTGGCAAGACCATTGCCGAAGCCTTCGACAAGGTGGGCAAGGACGGCGTCATCACGGTGGAAGAGGGCCAGACCTTTGGTCTCGAGCTCGAGTTCACCGAAGGCATGCAGTTCGACAAGGGGCTGACCTCGGCCTACTTCGTCACCGATGCCGACCGGCAAGAGGCCGTTCTCGAGAACCCCTATATCTTGATCGCCAACCAGAAGATCAGCTCGGTCAACGACCTGCTCCCGGTGCTGGAGCGAGTCATGCAGGCCTCACGCAGCGTTTTGGTCCTGGCCGAAGATGTCGAAGGCGAAGCCCTGGCGACCCTGGTCGTCAACAAGATTCGTGGCACCTTCTCTTCGGCGGCGGTCAAGGCGCCCGGATTTGGTGAGCGTCGGAAGGCCATGCTTCAGGACATTGCCATCCTCACCGGTGGCACCGTCATCTCTGAAGAGGTGGGCCTCAAGCTCGAAAACGTCACCCTCGACATGCTGGGCACTGCCCGCAAGGTTGTGATCAACAAGGACAACACCACCATCGTCGACGGTGGCGGCAGGGATACCGATGTCAAGGCTCGGATCAAGCAGATCGAGCGTGAGATCGAGAACACCGATTCCGACTGGGATCGTGAGAAGCTCCAGGAGCGCCTTGCCAAGCTGTCCGGAGGAGTCGTGGTGGTCAAGGTCGGCGCGGCCACCGAGGTCGAGCTGAAGGAGAAGAAGCATCGCATCGAGGATGCGGTCTCAGCGACCCGAGCCGCAGTCGAAGAGGGCATCGTCCCCGGCGGTGGCGTCGCTCTGCTTCGAGCCCAGGGCGCGGTGGACAAGCTGCGAGGCGGCACCGACGACGAGAAGACCGGACGCTTGATCGTGCGCCGGGCTCTCGAGGAGCCACTCCGCCAGATCGCGATCAACGCCGGCGCCGAAGGCGGCGTCGTCGTCGAGCGAGTCCGTTCCGAAACTGGTTCCACCGGCTTCAACGCCCAGACCGGGTCCTACGAGGATCTGATGGCGGCGGGCGTCATCGATCCGGCCAAGGTGACCCGCTCAACGCTGCAGAACGCGGCATCGATTGCAGCTCTCTTGCTGACCACCGACGCTTTGGTCGCCGAACGCAAGGAGGAGAAGCCAGCTGCTGCCCACGGCCATCCCGGTGGCGGCGGCGACATGGACTTCTAAGCGCAAGCATGCGAGTTGAAGAAACCCGGTCCTAGCGGCCGGGTTTCTTTTCTACAGACCGTTATCCGCGCCCAACGCGGTCCCCAACCCTGGGTTCGCAGATCAGCGGCTTTGGAGGGCGTCGAGAGCTACCGCCATCGAGGCGGCGACCCGGAAGTCCAAGCGGGGGTCGGGGACCTGGATCGTGTAGCGGTCCCGAACCGCCACCGCCCGCTCGCTGCTCATCACCTGCTGGCCGGTGGCCTGATCGACGAAGTCGAAATGGAATAGGAACGGAATCCAGATATCCCCCACCACCGGGATGAAGTCCCAAATCCGGCGGAGAATCGCCACGGTTTGGTTGCGCTCCTGGCCCCGGGCTGTCACCCCGTCATAGCTGAGTTGCCAGGTAGAACGCAGCAGGCTCTGGGCGAACTCTTTCTTGAACCAACCGATGATGTTGCCGTCGGCATCGAAGACATCGTGCTCGGCGCGGACGTCGAGGCCCTGCCGGGCCTTGAAAGAGAAGAGCCGCTCCTTCCGGGCTTCGTCGGCGTAGAAGATGACCTCTTCTTTGAACTGCATTCGCTTCTGTTGAGCGAAGGCGAGCAGGGAACCCTCGGTTCCGTCCGCTTCCGCTGCCCTTACCTCGTATCGATTCACCATCACCGTGATTTTTTGCTTGACGAGAAAGGTGGGGATGTGAGTGGGTTCCATCAGGCGAGTTTGGCACGCAGGCGAGCCTCGACCTCCGGCCAATCTCCGTCGGTCATGGCAAACCAAACCGTGTCGCGGTTTTCTCCCTTGACGATCATGTGTTGGCGAAATATTCCCTCGAAGGAAAAGCCGAGGCGCAGAGCTGCCGCTCGCGACCGTTCGTTACGAGCGTCGGCTTTCCATTCGACGCGCCTCGCCTGATAGCTCTCGAAGCTGTGCTTGAGCAAGAGGTAGGTCGCCTCGGTATTCACCACAGTTCGTTGTGCCGATGGGATGTACCAGATATGACCCAACTCCACCCGACGATGCTCGGGGGCGTAGTTGCACATGGTTGCCATGCCCACCGGACTGCTCTCTCGTTCGACCGTGAACCACAAAGGGTCGGAAGAGGCAGCGCGCTCCGCTACCCACTCGGTGAAGGCTTCTTCAGAGGGCCAGGGTCCATACGCCATGTAGGTCCACACCGAATTCCTCTCCTCATCCCCGTGGGTCGGCGCGAAGAGAGAGGAAGCGTCGTCTGGAACCGGAGGACGAAGAGTGACGCTCTGGCCGTGCAAGATCGTTCCCCTCAGCGTCGCCGGGATCGCCATCAGAAGACCCAGTCCAAGGCCTCCGAGAGTCGGTCCCGCCAAGCCTCCCAGGTGTGGCCGTCCCGGCTTTCGATGTACTTCACCTTCAGGCCGGCTCGTTGCAAGCGATGCGACATGGTCCGGTTCTCGCCGATCATGCGCTCGAACGTTCCACAAGACATGAATACACGCTGGGGCAGTCGCGAAGGCTCCAGACGATGCAGCAGGTTGGCAATTGGAGCGAGGAGGTGCTGGGCGGACCCCCAGCCCCTGGTCTGAGCGAAGGTCCCCGACTGGAGGATCATCCCCCCGAAGGCTTCGGGATATCGCCACGCCGTGTGGAGCGCAGCCACCGCTCCCAGGCTGGCTCCCATGACTACTCGCCGGTCCAGCAGGGGAATTTCGTTCCCGATCGCCGGCAAGGCCTCCTCAACCACGAAGCGAGCGTGCTCTTCGTTGGCGGCGTACTCATGAAGCCGCTCTTGAGGCCAGGAAAAAGCGGCCACTAGCGGGCCCACGACTCCGGCATGGATCAGGTTGTCGAGTACCAGCGCCATCGACCCGTACTGGAGGTAGTCGCCCCCATCGTGGACGAAGAGGAGCGGATACGCCCGGTGGGCTTCGAAGGAGGCCGGGCGGTACAACGTCAGCTTCCGAGAGGAAACGAACAGGTCGGAGAAGGATCCGGTGGGAGTCTCGGGATGAACCTCCGCAAAGTCGGGAACTTTGTAACCGAAGCCGCGACAAACCGAGTTGGTCCCGAAAGGGTTGGTAGTGGTCAGTGGATTGAGCGGGTCGTTGATCCAGTCGGCGTGATGATCCCGCTGAACCTCGAGCTTGTATTCGAGCCGCGCACCGTCTGGGAGCGACATTCGCAACCACCAGAGGTCGTGTCCATCAAGACGAGCAAACCGGTGCTGACCGGGAAATCCGGCCATCATCGGTCGGAGGGCCACTGCATCGGCTTGCCCCCGGAAGAGGAAGGTCGCTTTACCTTGCTCGATCAGCGGAAATTGCTTGCTGCTTACAAATAGGTCGATCGCCGCCGCGTCCGCCTCGCGCAACGGTTCGAGAATCTCAGGTGCTGTCATCAGACTGCTCGCACCTGCGCAATCTCGCCAACGTGTTGAAGAATCCCCCGCAATTCGTCGTAATCCTCGTGGCGCATCCGGACCCAGGCGTTGGCCATGTACCCCGCTTCGACGGGCTGGGTGGGGGTTCCGGGCGGCGGCAGGTGATAGTCGATGATCAACCCGCCGTAGCGGTCCTGTACTTCTGCCATTCCTTCGTATCCACTGATCACACCGTCTCGATCGGGGCGAAGGGCGATGATGCCGGCGGAGAAGCGACGGGAGGGTTGACGAGCAATTCTCCCGTAGCAAATCGCCATGGCCCATTCTTGGTAGACATCGAGATCGTTGGCCGCGCAATAGAGATCCCAGGCCCCGACTCCGGGTGGCCGGCAGCCGATCTCTGAGAACTTCAGACCCTTCGGCCCGTAGAACCATTCCATATGAGTGGCGGAAGTACCGATCCCCAGGGCCGGAATTACTCGCTGGCCCAGTGCCTTCACTTCGTCGTAGCCGGACTGGTCGATGCGATTGCTGGTGATGAACACCGGTGAGATCCATCGGGTGCGCATAGCCTCGAGAACGCCCGGGTAGTAGTGGCTGACGAAGTCGCATGCGACTTTGCCGTCGATCGAGATCGTGTCATAGAAGCCCTCGTGTCCCTCGATGAACTCTTCCACCGCCACTGAGCGCCCGTAGTCGAACCCCAGTGAGGGGAGAGCCGCCTGCACATCGGCATCGCTGTCAACTCGGCGCGTCCCCGAGGCACCCGCGGCGTCCCTGGGCTTGATGATCAGCGGATAACCAACGTGATGAGCAAAGGCATAGAGTTCTTCGGCGCTTCCGACCCCGGCCGATTGCGCGGTGGGGACGCCCACCTGACGAAGAGCTTCCTTCATGGCGGGTTTGTCGCGGCACAAGAACGCGGTGTAGGAGGACGTCCCGGGGATTCCGCAGCGCTCCCGGACCGCGGCAGCCGCTTCGACATGCGCCTCGATCGTCGCCTCGAGCCGATCGACATTTACACGGGACTGGACGAGTCGCACGGCCTGTTCGAGCGCTTCTACGTCGACTACCGATCCGACCTGTTCATAGTGGGTGAGCCAGCCCTTCATCTCGGGATCGAGCCAGTCTTTGGGGCGCTCGCCGATACCGATCACAGTTGCCCCGACCGTCGCCAATGCCCGGGGAAACTCCCGCTGGTAATTGGGAAAGCTCGGTTCGACGAAGATCACATTCACGAGGCGATCACCTTGCGATAGAGATAGTCATATTCGCCGGCTCGCCGCTCCCAGGAGTTGTCCTCTGACATTCCGTTCCTTTGCAGCCGTTCCCACTGTTCCCGGTTCGGATATATCGCCAGGGCTTGATCGAGCGCCCAGGCCAGGCCGACTTCGGTGTAGTGGTCGAAGACGAACCCGGTTCCCTCACCCGACCCGGCATCGTAATGGGTGACCGAATCTGCCAAACCCCCCGTGCGCCGGACAATCGGCGGGGTTCCGTAGGCAAGGCTGTACATCTGATTGAGTCCACTCGGCTCATAGCGCGAGGGCATGAGAAACACGTCGGCACCGGCCTCGATCAGATGGGCCATGTCCTCGTCGTATCCCTGTTGGAAATGGGCGCTGGAAGGGAAGGTTGAGGCGAGCCAGGTAAGAGCCTGCTCATACCGATTCTCCCCCGATCCCAGCGCCACGAAATTGATATGCCCTGATTCCAGGCGTCGGGCCAGCGGGCGGATCAGGAGTTCGATCCCCTTCTGGCCAGTTAGGCGGCTGACGATGCCGACCGTCATTTGATTGAGGCCGCCCGTCACACCTGCCCGCGCCAACAGCGCTGCTCTATTGACGCCCTTGGCTTCGAGGGAGATTTCGGAGTAATTGACCGGGATGCGGACGTCAGTACGCGGATTCCAGACCATGGTGTCTATCCCGTTCAGAATCCCATAGAGATCGCTCGAGCGATAGCGGAGCACCCCATCGAGGCCGACGCCGTACTCCGGGGTTTGGATCTCCCGGGCATACGTGGGGGACACCGTGGTGATGGCATCGGCATAGATCAGGGCATGCTCCATAAAGGAAAGGCGGCCCTCGCGGAGATGGTCCTGGTGTAGAAGGTAGCTCTGAGTTCCCAAACGGAGCTCTCCGGCGATGTCGGCTCCGAAGACGCCCTGGTAAGCGAGATTGTGGATCGTGAAAATCGACCGAGTCTGGGCAAGGACCGGATCGCTCTGATAGGTGCTCCGAAGGAACAGTGGTAGCAACCCGGTGTGCCAGTCGTTGGCATGGGCAATTTCGGGGGACCAGGAGCGGCGTCGGCAGAGCTCGAGGGCAGCGTGGGTGAGAAACAAGAAACGGAGGTGCTCGTCACCATCGTTTCGGTAAATCCCCTCCCGGTCGTAGTAGCGGGGGTAGTCGATGAACCAATTTCGGCCGTCCTCTGCCAGGTAGGCGTCGAAAGGCTCTCCCCCCAGCAGAGTGATGGGAACCGACTCGAAGACTCGGTGGAGCTGATGGTTTCCCTCGTGAATGCGGGAGTACAAAGGACTGACCACCATGGGTTCATGTCCGATCGCCTGCAGGGCTTCGGGCAGTGCATCAGCCACATCCGCCAGTCCGCCGGTTTTGGAAAAGGGCGCGACCTCGGCAGCCACGAACAGGATTCGCACGACTCGATTCTGTCACGCCCTTCGTCGGGCGGGGTCAGGTCGGTGCCCACTACCGTTTTCTGGTGCCCGATGTCGTTTTCGTAGCGCCGTACTTTCTCCCTACCACCGCGCGCTTCATAGATGCCGTTGCCCGCACCCCTGGCGTCCGTCTTGGCCTGATAAGCCACGACCCGCGGGAGAAACTCGGGGCTGAGGTCAGCAATCGCCTGACGTCGCACCTCAGGGTGGACAACGCTCTCGACACCGCTCATCTCGTGGGAGCGGTTGCAGCCATCGGTCGCGAGATGGGAGGCGTCGACCGGCTGATGGGCCCGCTTGAGGAGTTGCAGGTTCCGCTGGCAGTGGTGCGCGAACAGCTCGGCATTCCTGGAATCGGTGTCGAGACCGCCCGCAACTTCCGTGACAAAGACCGGATGAAGAGTGTGATGGCGCGGAACGGACTTCCATGTGCACGTCACCGTCTGGTGGGGTCAGCGGAGGAAGCCCGCCGCTTCATCTCCGCGATCGGGCTGCCGGTGGTAGCGAAACCTCCGGCGGGATCGGGCACCCGCAACACTTTTCGTTTGAACGATTCCCAACAGGTCGAGGATTGGCTCCAATGGTCAGCGCCGGACGAAAAACAGCCGACCTTGCTGGAGGAGTTTGTCATCGGCGAAGAGCACGCCTTCGATTGCGTGTTTGTCAAAGGACGAGCGGTTTGGTGGAACATCACCCGCTATTACCCCACCCCGCTCCAGGTGATGGAGAATCCCTGGATTCAGTGGGCGGTCATCCTTCCCCAGGACATCTCCGGACCTGAGTACGAGGCCATCCGTGAAGCAGGGCCGCGGGCAATCGCAACCCTCGGCCTGGAGACCGGTCTTGTCCACATGGAGTGGTTTCGGCGGCCAGATGGTTCGATTGCGATTTCGGAAGCCGCGGTTCGTCCCCCGGGTGCTCAGTTCTCGACCTTGATCTCATACGCTCACGACTTCGATCTCTATGAGGCGTGGGGACGGCTGATGACATATGAGGAGTTCGACCCGCCGACTCGTAAGTTCGCGGTCGGGGCAGCGTATTTGCGGGGTCAGGGCCAAGGGCGGGTGGTCGGGATTACCGGGCTCGACCGAGCCCAAGCGGTGGCAGCGGGAACGGTGGTCGAGGTCCAGCTTCCGAAAGAGGGACAAACTCCGAGCGGTCACTATGAGGGTGAGGGTTTTGTGATCGTGCGACATCCCGAAACCAGGCGGGTGGAAGAGGCCATCGCGGCAATCGTCAGCAACGTCAAGGTGGAGCTGGGATGAACGTTTTGTTTCTATCGCCGGGATTTCCCACGGAAATGACGGACTTTGTGCGCGGCCTGGCCGAGGTCGGGGCCAATGTCATCGGGCTCGGCGATCAACCTGAGCACAACGTCCCCGAGAAGGCCCGCCGGGCACTGGCGGCCTATTACCAGGTGAGCTTTTCCCGACCGGAATCGGTGCTCGAGACTGCTGCCGCCATCGGAGAGCGAGTGAAAGTCGAACGAATCGAATCGCTATGGGAGCCGCTGATGATCCTCGCAGCCCAGATTCGAGAGCTGTTGCGAGTGCCCGGCATGAGCCAGGTGGAAACAGTTCCCTTTCGCGACAAGGAGGCGATGAAGCAAGTGCTGGATGCGGCGGGCATCCGGACGCCGCATCATTACTCCGCCAAGTCGATAGATGACGTTTGGAAGGCTATCGATCAAATTGGTTACCCGGCCATCGTCAAGCCCATAGCCGGCGCCGGATCGGCCGACACCTTTCGCGTCAACGATCGGGCGCAACTCGAGAAGATCCTCCCCAAACTCCGCCATGTCGAAGAGGTGAGTGTGGAGGAGTTTGTCGATGGGGAAGAGTTCACCTTCGACACCATCTGCTCAGAGGGTCGGGTGCTCTTCTACAACATGTGCTGGTACCGACCGCGACCATTGATCGGCAAAACCCACGAATGGGTGAGTCAACAGACCGTCGCGCTCCGAGATCCTGACGTCCCCTACTTGGCGGCAGGGAAGGAGATGGGCCACCAAGTCCTGAAAGCAATGAACTTCAGGGACGGATTCACCCACATGGAGTGGTATTTGAGGCCCGATGGCGAGGCGGTCTTCGGGGAGATCGGAGCCAGGCCGCCGGGAGGGAGAACGGTCGATGCAATGAACTTCGCGTCCGACATCGATCTGTTCAGGTCCTGGGCGGAGGCGGCGGTGCACGGGAGCATTTCCCAGCCGGTCGAGCGTAAGTTCAACGCTGCCACCGTCTTCAAGCGGGCTATCGGCCAGGGCAGAATTCTCCGATATGAGGGTCTGGATCGCCTCCTGGCGGAACTCGACCCTTGGGTGGCGGCGGTTGAACTCAATCCCATCGGGGCCTTGCGACGCAACTGGAAGCAGCAGCTGGTGGGTGACGGCATGGTCGTCGTTCGCCATCCCGATCTGCAGACCTGTGCCGAAATGGCTGATCGAATCGGCACCGAGCTCCAGATCATCGCCGGCTGAGCTCGCAAGCCCGAGATTGGGGGCATTCGAAAAGTATTGGACAGTTCGGGCGTTAGCTTCGCCACCTTGTGAATTCTGAAGCCCCCCAACGCTTGATCGGGGTCGACGCCGCTCGAGGCCTGGCTCTCATCGGGATGATGGCGGTCCACATCCTTCCCTCCCGCGATCCCGACAACACCATCTCGACGGCTTACTTCATCGCTTCTGGCCGATCCTCAGCGCTATTCGCAGTGCTGGCCGGGGTGGGGCTGGCTCTGGCTTACGGACGGACCGAGCCACCCAAAGGGGAGGCGTTGCGGGCTGCGGGCACGGCCCTGGTCGTGAGGGCGGCAGTGATCGGCCTGATCGGCCTGTTCTTGGGCGAACTCCAATCAGGGGTGGCGGTGATCCTGGTCAACTACGGATTCCTTTTCCTGCTCGCATCAGTCTTTCTCGGGCTCAGGGCCAAGGCCCTCCTATGGATGGCCTCGTTATGGGTCGTGGCCGGGCCGGTTCTCAGTCATCTCCTCAGGATGCGACTGCCAGAGCCGGGACTGAGCGTGCCCGACTTCGACATGCTCGCCCAGCCGGTTCTGCTTTTCCGTGAGATCTTCTTGACCGGCTACTACCCCTTGTTCTCGTGGATGGCGTACTTGTGGATGGGCATGGGCCTCGGCCGCCTCAACATGAAGCCCAATGCCCTGAAAATCTTCTTCGTGGGAGGGGCTTTGGCGGTGGCGGCCAAAGCCGGCTCGGCGTTGCTGCTCGGACCGCTGGGAGGTTCGAGGTTCGTCGATGAGCTGCCTATCCAGTTCTTCGGCGTCACCCCGACCACCACGTGGTGGTATCTAGCGGTTTCCACGCCTCATTCCGCTACTCCTTTCGACCTGGCCCACACACTCGGGACATCTTTGCTGGTGATCGGTGCGTGTCTTTTGATTGCTGGCTTGGTCCATTGGATCGCGGCGGCAGGAGCGATGACCTTGTCGATCTACACCTTCCATGTGGCGGCCCTGGCCACCGGAGCAGGGAGGGATGACCGCATGAGCCTTTTCTTGATCCACGGCTCGGTGGCGATTGTCTTCGGGCTGCTCTGGCGGCACTTTGTCGGCCGCGGTCCCCTTGAATCGATGACCGCCACCCTGTCTCAAACCGCTCGGGAGGTGGTGGTCAATCACCGTTGATCAGGTGGATCCCATCACGGACAATGGTCCTCCCACCCACTACTACTTCCGATATGTCTCCCGGCCCGGCTGACCAAATCAGTGACGACAAGTCGGCGCCCGCGGTCCGAATGGTGTCGGTGCGGACCGCCACCAAGTCACAGAGGCCCCCGAGCGCGATTTTGCCGCCCTCATCCCAACCAATCGATCGGTAACCGTTCTCGCTCAAGATCTCTACCAGGTCGAAAGCACTGAAATGGCCGCGATCTCCCAGCGCGAGACGTTGATCCATCTCGAGGCGCCGCACTTCTTCGAAGGGGTCGATTCGCACGTGCTGATCGCTACCCACGGCTAGGGGTACGCCGGAGCGAGCCAGAATCGAGAATGGACCGATGCCGTCGCCGAGATCGGCCTCGGTGGTGGGGCAGGCGCAAACCGTTGTCCCCGATCCACTCAGGATTTGGCGGTCGTGGGCGCTGAGATGAATGGCGTGAACTGCGGTACTGAGTGGACCCAAGGCCCCCGCCCGCTGCAGGAGTTCGGTGGGGGAAAGGCCGTAGGCAGCCTGCGCCGCCTCGTTCTCGGCCACCTGTTCGGAGATGTGGACGTGGAGGGGAAGGCGTTCTGCCTCCGTCGCGACTAGAGCCAGATCGGGAGGCTTGACCGCTCTCACCGAGTGGATCGCGACTCCGATCCGAGTGTTGGCGTCTTCTGTCAGCAGTTGCCGTCGCTGGCTCCAAGCCTCCACCGACCCGTCGGCGAAACGTTGCTGGGTGGGCGAAAGCTCGATTCCAATACCTCCCGCCAGATAGCACGTATCGAGGAGGGTCAGTCGAATCCCGGCCCTCGCCGCAGCATGTCGAAGAGCTTCACCCATGGCGTTGGGATTCGAATAAGGCACTCCGCCGGGTCCGTGGTGGAGGTAGTGAAACTCGCCGACGGCGGTGAAACCGGCGAGGGCCATCTCCCGATAGACCCTTGTGCCCAAGTCGAGGTAGGAATCGGGGTCGAGGCCGTCGGCGACCCTGTACATCGCCTCCCGCCAGGCCCAAAAGTCCTTCTGGGTCGAGGCTCTTCCCCGGAGAGCGCGGTGAAAGGCGTGGGAGTGAGCGTTGGCCAGCCCGGGGAACACCAAGCCGTCCAACCGATGGCGGTTGCCCGGATCGACTCCTACCTCGACGGCAGCGATCTTCCCGTCGGTGCTCGCTTCGATGGCCACCGACGGCACGGCCTGGCCCGAGATCCATGCTTGTTGGCACCAGAACGACGTCATTTTCCAGCCAGATGAGCGATCACCCGAGCAAGGGCCTCGACGCCGGCCTCGATGTCGCCCGGGTCGGCATGTTCCTTAGGGGAATGGGAGACCCCGCTGCGGTTGCGAACAAAGAGCATCGTGGTTGGTACCCCGGCCCCCGCCAGGATCCCGGCGTCGTGGCCTGCCGCAGTCGGGATCGGAGGCAGAGAGGGAAGGACCTCTTCTACGCCCGCTCGTAGCGCCGGGTCGAAGTGGACAGCCGGTGATGAAGATTGCGTCGTGACCGAGATTCCCGGGCGAGAATGAAGAGATCCGACGACCTGGTCCAACAAAGCCTGGTTGGGAGCGCGAGCGTCGAGCCAGCCGGTCACCAGCGACGGGATCGCATTGACCCCGTTCGGTTCGACCAGGAGCCGTCCAAAAGTTGCCCGGGCGCCTAGGCGGCGGGCGTCCTCTGTCACCTGGAGAATGGTTTCTGCCAGCCTGGGCATCGGATCCTGACGATCGTCCATGGCGGTGGTGCCGGCGTGGTTGGCCTCTCCCCCGAATACGAATCGCCAGCGGCCGTGCGGCCAAATCTCAGTGCCTATACCAACAGCTGCCCCGGCCGGTTCCAGGGCTCGACCCTGCTCGATGTGGAGCTCGACAAAACATCGCAACTGCTCGAGTCGTGGTTGGTCTGCCCCGATCGAGCCTGCGTCGAGCCCCGCCCGATCCATCGCTTCGGCCCAGGTGACACCCTCGCCATCGCTGAGCAACGCGGCCTTCTCGGGCTCGATCGACCCGGTGCCGAGCCGGGATCCGAGACAGGCCACCCCGAAGCGGGCTCCTTCTTCCTCGACGAAGCCCACGACCGCCAGCGGACTAGGTGGATCGACCCCCTGGCCGGCCATGAGATCGAGGGCTGCGAAGGCGGAAGCGATTCCCAGCGGTCCGTCGAACTGGCCGCCGTCAGGGACCGAATCGAGATGACTGCCGACCGCCACGACCCCGCCGGGCACCGGGTCGCCCCGGTAGGCCCACAGATTGCCATTGCGGTCGACCTCGAGGGATAGTCCCCTGGTTTTGGCCTGGGAGGAGAACCATTGCCGTAGTTCGGCGTCGGCTGCGGTCCAGGAAAATCGTCGGTAGCCGCCTGTGGTGGGCTCCCGGCCGATCGTCTCTATCTGAGCCAGCAGATCAGTCGCCCGCACAGAGCGAGCCTACGCGGCGAGAGGCCGTTCTCATGACCTAGGGGTTTCCCTAGTGCGACCGACGCCCGACCTTCGATAGCTTCCGTCTATGACCTATCGCCGTGCGTTTGTGCTGTTCCTGGTGCTCTCGATGCTGACCGTGGCCTGCGGAGGCGGCGGTGGCGGCGTTGATCTCTCCGACACCGGCACCGTCAAATTTCGCATCGGGGGCAACGTCGACGAGATCGAGGACACCTGGTACTTCTTCCCGGCAGCGAGCGCCTTTATCGACGGGAACTGGGCCCTCACGTTCACCCCTAATGCGGATGGATCAGTAGTAGCTTCGACGCTGGTGCCTGAGAGAGGCGGCCGTTCGCAGTCCTGAGCGGCAGGCACCCGGGGCGGTGAGTCACGCGCTGACGCCTCCCTCGGACCGGCGCCGTTCGACGAAATCGGCGAGCTCGGCGGCCCGGTCGTCGGGGAGGGGAGGCGGGGAAAAGGTTTCCAGAGCCTCTTTCCAAACCCGGTTGGCATGCTGCTCGGCGGTGGGAGACCCGGCCAGTTCCCAACTCTCGAAGTTTCGCCAGTCAGAGACAATCGGAGAGTAGAAGGCGCTTTCGTAGCGCTCGAGAGTGTGGGCAGCGCCGAAGAAATGTCCACCGGGCCCCACCTCGGCAATGGCGTCGAGGGCCAGGCTGGCCTCGTCCACCGTCAGCGGCTGCAGGAATTCACTCATCATCTGCAGGATCTCCACATCGATAATGAACTTCTCGAACGAGGCCGTCAGTCCCCCTTCCATCCAACCGGCGCCATGCATGATCAAGTTGGCGTGCCCCATGACCGCTCCCCAGGTCGACATCTCGGCCTCATACGCGGCCTGGGAATCGACCGCATTGGCGGCACAGGCGTTCGAGGATCGATAGGGAAATCCGTATCGACGGGCGAGCTGGCCGCCCGCCAGCGCCGCTTTGGTGTACTCCGGAGTGCCGAAGGCGGGGGCGCCCGAGCGCATGTCGACGTTGGAGGTGAATCCCCCATACATCGCCGGGGCACCGGGATTGACGCACTGGATCAGCACGATCGTGGCCAGTGCCTCTGCGTTCTGCTGGGCCAGGGCCCCGGCGATGGTGGCGGGTGCCATCGCCCCCGAAAGGGTGAAGGGAGTGGCGATCACCACCTGACCCATGCGCGCCATCTCGATCAGCCCCTCGATCATCGGCCCGTCGAGACGAAGCGGTGAGGAAGTGTTGACCACAGTGAACAGCGAGGGCTCGCCACGGAGCTGTTCCGCGCTGACCCCCCGGGCAATGCGAGCGATCTCGATCGCGTCTGTCATCCGCTCCCGCCCCAATGCATACGAGTGAAACGCCTTGTCCCCCAGGGTTACGACAGCGGAAAGGCAATCGAGATGGCGCGTACTCGGGGGGAGATCGACCGGCTCGACCGGGTACCCACCGAAGAGATGGATGATGTTGAAGCTCTGCCCCAACCGAATCAGGTTTTGGAAGTCGTCGAAGTTGCCACTGCGTCGTCCGCGATCCGCATCGGAAGCGTTAGGGGGAGAGGCGACGGTGGCGAAATTGATGTGGTTTCCACCGACTGTGACGTTGTGCTCGGGGTTGCGGGCATGTAGCGCGAAGGTGTCTGGCACGGTTGACACCTTGTCGATAACCCAGTCGGGGTCGAAGCGGACCCGATTGCTGCCGGCTTCCACCATCGCTCCCGCCTCGGAGAAAATCGATAGTGCCTCGGGGTGGAGAAAGTCCATCCCGATTTCGGCCAGGATTCGCAATGACGTTTGGTGGATGGCCTCGATTTGGTCGGTCGAGATGACGTCAATCGGGTGATAGGGGTTACGAAGTGAGCGCCAGGCCAGTTGGCGGACCCCACCACTGCGGCTAGCCCGACGTTCGGCCCGCCTGGCTCCTTCCCGCGGCATCAGTCCTTCATTCGGGTCATCTTGGGATCGAAGAGCGGATCGGGGGCAACTGTGGCCGAAATCCGCTCGCCGAAATAGATCACCTCAACCTTCGTTCCTTCCACCGCGGCCTCGGCGGGGAGATAGCCATAGGCGATGGACTTTCCAACCGAGTAGCCAAAGTTCGCACTGGTGACGTGACCCAGGCACTGGTCGCCAGCCATGATCGGCTCGTATCCCAGGACTACGTCCTGGGCTTGGTCGAAGGTCAGACAAGCCAGCTTCTTCTTGAGCGGTTCGGCTACGAGGCGCTGACAGGCGCTGGCGCCAAGAAAATCGCCTTTGTCCAGTCGGACCGTCCACCCCAGCCCCGCCTCATAAGGGTTGTATTCGGTGTGGACGTCGATTCCCCAGCCTCGATAACCCTTTTCCAACCGCAAGGAGTCAAAGGCGCCGAAGCCGAAAGGAATCAAACCAACGCCTGCACCGGCATCGATCAGCCGATCCCACACCGGGAGGGCGGCCTCGGGGGGAAAGTGCAATTCCCACCCGAACTCGCCGGCGTAAGAAATCCGCACCGCCAATGCCCGGGTGTAGTCGAGGTCGATCCACCGGGCCCGAAAATATCCGAAGTCGAGAGAGGTGGATGAAACTCGCTCCAGCACCTTCCGGGCATTGGGGCCCCATAACCCGAGAGCGGTGAAGGAATCGGAGATGTCAGCAACTGCGACGTCGTATTCCTCAGTGTGGCGAAGCACCCAGTCGAGATCACGCGGTCTCGTGCCTTCACCGACGAACATCCAGAACCGGTCCGCCTCGAGGCGAGCTACGGCCAGATCTCTGCGCACTCCGCCCGCCTTGGTAAGCCACGTGGTGTACACGACTCTTCCGGGCGCCACATCCATTTGGTTGGAGCAAAGCCACTGCACGGCGCTCAAGGCGTCGCGGCCGGAGACTTCGATGATGGAAAGTCCGGTGAGGTCGAGGAGGCCAACGGAATTGCGAGTGGCGAGGTGCTCGGCTCCCTGGATCGGGGACCAGTGCTCGGCGGCCCAACCGCTCCGCGTCGGGATCTGGTCGGCGAATTCTTCGACGAGGCCGGAGTTGGACTGGAACCAGTTGGGGAGTTCGTAGCCGGCGAAGGTCGTGAAGACCGCCCCTCGGGCCCGGTGCCTCTCGTCGAATGGGGAAAGCCTCACATTGCGCGGTTCGGTGATCGGCTCCCGGGGGTGAATGATGTCGTAAATCTCGGCGTAGTTCTTGTCGCAGACCTTTTCGATGAAGCGCCGCGTGGTCTGAAAGCCATGGAAGCGATTGACGTCGATCAGACGCGGATCCCATTCCGTGTCACCGGAGGTCATCCATTCGGCCAGCGTCTTGCCGACTCCCCCGGCGTGGGTGAGCCAAGAACCCGCCGCTACCCACACCCCCTCGATGGGGGTGGGGCCGACGATGGGCATGCCGTCGACGGGAAAGGCGAAGATTCCGTTGATCGTCCGTGGGTAGGTCCGGAAGTCAGTGTTGGCCAGCAGCGGGAAAATCCGGCGCGCCTTCTCCCAAGCTTCGCCTTCAAAGTCGTCGGGCGTAAAAGGATGGATGGCATTGGGCCCCACCAGTGGGGCGGGGACCGGCCGGGGAGCGTGGCGGTAGCTACCTACTCCGAATGAGTTCCAATGCTGGCGGAAGTAGATATAGGTGTCGAGCTCTCGCACCGAGGGATAGACAATCTCGTCCTCGGGTTGGGAAGGATCGAACCGATCCAACTCAGGAAGGGGTCCGGTTCGGAGATATTGATGTTCGTATCCCATCAGCGGGATTGGTACCCCGAGACCGTCGCCCAGGAGCGGTGCCCAGATGTTGGTGGCGATGACGACGTGATCGCATTCGATACGCGCCTGCTCGGGATTGCTTGTCATCACCGCCCGAACTCGGCCGTCGGCAGCATCGATCTCCGTCACCTCTGTCTGACCGACCACGTCGACCCCCGCATCTCGCTGCAGTGCCCCGCTGACGTGGGCAGGGGCCACCGTCTGGCCCTCGACCATGAAGATGGAACCCTCCATCGCCTTGGGGTTGATCAGCGGATGGATGTCGGCCGTTTCGGTGGGGGTGAGAAGCCTGGCCCCCGTCTCGAAGCTGAGAGATTCTCCGTGCAGCCGCACCAGATCGGCCATCCGGCGGGGCGAGATCGCCACGTCGAGGATCCCGACTCGGTTGACCATCTGGCGGTCGGGAGAGAAGGGCTCGAGGGTGGCGTAGAGCCGGCTCGAGTAGACGGCGAGTTGGGTGAGGGTCTTGTTATGCGATAGCGCCACCACCCCGCCGGGGGCATGTGAGGTGGAACCGGGATTCTCGACCGGATCGCCGCGATCGACTACGACTACATCGGTCCAGCCCAGGCGGGCGAGGTGATAGGCCACGGATGAGCCGACGATCCCCGAGCCGACTACGACCACCCGCATGCTCACGACACCAACTCCCCGCCCTTGATGACGAAATGGATGGCTTCCGGATCTCCCAGGACGGCGAGATTTTGGTCGGGCTCTCCATCCACGACCACCAAGTCAGCGAGTGCGCCACTCCTGATCGATCCGAGATCTTCGCGCCCAAGGGCGGCTGCACCGCCCCGAGTGGCGGCGCCGATGACCTCTATCCCGCTCAGGCCCGCATGCGCCAGTCGAAGCATCTCCTGGGCCGAAGCGCCCGGAGGTCCGCTGTCATAGCCAACCGCGATCGTCACCCCGGCCGCGTGCGCGGCGGCGACTGTCTTGTAAGCCTCCTCCAACTGTCGTTTGGCCTGCTCCACCAGGGGCGGAGAGAACTCGTCGGCAAAGCGTTCGGCCAGATCATGGAATGTGGTCAGAGTGGGAACCAGCACGGTTCCGTTGGCGGCCATCAAGGCGAGCAACTCGGGATCACGATGCAATGCCAGCCCATGCTCGATGGTGTCGGCTCCGGCCCGAAGAGCCCAGCGCGTACCTTCCAGGCCCTCGGCGTGAGCCGCCACCCGAACTCCCATCCGATGAGCCTCATCGACAATCGCCGTCATCTCCTCGGTGGTCATTTGCGGAGGCTCGGGATCCTCGAGGACCACCGACCGGGCACCGGTGGCCATGAATTTGATGAAGTGGCCACCCCGCCGGATTTGCTCCCGAACTGCTTTTCGCATTTCCCATGGGCCATCGGCTTCACGGTACATGGAGCCAAAGATTGCCCCACCTGGGGCGGTGGCGGAGATGATCCGCCCACATGAAAAGATGCGCGGCCCGGGGATCAGTCCGAGATCGATCGCCTGACCGGCGGCGAGAGCCTCGTCGTCATAACAGCCGACGTCGCGGATGCTGGTGAATCCACTGCGGATTATCGCCCGCGCTGCGGCAGCCAGGATGTAGTGCCCGAGTGCGCGCGGGCGAGGAGCATCGCCATGCCGAGGCGGAGGTGGCCCGAATCCGGGACTGCGATCGGTTTCGGAGAGGAAGTGGTTGTGGGCGTCGATCAGCCCCGGCAGCAGGGACTTGCCAGCAAGGTCAATCGCCCCCGCCGGCGCGTCGCCTCCGCCCTTCTCGATCGCGCCGATTCGGTCACCAGAGATCGAGATCGCCAGTCCTTCCCGGATCCCGTCGCGATCGATTACCCGAGCGTTCCAAAGCAAACTCACGGTGCCCGGGGAGGCTAAAGCGAATTCTCTGGCTAGGCCCTGAGGCGGAGGTTGGTGGGATCCCAGAGGGGTCCTTTGACCACTTCCCCTTCGAAGAATTGGCCGGTGTATCGGACCCGTAGCCTCGTACCCGGCACTGTGAGCTCTTGTGGAACGAACGCATGGGCGATGAAGGCGCCTACCGAGTAACCGAATTCTCCGCTTGCTATCCAGCCGACCACGTCGTCTAAGCGGTAGACCGGAGTCCACGAGTACATAAGGGCAGCCGGATCATCGAAGCGGAGTGTCGCCAAACGGTGTCCATCGGCAGAGGCGCCGTCCCGCCCGAGAAAATCTTTGCTTTTGTCGAGCAACCACGACATTTGGGCCTGTCGAGGTGTGATTTCGGGGTTGAGATCGCTGCCGATCAGGCGGTAGCCCTTTTCGATTCGCAACGAGAACAGGGAAGCCATGCCCACTGCCGTGAGGCCGTGATCTCTCCCGGCACTCCAGAGGGCGTCCCAAAGATGACGTCCGAAGCTCGCGGGAACGTAAATCTCCCAGCCCAACTCGCCCACATATGAGATGCGAAGGGCCGTTGCCGGAGCCATGCCCACTCCAATGTGTCGTACCGAGTACCAGGGAAACGCCTCGTTGGAAAGGTTGGCGTCCGTGACCGCCTCGAGGATCTCACGGGCCCTGGGGCCCCATAGCCCGACTGCGGCAAACTGCTCGGAGCGATCGACGATCTGTACCGATCCGTCGGCTGGGGCAAATGACCGGTAATAGGCCAGTTCCGCTGGAAGGTTGGACTTTCCCGTCAGCAGCCAAAAGCGCTCCTGGGAGAGGCGAGCGATGGTTACGTCCCGCTTGACGGTCCCTCGCGGAGTGAGGACCAGGGTGTAAGTAGCCGCTCCGATGGAAATGTCGATGTTGTTCGTGCACAGGTACTGCAAGAAGGAGAGACTCCCCGGGCCCGAGACCTCGACGGGGCCAATCGACGCCGACCAATCGATCAACCCGGCCTTTTCGCGCAACGCCAGGTGCTCGGCCCCAATGATCGGCGACCAAGAAGTGGCGTCGTATCCCTGCCGGCGCGGGATTCGATCTGAATATCGATCCACGAGGGGGCCGTTGGACTCGTAGTAGTAGGGAGTCTCGTAGCCGGCGAAGGGGACGTAGACCGCGCCCAACCGTTCGGTGCGATCGTGGTAGGGAGCAAGTCGGAGGTTGCGCACCGAGGAGGCCACCTCGTTGGGATGAAGGATGTCAAAACCAATCTCGTAGAAATATTTGCTTTGCCGGGATAGAAACGAGTGATTGGACTGGTGATCGTGAAAGCGGTTGATGTCGGCCACGGACACGTCCATTCCTGGATCACCTTCCGTGATCCAGCGGGCCATCACCTTTCCCACCTCCGAGGCATAGGAGAGCCAGGCTCCCACAGCTGCCCATAGACCCTTGATGGGGGACTCGCCCAGAATTGGATAGTGGTCGGCGGTGAAAGAGAACATGCCGTTGAATCCGGTATCTACTTCGACTTGATGCAGAGCCGGAAGGTGCTTCCGCATCAAGTGCCACGCCTCGTCGAAGTCGGCTGGAGTGAACGGAAGCTGGGCTCGTTTCGGCAACGCCCATGGGTCGACCAGCCGCGCTTCGTGGTGGTAGCTACCGATCCCTAGCCGGTCGTGATGCTGGCGAAAATAGATCGAGATATCGTCGATCGTGGAGATGGGCATGGTGACCTCGCGATCGGCTCGATCGGCGAGATCCGGAACCGGGGTCGTGAAGATGTATTGATGCTCGCCGGGGAAGAGCGGCATATTGATTCCGACCTTCGCCGCCAGCACTGGCGCCCAGATGTTCGTGCAGAGGACGACCTGCGGACATTCGATTCGTTCGATCTCGGGATTGGAGGTCCTCACCCCGCGAACGCGGCCACCCTCGACCACAACATCCGTGACTTCGGTGTCGGAGTAAAAGACTGCTCGACCGGTTGCGGCCGCGACATGTTGCATCGAGGTCGCCACCAGGCTGGTTTTGATCACTCCGGAAGTCGGCGAAAACATTCCGCCGATGATCTGGGAGGAGTCGAGAAGAGGGATCATCTCGGCGGTTTGCTCGGGCGACAGGAGGGCGGAGGGAACCCCGAGGCTCGAGCCGATCTCTTGAATGCGCTTGTAACTCTCGAAGCGTGCCACCGACGAGGCCACCTGAAGAAATCCCGTGCGAAAGAACTGCTCTTGACCGGGCTCGGCGAGCGGTAGGAGGTCGTAGAGCTGGCGCGAGGCGATTCCGAGCCTGGTGAAAAACTTCGAGATGGTGAGAGTGCGGAGACCGCCGGGGGCGTGCGATGTGGAGCCGTCGTTGTCCGCTAGCGCTCCCTTGTCGAGTACGACGATTCCCTCGACTCCGAGGTCGGCCAGGTGATAAGCGACGCTCGAGCCGATGATCCCGGCACCGATCACCACCACGCTCGCCTGCCGTGCCACATCTGGATCGTAGAGTTCAGTCGTGAACCAGCAAGCTGGCTCCGAAGTGGCTACTCGCAGGCGGCCCCGGCGTGAGAGGCAGCCTCTTGCCGGTCGGGTGGAGCCGCGTTACCGGCGTTTGATCAACCCCTTCCAACCGCTCCGGGTTCTGAGCGACGACGAAATCGCCGGGATCCACCAGGCCGCTCTGACGATTCTCGCCGAGGACGGGATCAAGGTTCTGCTTGAGGATGGCCGACGCCGTTTCGAGAAGGCCGGTGCGTCGGTTGATGCTGACTTCATGGTCAGAATCGACCCCGAGCTCGTTAGCTCCGCCTTGAAGTCGGCTCCGGCCGAATTCGAATTGGTAGCCCGCAACCCCGAGAGAAATGTCCGGATCGGCGGGTACAACGTCGTGCTGGCACCGGTAGGCGGACCTCCGCATGCGGTCGATCTCGATCGCGGGCGGCGGTCGGGAACGCTCCAAGACTTTTCCGACCTGCTGCGGCTATCCCAGGCCTTTGACGTGATCCATGTCACCAGTCAACAGGTGGAGCCCCAGGACGTCCCGGTCAACTTCCGCCACCTCGAAACCACTAGGGCTTATCTGGCCCTTTCGGACAAGGCGCCGTTCATCTACTCCCGCGGAATTGGGCAGGTGACGGACTGTCTCGAGATGTTGCGGATCGGCTTGGGTCTCTCCGAGGACGAATTCTCCGCCGGTCACTACTGCTACACGGTCATCAATACCAACTCACCTCGCCAACTCGACGTCCCCATGGCCCTAGGGGTGATTCAGTTTGCCGAGATGAATCAGCCCGCGATCGTGACCCCTTTCACCCTCTCGGGGGCAATGGCACCGGTCACGCTCGCCGGTGCCCTGGTGCTACAGCACGCCGAGGCCCTGGCTGGCATCACTCTGTCACAGATAAGTCGCAGCGGAGCTCCGGTGGTCTACGGGGCATTCACCTCCAATGTCGATATGCGGTCGGGAGCCCCGGCCTTCGGTACTCCCGAGGCCGCCAAGGCGGCCTTTGCCAGCGGCCAGCTGGCGCGCCACATCGGGCTCCCCTGGCGGTCATCGGCGGTTTGCACGTCGAACATCCCTGACGCCCAAGCGGGCTACGAGTCAATGATGAACATGATGGGCGCCGCCTTGGGGGGTGCGAACTTCATCTTGCACACGGCCGGCTGGCTCGAGTCAGGTCTGTCGGCGTCCTATGAGAAGTTCATCCTCGACGTCGAGATGGCACAGATGTTTGCGGAGTTGTTCTTGCCCCTGGATTCGTCGGCGGGCGAGATGGGGCTCGAAGCGATCCACACCGTGCAGCCTGGGGGCCATTTCTTCGGCATTGACCACACGTTGGAGCGATATGAGAAGGCATTTTACGAGCCGGTGGTCTTCACCAGGGCAAACTTTGGTCAGTGGGAGGAAGGCGGTTCGTTGACCGCCGCTCAACGGGCCAATGCCGTCTGGAAGCAGATACTTGCCGACTTTGAGCCCCCCGCTCTCGACGACGGCATCAAGCAAGAGCTGGACGAATTCGTCAGCCGGCGGACCGCCGAGGGGGGCGCACCTCCCGAGTCCTAGTTTTCGGCCCTGACGAGGCCGTCGATCGGTATGGTGGGAATATCGCGGACTTCGATCGAGTGAACAGGTCCGCCGGAATGAGGAGAATCAAGATGAGAGCCAGGAAAAGCCCGTTCGTTCGGGAGCGACTAGACGCCATCCGGCGGAAAGCGAGCCCGATCGAGAACCACATCATCGACGAATATGCGGCTGGCAAGATCACCCGCCGCGACTTCATCCGACGGGGGACGATGGTCGGTATGTCGTTGTCCGTTCTGGGCTTTGTGGCCACCGCCTGCGCCTCAGACGACGTCACTACCACCCTCGGCGGCGCGGCAACGACGGCTGGTGGGCCGACTACCACCGGTGCGACTGCCACCACCGGCGCCACGGGAACCACCGGTGCGGCCGGAAGCGGCACCATCCGCGCGGCGATGATCACCCCCGCCGGGGCGATTGATCCAGTGTTAACGAACGACGAGGGGCGCCTGGCGATTCTCGGGCAGACCGGTCAGTACCTGACCTTTTCCGACGCCGAACTCAACCTGATCCCGGTCCTGGCGGAGAGCTGGGAGCCCAATGACACCCTCGACGTCTGGACGTTCCACCTTCGACAAGGCGTTACCTATCACGACGGCTCCCCGATGATGGCCGCTGATGTAGTAGCTGTCTTTAACAATATTGCCGAGGGCAATGCCGCTTCGGCCTACGAGACGTTCGGAGTCGACCCAGCGAACATCGTCGCTCTCGACGACGCCACGGTCGAGTTCACGCTCGCACGTCCCAACGGGAGCTTTCCGTTCTTCGTCAGCTCAGACAACTACAACGCCATCATCGTCCCCGCCTCCTTCTGGGACAACTATGCGGAGGGCAGTTACGAAGCCGAGTTTCCCGGCACGGGGATCTGGCAGATCGAAAACTTCGAGCAAGGTGTTTCGGCCTCGTTTGTCAAGAACCAGAACTACTGGGGCGATAACAGCGCCCAGCCGGAGCGCCTCGAGGTGCTCTGGTACGACGACGAGGCAGTGGCAGTCAGTGCTTTCCAAGAGGGACGGGTGGACACCATCCCCCACATTTCCTCCTCTGGCGGGCAAGCACTCTTGGAGAGCCCGGATGCGAACGTCGCCAGCATCTCCACCGCCCAGCACCGGCAGGTGTACTTCGATACCTCGGCGCCGCCTTTCAATGACAAGCGAGTTCGCCAAGCTGTGGCACTGACGCTCAATCGTCAGGTTTTGATCGACGGGCTTTTGGCGGGCTATGGGACCGTAGGCAATGACCATCCCATCTGGTCGCTCTTCCCCATGTACAACCCCGACACCCCTGCCCAACGAGAGGAGGACTTAACCGCCGCCCAGGGCCTGTTGGATGCCGCCGGAGTCGGAAGCTTTTCGGCAGCACTCGATACCTTGCAGTTTGCCGAGGTAGAGGATCTTGCCCAGCTGATTCAGGCCTCGGCCTCTCAGGTGGGCATTGACCTCCAGGTTGGGGTGTATGACTCCGGGACCTATTACAACGACTACTGGCTGGCTGCGGCCGGATCGATGGGAATCGTCAACTATGGCCATCGGGGAGTGCCGAATGTCTATATGGCAGCGCCCCTCCTCAGCGACGGGACCTGGAACGCTTCGCACTGGGTGAATGAGGCCTACGACGACCTTTATGCCCAGTTCGCCAGCGCTCCGGATCTCGACGTTCAGCGTCAGCTGGCCGGAGAGATCCAGACCCTGCTGAACGACGAGGTGCCGTTCATCGTCCCCTACTACGTCGACCACATCACCATCACGCAACCGAACTTCTCGGGAATTGCGGTCACTGGTATGGGCCACGTCGATTTGATCAACAGCACCTTCGCCTGACCTAGGGACAACGATCCACCTCGACAACTTCGGCGGGCGAGTGCGATCGGCGCTAGATGGCTAGGTTCATATTGCGCCGCAGTGGTCTCGCCTTGATCACGCTTGCCCTCCTGAGTGTCTTGGTGTTTATCGGGACCCAGCTCCTTCCTGGAGACGTCGGCCGGCGGGTGCTGGGCCCGTTTGCCACCCAGGAATCGGTCGACGCCCTCAACGCCCGACTGGGAACCGACCGGCCGGCACTGGTCCAGTACGCCGATTGGATCGGCGGTGCCGTCACCGGCGATCTCGGAGATTCGATCACCTTTGCCCGACCGGTATCCGAGCTGGTGAGGAGGGCTCTGATCAACTCGGCCAAGCTGGGCGCCCTTGCCTTCGTGATCGTGGTTCCCTTGTCAATCTTCGGCGGAATCGTGGCCGCCTTGCGGCGGGGAAGGCTCACCGACCGCCTCATCACTGTCGGCGGGCTCTCCGCCACGGTGATTCCGGAGTTCGTCTCCGGGATCGTGTTGATCCTGGTCTTTGCAGTCGTCCTCGGGTGGCTGCCTGGCACCGCCTCGGCACCCAGGGGTTCGGGTTTTTTCACCCAGCTCCGCTACCTGCTCCTGCCCGCAATCTGCTTGACGCTGGTGTTGTTTGGATATATCGCCCGCATCACCCGGGCCGGAGTGGTTGAGGCAATGGAAGCCGACTACACCCGGACGGCGATTCTCAAGGGTCTCCCTCGGCGGGTCGTGATCCGGCGCGAAGTGCTGCGAAATGCCTTGCTACCCACCATTGCAGTGGTCGCTTCCCAGGTGGGGTATCTGATCGGCGGTCTGGTGGTAGTCGAGGTCCTTTTCTCTTACCAAGGAATCGGCCAGTTGCTGTACAACGCCGCCCAGAATGCCGATTTTCCTCTCCTCGCCGGGGGGGTCTTGGTGGTCGGGGCGGTTTTCCAGGCTTCGATGTTGCTCGCCGACCTCGCATATTCCTGGCTCAATCCCCGAATTCGGCTGGCAGGGGCCGGGTGACGATTCCTCAGACCTCTCGATCGCAACGCTGGCGGGTCTTGCGCCGGTCGGCCACCTTCTGGGTCGGGGCCACGATCGTCGTCGTTTGGATCGTCTTCGCGATCTTTGGTGACTTTCTGACCCCCTTCGATCCTTTGGGTACTCCGGCTGACGTGCTTAACCGGCTCGAAGCCCCCTCCGGTGTGCATCCGCTGGGCACCGACGAGTTGGGCCGTGACGTCCTCTCCCGGGTCCTGGCCGGAGCCCGCCAGGTGCTGACAGTGGCGCTGGCCGCCACAGTGCTGGGAACGATCCTGGGCACCGCTCTCGGTCTCTTGGTCGGCTATGCCGGCGGCATCCTCGACGAGATCCTCAGCCGGATTCTCGATGCCTTCCTATCGATCCCGCTGGTGATCACCGGCATGCTCGCCCTGACTGCTCTCGGTCCCAATACCCTTGGCGTGATCGTCGTCATCGGGCTCGTCTTCACTCCGATCATCGCCAAAACCGTGCGGGCGGCGGTCCTCTCCGAGCGTCAGCTCGACTACGTCACCGCCGCCCAACTGAGAAGAGACAATCCCCTCTACGTATTGTTCGTCGAGATTCTGCCCAATGTTGCCAACGTAATCATTGTCGAGTTCACGGTCCGTTTGGGCTATGCGATCTTCACCGTCCTCGCACTCTCGTTCCTTGGCTTTGGCATCGAGCCGTCGATCCCTGATTGGGGGCTGATGATCGCCCAGCACTATGGGTACCTCACGGGCAACATTTGGTGGCCGGTTCTGTTTCCGGCTCTGGCGATAGCTTCTCTGGTAGTGGCTGTGAATCTGGTCGCGGACTCGATCAGTCAGGCGTTCGAATGATCGCGCCTGCGGTGATCCAACCGGCGCTCGAGGTCCGTGATCTGGCCCTCGAATATCGAATCGGACCCGACTGGAAAACCGCTCTCCGGGATATCAACTTCACCGTGGAGCGGGGTGAGTCTTTCGGTTTGGTAGGTGAATCGGGCTGCGGCAAGTCGACAGTGGCGATGGCGATCATGCACTACTTGCCGCGCAATGGTCGAGTCACACGGGGATCGATTCGTCTCGCCGGTCGGGACGTCACCGACCTGAGCCCGAGCGAGTTGCGCGACCTGCGAGTCAAGAAGGTTTCGATGGTCTATCAGAACCCGAGCACGGCGCTCAACCCATCGATCAGGGTTGGTCGGCAGGTGGAGGACGTGTTTGAGCTCATGGGAGTGCCGGCCCGTGAGCGAGAGGCGCGGGTTCGCCAGGTACTGGACAAGGTGCAAATCGCGGATCCGATCCGCGTCATGCGGCGCTATCCGCATCAGCTTTCCGGAGGGATGCTGCAACGAGTGGTGATCGCGATGGCGATCGCCTCCCGGCCCGAACTCCTCATTCTCGACGAACCCACAACCGGTTTGGATGCGACGGTCGAAGCCGAGGTGCTCGATCTGGTGAGGGATTTGCGCGATGAGATCGGGACCTCGGTTCTCTTTATCAGCCACAGCCTGGCCGTGATTCGCAAGATGTGTGATCGGGTGGCGGTCTTGTACGCCGGGCGGTTGATGGCACTCGGACCGACGGAAGAAATGTTCAACAACCCCAGCCATCCTTACACCGTCGGCCTCTTGCGCTGTCTCCCCAGCCCCGAAGGCGGACGCCGCGACGAGACCACCCTTGACACCATCCCTGGCGTCTTGCCCCCACTCGGCGCCGATATCAAGGGTTGTATCTACGCCGAGCGATGCGGCAATGTCCAGGACATCTGCCGCCAGATCGAGCCGGATCTACTCCCGGTTCCGGGCGGGGCCGTCAGCCGGTGTCATTTCTGGGACCGGGCCCAGGAGCTGCCGAGGACGGTCCCAGAGGCCGCTCCTCGTCGGGAACGGAGCAACCAGACCCTGGTGACGATCAACAACGCCTCTAAGACCTTTGTCCAGGACGGAGCACCGGTCTACGCCCTTCACGACATCGACCTCGAGATCGGCGTCGGGGAGACGGTCGCCCTGGTAGGAGAGTCGGGTTCAGGTAAGTCGACCCTGGCCAAAGTGCTGCTCGGGATTCATGCCCCAGACGATGGAGCCGTCATCGCCCTCAGCGGGAAAGGGCTCGCTACCAAGGTGGAAAAACGCACCCAAGGCGAAGTGGGGGCGATTCAGATGGTCTTCCAGAATCCCGACAGCGCCCTCAACCGCCGCCATTCCGTGCGACGAATCATCGGCCGCGCCGTTCGTCTGCTGCGTCGGGAAGGGAGGGAGCAGACCGACGATCGGACCAGAAATCTCCTGCGAGAAGTGCGGATGGGTAGCCAACACTTTCTGGCCAAACCCCGACAACTATCGGGCGGGCTCAAGCAGCGGGTGGCCATTGCCAGGGCCTTCGCCGGCACCCCCGCCCTGGTCATTTGCGATGAGCCGACCTCGGCTCTCGACGTTTCGGTTCAGGCCGCGATCATCAACCTCCTTGCCGAGCTCCAGGCCGAGGAGAACGTCTCCTACCTGTTTATTTCCCATGATCTCAACGTGGTGCGCTACATCGCCGATCGGGTTGCGGTGATGTATCTCGGCCGGCTGATGGAGGTAGGTAACGCCACCCGGGTGTTTGCGGGCCCTCATCATCCCTATACCGAGGCTCTGCTTTCTGCCTCACCAGATCTGGAGGAAGACACTCGCATCCGGCTGGAAGGGGAGATTCCGGCGGCATCGAATCCCCCCTCGGGCTGTGTTTTTCAGACCCGCTGTCCCCGCAAGATCGGTGAGATCTGCGAGACGACCGAGCCGTTGCTGGAGGAAGCTGAACCGGGATGGTTCAAGCGCTGCCACATCCCGATTGAAGAACTGCGCCTACTCCAGGGTCAGCCCCCCGCCGAAGTTGCAGTCGACCCGGCGACGACCTGAATCGGTTCGAGGTGACGAGGGTCGAGAGCGACCCAGGTAACTGGTTCGTCGGCGCCCAGGAAGGCCGATGTCAGCTCGCCGATCAACCGGGAATCGAGGGACCGGGCTGCCATGACAGGTGGGGTCGGCCAGGGACCCCAGGAGTCGATCACGGTCAAGTCCTTGGCCAGCTGAGAATCGAGGTCCACGATCATCGAATCAACGCCCGCCAAATGGGCGGCTCCATTCCTCAGGGCGGAAAGGGAGTTGGCGTGCGATCCGGTTTCTACCCAGGCCAATTGATCAGGGTCGACATGGTGGAGTCGCAGCCCGTGACGGACGGCCATCCAACCGGAAAACGAAGACGTCTGGTTGTAGGCCCAACGCCCCGTCCCCAATCCGGTGTCCTCTTCTCGGGCGAGGACATCGACGAAGTACCAGGGTTGGCTCTGATAGCGGGCGAAGGGAAGAACCGGAGCTAGGAGGGGGTAGTGCGTGCCCAGCATTCGGCTCGCCGGCAAGCCGCAGACATAGGTGAGATCGGCATGCTCTGGGGCGGTCGCCCGCGTCAGGGCGAGCCCCATCGCCTCGGCCGTGTGGGCCAATCGCCTGTCGAACAGTCGATTCTGCGATGGGGAGAGAGCGGCCAGGACGGCGAGCTGCATATCGGCCGGTCATCCTATGTGAGTAGGGTCGAGATCCTTGGAGCTCCCCGCCCGCGCAAATTCGTCTCACCAAGAGCACTCCGGCAAACGGAACCGGTCACACAAGCGGACCCTGCCGCCGGGAAATCTGCCTCCTGATCGCTAATTTCTGGCCGAAATATCCGCGCAGTTAGCCATGGCCATACGTTTGCTTGCCCCGACCCAATCCGTTGCCAAGCGGCCCTTTACCTCGGTGCGGCTTTACGACCGCGACCAGGCGATTTTGGGCTACATGCTCGAGGACTTGCGGTCGACTCTCGCTCGGGGCGAGCCCGGCCGTTATCACGCCTACCCTCCGATGGAGTGGGTGGTCAACGGGCTTCATCGCCGAACCATCATCTCAGCTCCACTGCGACTCAACGAGCCCGGCGATGTTTATGTAGTTGGGTTTTTTGGCGAGCGCTATCTCGATCGCGATATCACCCCCCTCGAACAGGCCAACGCCGAGATCGTGCTCGAGTTCCGCAATTTTCATGGGATCCTCAGTTACAGCTCGATGGAGCTGACTGACGGCAACTGGGCCAACCTGGTGCTGCATGATCTCCCCGATACCCGTGACCAATGGCGCACATCCGCTATCCATGCCCAGGCGGCGCTGCAACTCGCCCCGGTCTTTTATCAGACGGTCCGGATCCACAACGGCTATCTCGCCGGCGGCATCGGCGGGGGAAGATCGATTGAGATCGAGCGGACCAAATACTGGGACTATCGAAAGTCCCGAGTCTGGCACGCGGTCCGGGAACTTCGGGAAACCCACCACGGACTAGCCCACTAGCCCTACCTACGCTGTCGGCCGAAAGGAGACAGCGTGAACCTCAACAGCGTCCTCATTGGTTCGGAGAACCCGGAGCGACTGGTCGAGTACTACAGCAAGCTTTTTGGTCACCCCAGCTGGGACATGGAGGGATTTGTCGGCTGGTTGATCGGGTCGGGGGCGATGACGGTTGGAGCTCACGATCAAGTGAAGGGCCAGAACGCCCATCCCGGTCGAATCATCTGGAATATCGAATCCACGGATGTCAAGGCCGACTTCGACCGTCTCCGGGACGCTGGCGCCATAGTCGTGCAAGAGCCCTACACCATGGGCGAAGTCGACGACGGGTTGATCGCCACATTCGCTGATCCCGACGACAACTACTTCCAGCTGATGAGCCCGATGCAAGCCGAGTAGCCGCTCCTAGGACCCGCAGATTCTGGAGATGTCTTTGTCGCCTCTCGGTGAGTCGCTGACTCTCGAGCAGCTTGCAACCGATCCCCATCCACATTTGGCTCGAATTCGAAGAAGCGAGCCGGTGACCTGGGCCCCGGTTCTGGGTGGCTGGCTGGTTACCAGGCGCGATCTTTGTATTCAGGTCATGCGAGATGCCGAGACGTTTACCGTCGATGACCCCCGCTTCTCGACCGCTCAGGTGGTTGGCCCGAGCATGTTGTCGCTCGACGGACCCGAGCATCGCCGGCATCGAGATCCATTTGCCGGTGCGTTGGCGCACGCCGAGGTTCGAGACCGATTCACCGATCGGGTCCACCAGGAAGCTCGGCGTCTCGCCGAAAGGCTGGCCCCGATGGGGAGGGCAGAGATACGGCGGGATCTTGCCGGACCGCTGGCGGTGGCGGTGGTTTCGGCGGCCCTCGACCTGGTCGCGGTCGAGGTGACAACGGTGCTCGGCTGGTACGAAGGGATTGTCGGGGACGTCGATCGGCTTTCGCGGGGCCAGAGGGCTACCGGTGCGGGACGCGAGGCTGTGATTCAGCTCGGCGAGCAGGTATCGAAAAGCGCCGCCAGCCGAACCGGGCTTCTCGCCGCCGCCAAGCGCAAGCTCACGTCGGACGAGCTGATCTCGAACGCAGCGGTGATGATGTTCGGGGGAATCGAGACCAGTGAGGGAATGACCACCAGCCTCTTCTGGCATTTGCTGACAAATCCCGAGCAGCTGGAGCTGGTGCGGAACGACCGGTCTTTGGGGCGGCAAGCGGTTGAAGAGTCTCTCCGCTTGGAACCCGCCGCTGCCCGGGTCGACCGATATTCGACCAAGGACTTCGACCTGGCTGGAGCCGCGATCCGAAAGGGAGACCTGGTAATCGTCTCGCTTAGCGCGGCCAATCGCGATCCTGAGACCTTTCCTGATCCGGACCGGTTCGACGTTCGCCGATCCAATTCCCGAGCCCACCTCGCCTTCGCCCAGGGACCCCACGCCTGCATTGGCATCCACCTGGCGAAGTTGGAAACCTTGGCCGCCCTTGATGCCGTTCTCGATTTCTGGCCCGCTGTTCACCTCGATCGCACCAGTGAGGGTCCCAGAGGCTTGGTCTTTCGAAAGCCACAATCTCTTCCCGTGCAATGGGACCTGAACCCCGATCGCGGCCGGACTTAGGATCAGCCCGGGGTCTTATGAGAGCTAGGAAACTCCTTGTCTTTGCTTTCGTCGCGGTATTCGTCTTGGGGGCCTGCGGGGGATCGGGAGCCGGCGATCAGCCGGCGATCCGTGTTGGGTCCGATAATTTCTATGAATCCCGCCTGATTGCCGAGATCTACGCGCAAGTCCTGGAAAACGAGGGCTACCGGGTGGAGCGTCGATTGAGCCTTGGCACGCGTCAGGACAGGGTTCCGGCACTCGAGGAGGGAGAAGTCGATTTGGTCCCCGAGTACGTCGGCTCCGGCCTTGGGTACTACGACACCAGCCAGATAACAGGGGATGGGGAGACCAACGCCGAGCGGCTGCAAGCCATTCTCGAGCCCCTCGAGATCACTGTCCTGGAGATCACCCCCGGCGAGGACACCAACACCGCCGCAGTCCGCGCCGAGACCGCAGAGGAATTCCAACTCGACTCGATTGGCGATTTGGTGGGGGTCCAGGACGAGCTCATCTGGGGCCTGCCTCCGGACTGCGATGTCAATCCCCAGTGCCGAGGCGCGCTCGAGCTGTATGGGTTGGATTACCCCCCGGCCTTGAGGGAGTCATTTGACGCCTGCGAGGTGCCTATGGCCGAAGCCCTCAATGGGAGGGCAATCGACGTGGCCTGGTTGTGTGCGAACCAACCGGCCATAGTCCAGTACGGATTCGTCGAACTCACGGATGACCTTGGCACCCAACCTGCTGAAAATATTGCGCCACTGGTCCGCAACGAACTCTTGGCCTCGCTCGACCACGAGGAGACCTTTGTCGCCTTGCTGAACGACGTGTCGTCCCGGTTGACCACAGAAGAGCTTTCAAAGCTTGGCGTGGAGATGGAGATTGAGGAACGCGACGTCCGGGAGGTCGCTACTGAGTGGCTCACCCAGCAGGGTTTGCTGGGATAGTTGGCCGGAGATGTCTGACCCTCGATGAAAATCACCTCCTTGAAGGCGCGTTCATATCGCCTTCCGCTCGATCCGCCGTTCCTCGCCGCCTGGGATCCGCAACCCCGCCACTCCTTCAACGAGACCATCGTCACCGTCGAGACCGACGAAGGCGTCTCGGGATATTGCGGCGGGGCGCGCGTTCCCGACCTCGACCTTCTCGGCGCTCTGCTCGTGGGAGGTTCGGCGGAGGAAACCGATCGTGTTCTGGCCGTGTGCGAAAACGTCGATTTCCATGGGAGCCGGAACTGGACCGTGGAGGTTGCGGTTTGGGATGCCCTGGCTCGGGCAGCAGACGTGCCGCTCTGGCGGTTTCTTGGCGGCGAATCGGATCGCTATCCCGTCTATCAGTCGACAGGCGAGACGATGGGTCCTGATCAAAGAGTGCAGCGCCTGCTGGCAGCAAAGGAACTGGGGATCAGGGCGGCCAAGATTCGCCTCGGTCGGGAGTGGCAAAACGACATGAAGGTGGTCGAGGTGGCCCGGGCCGCCGTCGGTGATCAATTCGTCCTCATGGTCGACGCCAACCAGGGCTGGCGTATGCCCGGCGACACTGCTCCCCGCTGGGATCTCGCCACCGCCCAACAGTGTCTGTCAATCTGTGAGGAGCTCGAGGTTTACTGGCTCGAGGAGCCACTCGATCCTGCTCAATTGGAGGACTATCGCCAGCTCAGATTGACCTCTCCGACTCGAATCGCGGCGGGCGAGATGGTCCGCAGCCTGAATGAGACTCATCGCCTCACCGAGGTCGTGGATGTGATCCAGACCGATGTCGTGCTCGCCGGTGGTGTCGGCGGTTGTCGTGAAGTGTCGGGGTGGGCCGACGCCAAAGGCATCCAATGGTCACCGCACACCTGGACGACCGGCTTTGGATTGGTCGCCAACCTTCACGTTGCCCTCGCCTTTTCCAAGGCTCCCTTTCTGGAGTATCCGTTCGATCCACCCGCCTGGACGGCAGAACGACGGGACTTCATGCTGCCGCAGCCCGTGTCGTTGGACGGCGAGGGCCAAGTCGTGGCTCCGGTTGGCCCTGGCTTGGGGGTTGATCCAGATTTCGATTTTCTTGAGCAATGGAGGGTCGGGTGAGGGCAGCGGTCTGGTTGATGGCGGGCGAGAAGCCGTCGGTTGAAGATGTCGAGTTGGCTGCTCCCGGCGCAGGCGAGGTCGAGGTTGAACTGCGGGCAGCGGGAGTGTGTCACTCCGACCTCCATCTTGCTCTTGGCCACCTCGGTCGGCGGCGCTTCCCTACCGTCCTCGGCCACGAGGGAGCGGGGGTGGTGACGACGGTGGGGAGCGGGGTTCGGAGCGTGGCGCCGGGGGACGAGGTGGCGTTTTGTTTTCTTCCCGCTTGTGGCGAGTGCCGTCAGTGCCGCCGCGATCAGGCCAATCTCTGCGAGCCCGGGTCACGGGCTTCCTTCAGCGGGACGATGCTGGACGGCGGCTACAGGATGTACCGCGGTGATGGCTCGCCTCTTCAACAGTTTTTGGCGGTGGGCGCTTTCGCCGAACGGACCATTGTCCCCGAGCAATCGGTCGTGAAGATGCCCCCTGGAATTGGATTTGCCGACGCCGCCCTCCTCGGCTGTGCGGTGGTGACCGGATTTGGTGCGGTTCGCAACAAGGCCAGGGTTCGGGCTGGCGATCGGGTGGCTGTGATCGGCAGCGGCGGTGTGGGTCTGCAGGTGATAGCTGCCGCCGCGGCGGCGGGAGCAGAAGTCATCGTCGCTGTTGATCCCGTCGAGGCCAAGGCAGAGTTGGCCCTTGCGCAAGGAGCAACTGCGTTCGTCCCTCCCGAGGGCGTCGAAGGCACCTTCGATTGGGTATTCGAAGTGGTCGGTCGTCCAGAGACGATCGCGTCAGCCTGGAAGTGGACGGCCCCGGGCGGGGCGTCCGTAGTGGTGGGCATCTCCCCAGTCGGTGCTGAGGTCCCGATCGCAGCCATCGACTTCGCTTCCGAGAAGAGTCTCCTGGGTTCGTTCTACGGGTCGGGCAATCCGGCTCGAGAGATTGCCGCTCTCGCCGAAGAGATCCTCTCGGGTGCCATCGATCTCCGGCGCACAGTGACCCATCGCACCGATCTCGAAGGTATCGACGAAGCCTTTGGGCGCATGCAGCGAGGCGAGGGCTTTCGCACTCTGGTTGAGTTTTGAGCTTTACATTCGACGGCCGAGAGGTTTCTTTCCGGGCGGGTGATTCGCTCGCCGTCGCCCTGCTGCGGGCGGGAATTCACCCTACCGGAGGCGGCTGCCTCTGCCTCGGCGGCGATTGCCCCCACTGTTTGGTCAAGGTAAACGGAGTGGCCTACCTCCGTAGCTGTCAAACCATCGCCGAAAGCGCCATGGTGGTGGAGTCTCAAGCCGGCGATCCTCCCCTCCCGGAGTCGCTCGAGGGAGGGGCAGTCGACGCCCGTACTGTTTTTGCCGACGTCGTGATTGTTGGTCAGGGGGAAGCTGGTCGTCGGGCGGCGACGGGGGCCTCGGGCGAAGTCATCTCCTTTGATGCGGGCAGGGGAGAAGAGGTGATCGGGATCTACGCCGGACCAATGGTGGTCGTGAGGACCCAGGAGGGGATGGTCCACGCCCGATGCCGCAAGGTGATCGTGGCAACTGGCGCCGCCGAGGAACAACCGATTTGCCCCGGATCAGACCTTGCCGGGATCTTTACAAAGCGGGCCGCCGAGAAACTGTCCTCGGCTGGAGTCGACCTTGGAAGGACGGTCTTACTCACCCAGCATCCGCGTTACTTCGAGGGGGACCGACGTGTAGCAGCTGTCGTGCTGGAAGACGGGTCGCGTCTGGAGTGCGACTCGGCGGTCGTGGATCTGGGACTCCACCCCCGTGACGCTCTGGCCCGCATGGGTGACGGCCTCGAGATAGAGACCGTGGGAGACGCGGCCATAGCTGATCAATTGCCGCCGTCTCCCTCGACCGGAACCATCTGCCCCTGCTCGCAAGTGGAAGTCTCCGATCTCGAATCGGTCTGGGAGAGGGGCTTTCGAGAGATGGAACTGGTCAAGCGGGCGACCCTCGCCGGGACTGGAACCTGCCAGGGGGGAGTCTGTCTGCCCCATCTGCGCTCGTTCCTCGCCGCTCGCCAATCGCAGCCTCCATCACCTTTTACGGCCCGGCCGGTGACCCGGCAGCTGACGATGTCCGAGGCGGCTGCCGGTTTCGACCTGCCCCCTTTTCGACGCACCTCTCTTCACGAAGAGCACCTCCGCTGGGGAGCCACCATGGATCGATTCGGAGGATGGTGGAGACCCTGGCGGTATCCCGATGTTGGCGCCGAATACCGAGCCGTTCGGGGGGCGGTCTCCCTCGGCGACGTCGGAACCTTGGGCAAGATGCTGGTCGGTGGGCCCGGTGCGACAGAACTGCTGGAGCGCATCTACCCGTGCCGGGTGGGAGATCTCAAGCCGGGCCGAGTGCGTTATGCGCTGCTGCTCGATGAACGCGGGTATGTCATCGATGACGGCCTCATCTGCCGGCTCAGCGAGTCTCGGTTCTTCCTGACCTTCACTTCCGGGGGAGCTTCCTTTGCCGAGATGTGGGTGCGGGATTGGGCGGAGACCTTTGGTCTCGATGTCCGCATTCTCGATCGAACCATGTCGCTCGGGGCGATCAACGTCACCGGCCCGCGAGCCAAAGAGCTCCTCAATCGCCTCGGTGTCAGCGATCCCCCCGGCTACCTGGCCCACGTCGAGGCCGAGGTGGCGAGCGTGCCTTGCCGGATCGTACGACTGTCATTCACGGGCGAGGTTTCCTTCGAACTGCACCATCCGGTCGATCGTTCGGTTGAGTTGTGGCGTGCGCTGGAAGCAGCCGGGTCAGATCTCGACCTATATCCGCATGGCCTCGATGTCCTCTTCACCTTGCGACTCGAGAAGGGACATTTCATCGTCGGCATGGATTCAGAGTACGACTCGACTCCTCGCCGCCTGGGCCTGGAGTGGGCTGCCCGCCTCGACAAGGCGGACTTTGTTGGGAGGCAAGCGTTAATCCGAACCAACACCATTCCGCTCAACAAGCGTCTGGTCGGCTGGGAGATGGAGGGTCCGGCGCCGATCGAGGGCTCGATGCTTATGAAGGGCGATGCCCCCGTGGGACAGGTGAGCTCGGCGCGCTTTTCCCCGGCGCTCGGCAAAACCGTGATGTTGGGATGGGTCCGACTAGAGAACGATCGCTTTCCTGAGGTGGTGCAGATCGACGGCCGGCTGGCCCGTCACGCTGCACATCCCTTTTACGACCCCTCGGGAGAACGCGCACGTGGTTGAACGACTCATCGGTTGGCGGGTCGTGGCGGATCCGGCTTCGCTCGACGAGCTGGAGGGCATGAGTCTTCGTTTCGCTCCCGACGATGCCCTGGTCCTGGGAGACGCTGAGGTGGCAGTCCACGATCCTCACGCCATCGTCGAGCGGGACATGGGCTGGGTGTCGCTCCCAATGGCCGAGCAACGGGCCTTGGACCTGATCGCATCCCATGCTTCGTTTGAGGTGTCCCCCGATCGGCCGGTCCTCGTGCAGGGCATGGTTGCCGGCCTGCCGGTCAAGGTCTATCTCGACGGCAACCAGGGCATTTTCATCATCGCCGCACCTTTCGGGCACGAACTCGAGGAGCGCCTGGGCCAATGAACGAGTTCATCGAGTCAAAAGTGCGATTGCGGTGGCCGGACGAGCTTCGGCACTCCTACGACGTGGTAATCATCGGCGGGGGCGGACATGGGTTGGCGACGGCGTACTACCTGGCGACGCGCCATGGCATCACCAACGTTGCCGTACTAGAGCGGGGCTACATCGGTTCGGGCAACTCGGGTCGCAACACCACTGTCATCCGCGCCAACTACGGCGTGCCCGAAGCGGTGCGCTTCTATCAGCACTCCCTCGAGCTTTACCAGCACCTTGAAGACGAAACCGGGCGCTGGATCATGCACAAGGAGAAGGGGCTCCTTTGGATCGCCCACACCGAGATGGGCCTGCGGGCCGAAAGAGCCCGCGCCGCCCTCAACCAAGCGTACGGTTCTGAGACGATCTTCGTCGGCCCGGAGGAGATCCGCTCGATTTGTCCCCAGATCGACTTATCCGGTGGTGGCCGCTACCCGGTGCTGGGAGCCTCCTATCACCCCCGAGGGGCCACCGCCCGGCACGATCGCGTGGTGTGGTCGCTGGCCGAGGGTGCGATGAGGGAAGGGGTTGAGGTCCATCAGCGAACCCGGGTGATCGGGCTTCAGGTCGACGCCGGACGGATCATCGGCGTCGAGACCGATCGCGGGCTCGTCAGGGCGGGGACCGTACTGCTCGCTCTGGGTGGACAGGTAAGCACCATCGCCGCCATGGCCGGTCTTCGCCTTCCGATTCGCACCCACCCCTTGCAGGCGTTCGTAACCAACCACTATCAGCAGGGCCTTGAGGCCATCGTCGCCTCGACGGAGTTGTTGTTCTACGCAAGCCAGACGGCCCGTGGTGAGATCCTGATCGGAGCCGAGATCGATCGGCAGCCCTCCTACTCGTATCGATCCAGCTACGGATTCCTCTCCTCGTGTGCCGGGCGGGCGCTGGCCCTGCTTCCGTTCTTGGCCGATTTGAGGGTCCTACGACAATGGACCGGGGTTTGCGACATGTCCCCCGACTACTCCCCTGTCATGGGACGAACGGCCGTGGAAGGGCTACTGGTGACGACCGGCTGGGGGACCTGGGGGTTCAAGGCCATCCCGGCCGGGGGGGAGGCGATGGCGGCATTGATCGCCACGGGTGAGGTGCCAAGTCTGATCGCCCCCTTTGGCGTAGACCGCTTCCTCAATGATCGGACGCTGTCCGATCGCGGATCGGCGGGAACCCAGTAGATGTTGTTCCTGACTTGTCCTCACTGTGGGCTGCGCTCGGTGGAGGAATTCCGCTATGCCGAGATCCCGACCGTCCCCGAGACGATGACCGATCCCGAGGCGATCGACTTGGACCGCGGGTTCTTCCGCACCAACCGCGAAGGTGAGGTCGTCGAGCGGTGGTTCCACGAGTATGGATGCCGTCGCTGGATCACGGTCCGGCGCGACACCCGCACCGACTCCGTTCTTGCGTAAAACCCGGGAAAAAGGGCGCCAAGTTACGCAAGAATCAAGGGAGGGGACGGCTGCCGCGGAAGCCACGCAGACGGCGTCGAGCGATGTTTTGTTCGGGAGCATCCTCGCGCACGGTTTGCAGCCTCCCTTCGACCAAAAACTCGGTCACGAGCACTTTGGTTAACGCCGCCACCGGCAGGGCCAGCAGAGCTCCCACCAGACCGGCGAGGCTGCCTCCGACCAGCAAAGCGATCACCACCAGTGCGGGGTTGAGATTGACCGCCTTGCGCATGACCCTCGGGGCAATGACGTAATTCTCGAACTGTTGATAGAGCACGAAGAAGATGATCGCGAACACGACCTCGCGCATTCCCACCTGCGAGGCAACAAGCAATGCCGGGATCATCCCGATCAACGCCCCGATGGCAGGGATCAGGTCCATCAGCCCCACCCAGGTGGCCAGGGCCACGGCGTATGGCAGGCCAATCGCAGAAAAGACAATGAAAGCGGCGACACCCGCCGCCACGCTGATGATGAGGTTGCCGATGATGTAATTGGCGGTGAGGTCCACGGCGCGGTTGACCATGTACACGTAGTCCTCCCGGTGGTCGCGGGCGACCAGCCGAAACACTGCCAGCTTCAGGCTCGGAAAGCTGACCGCGAAGTAAGGCGTCAGCAACAACATCGTGATGACGTTGAAAAGCGTCAGTAGGACCGGGCCGACGAAGGCGACCGGATCAAAATCGACAGGGAGGCCGCTTCCCAGGTCAACGCGGTTGGCGAGATCGCCGACTAGTCCGCTCCGTTGGCGCAGGTCTGCCCAAATCTCCGGAAGGCGATCGAGCGCCTGGGCGGCCTGGTCGACAATGACCGGCACCACGGCCAATGCCGCTCCTGCCATGACGAGCAGCCCGGCGAGTATGAGCACGGCCATGGCGGTGCCCCGTCGAAGGCCCTTGCTCTCCAGCCAGCGGATGGCCGGTTGCAGACCCAGAGAGACCACAAAAGCAGCGAGAACAATCAGCAAGATGTTCTGCAGCGCCGCCAGGATCCGAACCGCGATCACCACCCCCAGCACGACGAGTGCCGCTCGTGACCAGTAGGAGAGCGGCGGCCACAGCTGCTCCCACGATCGGTCGGTCTCGACCCTCTCTGTTTCGGGGCGGACGCGATCGGGTATCTGGGGTTCGGTCATAAAGAGAGGTTGATCTGGTCAGCGAGAGTACCGACGCAATTGTTCCCGTGGACGAGCTTCCCCAAACCGAGCCTGAGCCGGAATTGCTCGAGGAAGCAAAGGCCGAGCCCGAGCTCGCCATTGCCACCCAGCGTCTCACGAAGGAGTTCGAAGAAGGGGTCGGGGTATTCGATCTCGATCTCGAGGTACCGCAACGGACCATCTTCGGGTTCATCGGTCCGAGCGGTTCGGGCAAGACCACGACGATTCGATTGATGACCGGCGTAGTGCGACCCGACTCCGGGCAATTGACCGTACTCGGAAAACAGCCGGTCGAGTTCGACCGCAGAGACCGGGCCGACCTCGGCTACATGCCACAACTCTCCGTGCTCTACCCCGAGCTTTCGATCAGGCAGAACCTTTCCTTCGCCGCCTCGCTGTTTGGGATGGGCTGGCGGGAGCGACACCAAAGCCTCAAGGAGACGCTGGGGTTCGTCGAACTCTGGGACGATCGCCATCGTCTACTGCGCGAGTCCTCGGGAGGGATGCAGCGACGCTTGGCATTGGCCGCGACCCTTATCCACAACCCAGAGCTCTTGTTCCTCGACGAACCCACCGCGGGCATCGATCCGGTTCTCCGTCGCAAGTTCTGGGACCACTTCCTGGAGCTGAAGGACCAAGGAAGGACTCTCTTCATCACCACGCAGTACGTCGGCGAGGCCGCCTATTGCGACCAGGTCGGCGTTCTCGCCGATGGTCGCTTGCTCACGGTCGACACCCCGGACGGGCTTCGCCGCCAGGCGATGGGAGGCGAGGTGCTTGATCTCAAGTTCGCAGCCTCGCTCGACCCAGCTCAAATCGAGGAACTGGTGCGGGTGGCCTCGGCGACGGACTGGGATCAAAGGCGTTATGGGGAGTACCGGCTGGTGGTGGAGGACGCCGGCGAGGTCTCACCCGCCATCGGCGCCTGGGCCCGGGAGAAGGGCCTCGAGCTCGAAACTGCGGAGCCCTACTTGCCGCCCTTCGACGACGTCTTCGTCGAGCTGGTCGGCCGTCTCAACGATGACGAGCGCAACGGTGGCTGACAATCGCGGAATCACCGGTGGGTTCACTCGCAGCTACGCCTTCTTCAAGAAGGACGTGCTGGAGGTGTTGCGACAGCCGCGGCTGCTCCTGACCCTCGTGATCGGACCGTTCTTGATCCTCTTCCTGTTCGGGATCGGTTTCGACCCCGATCCGCCCGTACTCAAAACCGTTCTCGTCGCCCCCCCGGGGAGCGGCCTCAGCGAGCGCAGCGATGACCTCGCCACCGCGCTGGGCGCTCAAGCCGACCTCGTCGGCGTCGTGCCATCGGTCGATGAAGCCACGGCGATGATCGACTCCCGGCAAGCCAATATCGCAGTGGTGATTCCCGAAGACGCCGTGGAAACGGTTCGCTCCGGGGAGCAAGCGGTCATCACGATCCTTCACGACCAAATCGACCCGTTTGAGGCGGGAGTGGTGGAACTCTTCGCGGTGGGGGCGATCAATCAGGTAAACCGAGAGGTGCTTCAGGACCTGGTGGTGATGGGTCAAGAAGAGGCCGAGCAGGTGGAACAACCCTTGCCCGAAGCGAGAGCCGCGGTCGAGGTCATGGAGCAGGCCGCCCGGAGCGAAGACGACGACGCCTTCGAGAAGGGCCGTAGCGACCTGGAAGCTGCTCTCACGAATTTGTCCGCGGAGCTGGGACCATCGAGTTCGGTTCTCAATCGGGTCAATGAACAAACGACGGGCGGTGAGGAGAGCGAAGGAGCACTCGACGCCGCGATCTCACGGGTGAAAGCTCTGGAAGGGTCGACCGGAGAAGAACGGGTAGCGGAGCTTGAGGCTCTGTCGGCTGAACTCGACGAGATGGAAGCCACCATCGAGGACTTCCGGTCCCTGGATCCTGCTGTGCTCGTGAGCCCCTTCCGGGGCGAGGCTGTCAACTACCGGAACCTTGATGTGGTTGACATGCATTTCTACATACCAGGCGTTGTCTCGTTGTTGGTCCAGCATCTGACCTTGACTTTCGCCGCTCTATCTCTGGTCAAAGAGAGATCACAGGGAGCCGTCGAGTTGTTCCGAGTCTCTCCCTTGTCGGGTGGTGAAATGCTTGCCGGCAAGTACCTGGCCAACGTCGTCGTCGGGCTGCTGGTCGGAGCGGCTCTCACCGCCGCTGCAGTTTTCGCATTCGATTTCCGCCCGATCGGGTCGTGGCTCTGGTATGGCCTCGCGGTGTTGTTGGTAGTGCTGGCCGCGCAGGGAATAGGCTTCGTTCTCTCCGCTCTCGCCAAGACAGAAAGCCAGGCGGTTCAGTACGCGATGATCACCTTGCTCGTCTCTATCTTCTTCTGCGGCTTCTTCATCTCCATCGACCGACTGCTGCCCTCGGTGCGACCGGTCTCATACCTGCTCCCAGCTACTTATGGGATCCGTGCGCTGCAGGAGGTGTCGTTTTGGGGGAGAGCACCCAGTTGGGAGCTAATCGGTGGGGGGGTGGTCCTGGCCCTGGTACTGGCGTTGCTGGCCCTTGGTTTGATGCGTCGTTCGGTTCGGGCCGCCCGACCGAGCCGCCGTGAGGCGCGGGCGCTCGAGAAGGCGACTGTTTGATCGCAAACCCCGATGTGGTCATCGTCGGCGGTGCGGCGATGGGTTCGGCGACGGCCTACTACTTGAAGAACCTCGACCCGAACGTCGAGATCATGGTGATCGAGAGGGATCCCACCTACCGGTTCTCCTCCACCGTCCTTTCTGATGGGAATGTCCGGGTGCAGTTCAACCTGGAGGAAAACATTCAAATGTCTCAGTTCGCGCTGGAGGCGATTGAGGGCTTCTCCGAGCGGATGGCGGTTGGGGATTGGAAGCCTGAGCCTTCTCCTCGATATCAGGGCAACCTCTTCCTGACCGACGAATCGAGCGTCGATCAAGCGCAAGCTGGCCTCACCAGACAACGGAGCTTCGGGTGTGAGGTGGAATGGCTCGAGGCCGTTGAGATTCGGAACCGTTTTCCCGTCTATGCCGGCGCCGGCTACCTAGGCGGTACCTATGGCGCCCGCGACGGCTCGCTCGACCCCAACGCCGTGCTTCAGGGTTACCTGCGCCGGGCGCGGGCGCTGGGTGTGCAGTTCATCACCGGGCAAGCCACCGCCATCAAGGTCGAAGGTGGCCGAATTGCCGGGGTTGCATTGGCAACGGGCGATCTCATCCAGACCGAGAAAGTGGTCAACGCCACCGGCGCCTGGTGCGCTCCGCTGGCGGCGACGGCGGGTGTCGACCTTCCGGTCAAACCGGTGATGAGGACTGTTTATGTAATCGATACCCATCTCGATCATCGAGGCCATCCCAGTGTTTTTCTCCCCAGCGGCCTCTACGTCCTCCCTGAGGGGGAGGGACGTTTTGCAGTTGGTTGGTCCCTCCCTGACGATCCCGTGGGCGAGGACTTCACGTTCAATAGGCAGAGATTCGACGAGATAGTGTGGCCCGAGCTCGCCACCCAGTTGCCGGCCTTCGAAGCCTTGCATCTCGCCTCCGGCTGGACCGGCCTCTACGAGGTCAACACTCTCGACGGCAACGGGATCATTGGCGAGTGGCCGGACTTGCCCGGCATGTTCTTGGCCAACGGGTTCTCGGGTCACGGGTTTCAGCATTGCCACGCGGTGGGGCGCCATTTGGCGGAGTTGATTCTCGGCCGGAGGACCACACTCGACCTGTCCCGACTCGGACCTCTGCGAATCCTCGAACAGAAACCGCTCTACGAAAACCCGAGCCGGATCATTTGATCACCAGCGTCGCAGGAGGTCTTCAGCGGTTCGGAAATCGGCGATCACCTCGGCAACGGTTTGCAGGCGCGTCACCAGGGAAACCGCCTGCCCGGCCCAAATCGGAGCGTCTTCGCCAACCGGAGGCGAGTCGGATCCGGCCAGCTGCGCTTCGCGGCCATGCCACCGGTCGGAATAATCGTTAGCCAAGGCGCGGCCTCCGTATCCGACCGGCCAGTCGAGGCCAAGCCCGACATCAAAGGACGTCGTGTAAATGGTGTCGCCGTCACCGGCTGAAACCACTCGCTTCTTCGACTGATCGGGCCAGGCCGTCTCGTCGCAGCCGAGGAAGGCCGAGCCCACCCAGGCACCGGCGGCACCCGCCGCCAGCACGGCCGCTAGTCCTCGCCCGGTGGCGATTCCTCCCGCTGCCACCACGGGCAGTTCGACGTTCTCCAGCAGCTCCTGCAGGAGCGGGAGCGTGGCCATTTCGTTCCGGCCGTGGCCACCCCCCTCGCCGCCTCGGGCAACGAGAAAGTCCACCCCTGCAGCTGCGGCCGCCATGGCCTCTGCCAACGAATTGACCTGGGTAGTGACCGTGGATCCGGCCTCCTGCAACCTTGTCACATACCTCTCGTAATTGCCGTAGCTGACCGAGACGAGGGGAGGTGCCAACGTTTCCACGACCTCCATGAGCTCGGGCTTTCGCTCCGCAACCCAGGCGAGCAAACCCACTCCCCAGGCATCCTGGCTTGCTGCCAAGGCCGCCGTTTCCTCGAGGATGTGCTCAGCTGTGGCCCGGGTTCCGGCGGCCACCATGCCCAGCGCCCCATGGCGGCAAACCTCGGAGGCAAAGCGCCCGTCGGCGGCGCCGCCCATTGGTGCGGAGATCAAGGGAAGGTCGAGATCGAAGCGATCGGTCAGCCAGGTCCTAAGCATCGTCCCGCCGTCGATTCCAGGTAGTGCCGTCGGGATGATCGTGCACCTCTATGTCGAGTTGCGCCAGGGCATCGCGGATGCGGTCGGACTCCGCAAAGTCGTAGCGGTCGCGGGCCCCTGCTCGTAGCTCCACCAGCAGGTCGATCACGGCGACTTCGGCCTCCGGTGGTTCACTCTCACCCGGCTTCTCGGGGGCGAGATCGGTGAAGGCCGGTCTCAGTGCGGGGGCGGTGAGCTCCTGTCCGTCGTCGATTGGTTCGTCATTGAGATACGCCTTACCTTTTCCCATAACTTGCATAGATCTGGATACGGGGTCGATTAGCACCGACGTATGCTCTTCGACTCCGATCACCGATGTGTCCATTGGGAGCATCTCGACCAAGCCGCGGAATCGGCGTTCTCCGATGAAGCAATGACTGGTGTCATGAAAACCCCCTTCCCGGTTGTTCCAATGCGGTACCACGACCGTTTTCATCCCCAGAGACGAGAGCAGATCCAGTCCGTCAACCCAATGCAGGTCCTCTCCTACTTTGTAGATCTCGTAGACGGGGATGGCCTTTTCTCCGAGCGTGAGGGCGGCCGCGCTGGCCATCACCACCGCCCCTCCTCGCTCGATAACCGATGAGAATGCTTGGCGCATCGAAAGGCCCTTCCACACCCGAAGGGCATAACTCGGCGATCCCGGACCGGCGAAGACCACCTGGGCCCTCGAAATGGCGTCGAGAAACTCTTGACGCTCACTCTCGGAGGTATGAGGTCGGCGGAGGCTGGCGACCTCGACTTTGGCGTCAAATGCATTCCGGAAGTGGGCCACCATCCGCTCAGTGAGGGCGTCGGCATTCTCCTGAAAGCCGTAAGGCGTGTCGAGAAGGGTGACTGAGTCGGCGCCGGTATGGTCGAAAACTCGGCGATGCGTCGACCGCATCGATTCGCCCATTTCCCCCGAGCCAATGATCACGACGAGGCCACTCACCGAAGGAACCCCTCCCCCAGGGCACTCTCGATCACTGCGGCCACCCGTCCCGGCTGTTCGGCATGCAAGTCGTGATGGCCCTGCATCCATAACTCGCGTCCACTCGTCAGACGTTTGGCAAAGGCGCTCACTTGATCCTTCTTGCCAGGAGTGTCGTCGTCGGCCGCTATCAGCAGCACAGGTTGTTGGCAGCGCTCGGCGACCGCCAGGGGTTCCTGCTCAAACATCGCTCGAAGCAGCGAGAGATGGTGCGCAAGGGAAAGACGTCGGCGGATCGAGCCATCTTCTGCCTCCTCGAGATTTGCCAACTGGGCCGCGATCGCTTCTGGTGGCCAAGCCGCATAGAGCTGTGCTGCGGCTTCGCCCAGTGAGTCCGCACTGAGGTGGTCGAGCGGCGGTGGTGTCAGGTCCGCCACACAGGCTTCCCAGGTGCCGAATCGCTGGGCGAGGTCGATGAACCCGCCATCGACGCATACGATCGAGGAGATGAGCTCGGACGACCTCACCGCCAGTTCCATCACCAGATTTCCGCCGAACGACTGGCCCACCGCCATCACCGGCGGTCGCATCGTCTCGAGGATGACTCCGGCCAGATCCGAGCTCATGGTGGCGAAGTCGTAGCCTGAGTCCGGCTTATCGGACACGCCGTGTCCGCGCAGGTCAATTTGCAGTGTTCCCCGACCGGATCCATTCAGATGGACGGCGACCGCATCCCAAAGCCGAGCGTTCGAGGCAAGTCCGTGCACGAGAAGGATCTCGGGCCGACGCGACCCTGGCTGATGCCAGACGGCGAGCCGAGTGCCGTCCTGGGCCCGGTACCACTCATTCATTCTTGCGTAAATCTCGTCACGTAAACCGTACCGTTTTTACGCAAGAACGGATTAGAACTTTTCGGGCACGAACGACTGGTCGGCGAGGGGCGGGCGGACATAGCCTGGATCGGGTTGCCGCGGAGGCAACTCGATATGTTCCGGCGTCAGATCCTCATATGGGATCTGGCTGAGAAGGTGATGGATGACGTTGAGGCGAGCCTTCCTCTTGTTGTCGGAGTTCACCACATGCCAGGGGGCTTGTTTGATGTCTGTGTGTCGGAACATCTCATCCTTGGCTTTCGAGTATTCGACCCAACGCGATCGCGATTCGAGATCCATGGGCGAAAGCTTCCAACGCCGGGTGGGGTCGTTGATCCTTGCCTGAAAGCGCGCCTCTTGTACCGAGTCAGAGACCGAGAACCAGTACTTGATGAGCTTGATCCCGGAGCGGACCAGCATCCTCTCGAACTCTGGGGTCGAGCGGAGAAACTCTTGGTATTCCTCATCGGTGCAGAACCCCATCACCCGCTCCACTCCGGCACGGTTGTACCAACTCCGGTCGAAGAGAACCATCTCTCCGGCAGCCGGCAGGTAGGCGACGTAACGTTGGAAATACCACTGGGTTCGCTCTCGATCGGAGGGGGCTGAGAGCGCCTCCACCCGGCAGACGCGAGGGCTGAGACTCTGGGTGATGCGCTTGATGGTGCCGCCCTTGCCGGCGGCGTCGCGGCCCTCGAATATCACGACGACCTTGAGGCCTTGATGGCGGATCCACTCCTGCATCTTCACCAGTTCGACCTGGAGTTGTGCAAGCTCCTTCTCGTACTTCTTCTTCGATAGCTTTTCGCCTTCGCCGTGCTCGCCGTGCGACCGAACCCCTTTCTTCTTCGACATATGCACACTGTCTAATCGCATTGCCCCCTGCGATGCCTCCTCCAGGAGGGGCTTGGGATCGGTGGCGGACATCGATCGGACCTACGCTTGCGGGCCGTGCCCCTCGTTGCTGGTGTCGATTGCTCCACTCAGGCCACCAAGGTCTTGATCGTCGACATCGACTCCGGAGCCGTGGTCGCCACCGGCCGTGCCGGGCACGACGTGACGGGGACAGGCGGCGCTCGCGAGACAGATCCTCGGCAATGGTGGAGTGCCCTCGCTGAGGCGCTTTCCCAGTGCGGGCGGGCCGGCGAGGTGCAAGCTGTCGCGGTAGGCGGCCAGCAGCACGGCCTGGTGGTGCTCGATGAGGCCGGTTCTCCGCTAAGACCGGCCCCGCTGTGGAACGACACTCGCGCCGCATCCCATGCCGGGGCCTTGGTCGATGCCCTCGGAGGACCCCAAGTCTGGGCGAAAGAAATCGGCTTGGTTCCAGTGGCGTCGTACACCGTGGGCAAGTGGGCGTGGCTGCGTCAGCACGAGACCGCAGTGGCCGCGGCCACGGGGGCGGTGCTGTTACCGCACGATTTCATCAACGCCCGTCTCACCGGCCTCCGCACGACGGACCGGGGCGACGCATCGGGCACGGGGTGGTGGTCGACTTCCCTGGAGGACTATTCGGCAAAGGTTCTCTCGCTCCCGGAGGTTCGCCTCGACCGTGATCTCTTGCCCAAGGTCTTGAAGCCGGGGGAGACCGCCGGCGAGGTCACCACCGAGGCCAGCCGACACACCGGTTTCCGCCCGGGAACTGCGGTCGGGGCAGGGACCGGGGACAACATGGCGGCCGCCCTGGGCCTGGGACTCGAGCCGGGTGCTCCGGTGGTCAGCCTGGGAACCTCCGGCACCGTCTACGCCCTGTCGACTGTGAGAGCCGCCGATCCTTCCGGCACCGTCGCCGGATTTGCCGACGCCACAGGAAACTTTCTGCCGTTGGCGGCGACGCTCAATTGCACTCTCGCCGTCGATCGGGTCGCCTCCTGGTTGGGACTCGATCGAGAGAACGCCGCTGAACGCACGGAGGTTTTCTCCTTTCCCTACCTAGATGGGGAGCGGACTCCCAACCTGCCAGATGCAGCCGGGGTCTTCGGCGGCCTCCGTCATGCCACCGATCCCTCCGAGATCCTCCTCGCCGCCTACCAGGGAGCCGCGCTGGGGTTGATCGAGGCCCTCGAGCACGTCTCTCGGCACTCATCGGGTATCGATCCCGACCGGCCATTGATTCTCATCGGGGGAGGGGCCAAGGGGAAGGTGTGGCGAAGGGTCATCGGTCAACTTTCCGGTCGCGAGCTTCAGGTCCCGAAAGCGGAAGAGCTGGTGGCCTTGGGAGCGGCAGCACAGGCGACCTCCCTCCTCACCGGGGAGTCGGCTGATGGTGTGGCTCGCCGGTGGGGCACCCAGACCGGAATACGCGTCGCAGCGATGCCACGAGACCATGCCACCCTCGACCGCCTGCGGTCGGCCCGTCAGTCGATGTTCGGAGGGGTTTAGACGGCTTGGCGGCGTCGCTCGCGGCGGGCTCCCGCCAGAGGGCGAACTGCGACGTCGAGTCGCTCGGCAATTTCCGCCAGTTCGGGACGGTCACCGGCAAGGTGGCTGTCGACCGCCTCCCTAATGGCGGCGATGTGGTCGGGAGTCGATCCACAACAAGCACCGATGATGCGAGCGCCGGACCGAAGGGCGAGATCGACGTAGTCGCCCATCTGGTCGGGGCCGATCGGGTAGGTGAGCCCACCTTCGGTCTGATAGAGGGGGATACCGCAGTTGGCCTTGGTGATGGTGATGGCCCTGGGGGCGACCGAGGCGATCTCCCAGGCGGTGGCCACGGCATCGCCCGGACCCACTCCGCAGTTGGCGCCGACGGCGGCAACCTGATCATGCTGAAGCCACCACTCACCGAGGCCCCGGGGGCTGATGCCCATCATGGTGTGCCCGGCGGTGTCAAAGCTGAGAGTGGCCGTATACGGGAGATCCGTTGTTTGTGCCGCGGCGACCGCCGCCTCGAGCTCTTCGAAAGACGAGATTGTTTCGATCCAAAGCACGTCGGCTCCGGCGTCGGCAAGTGCCTTCGCCTGCTCGGTGAATACCGCGACTCCTTCATCGTGGGAAAGCGGTCCCAGAGGAGCGAAGAGGTCCCCGGTGGGCCCGATGCTGCCGGCGATGGCGACCGGCCGGTCGGCGAGGTCGGTTGCCCGCCGGGCGACGGCGACCGCGGCCGCATTGAGCTCGATTACGCGGTCCTCGAGGCGGTGGAGCGCCAGTCGCCGACGGTTGCCGCCGAACGTGTTGGTGAGGACGATGTCGGCGCCGGCATCGATGAAACCGCGGTGAACCTTTTCCACCAGATCTGGCTGCTCGACATTGAGCAGCTCCGGACAGCCCCCTCCTTCGAGACCCAGGGAGAAAAGCGTCGTTCCCATGGCCCCGTCCGCGACCAGCGGGCGGCCTCGGTTGAGGAGGTCTCGGAAAACGTTGCCGGCCATCTCATAGTCCTTTCCTGGATTGTGAGGCGGCCCTCCAACGAGAAAACCGCCGCAGCTCTGGCCGGGCGGTTTTTCCATCCCGACGCTTTAGCCGCATTTGTTGAGCGCCCGCAAGCTGATCGAATCAAATCGGCGCTATGGACCCACTATACAAGAAAGGGGCGGAATAACCGCCCCTTTCTCATTTCTGTGGGCTCACAGGTGGGTGGTACCACCCTGTGAACCCTGGGTTCGCAAATTGTCTAGGGCAGCCAGGCCTGCCAGACATCCTGGTGGGTGTCGATCCACTCCTTGGCGACCACTGAGATGTCCTCGCCATCGATTTCGGCGGCGGGGAGCATCGAGAGCTGATCCTCGGTGGTGATGGTGAAGTTATTTAGGAACTCCCACACCGGGGGTGCTTTCTCTTCCAATTGCGCCGAGGCCACCTTGAGCAAGACGTCCTCGGGATAGTCGCAGTCAATCGCTGCCGGATCGGCGTAGCACTCCTCGGAATACTCGGGCAGGGGCACGTTGACCAGGTTGTACTTGGCGACCGCCGCTGTCGGGGTCCACCAATACATCACGATCGGCTCCTGCGCTGCGACCCGGGCATCGAGCTCGGCCACCGTTGCCGCCTCCGAACCGGAGAAGACCACCTGGAAGGGCAAGTCGAGGTTCGAGATGATCGCTTCGTCGTACTGCGAGTAGGAAGGATCGGTGCCGAGGAAGCGACCCTGGTCGCCGGTCTCGGCGGTGGCAAAAAGCTCCGCGTTGGCCGGATCTTGGAATCCTTCCCACGTTGCCAGGTCTGGGTGCTCGTCGATCACGTACTGGGGAACAAACCATCCGATCTTGCCGACCGCGCCGAGCTCGCCGATTTCGACGACCGATCCTTCGTCGAGGAACGCCTGCTCATCGTCGGTGATCCCAGAGGGCCAGAGTTCGAGCACGGCGTCGACCGTGCCGTCGGCCATACCTGTGAACATCGCCGCGTTCTCGTCGATCGCCACGGCCTCGACCGGATAGCCGAGGTGGGCTTCGATTAGTTGCTTGGCGATCTCAACGTTCAGAAGGGAAGCGGTCCAGGGGTTCACCGCCAGGTTGATGGTGGGGTTGTTCGGGTCGATTCCGACTGTCCCGCCTGTGGCCGCGCCGGTTGTGGCAGTGCCACCATCGGCGGAGGTCGCAGTGGCACCGTCGCCGCCGCCGCAAGCCGCGGCGAGAACGCTCAGGGCTACAAGAACTAGTAATAGGGGTTTCTTCATTCGATCTCCTCTTAGTCGCCGCCCATGCCTTCGGAGCGGTCGAGTTGGTACATTACCGATGTGTCTGAAAACGGGTCCCAGCCCCGAGTATGCCTTGAGGTCGACCAGGTCTGGAAGGTATTCGGAAATCGACCGGAACGGGCCCTGGCGATGGCCGAGGAAGGCGCGAACCGGGCCGAAATCCTCTCTTCCACCGGCTGCACGGTTGGAGTCCGGGATGTTTCCTTCGACGTCAACGTCGGCGAGACCTTCGTCGTCATGGGCCTGTCGGGGTCGGGAAAATCGACCCTCATCCGCTGCGCCGCCCGCCTCAACGAGGTCACCAAAGGCCGAGTTCTCCTCGACGGCGAGGATCTCACCGCCATGACCGAGGAGCAGCTTCGCAACGTGCGCCGGCACAAAATGTCGATGGTCTTCCAGCACTTCGGTCTCTTCCCACACCGCCGGGTGATCGACAACGCCGCCTACGGACTCGAGGTGCAAGGGGTCGAGAAGAACGAGCGGTTGGAGCGTGCCATGAAGGTGCTCGAAGTCGTCGGATTGAAAGGCTGGGAAAACCACTATCCCCAACAGCTCTCGGGGGGCATGCAACAACGGGTCGGTTTGGCTCGGGCCCTCACGGTCGAGCCAGAAATCCTTTTCTTCGACGAACCATTCTCAGCCCTCGATCCGCTGATCCGCCGCGACATGCAAGACGAGCTGATTCGACTGCAGGAGTCGATGCAGCGAACGATCGTGTTCATCACCCATGACTTCGCCGAGGCCATCAAACTGGGCGACCGGATCGCCATCATGAAAGACGGAGCCTTCGACCAAGTGGGGTCGGCGGCCGAGCTCATCACCGATCCGCAAACCGACTACGTCCGCGAGTTCACCAAAGACATTCCCAAGACCAAGGTGCTCACTGCTGCTGCTGTGACTCGACCGGGCGACGCCAACGGAGCCGCTCACCGGGTCCACCTCGAGGACACGATCGAGACGGTCCTCCCTCATCTGCTCAACCACACCACCCCGGTAGCTGTGGACGATGCCGAAGGGACGGAGGTAGGGGTGGTCGATCGAGCGGCAGTCGCCAACGTCCTCGAGGAAGAAAAATGACCGACACTGTCTCCGCTCCCTCCCTTCCATTAGGAGTCAAGGCCGGAGTCGACCGCAAGCTGGTGACCTGGGGGAGCCTGGTGGTTGGAGTGGTGGCACTCCAAGTGGCCTTCGCCAACGCCAAGGTCTTCCCCTCCGTCTTCGATACCACGTTCTCGGCTCCGATCGACGCTTTCGAAGCCTGGGCCAGGTCCAATCGCGGTAACCATCCCCTCTTCACCACCTTCTTGCAGCCGATCACTGCGGCCGTCAACTGGGGGCTGACCTTCGTCGAGGACGCTCTTATTTGGCTTCCATGGTTCGTCATCCCGATCGCGGTCTTTCTGCTCATTGCCCGCAACGGTCATTGGCAGATGGGTTTGGTGGCCGGGCTGGTGATGGTTTACCCGGGCCTGGTGGGGCTTTGGGAACCAACCATGGAAACGCTGGCACTGATGTCGATGGCCGTTCTGATTTCCGTGGTCATCGGGGTGCCCTTGGGGGTGCTCGCCGCTTTCAAGCCTGGGTTCGAAAAGGGGCTGAGACCGCTACTCGACGCCATGCAGACGATTCCTGCTCCGGTCTATTTCCTTCCGATGATTCTCTTCTTCGGGATCGGAAAGGTGCCGGCGACTATTGCCACGGTGATCTACGCTCTGCCGCCGGTTGTGCGCCTGACCACTCTCGGCATCTTGCGGGTCCCATCGCAGACGGTCGAGGCTTCGAAGATGTTCGGCTCGAGCCCTCGCCAGACCCTTTTCAAGGTTCAGACCCCAATCGCCATGCCCACCATCATGACCGGCGTCAACCAGACGATCATGATGGCTCTCGGGATCGTGGTTCTGGCGACCTTGCTCGCCGCCGGCGGCTTGGGTCAGGTGGTCATGGACACCCTCCGAGTCCGAAGCCCCGGGCGGGGCCTGGCAGCCGGCCTCGCCATTGTGGCGGTAGCAATGGTCCTGGACCGGATCGGCCGATCCCTGGCCGAAACCGACCGCACCAAACAGGTCGACAAACGCTGGGTGCTGGGGGCCCTTCTCGGCTTGACGGTCTTGGTTGTGGTGGGGCGGGCGATCGGTGCCATCGCCTTCCCGGAGGTGTTCGGAGTCCGGATCCTGGATCCGCTCGACAATCTGGTGATCTGGGCGCGGGACAACCTCTCCTTCATAACCAGGCCGCTGAACGATTTCATCGTCGCCGACCTCCTGATACCCGCCCGCGACTTCCTGCTCGACGTGGTCGCCTGGCCGGTGCTGATCTTCGTCGCGGCCTGGCTGGCCTGGAGGGTGCGAGGGCTCGGTCTGGCTCTGTTCGTGGCGGTCGCCCTCCTGCTGGTGGGATTCATGGGGATGTGGGAGTTATCGATCATCACCCTGATTCAGGTGGTGGCGGCAGTTGTGGCTTCGGTTGCAATCGCAGTTCCCCTCGGGATATGGGCAGGTCGGCGTCCGCGAGTCGAGAAGGTTCTCAGCCCGATCCTCGACTTCCTTCAGACCGTGCCTTCCTTCGTTTACATAATTCCGGTGGTGATGCTCTTCACCGTCGGCCAGGTGCCGGGAATTATCGCCTCGGTCCTCTACGCGATCGTGCCCGGGATCCGGATTACCGCCCTTGGGATCCGTCAGGTTCCCAGCGAAGCCATCGAGGCTTCCCAGACCTTTGGCGCCACCCGTCGCCAGACCATGCTTGGGGTGCGGATCCCCCTCGCTGCTCCCACGATCATGGCGGGCGTCAATCAGGTGATCATGATGGTGCTGGCGATGGTGATCATTGCCGGTCTCGTGGGTGGTGGTGGCCTCGGTTTCGAGACCATCAACGCCGTTACTCGCAACGAGACTGGCCTCGGCTTTGAGGTCGGGTTCGCCATCGTGGTCATGGCGATCATCCTCGACCGTCTAACCCAGGCCTGGGCCCAGCGTCTTCAGCCCCCTTCCGGTCACTAGTAGCGTTCCGTTTTATGCAGCTGCCGGAACAAGGTCTCTTTATCGCGGGCCGGCGGACCGAGGCCACCAGTGGCGAGACGTTCCAAACCATCAATCCGGCGACGGGCGAGGTGATTTGCCAGGTCCAACACGCCGGCCCCGACGATGTTGACCGAGCCGTGGCATCGGCTCGGGAAGGGTTTGAGTCATGGCGGGACCTGAGCGGCGCAGAGCGGGGTCGGATTCTCAACCGGGCGGTAGCCCTGCTCCGTCGATACAACGAGGACCTCGCCCGGCTCGAGGTGGCAGATACCGGCAAGCCCTGGCAGGAGGCCGTCGCGGTCGATGTCCTCTCCGGGGCCGACGCCATCGAGTATTACGCCGGGTTGGCGGCCTCGATCCACGGCGAAACCTTTCAACTCGCCAACTCTTGGGTCTATACCCGCCGGGAGCCGCTCGGGGTATGCGCTGGGATCGGGGCTTGGAATTACCCCATCCAGATCGCCTGCTGGAAGTCGGGACCGGCCCTCGCCTGTGGCAACTCGATGGTCTTCAAACCCGCAGAGCTCACCCCCCTCACCGCCTTGCGACTAGCCGAGATTTACACCGAAGCCGGTCTGCCCGATGGCGTCTTCAACGTTGTGCAGGGCGACCACCGGACCGGAGAGGCCCTGGTCTCCCATCCCGGGGTGGCCAAGGTTTCGCTCACCGGGGAGGTTGGAACCGGCAAGCTGGTGATGGCGAACGCCGCTTCGACGTTGAAGAACGTCACTCTGGAGCTGGGGGGCAAGTCACCGCTCATAGTTTTCGAAGATGCAGATCTCGACAACGCGGTCTCGGCCGCACTGATGGCCAACTTCTACACCCAGGGGGAGATCTGCTCCAACGGCACCCGCGTCTTCGTCCATGAGGACGTGCACTCCGAATTCGTCGACAAGCTGGTTACCCGCACCTCCAAGATGAGGATCGGCGACCCCATGGATCCGGATACCCATGTGGGGGCACTCATCTCCCAAGAGCATCTCGACAAGGTCCTGGCCTATATCGAGGCGGGCAAGAAGGCCGGGGCCAAGGTCCTCATCGGGGGTAGGCGCCCCGACGATCCCGAGCTACGGAACGGATACTTTGTCGAGCCCACAGTTTTCGATGGCTGCAGCGACGACATGAAGATCGTTCGGGAGGAAATTTTTGGGCCGGTGATGGCCATCTTGACCTTTTTCGACGAGGACGAAGTGATCGCTCGGGCCAATGACACCGACTACGGGCTCGCGGCCGGGGTTTTCACCCGCGACATCACCAGAGCTCATCGCGTCGTCGCCAAACTCGAGGCTGGCACCACCTGGATCAACAATTACAACGTCACTCCGATCGAGATGCCCTTCGGGGGATACAAGCAATCGGGCATCGGACGCGAGAACAGCCTCACGACCATCGGCCACTACACGCAGCTGAAGAGCGTCTACGTGGAGATGGGCGACGTGGCGGCGCCGTACTAACTCGAACAACTAATCCAAGGAGACAACGTGGCTGACAATTTCCTGGCGGGTCGGACCGCCATGGTCACCGGCGGCGCCTCCGGCATGGGGCTGGCGATTGCCTCGGCCCTGGCCGGGGCCGGCGCCCGGCTGGCGATCGGATCCCTCCTTGCCGGCGGGCAGCGGGCCGATGGCGAGCTGACCTATCTTCCGGGACAGGAGCAGCTGGACGACGCCCTCTCGCAGTTGGGCTCAGAAGCTTTGGGGATGAACCTCGACGTCACCTCCGATCAGTCGGTCGACGATTTCTGTCGTGCCACCGTCGAGCGCTTGGGTCCGGTAGACATCCTCGTGAACGCCGCCGGCATCACCGCGGAGCAAGCCATCGTCGGGCATGACGACGGACTCTGGAACAAGGTCATCGACGTGAACCTCAACGGCACCTATCGAACCATCAAGCGGGTCTTGCCCGCGATGATCGAGCGCAAGTGGGGGAGGATCGTCAACCTCGCCTCGACCGCGGCTTCGGTGGGGGCAGCCACCTCGGGCGCCTATTGCGCATCAAAAGCTGGAGTGGTCGGACTGACCCGGGCGGTGGCGTTGGAGGGGGCGCCCCACGGGGTTACCTGCAACGCCATCAGTCCCACTTGGGTCGATACCTCTTTCGGCCGGGCGTGGATGACCGACATCGCCGAGCACGAGCAACGCACCGGCGACGACTATGTGGCCGACGTCGAGAAGTCCAACCCCCAGGGCCGGTTGATCTCCCCGACCGAGATCGGAGCCCTGGCCCTCTTTCTCTGTAGCGACGGGGCCAAGGGGATCACAATGGAGGACCTGCGGGTCTCCGCCGGCAGCCTCTGGTAAGAACATCGCGACGGAGGGCTGTCACCGCGGCTGGGCAACAGTTTCGGCCCCGCAAGGGGCGTCAGCGGATCTGGTCCTTCAGTTTGGCGAGCCGCTGGTCCCAGCTGGCGCCGACCTCGGCCACCCATAGGGAAACCTCATCCAGGCGCTCGGTTCGTAGGGAATAGCGAATCTCGCGGCCCGAGGCGTTGCGGTCGACCAGGCCGGCCTCATCGAGGGCGGCGAGGTGCTTCGTTATCGCCTGCCTGCTGATCGGGAACTGCCGGGAGAGCTGGGTGGCCGTGGCGGGACCTTCAGCGAGGTTGCGGATCAACTCTCGACGAGTGGGGTCGGAAAGGGCGGAGAACACGTCCATCAATTCAGGACCGGGGGAATGATCACGATTTCGTAGGGAATGAGCTCCTCACTAACCCTGAGCAGCGAGCCCTCGCCGTCGGCTTCGATGTTGAACACCACCTGGGTGGGCTCACCCTCGGCGGTGCGCCAGGTCCAGGTGATCGAGCGACCGGGGAGGATTTCCTCGACCGTGCCGAAGACCGGCGGGCTTCCCTCGACGATCAGCGACACCGGTCCGCCCAAGCGGGGCGCGATAGTCATCTCCCCTCCCATCCACACCGACGCCATTTCGCCACGGACGAGGTGCTCCCACAGCTCGGTTGGAGCTCGGTGGAGATGCAGCGATCGCTCCACCTTTGGCAAGAGGTTCACGTGCAACTTCTCGGTTGCGTGTGGTGTAGGCTGGTCTGCAACTTCAAGGTTGCACAGGAGGTTAGCCCATGTTGATACCGACGGTCATCGAACAGACGCCAAGAGGTGAGCGGGCTTACGACATCTACTCCCAGCTCCTCGGACAGCGAATCGTCTTCTTTGGGCGACAGTTGGACGCCGAGGTGGCCAATCTCATCGTCGCCCAGCTCCTCTATCTCGAAGCCGAGGACCCCGACAAAGACGTTCACCTCTACATCAACTCACCCGGGGGTGAGGGATCGGCGATGATGGCGATCTACGACACGATTCAGAGCCTTCGCCCAGAGGTGGCCACGACCTGTATCGGTCTCGCCGCCTCGGCGGCGGCGGTCATCCTGGCCTCTGGTGCTCCAGGGAAGCGCATGGTCTTGCCCCACGCCCGAGTGCTGATCCACCAGCCTCATGTAGTCGGGGGAATCGAGGGGCAGGCGAGCGATATCGAGATTCATGCTCGTGAGATCGTCCGGCACCGCCAGACGATGGTGAAGATTCTTTCGCAACATTCCGGCCAGCCGATCGAAAGGGTCGAGAAGGACACCGATCGTGACCACTGGATGAGCGCCGAGGAAGCCGTGGCCTATGGGCTGGCGGACGGGATCCTTTCTCCGAGCCGAATCCCCGCCGGGATCGGCCTCACCCCGTCCGAACCTTCCGGGGGCTGATCCGGATCGGGACCTTGTAGACGCTGTCGAACCAGTCCCAACTCCATCGGGATTTGTCCATCCGTCGCTGATAACGCTTGACATATGGGGCGTGCTGGCTGGGCAGCCCCAAACCAGGCTCGATGACCGCCTCCCCTTCGATGCTGAGGATGTTGCCTCCGGTGCCGTTGTCGTTGACATGGGCCGAGACCAACGAATTCCCCGCCAGATTCTTGGTGCGAGCTCCTTCCTGCGACCACACAAGGAGATCGGGGCCGTCGATCACGAACCAGACCGGCAATGTCTGGGGCTGCCCATTGGGGCGAACGGTGGTCAGCCACAGAATCAGCTCCTGATCAAGTCGTCCCCGGTGACTGGCCTTGAGAACGTCCATCGACTACTTCTTCTTTTTCGGCAGTTTGGGCGGGAGAGTACGGACGTAGGCGAGGGACTGCTCAACCCAATAGTCGGCCAAGTCGGCATTGCCGTGCCAGTCCAGAGGCAATACCACGTAGCCTTTCATGGGTCGGCCTTCCATGGGAACAAAGGGTCCCGCCCCTTTGATCGCCATCAACTCGTCTGCCTTCTGCCCGGAGAGCTTGACGGCTATTCGGTCCCCGAACAGGCACAAGAACATGTTTCCGTTGACGAAACCGGCCAGTTGGCCAAACATCGGTCGCTGGGTGACGTCGGGGGCTTCCGGCAACAGCCTCTGGAACAATTCTTTGGCCGAATTACTCGGCTTTGGCATCTTCATCAGTTCTCCTGGCGCCGTCTGATCTCGGCGATGATGGCGGGGAGCACTTCGTGGAGATCTCCGATCACGGCGTAGTCGGCCTTGGTCACCATGGGAGCCTCGGGATCGGTGTTGATTGCCAATACTTTCTTGGCCGCCATCATCCCCACCCAATGCTGGATCGCGCCCGAGATCCCGCAGGCCACATAGAGCTGGGGTGCCACCCTGGTGCCAGTTTGCCCCACCTGGTCTCGATGCGATCGCCATCCGTTGTTGGTCACCACCCGCGAGCACCCCACCGCCCCCCCGAGCAGGCCGGCAAGTTCCTCGAGCACGGCGAATCCTTCCGCCGAGCCCACCCCGCGCCCGCCGCTCACGATCACCGGTGCCGTCGTGAGGGTGATCCCTTCGTCAAGGGTCACCCGCTCTCGGACCCGAGTTCTACTCAGCTCGTCTCCCAACTCGGGTTCGAATATCTGCAAAGCAGGCGTTCCGGATCCCTCCCAGACTGGCTGCGAATGCGGTGCCACCGTCAGAAGCTTGAGAAAAGCCGAGAGGGTGGCCTCTTCGATCAGGCTCCCTCCCCAGCGCACCCTGGTGAGGCGCCAGTCCTCCCGGTCGGCAATAACGGTGAGGACGTTGGTGGCGAGCGGCAGGTCGAGCAGCGCCGCCAGATGCGCCATGATCTCGTTATTCCGCTCGGTGCCGGCAGCGATGGCTGCCGTAGGCATTTCCTGTCCGATCAGCTGGGCGAAGCTCTCGGCGATGGCTTCCGGGGCGTAGTCGGAGAGGACCGGGCTTTCGATCTGCCAAGACTTCTCGGCTCCTCCGATCTTGGTCGGGCCAACCGACACCAGCTCGATTGAGCCAAGGGTGGACGCCAGCGATAATGCCTGGCGGTCGAGCTCCTCGGACTCGCCGACAAGAACCAGGATCCTGCTCACAGGAGCCCGAGCTCCTCGAAGAGATCGACTACCGCCGGTGCGGCTTCGGCTCCCCGGCCCAAGACCCGGGTGGCAGTCTGTTGCTCGACCGGAGTAGCAAGCGAAACCATGGTCAACCCTCCGGCATTCTGCTGATAAGCGACTTTCCTGACCTCTGCTTTTTTCGCTCGAAGGCGACCCGGCAGGGTGGGATAACGGGGGAGGTTGATGCCTTCCTTGACCGCCACGATGGCCGGGAGCGGTAAGGAATAGATCTCAAACCCTCCGTCTATCTCCCTTCGCGCCTCGATCGTTTGATCCTCAACCTTGAGCCCCTTGATCCCGCTGATGACGGGCCGGCCGAGAGCATGAGCGATCCGAACACCAACCTGATACCCACCGGCATCGGCCGACTCATTCCCGACCAGGATTAGGTCGAAAGGATCGCTCGCACCCTCGAGTTCGGTGATGCGGTCGCTCAAGGCGGAGGCGGTCGCCTGCGGGTCGATGTCGATTTCGTCGGCGGTGATCAGATCCGCTTCATCGGCTCCGACTGAGATCGCGTAGCGAAGCTGCTCCTCGGCCTCAGCGCTTCCCAGGGTAAGGATCGTGACCGATCCCCCGTGTAACTCTTTGAGACGAATGGCCTCCTCGACCGCGCATTCTTCATGAGGGCTGACGGTGAAAGACAGATGTCGGGCGTCAATCGACCGGGAATCAGGGGTGAGGTTGATGCGCGCCCCGGGAGCGGGAACTCGCTTGACGCAGACCAGGATCTTCACCCCAGCAACGGTATCGGCTCCAGCTAGGGAACGCGTCTGGCCACGAAGACTCCACTCTCGTCCATCAGGACGTCCCACGACTCCTCGGCGATGACCGACTCGAACTCGGCTACCGAGTCGCCGAGCACCGTTTTGTCGATCACCAGCCACTCGATTACGGAGGGGTCAGGAGGTTGCTCGGTCCCGGTTCCCCAGTGCAGGGCCCGCCAGGGGTTGGGCCAGGTGTAGATCACCCTCCGGTGAGTGAGGTGCGGAGTCAGGTTGTAGGTGGCGGTGACGCTGGCTGTGGGCTCGGGCATGCCCACGGCTGCTTCCAGCAGCGGACGACGGTCGTTCCCATAGATGGGCCAGATACCGCGGTCGTATTCAACCCCGAACGGCAGGGTTCCCCAGGCCACCGCCGTGGCCAGTGACATGGCGGCGACGGCCCCCAAGGCGAATCTCTGCAGCCCAATTCGTCTGAGCCGGGCAACTCCTTCGACCATTGCCAGGGAGGCAGCCGCTAGCGGCATCGCTGCGTAATGAACTCGAAGATTCTGCGTCCAATCGACAACCGTCAGGAGGTTGGCCAGGACCTGAGGAATGGCGATCAGAAGTGTCAAGGGAGACAAGAGCGGCACGAAAGCAAAGGGGGCCAGAAGATCGCGGACGTAGCCGAAGAAGTCGTGCTCGCCGAGCGTGCCACCGACGACTGTCGGATCTGTGAGAGCGGTCCGGGCGATGTCGATGGGGCTGGCGCCGAGATCGCCGTAAAAATTCTCGTAGAACACCACCCCATCCGAGAAGGCGGGGATCAGGAGGCGGGTGACCAATACGAAATAGGCGAGCGACGAGAAGATGGTTATCCAGCCGGGGCGGCGCAAGCCTCGGATTACGAGCAGGATCCCCACGACCAGGATTGCCAGTGCGACGTCCTCCTTCCAGGTGATTGCCAACGCCATCCAGATCCCGAAAGCCCGCCACCGCTGATCTCGGGCGGCGACGTATCCCGCCATGAACGGCGCCATCGCCATTACTTCGGGATGAAAGGTCTCCCGTACCTGCCAGCTGTTGGTGAAGTGGAGGAGAAACGCCACCGAGAGGAGGAGCGCCCACCAGGCATTTCCAAGCAGCGTTCGTCCGTACGTAAAGAGCACCCATCCACCAAAACAAATGGCCAAGACCATGACGATGTTGAGAAAGTTGGGCCCAGCTCCCAGCCAGTAGAAGGGGACCAGCAGGTAGAAGGCAAGCGAACCGTGGTGGCCGAATACCTCGAGACCTCGCACGGTCATGAACCCTTCGCCCCGTGACAGGAGCCAGACGGCTTGGTCGAATATCCCGAGGTCGTAGTCGAAGGTCCAGAAATTGTTGTGCAGGGCGAGGAGGTCTCTTGTCGTGACGAGGAAGAAGAGGCCCAGGGCGACCCAGATGAAGAGATCGGGCCAGTCGACCTTCGGTTCCGAGTAGGCCGCTTCGGAGCGGGCCTCGGCCGCGGGCGCTGAGGGCATTTGCGTCGCGACCTTGGCGTGCTTCATCAGCTTTCAATTCTCGGCCTCGAGTCGCCGATTCCGGACCAATTTCCCGCTCCGATTTCTCCCCTCTCAGGGGAGAGCCGGCGAAGCCGGGAGGGGGGTCCCTTAGCCGACTCTGATTGCTTATGGTTGGAGGATGGAGCTGACCAGCAACTCGATATCGCCAGGTAAGCCGATTCCGTCCGAATTTGCCTTTGCCGAACCCGACCCCGAGTCGCATATTCGGTTGGCCGGCAACCGCAATCCTCACCTCCGTTGGAGCGGGGCACCGGCTGC
>DATEDN010000078.1:0-7765 GCA_035281645.1 Acidimicrobiia bacterium | reverse complement strand
GCAAGGCCTCGGCGTGCAGTTCTTCGCCTGCTCGACGACGATGGGAGTGATGGGAGTCGAGGAGAAAGATCTGATCGACGGCTGCCTGGTGGCGGGTGCAGCCGCCTTCTTGGACTTCGCCTCCACCGCCGAAGTGCAGCTCTTCGTCTAAAGATCGTCCTCATCATTGGGAACGGGAGGTCTCCCCGCGATGATGGTGCTCCCACCGCGCTCGTTGATTCCGACACCCCCACCGACGGTGACCGTATCAGGGCATTCCCTGATTTACACAGAAGCCGATCTTGACCGACGCTTCGCAACGTGATGTCGAGAAAGGCTCTGCCCGACTGTCCCAGTTGCTGCTGTCGGTCCCAATTGCGCCGCCGCGCACAGTGGAAAGTCGATAGCCTTGTTCGGTTTGGGTCGGACCTGGTTTTGCGGTGTCGGCACCCAGCGCGGGAGCGGATGGCGTGGATGGTTCGGTTTTAGTTGCTATCGCCGCAGCGATACTTCTCCTCGCCTTTCCGATCTACGTTTGTTTTCGAAAAGGCAAGGCGGTGTTTGCCTGGTTGGGGCTAGTTGGGCTGTTTCCCCCATACGGGTTTCTCCTGGGCTGGTTTCCCATCATCGGTGCGATCCGCCTTGCCAAGCCTGACTCCCCCTGGGCTCGAAAACACTACGCGCCAACGACCCTCCAGGTAGCCCGACAACGCTTCAGCACAACGTCGCCTGCTCCGATCGGCCCACCGGTTACGGGCGTTTCACCGGGTGCTGAGCTCGGGATGCCGTCGTGGCGCCGCATAGTCATTGTCGAATTCCTCTCCGCCGCAGAGAACCGTGGGATCGTCGATGGCGCCACTCGTGAGCGGCTGCTTCACTTCCTCGAAGCTCAGACGGCGCCTGCCTCTTCGGTTCTTCCGCGGGACTCCGCGGCCCAGACAACCGCACCTGCACCGGCCCAAATGGCTGTCACGCCTATGAACCTCACAGCCACGGGTGTTGGGGTCGACCTGGCACCTGCTGCCTCCCCAGCAGTCGGACCGCCCAGAGCGACAAGTAGCGAACGCATGTGGAAAAGACGCATGACTCGGCTACGCGAGGCCGTGGCCTCCGACCTCGCCCTGCATGGATTTCTCTATCTGGGAGTGTTGCTCACCTTCGTTGGCGTCTTCGGATTCCTCTTCTTCGCCTTCCGCGACGTGCCCGATGACGCCCAGCCACTGGTCGAATTGGCGATCCCTCTGGTCTTCTTCGGCTGGGCCTGGGGCCTCCGCCGCCGACAAGCCCTATTGATCGCCAAGGCCATGGAACTTCTCGGTGGGATGGTTCTTCCGATCGTCGTCTTTGCCGGATTCGTCGACAACGCCCCTATCCCGCCTGACTTTCGTGGTGGAGGCCTGATCACGGCGATGGTGATGGCGTGTCTCCTCATCGCTTTGGGTTATCAGTGGTGGAGCCGGCGCCATCCCAACACCGTGCTTGGCTTCTTGGTGGCGCCTCTGGTCTGGTTGGCGGGGCTGATTGTCGGATTTGTCTTCAAGACCGATGAACCACTGCAGGGAGTGGCGATCACGCGTCTGGTCTCGTTCCAACCTGCCCTGGCCGCTACCCTCATCACGGCGACTCTGGCGTGGCTCAAATTTCGAGCCGAGTCGCCGCCCACCCGAAAGGCGGTCTTGGCCGCACTGCTGGGGGTGCCGAGTGCCTACCTCCTGACTGTTGCCCTGGCACTGGGCGGCGGAGAGGTGCAGGCGGTACCGCTATTGGTGGCAGGCGTCGCCACCCTGATCTCGGTCGAGCTGCTCGGTAACCGCTTTGCGCGAAGTAGATCCTTGTCGGCGATGCGACCATTTCTCCTCGCCACAACTTTGGCCCCCCTCATCCCGGTGTGGGGGCTCGCATGGACGGGCGTCACGATGGTCGTGGCGTATTTGGCTGTGCTCGAATGGGAACTGAGGACCACCTCAGCTGGGTCTCGGGCAGTGCCGGTCGCCATAGCTGGTGCTCTCCTCGGATTGGCCATCTCGGTCGTGGAACCTCGGGCGATGGTGGCCGCCTGGGCAACGGCCTCGATTTGGTCGCATCTTCGACGAATAGTTGGCCTGCCGGCGGTGTCGAGCGGGGCCATGTCGACGTTGGCGGCGCTTCTTCCGATTGGCCTCGGATCGGCCTTATTGGGCGCGCTGTCCGATGACGTTGCCTGGTTGGTCATGAGCGTGGTCGTGGCCGCAACTGCGCCCGGTCTGCGCTGGCTCCGGCCCGGGGACCGGTTCGGAGCCACTTGGTCGACCTGGTCAGCTTCAGTCATCGCGCTTGGCTCGGCGAGGGCTTGGCTCGTCGACAAAGGGAGCTCTGAGTCGGCTCCGTTTCTCGTAATTGCGATTGCCTCGACCGCGACTGCCTTGGCGTTGGTTCCCCAGTCGCTCCCACTACGGATCTGGCTCACAGGCGGCGCTCTTTCACTCGGGCTGGCGGTGGGCATGGATGGAGCCGGCGTCGATCCGGCAACGATCCCGGTGGCTTGGGCACTCGTCGGCCTAGCGGCGGTGATTTTCAGTGCCCTCTGGCAGCAAAGGGTGGCCTCACACCTTGGATTGGTCGGTCACCTCATTGGGCTTGGCGCCCTCCTGGGTGCAGCGCCCGATCGACTGGTAGCCGTGCTTGGAGCATGGACCGTCGGGTGGCTGGCGACTGTCCTTGCTGGGGAGCAGCGTGGGCACATCTCAGAAACTCTGTCGACCTTCGGGCAGTCATTTGCGGGTCTGCTTGGCCAACGCCTCGAGCGCTGGGGACGGTCGCTTCCCACCTTCATCCTGGCGGCCAGTCTCCCTTTCGCAGTATTGGAAACGGCTGAGCTTTGGGAGCCATTTGCCCAACGCCGAGCCTGGAGCGGTGTTGCTCTCGGGTTTATGGCCGTGGCCTATGCGACCGCCGCCCGATCGACCAATCTCCGCAAGCCACTCTCGTCGATCCTGGCGACCGGTGCTGTGGTGCTTTCGCCGATCGCGGTGGCAGTGGCTGCCCCAGAGCCTTGGGAGTCGATCGCTACCGCGGCCTCATCGATCATCGCCGCTAGCTTGCTCGCTAGCACGGCGCGGAGGTCCGGCTTCGCCTGGTTTGCCTGGACCATGTCGTTCGTTCTCGTGGTGCTGCTGGCGGAACGATCTGGTGTGCCGGTCGGCTCGCTTGACCTAGCGGTCCTTTGCTGGGGCAGTCTGTTGCTCATCGGCGGATTGGTGTTTGACGATGTGCGGTCGGGCCGACGCCGGCGGGGAGAAGGTCTTCGCGTCGACTGGTTGCGCTATCCGGTGATCCTTGGAGCACTGGCGGTTCCGGTCAGCCTTGGCCCAACCTTCGCCCAGGGCGGCCAGGCCTTGGGATGGTGGTCGCTCGGCACCGCATTCGCCTATTTCGTCGTTGCCTACCTGCTACGGGCGGGGGCGGTCACGGCGCCCGCCTATGCGTTGGCGGTCGTGGCTGTCACCGTCCTCTCCCCTATCGCACCCATGGTCCATCCCTGGCTTTTCACACCGGTCGCTGCGGCTCTGATGGCCTGCTCGTGGATCGCAGCTCGGCCAGATCACGGGTCAAGGACCGGAGGCTGGCTGCGCTGGGATTTGCCTGCGTTGGTGGTGGCGCACCTGGTGGCCGGTGTCGCTCTGGCTCGCGCAGCCCAGTTGGACCAGGTCCCCTGGACGGCGGTCGGTTTCGGGATCTTGTCCCTACTCGTTGGTGTGGTGCGCCGGAACCGGATCTGGGCCGAGGCCGGGATCATCCTCATGCTCATCGGGGCGGGCGGCTTTGGTCCGCAATGGCTGGGTCTGGCCCTCTTGGCTCCGGCCGGCTATTCGGTCTGGAGGGCCACCTTGACTACCGGCACAACTCGCGTTGTCTATCAAGCGGCCTCCGCAGTGTCTGCCGGTTGGGCGTTCGTGCAGACGATCGTCTGGCAGGATTGGAGTCCCTCCCAAGCAGTATCGGTAGGTGCGGTCACTTTCGGCCTCCTGGCGGCCTTAGTGACGTCGCTCATCAGGTTCGGTGGACTTGCTCGAGACTGGGCGGCGACCTGGGGGGGCTTGGCGTCGATCGGAATGGTGGCCACGATCGCAGCCTCCCCCGGCTACGTCGAAGGCCCAGCCCTCGCCGGGGGTCTGGGCCTATTTGCGGTTGCGGCCGCGCTTGCCGCCCGACCGCTGGCGGCCTGGCTTCACAACCTATCGGTGGTCTCAACCGCCGGAGCATGGATCGCGCTCGTGATCGGCCTCGACTGGAACTCTGCAACCGCCGGTCTTTGGACCTCCGTCGCCGGTGGCGGTTTAGCGATGGCGGTGACGGAAAGTCAGCGGTTGGCTCGGCGTCTGCGTCCCCGAAGTCCCGAGCAGGCCTTGAGTGTCGATCCCGCGCGGAGCTGGTGGGCACTCGCTGCCATAGGAGTGGTCGCGGCGGTGGTCTTGGCGATCCCATCCGCTCAAAGGCAACCGATCTGGTTGGTGGTGGGAACGTCGTTGTCCGTTGTGGCGGTCGCTGCGGCCCGCGGGGCAGTTCCGTTCGGATGGTTTTGGCTTCGTGAGACGTCGGGCGTGTTGGCGCTGGGGACTATCACCGCCTGGGCCTACGGCTTCGAGGTCAGCGCGGCCGGGATCGCGCTCGCCGCAACGGGGCTGGGAGTCGTCGCCACTGTGTTGCAGTTGGGACTACGGAATAGGCCGGACTGGCAGCCCTGGTTGCGTCCGTTGGTTGTAACGGCAACCCTCGCCAATGTCGAAGGACTTCTCATAGCCATAGGACTGTTGCCTCGACGCGATCTGTTGGTTGCCGTCTTGCTCGCATTTGGAGTGCAGGCGGTTGCGACTGGGTTGATCCTTGACCGACCGGTGATTCTGGCGATCGGGCCGCCCCTGATCTGTGTCGCCTGGCTCGGCATCGCTACCGAAAGCCTCACAGGTACTAGCCAGTGGTACACCGCTCCGGTAGCGCTCACTCTGCTCGGCGAAGTTGAGATCGCACGAAGGAGCAGTGGCCGTGGTCGGGCGATACTCCGTGGCAATCAGTTGCGGTTGTTGGAATGGACTGGAATCGGCTTGTTGGAACTCTCTCCGCTGGCGGAGATGTTCGCGGGTGACATCTTCTTTGGTCTTCTGGCGTTTGGCTATGCCGCAGTCCTCCTCGTCTGGGCGGTACTTACCCGGATCCGACGACGGGTGGTGGCGGCGCTGGTCTTCGCCACCGTGGCGGCTGCTCTAACAATCTCGACTGCCGCGGCCAGCGCAGCGCCCAGCTCCGCCTTCTTCTGGATTATGGCTGCGGGGACAGGGCTGGCGGTGATGCTCACGATCGGCATCGTCGAGTCCTTTCGAACGAGATCGGGAGCGGCCATGCAGCGCCTCGACCTCCTCATGAAGGAGTGGGAATGATGCGCGGCTATCGAATAGCCGCTCTGGTGGCGGTACTCGCTTTTGGTTCCATTCTCTGGGGATTGATCGCTCCAACCCAGCCCCAGCCCTTTGCGTTCGGCGCATTGTTGCTGCCCTTGGCCGTCCTGCTGGCGGTAAAGGAGCGGTTGGGAGAGAAGCTTTCCTTGACTGCTGGTGTGGCTGGCACCGGCATCGGCGTTGCGGTGGCGCTATTGAGCCACGGCCTGGTGCTGGGTTTTGCCTATCTCTTCTTCCTGGGATTCGCCGACCGAGGCGTCGATTTGCTGACCGCCTTTCGCCTCGCCCCGCGGCTTGCCTTGCTGCTCGGTTCGCCTTGGGTGATCTTGATATTGGTCGAATATGTGATTGTCGCCCCGTTGACCGAGGAGGTGGGTAAGGCCTGGGGCGCGGCACTGTCTCGTCCCCAAAGTCGCCGTCAAGCGTTCTTCGCCGGCGTCGCTGCCGGAACCGGATTCGCGATAGTCGAAAACATGGTCTACGCGGCCTTCACCGACTTGGCGTGGAACGAGATTCTGCTGGCCCGCTCACTAGGTGCGGCAGTACATCCCCTGGCGACGGGACTGGTGATGATCGGCTGGTGGGAGCGGCGTGAGAATAAGAGGAGTTGGGGGAAACGCCTCCTAGCGGGATCCGGCGTTCATTCGCTTTGGAACGGCTCGCTCGTTGTCCTCATTGTGACCGAGACCGCATATGTCACCGCCGGCTCGGCTCCCTCTTTCACACAGGCTTCGCTCGCCTACGCAGCGGCGGTAGGCGCCCTTGCGGCAGGCGTCCTATGGCGAGCGACAGCTGCAGTGGCGGCGGAGCGAATCCAGTTGACGACGGTTCAATTCCGCGATGCCTCTGACCTTGGAGCTTGGACAGTTCTGTCCGCTTCCTTTCTTGTGCCGGTCGCAATGTTGTTGCTGACCTTCTCCGACTTCTACTCCGAACCCCAGCGAGAGGTCGGTGACCTCACGTCAGGATGGGAGATAATCGCTGTCTCCGAGTTTGCCGGTGCGGATGCGTCGTTGCGAAGACCAACGGCCTTCATGTCGATCGTCGGCTCTGATTCTGAACTGTTGGTGGTCGGAGCAGATCCGTTCAACTCCCAATATGAAGGTCTTTGGAAATCGGACGACGCCCGCACGTGGGCCGCGATTGACACCACTGGATTACCGGAAGACGAGTGGATCTCGCTCGAAACCTGGTGGCAGGGTCGGTTTTGGGCGTTGGCTGATCAGCGGATATGGCGATCGGCTGACGGCACGTCCTGGGAACAAAGTGCGCCTCCACCCGGCGGCTTCGGCCCGATCTTTCAAGTTGTTGAGGGTGGGCCTGGCTTGGCTGCCATCAGCCAAAGCGCGATCTGGGTGTCAGCCGACGGCGAAACGTGGGAAGTTGCGCTCGAGGATTTCTCGAACCCATTGGGCACTCTGGCAGCAAACCCTCGGGGCCACCTGCTTGCGCTGAGCGAGGATGGTCTGATCTTGTGGTCGTCGTTTGACGGAACGTCGTGGACCAAAGCTGAACTCGCCGAACGTCTACCGCCCAGTTACGGCGACTTGTTCGGTCTGATCGGTACCGAAAAAGGTTGGGCATATATCAGTGGGGCGGCGGACAACATCGATGAGAGTCCTCAACCGAACGCCTGGTGGTCGGAAGATGGCACTACCTGGAAGCGAGTGGATGTGCGCAGCCAAACGCCAGGCGCGTTCGTCTCGGGTATTACCGCATTTCCGGGAGGAATGGTGGCGGCCGGAGTCCCGGGGATGTGGGTATCCACGGATGGGCAAGTCTGGAATTTTGTACCCGCACCCGACTTCGCCTGGGAAACGGACGTGGCCGTGTGGAACGAGAAGATCATTGCCGTCGGCTTCTGGGAGTACCCGATGGTCTGGATGAGGCCGATCGTCGAGTCGTAAGAGCCTCTCGATGATCGACACCGCCGACGACCTCGTCGAGGCGGGGGACCGGTGACGGACTGGTGAACTGCTGACAGGGTCTCACTACCGTAACCCCAAGCCTTTCCTCACAGGAGACCCATGACCATTCCGCAGTCTCTGCGCGATCTTCTCAAGACCGGGCCGCTTGGCCACATGGTCACCCTCGATCCGGATGGAACCCCGCGAGTAACCCTGAGCTGGGCCGGCTTCGATGGCGACGAGCTCGTCCTGGCCACGTTTCCCGACCAGCGCAAGCTGGACAACATCCGCCGGGACCCGAGAGTTGTTGTCTCATTCGTCTCCCCCGACCCGGCGCCCGACGGTGGGCTGCATCCGTACGCCGTGATCAGCGGTCGCGGCCGCGTGGAGGAAGGTGGAGCTCTCGAATGGATGGACGAGCTGGCTGAGCACTACATCGGCCCCGGC
>DATEDN010000077.1:0-4556 GCA_035281645.1 Acidimicrobiia bacterium | reverse complement strand
AGGCCGCGGTCCGCTTGTCATAAGGCAACCGCATCAGCAGCACCGGGAGATCAGCCGTCGATCGGGGCCGATAAATGTCGGCCCGCAGGATCGTCCCGTCGCGCATGGTCGAGGGGACATTTGTTTCCAGAGTGATATCCGGCATCCCCGGCAACGCTCGCGACATTCGGTTCTCCAAGCTCACGCGATCGAACCCGCTGCCCGTACCGACGGGCATTGGTGATGACGGGAGAACTTAGCGCCCAGGAGGTGGCGGTGGGGATGAGCTGCCCTGTGCGGCCAGACGTCCTTGCTCGCCGGAAACCTCTACGACGATGCGCTCACCGCCGCCTTGATGAGAGAGAACGGGCTCCGGTCAATCGTGACCAGTGACACCGCCTTCCATCGTTTCCATTCCTCGATGTGATTGAGATCTCAACATCTGGGGCGCCAATGCGCGCCTCGATTCGGTCAAGGATCCGACTTGACCGCGTTGCCCTTATGGATCGGGGCTCCTCGCTCGTCGAGATCGATCGCTCCGATGTGGTAGCCCCCCAGGTTGGCGTAGTAGAGGACGCCGTCGCCCAGGACCAGATTGGTGGGCCGGTTGAGCAGATCGGCCCAGGGATCGATTAGGAACGGTTGTACCTCTCCAAGCGGCGACAGCACGTAAATCGCGTCGGGGGAATAGCAACCAACAAAGAGCTGACCGCTTTCGGCCAGGGCGAGACCATCGGGGACCGTCCCCGGAATGGTGGCAAAGATCTCGGCGGCGCTCACCTGTCCATCCGCAATCGGATATCGAAGAATGTTGGAGGCGGTGCTCTGGGCGAGATAGAGCGAGGCTCCTGCCCGGTCAACGGCAAGCCCGTTGGGGTAATGCAACCCGGAGGCGAGGACGGCTAGGTCCCCGTCTGGCCGGAGGAGGAGGAGCCGACCGTTGGCCCGGTCGTAATCCCCAGAGTCGGTGAGGAAGAGGTTGCCGGTCGGGTCGAAGGCGGCGAAGTTGGGAAAGACGAGGTCTGTAACCACGGGTTCCGAGGCGCCGTCGGCCGCCACCCTGACGAGAGATCCACTCTCGACGTCGCAGACGAGAAGGGCGCCGCTCGCCTCGACCGTGACTCCGGCCACGAAACCCAAGAGCTGGGCGATCTGTTCGAACTTCGGTGGCTCCGATATCCGGTAGACCTGGCCGGCCTCGCCCCCGCAGTACAACTCCCCGGCCGGTCCCGCCGCCACCGCTTCGGGATGGTCGAGGCCATCGACCAACTTGCGACAATCCCGGGTGGAGCGCACCTGCACCCGGCGAAAATTACCGCCGCTTGACCGAACCGGGCGGGTCCGAGTTCGTACTATCTCCCTTACTTCCGTTCGTTGGGGGAGCAAGCGGAAGGCTGGACGCATCGATTCTTAGAAAGGCTTGAAATGGCCAACCGTTTACGCGGTCCGATCCTTGTCTCCCTCATCCTGGTCGTGGTGGCCTGCGGCGGAGGCGCCGCTACCACAACCGCCGCATCTTCGGCCACCACCGCCGCCGCCGGCGCCACCACCGCGGCCGGCGCCACCACCGCGGCCACCGGAACCGGAGAACTGAGCGTTCTCGAATGGGCCTTCTACGAGGTGCCGGAGATGTGGGTCGAGTTCGGAGAGGCTCACCCCGAGGTAACCCCGGTGTTCAACTTCGGCGCCTCCGACCCTGACATCTTTGCCAAGTACCTGGCCGGCTCGGGCGAGGACATCGTCCACTTTTACACCCCTTACCTCCGCTTTTACGTCGACGAAGGTCTCATCCAGCCGATCGACACCTCGAAGCTGAGCAACTGGAGCAAGGTGCCGCCGTTGTTCGCCGACTCGTGCACGATCGACGGGACCGTCTATTGCGTGCCTTGGGACTGGGGCTTCACCTCGCTCCTCTACAACACCGACATGATCCCCGAGGTCACCTCGTGGCAGGCGCTCTTCGACGATGCCTATGCGGGCCACGTCTCCACCTACGACTGCGGCGACTGCGCGGTCAACATCGCCGGGGCCCTGCTCGGCTACGACCCCACCAACCTCAGCCCCGAACAGCTCGAGGAGATCAAGCAGCTCTACATCGATCAGAAGCCCAACGTCCTCTTCTACTGGGCCGACGAGCCCACCCTCGAGGCCGGCTTCACCGACGAAAGCATCTGGCTGGCTTACGCCTGGAACGGGGCCTACTACCGCCTGCTCAACGCCGGGGTGCCGGTCGCCTATGCCGACCCGGTCGAGGGGCGGGAGAGCTGGATCGGGCAGTACGGGATCTCGGCCGACACCGAGAACTATGACCTCGCCCTCGAGTTCTTGGACGGAAAGCTCGGAGAGCAGACCGGCACCAACCTCTTGGTGGACTACGCCTACGGGCACGTGGTTCCCGACTACTTCGGGGCCGTGACCGACGAGAACCTGGTGACGGCACTCTCCCTCGACGATCCGACCGTGCTCGACCGCACCAACTTCACCCCCCAGATCAGCCGGGAACAGCTCGAGGAGTACGTGGCGATGTGGGCGGAGGTGCAAGCCTCCTCATGAGTCGTATCTGACCACCGAAGCGAGGGCGGCAAGGTGAGGGCGGCCGATCTTCGCCGCGGCCCCGCCCGCTGGGCGCTGGTTCTGCCGCTGGTGATTTTTCTGGGGGTCTTCTTCCTCGTCCCGGTGGCGCTGATGGGGGTCTTCAGCTTCCGACCGAGCCTGCGGGGCGGGTTGGCGAATTGGGATTGGGACCCGGTCCTCGACCATTACCGGACGATCGCCGCCAGCGAGTCGTTTCTGCCCTTGCTCGGTAAGTCGGTCTTGATCGCCTTGTTGGTCGGCCTGGTGGCCACCACCCTCGCCTACCCGGTCGCCTACTTCCTCGCCTTCCGGGCCGGGCGCAAAGCCGGGCTCCTGCTCACGATCCTCATCATTCCTTTCTGGGTCAGCTACCTGCTCCGGATCATCTCCTGGAAGGTGTTGCTGGGACCGACCGGGGCCATCAACAGTTTCCTTGCCTGGCTCGGACTGATCGACCAACCGGTGACGATCCTGCTCTACAGCCGCACCGCGGTGGTCATCACCCTGGTCTACGTGTGGCTGCCCTTCGTGGCCCTGCCCATCTACGCCACCATGCTCCGGATCGATCGGCGTCTGCTCGAGGCCGCTTCCAACCTCGGCGCTCCGCCCGCCACTGCTTTTCGGCGGGTCACCCTGCCCTTGAGCCTGCCCGGGGTGGCGGCCGCCTTCCTCATGGTCTTCATCCCCACGGTCGGCGAATTTGTCGCCCCGCTTCTCGTCGGCGGGAGCCAAGGGGCGCTGTATGGGAACATCATCGAGATCTTCTTTGGCGATGGGATCAACTGGCCGCTCGGCTCGGCCCTGGCGATGGTGATGGCGGTTGGCATCCTCTCCCTGCTTTTCGTCTTGACCCGGACCCGGCCGGTGCGCCGGCTGCTCGACGACCTGTGAGAAGACGCTGGGGGCTGCCCTCCTATTACGCCGTCCTCGCCATCCTCCTCTACATCCCGATCGCCATCCTCTTCCTCTTCGCGTTCAACGACGGAACCGCGCTCAGCTTTCCGATCCAGGGCTTCACCCTCGACTGGTATCGGAGCATGTTCGACAACGAGCAGTTGCTGGGGGCGGCCCGCAGCAGCGTTGGGGTGGCGATCGGAACCGCCACCGTCGCCACTGGGCTCGGGACCGGGGCCGCCCTCGCATTCCTCCGTTTCGACTTTCCCGGCAAACAGGCGCTGGCGGCGGCGGCGATGCTGCCTTTACTGGTGCCGTTCCTCATCCTCGGTGTCTCGCTTCTGATCCTCTTCTCCGCCCTCGACATTCCTCGCTCGCTTTTGACAGTGGGGGTGGGACACACGGTGATCGCCATCCCCTACACCCTCTTGGTGATGGGGGCCCGGTTGGCCGATTTTCCCGCCTCGATGGAGGAGGCGGCCCGTGACCTTGGGGCTACCTATCCCTACACGTTGCGCCGGGTGCTCATCCCCATCCTGGCTCCGGCCATGATCTCTGCCTGGCTGCTCGCCTTCACGGTGTCGATCGACGAGTTCGTCATCGCCTCGTTCATGATCGGGCGGGAACCCACCCTCCCGGTCTACATCTTCGGCCAGCTCCGCTTCGCCAACCGGTTCCCGCAGGTGGTGGCATTGTCGACGGTGGTGATTGTGCTTTCGGTCGGATTGCTGCTCCTGGCGGAGCGGCTGCGGCGGATCGGGTCGGCGCGAGTGGCGGCCCGGGCGGAAGGATGAACCCGGCGATCGAGCTCGTCGGGGTCGAGAAGCGCTTCGGTGATTCGGTTGCGGTCCATCCGACGTCGGTTGCAATCGAGGCCGGTGAGTTCTTCTCCCTGCTGGGGCCATCAGGTTGCGGAAAGACGACCACCCTGCGGATGATCGCCGGCTTCGAACAACCCACCGCCGGGAGCATCCGCATGATGGGCGAGGACATCACCTCGGTTCCGGCCCACCAACGCCAGGCCAACATGGTCTTCCAGAACTACGCCCTCTTCCCCCATCTCAGCGTGTTCGAGAATGTCGCCTTCGGGCTGCGGGTGCGCCGCCTTC
>DATEDN010000076.1:0-2831 GCA_035281645.1 Acidimicrobiia bacterium | reverse complement strand
CCGAGAGAGACCGCGGTCGGGGAGACGGCCAAGAAGGCAACTGCCGCCGCCAGCCGAAAAAGGCCCTCGAGAAGGAGAACCGAGCCGTAGGTGGCGAACCGGCGATGCCCGGCGAGCACGCCCTTGCCGACTTGCATGAAGCCAAAGAGAAGCGTGAGCAGGAAGGCCTGGAGCGCGAAGACGGCCTGGCCGTCGAACAGTCCGTCGCGGGTGAAGTAGACAAACCCGGCGAGGAGCAACCCGGTCCCGATGGTGACAACTGCAACCACCGATCGGTCGGCGATCAGCACCCTTCTCCCGCGACCGACTTCCCGGGTGACGAATTGCTCTAGAGGAATCAGAGAAACGGTGGCGGCGATGAAAAAGACGGTCCAAAGAATCGCGATCGGGGCGAAGGCGTGGGTGCCCAAAGTCCTCCCGCCGACCACCTGGAATAGATACGCACAGAGGGCGCCGATGAGCGAGCCTCCGATCATCCGGGCGGTTCCCGGCGCCCGCAGACCTCGGGGTTGCTCGATCAAAGGCTCTTCGACGGTCACACCCACATCCTGACCAGGGTCGATTTTGGTGGCCGGCATCCGGACATCAATCGGCCCCGCGACCCTCAGACTTCAGTATTCAACGAAACCTAAGGTTCTAGCCGGCGGAATCCGCGGCCTAGAACCTTAGGTTTCTCAGAGGAGGCGGATAAGGCGGGCAAGGAAGGAGGCCATCTGCTCGCGGGTGACCACGTTCGTCGGCGAGAAGTTGCCGCCCCCGGTGCCCGTCGAGATGCCCAGAGCGGCGAGTTGGTTGATCGCGGTCACCGCCTCCGGGCTCAGCCCTGCCAGATCGGAAAAACTGCTCCCACCGGCTGGGAGGCTTGCTCCGGCGGCGGTGTAAAGGCGGGTTAGGAAGAGGGCCATCTGCCAGCGGGAGACGTTCTCGTAGGGACCGTAGGTGGTGGCCGACGTTCCAGCCGTGATGCCAAGTTGTTTCACCTGGTTGATGGCGTCGACGGCTTGCTGGCCCAGCCCACCGAGGTCGCCGAAGCCCTGCGGCACCGGCGCCGGGACCGCCATGCCTAGGGCGGTGGCGGTGCGAACCAGGAAGATCGCCATTTGCCATCTGCTCACCGCTTGCAGCGGCGAATAGGTGGTGGCAGAGGTACCAGTAGTTATCTGGAGGGCCGCCAGACAGTTGATGTCGTTGGTATGGACTCCTCCGGCGGCGACGTCGGTGAAATTGGTTGCCGGCGCCTGGCCGTCGCAAATGGCGGTGCCGATTCCCGAACCCCCGCTTATCGAATACGCGGTCGATCGCATCTGAAAGGCATTGCGAAACGTGCGACCTCCGGTGACGATCGTCTTCGTCTGCCCCTCGAGGGTTCCCACGATGGTCACCTCAGCCACGGTCCCGGAGACATTGCGCTTTGTGACCGCGGCTCCGGTAACGGTGTCGAGTCCGTACGCAGTGGCGATCTGGCTGCCGGTGATGTTTCGGGTCCAATTGGCAAACGGATTGGCCGCCTCGGGCGAGACTGACCAAGGGTCGGGGGTGGGGACCAAGTACGGCAACGGATTGGTGTGACCGAGTCCTTCGACGTTGGAGTCGGTGTGTCCCCCGGTCGAGCTGGCGTAGTAAGCGATGATCACTGTCGACTCCGGGGCGGACGGATGAGTGACGATCTGACCCGTGGTGGCTGCCACGGCGTTTACCCAATTGGACCCGCCCACCTCTGCCTCTTTCGACCAACCGACGTAGGCCTGATCGGCCACCGTGCTCACCAGTTGGCACCAACAGAAGGCCTGCCGTGATGCGGAGAACGTCTCCTCCGCTCCATGGACCAACGCCTGCCGAGTGGCATAGGTGCGGGCGGCAATCGCCTGGGCTTGGAGAGCAGCCGGAGGCCAATCGGAGGGCATCTCGCCCAGGCCATAGAGATAGTCGTCCATGGCGATCTCGAGACTGACATGGAAACCAGTCCCGGCTGGTCGAAAACGGATAATGCCGCGGGCGTAGCTGCGGCCGTTGTCGAGGGCGGCGACTCTCGTCCCGCTGGCGAAGTCCCAGGTCAGAGCCCCACGACAGCTTCCCGGGTTCCCAATCGCCACCCCGCCGTTGAAGTACTGGCATTGACCGCCACCGAGGGCGCGGAACTCCCAAACCTGGCCGCTCTGGGCCATCTGGGTGGGGCACTCGCCCTCGCCGTCGTTGGCCTTGCAGGTTCCCACCGGACCGGGGCCGTCGACCCGGAAGATGAAGCTGGCCCGGTTTTGCATCAGCCCGATCCAGAGAGGATCGGGGTCGGTGGTCATGAAGTTGTTGAGGACCGAGGTCATCTGTTGGACCGTGGTACCGGCGTAGTAGAAGCCCGTGATCTCAGATGGCGAGCGGCCCACCGTCGCCAACCCTCGGGCGCCGTATTGCGACATGCCCACCATGTGGCCCCAGCCCGAGCCGGTGACGGTGAAGGTTGGGTCGATTGTCTGAGCCATCGCCGGACCCGCCGGCAATAAGGCCCCGACCAAGACCATGGCCAGAGCGAAGCGGGTTGCTTGCTCGACTCGCATGTCGCTCCTCTCCAGTCGGGGCCGGTCGAGACGCGACCGAACCAGCTAATCGCCAGCGATTGTTGGGGTGACTACCCCGGACTCCGGCGACGACTCTAGCTTTTCGCGCCTAATTCGCGGCCCATTGGTGGCGTTTGGTGCGCGAAAACCGCCAGCGAGAAAGAGACCGGCCGCAAACCACCAGCTCGGTTCGAAGAGCACCGTTTGGGTCATGGCCGGCAGAAAGCTCGTGATCAAAGCGATGCCTCCGATCGCTCCGGCTCCCGCCCCGATGATCGT
>DATEDN010000075.1:0-41383 GCA_035281645.1 Acidimicrobiia bacterium | reverse complement strand
GGACCTGGCTGCGATACATGCTTTCGCGGCGGTCAATCACGGTCTGGTGGATCGGCCGACTATTCAGCAGTACGGATGTTCCGACGAGGCCCTCGCAACCTTGGTCGGAGCGGGACATTGGACCCCGATCCACGCCGGCGTTTATCAGATCGGGGTCACGGCCCTTACATGGCGAGGGCGGCTCCGAGCGGCGACACTGGCCGCCGGACCCCTGGCAGTGGTCTCTCATCGCACCGCAGCGCAGCTGTGGGGGTTGCAGGGAATCAGCTTTGCGCCGATCGAATTGACGGTTCCGGTCGGCCACCTTCCGACTCCCGAGGGCGTGATCGTCCATCGAACGCGCCGTCCCATCGAGCAAGGCATTGTTGACGCAATTCCGGTGGTGCCCGTCGAGCGGGCAATTCTCGACTCTGCTGCCTACGTGCCCACCGCCACCGTCGAGCAGCTTTACGACAGCGGCATCCGCCTGAGATTGACCTGCCCGGAGGAGATGGCGGAGTGTTTGTATGTTCATGGCAAGAGGGGGGTCAAGGGACGCTCAAAGGTGCTCGCCATGCTCGACGGCCGACGAACCGGGCGAGCTCTCGGCAGTCCTGTCGAGACCTTCATCCTGCGCAGGATGCGTTTGGCCGGGATCGAGGAGCCGGAGCGTCAATTCATCCTTGCGTTGGCGGATGGCACCGTCGCGGTTGTTGACTTCGCATGGCCCCGGCGGGTCAAGGCGATCGAGATCGACGGATTGGAGGCACACTCCGGTGCTCGTCAGCTCGAGCTGGACCTGGTGCGTCAAAACCTGATCCTCGAGTCCGGGTGGCAGTTGCGCCGGTTCTCCGGTCGATTCGTGATGCGAAACCCAGGCTTGTTCATCCAAGAGATTGCCCAGTTCCTAGCCACCTGATATCTGCGCGGATAAATCTGTATCCGGCACGGAAAAACCTGCACAGCAGCCACTCCAGATGAGTTCTGTGCGGAAAAGTTCGTGGCTGGCACGGAAAAATCCGCGCAGAGGGTTGAACTACCCTCGGGCCATGGCATTTTCAGACGGGAGCGTCGACTTCCGCTCGGACACCGTCACCCGACCGACCGAGGAGATGCGCCGAGCAATGGCGGCGGCCGAGGTAGGAGACGATGTCTACCACGACGACCCCACGATCAACGCCCTCGAGGAGGAAGCAGCGGCCGTAGTCGGGAAGGAAGCGGCGGTGTTCATGCCGACGGGGACCATGGGAAACCAGATCGCGGTCATGCTCCAGACCAAGCCCGGCGACGACGTCTTGGCCGATCCCGGGGTACACGTGCGCAACGTCGAGGCCGGGGGGCCGGCCGCGCTTTCCGGGGTGGCGTTTCGCACCGTCGATTCCACTGCTGGACGAGTGACCCCAGCCCAGGTCGAGGCGGCCATCGCTCAGGCCGGGTTCTTTCCTCGCATCAGGCTCATGATTTGGGAGAACACCCACAATCTCTCCGGGGGCAGGGTCGTGCCTCACGAATTGATGGCCGAGACCAGCGCCACCGCTCGCCGCCACGGCCTGGCGATTCATCTCGACGGGGCCCGAATCTTCAATGCCGTGGTCGCCTCGGGCGTTTCCGCCGACTCCTTTGGCGCCACGGCCGACACCGTGCAGTTCTGCTTTTCCAAGGGCCTGGGGGCTCCGGTCGGCTCGGTGCTGTGCGGGACCGAGGAGATGATGGGAGAGGCTCGCTATCTCCGTAAGCGCATGGGCGGAGGCATGCGCCAGGCAGGCGTGGTCGCCGCCGCCGCTCGAATCGCTCTTCGTGATCGGGATCGGCTCAAAGAGGACCATGAGCTCGCCCACTATCTGGCGGAGAGCCTCGACCGCGCCCATCCGGGTCTGGTGGATCTCGCCCAGGTGGAAACCAACATGGTCCAGATCCAACCCGAGCGCCTTCCCCGGCCGCTCCCCGAGTGGAGAGAGGCCTTGGCGACTGAAGGGATCAAGATCAACCCGGCGTTTGGCGGCATCCTCCGTCTAGTGACCCACCGCGACGTCAACCGCGAGGACGTCGACCGCCTGGTTCGCAGCCTCGGCTGATCTCGGGTGGAGCTGGCGGTCCTTTTCCCCGGGCAGGGAAGCCAGTTCCGGGGAATGGGGGCCGATCTCTTCGATCGTCGGCCCGATCTTCTCGGATCGGCAGCCGACGAGATCCTCGGGTGGTCCCTCCGCCGGATGTGCCTGGAGGCCGAGGATGATGAGTTGACCCGGACCGAGTACGCCCAGCCGGCACTGTACGCGGTCAGCTACGCCCTCTGGGAGGAGTTGACGGAAAAGCTGCCCGAGCCCCCGGTGGCCGCCGCCGGCCATTCGCTCGGCGAATACACCGCGCTCGCCGCCGCCGGTGCTCTCGACTACGAGCAGGGCTTGGCTGTGGTGGCGGAGCGAGGCCGGGCGATGGCCGGGGCCGCCGACCAGGAAGCATCGGGGATGGCCGCCGTCATCGGCAGCGACCTCGCCACTGCCGAAAGCGCCGCTCTGGCCAGGCGGCAGATGGGAGGACGCCTATTCGTGGCCAATATCAATGCCCCCGGCCAGATCGTGGTCGCCGGCGGTGCCGAGGACATTGACTGGCTCGAGGCTGAGATTCCCCACCTGGGGATCAAGAGGGTGATCCGTCTGAAGGTCGCGGGTGCCTTCCATTCCCCGTTCATGGAAGCTGCCGCCGACCGCCTGGCGGCAGCCCTGGCGGGGGTGGAAATAAGGGAGGGCCGATTTCCCACCTGGAGCAACGTCACGGCCCAACCCCATCAGCGAGATCACATCAAAGATCAGTTGGTCCGCCAGGTGATCTCGCCAGTCCGGTTCGCCGACACCCTGCAAGCCATCGCCGCCGCCGGGGCCGACACCTACCTCCACGTGGGACCGGGCGATGTCACCTCCGGACTGGCCAAGCGGTCTGTCCCCGGTCTGCGCTATCTGGCGGTATCGGATCACGCCGGGATCCCGCCGGCGATTGAGGCTCTCGGTACCATCGACTGAGATAGGAGGGACGATGGCCAACGCGATGATCACCGGGTGGGGAAAGTGCATGCCGGAGGCGGTGCTTTCCAATCACGATCTCGAGCAGATCGTCGATACCAGCGATGAGTGGATCACGACCCGAACCGGGATCAAGGAGCGGCGAATCTCGCATGCCGAGGTGTCCGACATGTCCGCCGTCGCCGCCGCCCACGCCCTTGCTGCCGCCGGAAAGACCGCGGCCGACTTGGATTTGATCATCGTTGGCACCTGCACGGGCGACTCCCTGATCCCCTCCACGGCCTCCCTGGTGCAGGCGAAGTTGGAGGCCTGGCAAGCGGGCGCTTTCGACGTCAACGCTGCCTGTTCTGGATTCATCTACTCGCTCGTGATCGGCTCGAACATGATTGCGGCCGGGACCCATCGCACGGTGCTGGTGATCGGAGCCGAAAAGCTTCACTATCACCTCGATTTCACCAACCGGTCGACCGCGGTCCTCTTCGGTGACGGCGCCGGAGCCGTCGTCTTGGAGGCGACGGACGAGGATGCCGGCTTGCTGGCCTCCGAGCTGGGCATGGACGGTTCCGCCGCCTCGATTCTTTGCATCCCCGAGCACGGAACCGCCGGGGATCGCAGGAATCCCGATCCCCGACAATCTGGAATCAACATGGACGGCCCCGAGGTCTTCCGGCGGGCTGTGACCACCATGGGTGACGCCTCCATCCGCGTCCTCGATAAGGCTGGGATCAGCCTCGATGACATCGGCCTATTGATTCCCCACCAGGCCAACGTGCGGATCATCGACGCCACCGCCCGCCGCCTCAAACTCGACCCGGCCAAAGTCATGATCAACATCGAGTCCTACGGCAACACTTCGGCGGCCACCATTCCCGTGGCCTTGACCGAGGCCCTCGAATCTCACCGCATCCAGCCGGGAGCGATCATCGTCCTCGCCGCCTTTGGTGCCGGCCTCTCGTGGGGAGCGGCGGTGATCCGATGGGGCCAGCGGGTCGAGCCTTTGGGGACGAGCGATGCAGCCCTGCCGCCGAACCATCGCAGCACGATGGATTTGCTGGCTCCCAATCTCGAATTTTTCGGTCACCTGGCTAGTTCGTGACCCGCACCGCCCTCGTCACCGGGGCCTCCCGGGGGATCGGTCGTGCGATCGCCCTCGCTCTGGCGGAGGCGGGCCATGTGGTGGCGGTCAATTTCAGCGCATCTGAGGCCGCCGCCCTGGGAGTGGTGACGGAAATCGAAAGCCGGGGCGGCAAGGCGGCCGCCTTCGGCGCCGACGTCTCCGATACCCAGGCGGTTGACGAGCTTTTCGCATCGGTCAGCGGGGAGCTGGGACCGGTCGAGATCCTGGTCAACAATGCCGGCATCACCGCCGACAACTTGCTCCTCCGGATGAGCCCAGAGGAGTTCGACCGAGTTCTGGCGATCAATCTCCGATCGGCCTTTCTCTGTACGAAGGCGGCTTTGAAGTCGATGCTGCGGGCCCGTTTCGGCAGGATCATCTCGATCTCGTCTGTGGCCGGCATTGCCGGCAATCCCGGGCAGGCCAACTACGCCGCTTCCAAGGCCGGTCTCATCGGGCTCATGAAGTCGGTGGCCAAGGAGGTCGGGAGCCGGGGAATCACAGCCAACGTGGTCGCCCCCGGCTTCATCACCACGGATATGACCGCGGCCCTTTCCGACGAGGTCAAGCAGGGAGTTTTGCCCACCCTCAGCCTGGGAAGGTTTGGAGAGCCAGAGGAAGTGGCAGATGTAGTGGCCTTCCTTGCGTCGGAGGCGGCCTCCTACGTCACCGGCCAAGTTTTAGCGGTAGACGGTGGTCTGGCGCTTTAATGCCAGGGAGAAGAACAGGAGAGAACCAGTCCGATGGAAAAAACTGATATCGAAACGCGATTGCGGGACGTGCTCGTCACCGAACTCGGCCTCGACGCCGAAAAGATCAACCCGGCGGCCAATTTCGAGACCGACCTCGACGTTGACTCATTGGGCGTTGTCGAGTTGCTGATGGCGATGGAGGATGAGTTCGGGGTCAAGATCCCCGATGATGAGGCCGAGCACATCCACACAGTCGGCGAAGCCATCGACCTGGTACATCAGAAGCTCAACTCCTAAAACATGCGACGACGAGTAGTCGTCACCGGGATGGGGGTGATCACCCCGGTCGGCAACGACCTCGATACCTTCTGGCAGTCTCTGATCTCCGGCCGTTCCGGTGTCGGTCCCATCACTCATTTCGACACCACTGGATACCGCACAAAAATCGCCGGCGAGGTCAAGGATTTCGAACCCGCCGACCATTTCGATAAACGCGAGATCCGCCGCATCGATCCTTTTTCGCAGTTCTTCTTGGTGGCCGGGCGTCAGGCCCTGGCACAGGCCAAGATCGCCTTTGCGCCTGAGGACGCTGACAACGAACGTGCCGGGGTGATGGTGGGAGCGGGCTTCGGCGGCATGGGTGCCTTTATCGATGAAGTGGCGCTGATGCTGGACCGGGGGCCGGATCGGGTCAGCCCTACCGGCATCCCGAAGATCATCGCCAACATGGCCGCCGGCCTGGCCTCGATCGAGAACAACCTGCTGGGACCGGTGAGTTGCGTCGTCACCGCTTGCTCGGCCTCGGCCAACGCCATTGGCGACGCCGCCGAACTGATCCGGAGAGGGGCAGCCGATGTGATGCTTGCCGGTGGCTCGGAGGCGGCCATCACCACCTACGGGGTAGCCGGGTTCAACCAATCGCGGGCACTCTCGGTTCGCAACGACCAGCCCGCTCGGGCCTCACGGCCCTTCGATGCCGAGCGCGATGGATTCGTAATGGGCGAGGGCGGCGGTGCCTTGGTGCTGGAGGATCGGGACAGGGCTCTGGCCCGGGGGGCAGAGATCATCGGTGAAATCGTTGGCTACGGGATGTCGGCGGACGCCTATCACATCACTCTGCCGCGACCGGGCGGAACCGGAGCTGCCCGGGCGATGAAGGCGGCCATGACCGATGCCGCCCTAGAACCCGGCGACATCTCCTACATCAACGCCCACGGCACCTCGACTGAGGCCAACGATGCCACCGAGACCGCCGCCATCAAGATCGCCTTTGGCGATGAGGCCTATCGGGTACCGGTGTCTTCCACCAAGTCGATGACGGGCCACATTCTCGGTGGGGCAGGGGCTGTGGAGGCGATCGTTTCCTTGCTGGCGCTCAACCAGGGGCTCCTGCCTCCCACCATCAACCAGGAATTCCCAGATCCGGAATGCGACCTCGACTATGTCCCCAATGAGGCTCGTCGGTTCACGGGGGATTACGCAATGTCGAACTCGTTCGGCTTTGGTGGTCACAACGTGGCGCTGGTCCTGGGCTCGGCCCGAGTGGCGAGCGCCGAGCCCACCTAGTCCTGCTGCTGGTCTCGCTCCTGGCGGTATTCGGCGATCGAACGTGCGGTCAGTGCCAGAACGACAAGCAGTCCGGCACTAGCAACGATGAAGGCTCCGATCCCGATCAAGCTCGCGGTCAGGGGACAACCGGGAGCCGGGGCGGGTTGGTCGGCCCGACACGAGACGTTGGTGATCACAAATCCCATCCACCCGACCAGCCCACCGAGCACCAGGGAAGGAACCACCAGGTAAGGGTTTGGTCTCCTCAATCTTTCCCCAGGACCCGCCGGATGTGCTCGGGTGCGAGCTCGGGGGGAATCATCAGGCGGGACCCGGCTTCGATGAGGGGCCTGACCGCCAGGCGGACGTCAGCGGAGGCAGCCACGTACGTGGCTGCGACCATCAAGCCCAGCCACAACCAACGCCCTGGTGATGGGAGCCAAAGGGTTCCCAGGGCCAGGAGCGGGGGACCGCCCCGGGCGGCAAGGAGAGCTCCCGGGAGGCGACGGGCGTAGAGGAGGAGGGCGAGCCAGGACAGTCCCGCCAGCCACGGAAGTGCGCCGGGGTCGTCACCAAAAGTGACAAGAGCGGTCACGCCTGGAGCACCTAGGAGTGTCATCGCCAGAATTACTGCCTTCGTTGGGATAGGGGCAGCCGAGGTTCGTCCTCGGATCCATCCGCCCAGGCGAGGATCGGCGAGGAGAAAACTGCTGACGGCAATCAGCATCACTCCCAAGTACCAGAGAGTGGTGCGCTGGTGAAGGAGGGCAATCGTCGCCTCGATGACGACGGTGGCGACCCCCAGCCGATAGCCGAACCGACTGCTCTCAATCAAGATCGCGACCACTGCCAGTGCGGAAGCGATCAGTAGGGAGGCGACCAGAACGAACGAGCTACCGCGGTGCCACGGACGTGGCTCATCCACCAAGACGAAGGCCCATGCCAAGGAACATGCCAGCGTGGACAGAGTCGCCCACCAGTGACGGCCGGGCATCTACATTCTGTGGGCCCAGAGATAGGCAGCGCCTATCTGTGAACCCTGGGTTCGCATGAAAGTGAGCTTCGCAGAAAAAATCATCCACGCCGACATGGACGCGTTCTTCGTCGAAGTCGAACGAAGGCGCCAGCCCGATCTGCGTGGTCAACCCGTGGTCGTTGGTGGTGCCGGGCGGCGGGGCGTGGTGGCTGCGGCAAGCTATGAGGCCCGTGTGTTCGGGATCCACTCTGCGATGCCGATGACCCGGGCTCGATCGGCTTGTCCCCACCTGGTGATCGTCCCTCCCGACCACGCTCACTACGCCGACGTATCAGCCGAGGTATTCGAAATTTTCTCGAGCTTCACCCCGGTCGTCGAGGGACTTTCTCTCGACGAAGCATTTCTCGACATATCGGGCCTGCGCTTGCATTACTCGACGCCCGATGAAGTGGGTGCCGCCCTCCGAGAAAAGATCCGCCATGAGCTCGATCTCCCGGTTTCGGTGGGAATCGCTGCCAACAAGCTGGTCGCCAAACTGGCTTCCGAGGCTGCCAAGCCGGATGGTCTCCTTCATGTTCCCGCCTCCCAAACTTTGAGCTTTCTCCGCCCGCTTCCAGTGCGGGCGATCTCGGGTGTGGGCGAGGCCACACACGCCGCTTTGGAGGCGTTGGGGGTGGCAACGGTGGGAGAACTGGCCGAAATCGCCCCCGATTTGCTGGAACGGCGGCTGGGGCGGGCGGCGGGAAGGCAGCTGGCCGCCCTCGCTCGCGGCCAGGACGAGCGGGCCGTTGTCGCCGACCGCCAGACGAAGTCAGTCTCGGTTTCAGAGACCTACGAGTTCGACCTCCGGACCCCGGCCCAGGTCGACACCGAGCTTTTGCGACTTTGTGACCGGCTCGGCGCCCGCCTCCGCCGGACAGGTCTCGGTGGCCATACCGTGGCGGTCACGGTTCGTTATTCGAACTTCGAAACCGTTGTTAGCCAGACCACCAGACCCACGATGGTGGCCAGCTCGCACGGCCTCTTCGCCGCCGCCCGCGAGCTTCGGCGCCAATTCGACTGGAGCCGTCCGGTTCGGCTGCTCGCAATCGCAGTGCGAGCTCTCTCGGAAGCGGGAGATTCCGGGCAAATGAGCACCGATTCCGATCCGCGCTGGGATGTCGTGAGCGGGGCGATCGCCAACGTCCGGGAGCGGTTTGGTGAAGACTCACTAGGTCCGGCGCGAGTAGTGATTCGTAAAGGAGGTTGACCGTGAAAAGCGAGCTATCAACGCGGGTCGAATTGAATTCGCAGTTCGTATACTGAACCCAGTCGCCTCGGATGAAAGAAACAGGAGTCAGAGGTCATGCCGCTGAGTGACCGGGAGCAAAAAATCCTGGCGGAGATCGAGCGTCACTTCCACGCGGAAGATCCAAATCTGGTGCGCGCTGTTCGCCGCATCGATCGCATCGGCAACAACGGCAGCCGCTGGGCGACGATCGGTGTGGTCCTGGGACTGGTCCTCGTCGCCGCCGCGTTCAGTCGCAACACGATCGTCGCGGTACTCGGTTTCGTGCTCGTCGTGTGGAGCGCCAACTACCTCGTGCAGAAATTTCTATCGCGTCAAACGGGTCGCGAAACGGAGTCCGAAGACACCGACAACACAATTCGCAATAAAGGTCGCCGCCGCTTCAGACGCGACTGATCGACGCCGCTACAGTGGCGCACCCGCCGATCACACATCATCCAACGAGGGGTAGTCGGCGGACAAGAATTTTGGAGGGATACCGATGGCGATGCCGCTTCCGATTGACTCGAAACGCGAACGCGTCGGTTCGTTTGTGGCCGCTGGCCAGTTGGGAGGAGAGGATCGTTGCAGCAGGCTTTTACGGCGGAGCAGACGTGCAGGCTGACCAACTGCACACCACATCAGTTGCGTTATTGGGACCGGATGTCGCTCGTGAAGCCGAGCGTCCAACAGACAGGGGGCAGGCCGGGCGTCCGGCGTCTCTATTCATTTCGTGACCTCGTCGCTCTGCGCGTAGTCCACTCCCTGATCGTCAACGGGATGTCGCTCCAGCGGGTGCGGCGGGCATGGGACTACCTGCGCCGTCATGGCGACATGGAGATGCACATGAGCCAGATGAAGTTGATCTCGGAGGGCAAATCGCTTTACGAGATCAGCGCCCAGGACGGTCTGGTGCTAGATGCCTTGCGCCAGGGTCAACTGGCCTTCTTTGCCGGATTGGATCAGATCACGCGGGAGGTGACCGAAGACGTCACCCGTTTCGAACTCGACCGAGACCAGTTCTTGCAGATGCTGCGCCGGGTGGAGGACGACGTCAACGAGGAGCGACGGGTCGCAGCCGACGGCTGAGCCGGATCCGGGGCCGCCTGTTGATGCCTCGGAACAGGCTGGCCGGTTGCAGCCAGACGAGTCCCCGCCGCCAGGCCGGATAACGCCTCTGAATCGAACGTTCGGCGATCTCCAGGGCCGACCGTCCGTCGGTGACGGTGCGGTTCCCGAATAGATGGGCGGTGAGGCGATCGGCCAACGGGCGCAGCCCGGTTTCGCCACCGAAGGAGGAGGCGATTTCTGCCGGTGTCTGAGAGGGAGCGGGACGATGACCCAGGTCCGCGAGGCGATCGATGAGCTCCGCCCATCCGGCCCCGATGTCTCCTCGTCCGAGGCGCCGCAACCGGCTGCTCCGGCGCAAGAGCCTGGCGATCGGAATCAAACTCACTGCTCCCGCCGGCACCAGCCACCATGTCCAGTCAAAACGCCTCGCCCGTGCACCCAACGTTTGCCCGTCGGTGGGGTCGAGCTGCTCGTCGAGAAAGCGACGGTCGATTCCGGCGAGTGAGCCAGGCAGGTTGAGGGGACCCTGTGCGGGATCGGCCGGGGCCGGCAGATATTCGGAAGGGCTGAACCCGACCGCCGCCGCGGTGGGGGGATTGGTGCCGTCAGAGCGTGGGGTGGGATCGAAGCGCACCCAACCCTGGCTCTCCATGAAGAGCTCCACCCAAACGTGGCCATTGCGGGCCCGAACCACGATGACTTCGCTGCCATCGGCCTGGGTTTCGATCTCGCCCGGCGAGAAGCCAAAGACGAGCCGGGCGGGAATTCCCAGGGAGCGGGCCATCACCGCCATGGCGGCAGCAAACTGCTGGCAGTAACCGCGGCGATAGTTGGCGCTCTCCGGGTCGAGAATCCATTCCTCCAGATTGAGGGTGGTGTGACCGGTCGAGACGGTGGCATCGTGGACAAATCCGCCGGTGTTGCGGAAGAACTCTTCGAGAACTAGGCCCTGCTCGAACGGGGTGCTGGCCTGGGCGGTGATCTGGCGGGCGAGAGCGCGGAGAACGTCGGAGAAGTCTTCGGGCAGATCTGTATAGAGACTGGTCACACGCGAGGAGGGAGGGTCGGTGGCCTCCTCGATCGGAGAAAGATTGAAGAGGCCTTGATCCTGGGCGTTCTGGAACATCGGGGAGAGAGAGTCGTCTTCGGTGGCCAGGACCGCCAGGTTCGGAACCGGGATCTCCGATATCACTCGATACTCGAGTCCCTCCTTGGTCAGGGCGTCGAACTTGATCGATCCGTCCTCGCGACTCCGTTGGCTGGCAAACAGCAGGGGGTCGTCGGTTTGCAGGCTCCGCGGTGAGTAAAGGATCGGTATGTACGGCTGGCGGAGGGCGGCGATGCGGACGATGCTCTCAACCAGAACGGTCTCGCCGCGAAAGGCGAAATCATCGGCTTCCCAGTCCGATTGATCGTTAGCTCGGGAGATACCGAGGTTGGCGGGGCGGAATTCGGTGCCGTCGAAGGTGTCGAGCGTGATCAATTTCCAGTAGAGCTGGGAATTCGGCGGCGCCGAGGCCGAGACCCGGGCAATGAAGACCACCTCGGGATTGTCGGCAATCAGGTCCTGTTGGAGGGAGGCGAACTGGTTGTAGGTGATTCCGCCGAAAAGACCGCCCCCGAAGCCGGTGGGATTGCGCCATGCCACCAGGCCCGACTCCGGGACCGAGGCGGCAAAACGGAACGTAGATAGGGTGCCGGCCAACGCCACCACGGCAACCATGAGGATCGGCATGCCGTAGGTGTGCGAGGGCAACGGATGGCCCGAAGGGCGCAAACGCGCCCGGCCGCCGCTGCGATCGCTGGCCGCCGCCCAAAACGCGAGAGCGCCGCAGGCGATCAACACGCCGGGCGCCCACCAGTCGGGCAGTCGCCGATCGAAGGTTGCAGCCAGGAGATAGAAGGCAAGGATCGGGATCGTCGCCTGGAGGGGTCGGCGTGCGACGAGGCCGGAGATGGCGAAGGCACCCAGTGCCCAAAAGACCACTGCCAGCACCGCCACCAGGCCGGGGGAGGCGGTGACCGGAGCCGATCCGTACCTGATCAATTCGATGGCGACGGCCATCTCGGCTCCAACTGCAGCCGGGGTTGCGGCCGTGGGAAGGAGCCCGCCGGCGAGGGTATTGGCGGCGCTGAGACGGGAGAAGACCAGCGAGGCGCCCCCCAGCCCGAGAAGAAATGTGAGGACCGGACCCAGCCGGGCGAGCCGGGAGGCGGCGGTGACCGCGGCTCCGATCAGAGCGGAGACGATCAGTACCGAGACGAGGTTGGGATCGGTGGGGCCGGGCTCAACCAACCTACCCACCCGGTGCAGGGCGAGGAGAAAGGCGCCGAGAGTCGCTATGAGGCCGAGGCGGGTGCCCACGTCCTCACTCCGATCTGGCCAAAGGCCTGGGTCCACAAAGGCGCCCATTTGGCCCCCGACCCCGCCACCAGGGTCTTGACCGCCATGCGCTGGAAGCTCGCGAGCAGCGGGCCCGGGGCATCGGTGGCGGCCAACAGCACCCCGGCCCGGAACTGGCCCTCGAGCAGTCGTAGCACCGCCAGCAAATCTTCATCCGGGGTCCCGGTGACGAGGATCAAGGCGCCGCCCTTGCCGCTCCGGCGCAGGCGGGATGCCACCGCCCGTAAGTCGATGGCCGGATGCGGCTGGATCATGGCGAGCTCTTCGAAGGCGGTCTGTGCCTGGGCGAGATCGATCAGCCCCCCTCCCATCCACAGATCGGCCGCAAAAGTGGAGGCCAGGTGAACCGAGACCGAAGCGACACCCCGCACCGCCCGTTCGAAGTCATCGGGAGTGGCATAGCTCCGTCTGCGAACGTCGAAGAAGACCAAAGCTCGCGACTGCCACGGAGTCTCCATTTGGCGGATCATCAGCTCATCGAGGCGGGCGGTCGAGGGCCAGTGCACCCTCCGCAGGTCGTCGCCCTCTTGGTAGCTGCGCAGTGTGTAGAAGTCCTCGCCTCCCCGACCGCTGTGCTCGGGCCGGCTGGCGCTGGTGGCGGGGTCACGACCGCGGACGTTGGGATAGCCGGACAGAGCCTCGACAGACGGGTAGACGATCAGCCGGTCGTCAACTCCGTGAGAACTCTTCACACTGGCCAGGCCGAAAGGGTCGCGGACCTCGACCTCGGCAGGCCCCACGGTGTAGATGCCGCGGGGTCGGCAGACGATTTGATAAGAGGCCGAGGCCATGGCCTCTCCCGGAAGGGATCCGATCTGGAAGTGGGCGGTGCCGAGGCCGCCGACTCCGTCCTCCACCGTCAAAGCCGGAGCGGGCAAGCGTCGCTGGTTTTCGATCCCCAACGCCACCGCCGCTCTTTCCCCCTCGTGAACCATGCTCGGTTCGAGCTGACGAGAGACTCGGATCTGGGGGCGGAGAACACGGGTGACGAGCAGGGCACCGACCACGCCAATGAGCAATGCAGCCCCGGCGGCGAGCAGCTCGATCTCACCCAAGGCCACCCAGGCAAGGAGCAGGGCGAGACCGGACCCGAAGACCGAGGCTCCCCGCGGGGTCATTGCTAACTCGACCGGTGAATTGGAATCTTGATTCCTTCCAGAACCGCTGCCAGCAGCTCCGGAGCGGTGACGCCGCGCATCTGTGCTTCCGGTCGGAAGGTCAATCGATGCTCGAGAACCGTTCCCGCCAATTCCTTGACGTCATCGGGAGTGACGTAATCCCTCCCCTGAGAGGCAGCCAAGGCGCGCGTCGCCCGTTGGAGATAGAGCGCGGATCGGGGGCTCGCACCCAAGAGTACTTCGGGGTGGCGGCGGGTACCTTCGACCAGATCGATTATGTAACCCCGTACCGACCCCACCACCTGGACTTGGCGGGCGACGTCGATCATCTTGGCAACGTCGATGTCGGTGACCACCGGCTTGAGATCGTCAAAGGTGGAACGAAGGCTGTGGGTCTCCATCATTTCCAGTTCTTTGTCCCGGCTGGGATAGCCCACCGCCACCCGCATCATGAAACGGTCGAGCTGCGCTTCGGGGAGGGGATAGGTGCCCTCGTGCTCAATTGGGTTTTGGGTGGCCACCACCATGAAGGGCTCGGGAAGGGGACGGGTCACGCCGTCGGTGGTGACCTGGCGCTCCTCCATGGCTTCGAGCAGCGCCGCCTGCGTCTTGGGACTGGCGCGGTTGATCTCGTCTCCCACCACGATGTTGGCGAAGATGGCTCCCGGCTTGAAGACGAAGGAGGACTCGTGGCGGTCCCAAATCGAGACCCCGGTGACGTCAGAAGGGAGCAGATCGGGGGTGAATTGAATCCGGTTGAACTCGCAATCGATCGATCTCGCCAACGACTTTGCCAACAGCGTCTTCCCCACCCCAGGGACATCCTCGATCAGGACGTGCCCTTCGGCGATCAGACAGACGAGGACCTGTTCGATCGGAAGGCGTTTGCCCTGGATGACCCGCTCGATGTTGTCGGCCACGGCGGCGAATCGATCGGCAAAGCGATCGACTTCGGATTGGCTGAGCGCAGTCATCGCCGCGCGAGATCTCGAATCGATGAGACGCCCCGTTGCGGCCGCGCAAGAGTGGGTCCGACCACGCCCTGGCTCATGTCTGGTCCCTTCCGTGCATGTCGCAATAGTCCCTGGAGGCGTATAGGTGCCCGGGTAGGCTGCACCCTATTCAGGGGTGAATCTAAAGGAGGCTCCGGTGGGCCGCGGACAGGCGTCGCCTGAGGGCGGGAACTCAGGGGGATCGGACTTCGACCAGGAGGAAAGGGCGGTGGCACGCGCGGTCTGGGCCACCGGCAACGCCATATTTGCACGGACCCACTTCTTCCCCAGCATCATCACCACTGCGTACACGTTGCGGCCGCGCAGGTGGTGGACGCAACGCCCCTTCCTTCCGCTGCCTGAGCGCGCGTACACCCGTTGGCGCATTTACACCGCTTATGGGAACCGCCGTCGTCCCACCTTCTCGGACATCAACTCCTTCGCTGTTTGGCAGCAACGGGTTCGCCGGCTGGTCGATATGGGGAGCCAGTGACAATTGCCGGCCTCCGCCAGCGACTCGAGAATCTCGAGGGGGTGGCTTCCATCCAGCTCGAGCTGGCCGATACCGGATTGTCGGGAATCCGGGTAACGCTTTCGGAAGGAGCCGACGAGGCAATGGTTCTGGAACGGATTCGGGCCATGCTCGTGACGTATGGGCTGCGGGCTCCGGAGCAGGTGACCGGCAGTCGGGGGGATGCAGAAGACCATTCCGACCTGGTGGCAGTCCTCAGTCAGGAGGGTGACCGACTGCGGGTGGAGGTCAGAGGCCAAGGCGAGACGGTCAGCGCCATCGTCGATCCGAGCCCGCTCAGTGCCGCTCGGGCGGTGGCTACGGCCCGAGCCCAACTCCGCGGCGAGCCCGCGCCGGAAGTGATATGGATCGGTCTCGATCAGATCGGTGCCTTCTCTGTTCTCACCATCCTCACCGGCGCGCCAGACGAGAAGGTCTCGGTGGGCTCGGCGGTGGTGGAAGGTGATTGGGCTCAGGCGCTCAACCGGGCCTTGGCCGCCGCCTCCGCCTGACCCAGATCCTTTCTTGCGTAAATCTCGTCACGTTTACGTGACGAGATTTACGCAAGAATGGAGGTTCAGGCGCTCAGTAGGTAGGGCTGCCAGCTGGGATCGAGCACGAACCCGGCAGTGGCATAGATCCAGCTGTAACGGTGAGGGGGAGTGGGGCGCCGCATCAAGTTGAGGCCCACCTCGCCAGGCAGACGATCGCCCTTTCGAAGGTTGCAGCGTCGGCAACAGGCGACGACGTTGTCCCAGGTGTGAAGCCCTCCCCGCGAACGCGGGGTTACGTGGTCGAGACTCTCGGCCGGGCCACCGCAGTACTGACAGGTTTGCCCATCGCGTCCGAAGACCGCTCGCCTCGAGACCGGGACCGTCCTCTCGAAAGGGACCCGGACGAAGGTGTTGAGCTTGGCCACCGATGGCACCGCGATCGCCATTCGCTCTGAATGCCAGACCTCGTCGCGCTCGGCCACCACCGAGGCCCGGCCGCGGGCAACCAGCACCACCGCTCTCCGCGCTGGCACCACCGAGAGCGGTTCGAACGTCGCATTGAGAATCAGGGAGGCCGCCATCCCGACGTGAGATTAATGGGGGAGCCGGCCGAGTCCTGAGAACTTCGGAGTGGGTCGATCGGGCTGCTTCGAGATCCCCGGTGGGGGAAAGTGTTGACAAGTGGGGGGAAGTGGGGCATGATGTGCCGGCACTGGAGGAGAGTGCAGCAATGAGGGAAGCACAGCCATGTTCACGGGCCGTCATATTCACACGATCGACGAGAAGGGTCGCGTCGTGTTGCCGGCCAAGATTCGCAAGGGTTTCGAGGGACACGACTCCTGCATGCTGGCTCCCGGGGTCGACGGGCAAATCACATTGAATCTTCCAGATGAGTTCGAGGCCTTCACCCGGGCCATGCTGGCCGAGGCGAAGAGCACCGGGGAGCGCAGTGCGGCCCGGGTCGTCCTCCAAAGCGCGATGGAGCAGCCTTTCGACAAGGCCGGCCGGATCCTCATCCCCGAGGCTCTCCGCCAACACGCTGGGATCTCGGTTCCCTCCGAGGTCGTGGTCGCCGGCGCCGGTCTCCACGCCGAGATCTGGAACCTCGATCTCAACCGACGGGACAACGCCTTGGGGACGTCGGTCCTCATCAAGTCCGAGCTGGCGAAGGAGGCAAGAGGCTCCTAGCCCTGGATCATCGCCAGCCCCCCGGATACCAATCGGAAGGCCCCTGACTCCGCCCGCTTCCTTTTGGTGCCAGCGCCCGGGGGGCTGGCCATGACCCAGGACCGGGAGTCGGAGCGGGAGTACCACCGTCCGGTGATGGCGGCGGCGGTTTCCGAGCTCATGCGACCGGTTCCGCCGGGAGTGGTGGTCGACGCCACTTTCGGCGGAGGTGGTCATGCGAGGGAATTGTTGAAGGTGCTTGGAGGTGGCCACCGGCTTCTCGGGATCGACCGGGACCCGACGGCCATCGCCCGGGCAGAGGTTCTGAGGAGGACCGTGGACGACGCGCAGTTTGGAACCGACCGGTTCACGGTCCAAGAGGGGAACTTCGCCCACCTCGCCGACATCCTGACTCAAGCCGGAATCGAGGCACCCGTGGGAGTGCTCTTTGACTTCGGAGTCTCATCGCATCACTTCGACGAGGCAGAGCGCGGCTTCTCGTACCGACTCGAGGGGCCGCTCGACATGCGCATGGATCCGACCGGATCGGTCACAGCGGCCGATCTCGTCAATGAACTCGAAGAGGCAGAACTGGCCGCCGTGATCCATCGACTGGGCGAAGAACCTGCCGCCCGGAGAATCGCCCGGGCGATAGTCAATGCCCGGCCGCTATCCACCACGACCGATCTCGCCGCTGTCATCGAGAGGGCGGTGCCGGGTGGTCGGAGACGCCTCCATCCGGCCAGGCGGACCTTTCAAGCCCTGCGAATGGCGGTCAACGGGGAACTTGAAGCCATTGACGCGGGCGTGCGGACGGCGCTTGACCTGCTGGCCCCTGAGGGCCGCTGCATCACGATCGCTTATCACTCCTTGGAAGACCGCCTGGTCAAGGGTCTTTTCGCTGAAGCCACCAAGGGGTGCGTGTGTCCGCCCGAAATTCCGGTTTGCGTCTGCGGGGCATCACCTGCGTACCGCTCGCTCACCCGCGGCGTTCGTAAGCCTTCGGAAGAGGAGATCGCCGCCAACCCCCGGGCTCGTTCCGCCCGCCTGCGGGCAGTCGAGAGGGTGGCGGCATGACCGCACCGGCACTGCGAACAAGGGCCAGGCCCGGTCTGCAGGTGGTGGCGGGACGGGGTGGAAAGCCCCGGCTCTCCGGATGGATCTTCTTCTCGCTGGTGGCCGTGCTGGCGTTCCTGGGAATGGTCTTCGTTCGCACCTCCCTTGATCGCTCGACCATCGATTTGGCCTCGCTCGAAAGGAACCTGGCCGAGGCGCGATCGCTCAACCAGCGTCTTCGCCTCGAGATCGCCCGGCTGGAGTCGCCGGCCCGGATCGCCCCACTGGCCCGGGACCTCGGCATGGTCTATCCCCAGACCAGCCAGCGCCTGATCGTCGATGGCGTACACCAGCAGACGCTCTCCGACCCGCGCTGGTCGGACCTCAATCGGTTCGCTGCCGGACAGCTGGCCGTAACCGACCACGAGAACCAACCATGAGCGGCTTCTGCGCTGGAGCTTTCTCCCACCGAGTTCTTCTCGGAGGTGACCGACTCCGGCCGGAGAGATAGCCGTGTCCGCCCGGGTGGCGAAGGCGCGCTGGAGCGAGGGCCGAATCCGCTTGGGGCTGCTGGGGCTGTGCCTGGCGGTGGCCTGGCTCGGGATGGGAATCCGCCTGTATCAGGTCCAGGTCCTCAATGCCTCCCAACTCGCCGAGGCCGGTGTGGGGCAACGGCAAACAGAAAAAGTGTTGCTTCCGCAGCGAGGCAACATCTTCGATCGCAACGGCGACCCGATGGCGATGACGGTGGACTCCCGAAGCATCTATCTGCGCCCCCCCGAGATCACCCAACCTGTCTACGTCGCCCAGCAAGTCGGGGGATTGCTGGGGGTGCCCGCTGAGGGCTTGCTCGAGTCGATCGAGTCCGGCGAGCAGTTCGTTTACGTGAAAAGACAGGTCGAGTTGAACCGGGCCGAAGAGGTGCTCTCCCTCAACCTGGCCGGAGTGCATGCTCACGAGGAGCCGAAGCGGGTATATCCAACCGGCTCGGTGGCCTCGCATGTGCTCGGTTTCGTAAACATCGACGGAGTCGGGAGTGAAGGGATCGAGTACGAGTTCGAGTCCGACCTGCGCGGGACCCCCGGTGTCTTCAGCTTCGAATCCGCCCCAGGAGGAGTCCCGATTCCCTGGGCACCGTCACACGCCACTCCGGCGGTGCCTGGCGAGGACCTGGTGTCGACAGTGGATTTGCCCGTCCAGTACTCGGCCGAGGCAGCTTGCCAAGAGACGCTTCGGGTGACAGGCGGGACTGGTTGTTGGATCGTGGCCATGGAGGTCGAGACGGGCGCGGTTCTCGCCATCGCCGGAGCCCCGGCCTTTGATCCCGCCAGCCGCGTGTCAGCCGACGGCTCAGGCTTTTCGAACTTCGCCGTTCGGGGGATGTACGAGCCCGGATCGACGATGAAGCTCATCAGCGTCGCCGGGGCCATCGAGGACGGGGTGGTGGGGCCGAGCACCGTTATCGGAGCAGTGGCCGATCAGATCGAGCTTCGACCAGGGGCCTGTAAGAGCGACACCGACGAGGTCTTTGGCTGTTATTCGGACTTTGAACGTCACGAGACCCACGACATGGCGGTGGCCGACGTTTTCCGGCAATCGTCGAATGTGGGCACCATCAAAATCGCCCAAATGATGAGTCGCGACCAGCTGTTCTTTTACTTGAAAGCCTTCGGGCTGGGTGAACTCACCGGTCTCGATTATCCGGGGGAAGCTAGGGGTCTCATCAATCTCGACGAGAGTTGTCAGACCTGCCCGGCCTCATCCGCCATTGGCTATGGGGTGGCCGTCACCGCTGTGCAGATGGCGGCCGCCTATGGGGCAGTAGGAAACGACGGTGTATGGCTGCAGCCCCATCTTCTCAGCACGACCCACGGTCTGGATGGGCGCACCGCCACCACCCCGGTGGCCAGTCATCGAGCAGTGAGCGTCGAGACCGCGGCGGTGATGAGGAGCCTCCTTTCGGAGGTGGTCGAAGCCGGCACCGGAATCTCGGCTCAGGTGCCCGGTTACCTGGTCGGGGGGAAAACCGGAACCGCTAACAAACTCGGCGAGGACGGCCGGTACACGGACATCACCATGGCGAGCTTTGTCGGGCTCGCTCCCATCGACGACCCCAAGGTGGTAGTGGCAGTGGTGGTCGACAGCCCCGCCTGGGAGTACCGGACCGGAGGCTTGGCAGCTGCTCCGGCTTTCTCGGCTGTGATGGAGCAGGCCTTGCACCGGTTGGGAGTCACACCCGATGCCGCCTCCGGCTAGCGCCTCGCCCACGATGGGCACTCTGGCCACGATGGTCGCCGGGCGTCTCCGCGGGGACGCCGACACCGCGGTCGTGGACGCCTCGGCCGACAGTCGCCAAATCGGACCAGGATGGCTCTTCATCGCCGTTCCCGGGGCGAGCTTCGACGGGCACGAGTTCGTGGTGGCGGCGGCGGGAAACGGCGCTGCCGGGTTGTGCGTCTCGCGGGGAGTGGTGTCCACGTTGCCAACCATCGAAGTCCGAAGCACACGGGCAGTGATGGCGAAACTGGCCGCTTCCATCCACCGTTTCCCCTCCCGGATGACTTCGGTGGTCGGCGTCACCGGGACCAACGGCAAGACCACTGTGACCTTTCTCCTCGAATCGATCGCCCGCTATGCCGGTCGGCCTTGCGGGCTGGTGGGGACGGTTGTCACCCGCTTGGGCGATATCTACCTCGAAAACCCGCACACCACGCCGGAGGCGACCGATCTTCAGCGCCTATTCCGGCGGATGGTCGATGGGGGGGCCGAGATCATCGCTTGCGAGGTCTCGAGCCATGCTCTGGCGCTGGGCAGGGTCGAGGAGACCTCATTTGCCGTCGGCGCTTTCACGAATCTCTCCCGGGACCATCTCGACTTCCACGGCGGGATGGAGGAGTACTTCGCCGCCAAAGCCTCCCTGATGGAAATGGCGGAGCGCAAGGTGATCTGGGTGGAGGACCCGTATGGGCTACGTCTGGCCGACCTGCACCCTGACGCCCTCCGGGTGGGCTGGCAGCACGAGGTCTCGGCCCGCGGGATTGTGGCCGACCGACGCGGCACCTCCTTCGAGCTGGTGCTACCGGATGGCACCGTTCCCACCCGGCTGCGCCTACCGGGACGGTTCAACCTGGCGAACGCCCTCATTGCGGCCGGCTGCGCTCATCTACTGGGTTTCGACCCCGACCAAATCGCTGGCGGATTGGGGGCTCTCAGTTCGGTCCCCGGCCGGTTCGAAGTGATCGCCGACGAGCCGGTGACGGTGGTAGTCGACTATGCCCACACCCCGGAAGGGATCGAAACCGTCATCGAGACCGCCCGCACTCTGTCGAACGGGCGGGTGATCGTTGTCTTCGGGGCGGGGGGCGATCGCGATCAGGGCAAGCGCCCTCGCATGGGCGAAGCGGCCTCTGCCGCCGATCTCGTGATCGTCACCACCGACAACCCCCGCAGCGAAGATCCCCCGACGATCGCAGCCGAGGTGTTGGCGGGCGTCGACCACCCGGCGGCGATGTCGATCATCGATCGGCGCCAGGCCATTGCCACCGCCCTCGACTCAGCCCGGCCAGGCGACATCGTCCTGATATTGGGGAAAGGCCACGAGTCCACCCAGGAGATCAACGGGGTCTTCCATCCTTTCTCCGATCAGAAGATCGCCCACGCCTGGTTGACGGCCCGGTCCGGAGGAAGGGCGGTCGGAGAGTGATCAGTCTTTTGATCGCCGCCGCGGTCAGCCTCGCAGTTTCCATATTCGGGACTCCAATCGCCATCCGCCTGCTGCGCGAGCGATCAGTCGGCCAATTCATCCAGGAGGAGATCACAGGTCACGCCCATAAGCACGGCACCCCGACGATGGGCGGGCTGGTCTTTGTCGGCGCCGCCCTCATCGGCTACCTCGCCTCTCATCTCAGGCTCTGGACCTTTGCCGACGGATTTACCTTTCAGGTGAACTCGTTCGCGGCCGGCGGCCTCCTGGCGGTCCTGGCGATGTTGGGGATGGGAGCGGTTGGGTTCCTCGACGATTTCATCAAGTTCGTCCGCAAGCACAGTGAGGGGCTCAACAAACGACACAAGTTCGGGCTCCAGCTTGTGATTGCCATCATCTTTGCCCTCGCTGCCATGCAAAGCGGGCCCAGCGAGGGAATCAGCACCGAGATCTCCTTCGTCCGTCCGCTGGGCTTGAACCTCGGCGTCTTCTTCGTGCTGTGGGCATTGTTCATGCTGACGGGAGCCGCCAACGGGGTGAACCTGGCCGACGGAATGGACGGTCTGGCGGGGGGTAGCGCGGCGTTGGTGACCGGGGCGTACACCATCATCGCCTTCTGGCAATTCCGCAACCCCACCGAGTATCAGGCGCTCGACCCTCTCGAACTGGCCATCGTTGCCGCCGCCATGTTCGGAGCCCTGCTCGGGTTTCTCTGGTGGAACGCCCCTCCGGCGCAGATCTTCATGGGTGACGTCGGCTCGCAGGCGATCGGGGGCTTGCTGGCGGCCCTGGCGCTGCTTTCCAACACCCATCTCCTGCTGGTGGTCCTAGGTGCGATCTACGTGGCCGAAACCCTCTCGGTCATCATCCAGGTGGCGAGCTTCCGCTCCCTCGGCAAGCGGGTATTCCGGATGACGCCGATCCATTTCCACTTCGACCTCGGCGGTTGGCCCGAGACCACCACCGTGATCAGGTTCTGGATCCTCACCGCCATGGGAGTCGCTCTCGGCCTCGGCCTCTTCTACGCCGACTTCCTCGTGATGACAGATGGGGTGCTCGGTTGAGAATGCTCGTGCTCGGCGCCGCCGTCTCCGGGGCAGCCGCGGCTCGCCTCGCCAAGCGCAAGGGGCATGCCGTCACCGTTTACGACCAGCGGCCCGATGCGGGGAGCAGTCTCCTCGGCGAGGGCATCGGCTTGGTCAATGGTCGTTGGGATCCGGACCTTTTGGCGGGCATCGAGCTGGTGGTGGCCAGTCCGGGGGTGCCGCTGCGGGCAGCGCCGATCACCGATGCCCGCGAGGCAGGGGTTCCGGTGTGGAGCGAGATCGAATTCGCCTGGCGTCAGCTCGACATTCCGGTGTTGGCGGTCACCGGCACCAACGGCAAGACCACCGTCACCGAAGCCGCCACCGCCATGCTTGCCTCCTCCGGTCTGGCGGTGGCGGCGGTGGGCAACATCGGCACCGCCCTCTCCTCGGTGGTCGATGAGCCTTACGACCTGCTGGTAGCGGAGGTCTCGAGCTTTCAACTCGAGTTGACCGAGAAGTTCCATCCTCAGACGGCGGTCCTCACCAATCTCGCCCCCGACCATCTCGACTGGCACCCCAGCTACGCCGCCTATGCCGCTTCCAAAGCCAAGGTCTTTGCCAATCAGGACCAAGAGGACCTGTTGGTCTTCGACACCGATGATGCCGGGGCGCGGGAGATCGTGGCCGGGGCCCCGAGCCGCAAGCACCCGGTCTCAGGGTGGCGGCGGCCGGAGGGAGGAAGCGGTCCCGAAGGCGAGTGGCTGTACCTGCCCGGTACCGAAGTCGAGCTTTCAAGTCTCCCTTCCACCGACCCCATCATCCTCGTCGACCTCGCCGCCGCCGGGGCGGCGGCCCTCGACCGGGGGGCGAGTCCGCAGGCGGTGATCGAGATTTGCCAGCGCTTTCGTCCCGGCGCCAACCGCCGTCAGTTGGTCGGGGAGGTCGACCGCATCGCTTTCGTCAACGACTCCAAGGCCACCAATCCACATGCCGCTCTGGCCAGCATCCGCTCCTTCCCGAGCGTCGTGCTCATTGCCGGAGGGCTGGCGAAAGGCCTCGACGTGTCTCCCCTGGCCAAGGCCGAAAACGTACGGATGGTGGTTGCCATCGGCGAAGCGGCGCCCACGCTTGTTCGAGCCGCTCCCAAAGGCCGGGCCACGATGGCCTCCACCATGGTCGAAGCCGTGGAGACGGCGTTCGCCGCCGCCCGCCCGGGCGACACCGTCTTGCTGGCTCCGGGCTGTGCCAGTTTCGACATGTTCGAGAACTACGGCGATCGCGGAGCGGCCTTCATCGCCGCCGTCCACAACGTCCTCGAGAGGGAGTGAGTCGATGACCGCCAAGGTGACTTCCATCGCCCGGGTTCGAAACGCAGCCCGCAAACGTGACGAGACGGCCACGGTCAACGGCCGCCTGATTGTCGTTCTCGCCTCGGTGGTGCTGGTGCTACTTGTGATCGGGCTCGGCGAACTCATGTCGGCGTCGTCGATTCGCGGCATCGCCGACGCCTCCGATCGATTCTTCTACCTCAAACGCCAGCTGGTCGGGCTGGGGATCGGGCTGGTGGCGCTGCTGATCGTGGTCCGGATTCCATATCAGGCCTACCGTCGCATCGCCTATCCGACTTTCTTCATCAGCCTGGCCGGGCTGATGGCGGTTGTTATGACCGGCGTTTCTCGCAACGGCTCTCGACGCTGGCTCGACTTGGGCATTGTCACTTTTCAGCCGTCCGAGATCTCAAAGCTGGCAGTGATAATCGCCCTCGCCACCATCTTCGAAAAGAAGGGGAGCCTGCTCCTCGACCGCGGGCATTTCTTTGCCCCGATCGGATTGATCGTTGGCTCGACGGCCCTTTTGATCATGTTGCAACCCGACTTGGGAACCACGTTGGTGGTGGCGGCGGCGGCCTTGTCGGTGATCCTGGTCTCGCGGGCGCCGCTTCGATACGTCGCCGTTCTGGGGGTGTCTTCGTTAGCGGCGGCCTTGATCCTGGCCGTGAGCGAGAGCTACCGGGCTGACCGGATCACCTCGTTCCTCGACCCCTGGTCCGACCCCAACGGGACCGGATACCAGGTCATCCAAGGGTTCTACGCCCTCGGCACCGGGGGACTGTTCGGGGTCGGCCTCGGGGCGAGCCGCTCGCGGTGGTCGATCCTCCCCAACGCTCATACCGACTTCATATTCGCCATCATCGGGGAGGAGACCGGGCTGGTGGGCGCCCTCGGTGTCATTGCCTTGTGTCTCTTCATCGCTCTTTGCGGGTGGTCGATCGCCGCCCGGGCCCCCGACCGGTTCGGACGGATGCTGGCGGCAGGCATCTGCGGATGGCTTTCCTTTCAGGCTCTGGCCAACATCGGTGGAGTCCTCGGCGTGCTCCCGATCACGGGCATCGTTCTTCCGTTCGTCAGCTACGGCGCCACCGCTCTCATCACCTCGCTGGCCGCGGTCGGGATCCTGATAAACATCGCCCGGCAAGGCCGTGCCAGCCCGAGTCGCTAGAGCCAAGCCGGATGTCCTATCTCATCGCCGCCGCCGGCACTGGTGGGCACGTCTTTCCCGGATTGGCCGTGGGCGAGGCGCTGGTCGAGCTCGACATCGATCGCGATCAGGTGCTCTTCGTGGGCGGTGACCGTTTGGAGAAAGAGGTCTATCCGGAGGCGGGATTCCCTTTCTTGCGGGCCGAGTTGGCCGGTTTGAAGCGAGAGCTGACCGCGGAAAATCTGAGGTTGCCCCAGAGGATCTGGCGGGCGTCGGTGCGCATCGGGAGGGCGATGGCCGAGCGAGGGGTGAACATCGCGCTGGGCATGGGCGGCTATGTCACCGTTCCTGTGGCAATTGCCGCCCGCCGCCGGGGAGTACCGCTCTTTATCGCCGAGCAGAACGCGTCCGCCGGTCTCGCCAACCGATTCGCTTCCCGCTGGGCAGAGAGGGTTTTTGGCTCCTTTCCGGTGACCGAGGGGCTGCCGGGAGCAGAGTGGATCGGTAACCCCATCCGAACTCCACTCCGGCTCTTCGACCGTTCTCGCTTGCGAGAAGAAGCCCGCCGGCACTTCCAGGTCGGTGAAGACGGGGTCGTGGTCGGAGTCATCGGCGGGAGTCTCGGAGCTGGGGCCCTCAACCGAGTAGCGGCGATACTGGCCGCCTCCTCTCCCGAGTACTCCATCCTCAATCTTTGTGGGGCCGCCAATTTGGTGGAGCAACAGCAGCGGGCGGAGGCGAGTCCGGCCAATTGGATCGTGCGGGGGTTCGAGCCCCGCATCGAGCTCTTCTACGCCGCGGTCGACGCGGTGGTGGCTCGAGCCGGAGGAGCAGTGGCGGAGCTGACCGCCACTGCTACACCGGCGGTCCTGATCCCGGGTGGGTTCGGGTCCGGTGGCCACCAGGAGGCCAACGCCGCTTTCCTGGCCGCGACCGGGGCGGCAGTGATCCTTTCGGAAGAGCGCATCGAAGAGAGCCCCAAGGCGGTGACCGAGCTGCTTTCTCCGTCATCGCTCTCCCGGATGACGGAAGCCACCAAGACGTTGGCCCGACCCAACGCCGCTCTCGACATCGCCTCCGCCATGCGCGCGGCCCACGTTGCGTCATGATCATCGGGTCCGAGCTCGTGGGTCGGAGGCGAATCCATCTGGTCGGAGCCGCGGGAGCGGGGATGAGCGCCCTGGCCAAGCTTCTCCATCAGGCGCGCAAGCAGCCCGAATCGACCTGGATCATCACCGGCTCCGATCTCAGGGCCGGAGTCGAGCTCGGGGGACTCGCCGCCCTTGGCATCGAAACCTGGTCTGGTCATCAGCCCCATCGGGTCGATGGTGCCGAACTGCTGGTCGCCTCTTCAGCGGTTCCGGATTCCGATCCCGAGTTGGCTCGAGCGCGTCAACTGGGGATTCCGGTCTGGCGGCGGCCCGAACTGCTCTCAGCTTTGACCCGGGCGGTGCCGACGGTCGGTGCCACCGGCACTCATGGAAAAACCACGACCACGGCTCTCCTCGTCCTTGGTGTCCGCGAGCTCGGCCTCGATCCCAGCTTCGTAGTCGGAGGTGACCTGATCGACCTGGCCACCAACGCCCATTACGGACAGAGCCCCCTCTTCGTTCTAGAGGTCGATGAGGCTTTTGGCACCTTTGAATCGGTGAGCCTGTCGGGTCTGATCGTCACCAGCGTCGAGGCCGAGCATCTCGACTTCTTTGGAACCGCGGCGGAGATGGAGGCAGCCTTCTCGAGGGTGGCTTCCTCCGTCTCTGGGCCCGTCCTCTGCTGTGCCGATGACGAGGGAGCCATGCGTCTCAGCCGTCAGATAGGGGCCCGAACCTATGGGTTCGATGATCAAGCCGATTGGTCGATCACCTCCTTGCAGCTCTCGGGAGATGCCACCGAGTTCGAGTTGAAGTCGGCCCAGGTCGCAGATTCCGTGCCGGTTCGGGTCCGGCGCCCTGGGCGGCACGTCGCTCAGAACGCGGCGGGAGTGCTGGCCCTGCTGGCAGAGATCGGCTACGACCCCCACATGGCGGCGCCGGGCTTGGCCCGGTTCGGGGGGGTGAAGAGGCGGTTCGAGTATCGAGGAATAGTTAAAGGGGTGAAGTTCATCGACGACTACGCCCATCACCCCACCGAGGTCGTCGCCACCATCGCCGCCACCCGGCTGCAAAAGCCACGGCGGTTATGGGCGGTGTTCCAGCCCCACCTCTACTCGCGAACCGAGGCCCTTTACAACGAATTCGGTCGAGCGCTGACCGGGGGTGATCGAGTGGTTGTTACCGATGTCTACGCAGCTCGCGAGCTCCCGGTGGCCGGAGTTAGCGGCGAGCTCGTGGCCCAGGCGGCCCGCGACGCCGGAGCCAATGTTCTCTATGTGCCTCATCGGGCCGAAATCGCTTCCACCCTGGTCCCTCTTCTCACCGACGGCGACCTGGTTCTGACAATGGGCGCCGGAGACATCACCCACCTTCCCAACGAGCTCCAAAGCCTCCTGGTTAAAGCGTCGTGAGCGAGCCCTGGCGGAAGTTGGTTGCGGCCGGGAAAGCGCGAGCGGGTGTCGAACTGGCAGGCTTGACCACGTACAAGCTGGGGGGCCCGGCAGCCTACTTCGTCGAGGTCAACGAAGTCTCGACCCTGGCCGCCATCGCCGAGGCTCTGGCTGAGTCACCCCTGCCGGTGCTGGTCCTTGGTAGGGGTAGCAACCTGGTCATCGCCGATGAAGGCTTTCCCGGGGTCGTGATCCGACTGGGACGGCGTTTTGCCGGAATCGAACCCGGGAAGGTGGTAGTCGCCGGCGGAGCGGCGGGCCTGCCCCAAGTCGCCCGCACCGCCACTGCCGCCGGTCGCCGGGGAGTGGAGTTCATGATCGGGATTCCGGGCACCGTCGGTGGAGGAGTCCGTCAGAACGCCGGCTGCTTCGGAAGGGAAATGGTCGATGTGCTCGAGTCGGTCGATCTCTTCGATCTGGGCCGCGGAGAAGCCACGAGCGTGCGGGCCGGCGACTTGGCGATGGCCTACCGGCAGACGAGCGTGGCCCCCACCCAAATCGTCCTCGAGGCCCGCTTTCGAACCGAAGCCGGAGATCCGGAAGCAGGCGCAGCCCTGATTCGCGAGATCACCCGTTGGCGCCGACTTCATCAACCGGGGGGAACTCTCAACGCCGGTTCGGTTTTCAAGAACCCGCCAAACGACTCGGCCGGTCGCATCATCGACAGCCTGGGACTGAAAGGGACTGCCGTCGGGGGAGCTTCGGTTTCCGAGAAGCACGCCAACTTCTTTGTGGCAATGCCGGGCACCAAGGCGTCCGAGGTTTACCTTCTTGTGGAGAAAGTACGCGAGGCGGTGAAAGCTCGAACCGGTATCGATCTCGAACCAGAGATCTGCTTCGCCGGCCGATTCGCAGAGAGGGACGACTGAGCGGTGGATCGGCGACTGGAGAAGAGGCGAAGGGAAGTGGCCGAAGGCCAGGCGCGATCGGGGCTATCCAAGCTCCTGGTGATCCTGATCCTGGCTTCGATCGCCGGGCTGGCGACTTGGCTGTTTCGTTCGCCGCTCCTCGCGGTTCACCGGATCGTGGTCGCGGGGGCGCCGCCCCATCTCACAGAGGAGGTCCGCAGCTCATCGGGCATCGCTCCCGGAGAACCGCTGATCTCGGTGCGGCCGGCGGAGGTAGAGGCGGCCCTGGGGGCCAACCCTTGGATCTCAGCAGCGGAAGTGACCTTGCAGTGGCCCCAAGAGGTGCTGATCGAGATCACTCCCCGGCTCCCGGTGGCTTGGCTCGAGGAAGGGGAGAATTGGAGCCTGGTGGGGGCGGACGCCGTGGTCCTGGAGACCGCCAGGGAAGCGGGAACCGAGCTTCCCACCCTGCGCGCCCAGGCGGAAGTAGCCAAGCTGGCCGGACTCGCCTTTTTGGCCGAGTTGGGCCCGCTCCGATTTCCGGGGGCGCTGGTCGAGCAACGGCAGGGGGAGTTGTGGGCGGAGATCGGCGGTCATTTAATCCGCTTGGGAAGGCCGGTCGACATGGAGGCCAAGGCGAGGGCGCTTGACGCTCTCCTCGGTCGAGGCATCGCCGACGGTGCCGCCGTCAGCCTCGTCGCCCCCACCCGACCCGCCGTCTACCTCGACAACGCTCAGCCTCAGGTTGAGCCTTAGAGGTAGTGGGTTTACATTCCCAAAACGCCAGACTAAACCTCTACCTCACCTTTCATCAGGTTCACTTTCTTTTCGCGATCTCAGCTAGGGGTTAGACACCATGAATGCACGCACCGCCGCCCAACCGTCGGGTTATCTGGCCGTCATCAAAGTCGTCGGAGTCGGAGGGGGCGGGGTAAACGCTGTCAACCGGATGATCGAGGCGGGCGTCCGGGGAGTGGAGTTCATCGCCCTCAACACCGATGCCCAGGCGCTCTTGATGTCCGATGCCGACGTCAAGTTGGACATCGGCCGCGAAGTGACTCGGGGTCTGGGAGCGGGAGCCAACCCGGAAGTGGGGCGGGCCGCGGCCGAGGGCCATCGCTCCGAATTGGAGGAAGTTTTGAAGGGTGCCGACATGGTGTTCATCACCGCCGGCGAGGGTGGCGGTACCGGCACCGGTGGGGCACCGGTAGTCGCCGAAGTGGCTCGCAGCCTGGGGGCGCTGACCGTTGGCGTCGTCACCCGTCCTTTCGGTTTCGAGGGCCGGCGGCGGGCGCTTCATGCCGAACAGGGCATTCAGGGTCTGCGCGATGCGGTGGACACCTTGATCGTGATCCCCAACGACCGGCTGCTCGATGTGGCCGACCCGAAGGCACCGATGACTGAGACCTTCCGCCTGGCCGACGACGTGTTGATGAACGGCGTCAAGGGCATCACCGACCTCATCACCACCCCCGGCCTGATCAACGTCGACTTCGCGGACGTGAAGACCGTCATGTCCGATGCGGGAACCGCGGTCATGGGAATCGGCCGTGGCACTGGTGACGAACGGGCGCCGCAGGCAGCGCAACGGGCGATCTCCTCGCCGCTGTTGGAAACCTCTATGGAGGGGGCTCGGGGAGTCCTGCTGTGCGTGGCCGGCCCCTCGTCGATGACCCTTCACGAGGCGACGAAGGCTGCCCAAACCGTTTCCGGTCACGCCGACGAGGACGCCGAGATCATCTTCGGAGCCATCATCGACGACAATCTCGGCGAGGAGATGAGAGTGACCGTGATCGCCGCCGGATTCGATCGCAAGGCCCGGACCCGAACCCTCGGCCAGACCCACCACGACTCCGTCGAGATCCCTTCCTTCGTCCAGGGATGACCTCTGCTCCGGCGCCCTCGCAAGCGCCGGTGCGATTCGCCTTCAGCACTGCCGCTGACGGCGACCTAAGAGCAAGCCAACCAAACCGCGAACGCTTCGCGGCCAAAGCCGGCGCCCCTCATCCTTGGGCCGAGGTGCGTCAGGTGCACGGCTCCGAAGTCGTGGAGGTAACCGGGCCCGGCTTGTGGGGCGAGGCCGATGCGTTGTTCACTCGCTCTTCGGGCGTCGCACTGGCAGTTTTCGTCGCCGATTGCGCCGGAGTGGTAGTCACCGCCGACGGCGGGGTTGGGGTTGCCCACGCCGGTTGGCGGGGCGCATCGGCGGGAGTCGTCGCCCGATTGGTAGAGAGGATGAAAGGAGCCGGGCTGAGGCCGGTGGGCGCTCATTTCAGCCCCTTCATCGGACCTTGCTGTTATGAGGTTGGTCCGGAGGTAGCCGCTCGATTCCCTTCCGCGGTGGCCACCACCGCGGAAGGAAAAGTTTCGGTTGACCTGCGGCTGGCCATCGCCAGTCAGCTGCCCGTCCCCCTTGGCGAAGAAATCGGCTGCACATTTCACGACGAGTCGTTTCTCAGCCACCGTCGTCTCGGGAAAAAAGTCGGCGCCGAGAACGTAGGACGGATGGTGACCCTGGCCTGGATGGACGAACAGTGAGTCTCGAGGCGGTGCGCACTCGAATCGCCGAAGCGGCCATGCGGGCGGGACGACAACCGGAATCAGTTCAGCTCGTCGTGGTGAGCAAGGGCCAGAGCCCTGAGGCGATCCAGGAGCTCTACGAACAGGGTCAACGCGACTTCGGGGAGAATCGGGCGCAGGAACTTTCCGCCAAGGTCAGCCAACTCCCGTCCGACATCCGTTGGCACTTCGTCGGGCCGTTACAAACCAACAAAGTGCGAATGGTTCGCCCTGCCGCCGATCTTCTCCATTCCCTTGACCGCATCGACCTGGTCGAGCCTTGGATCAAAGGTCCGGGCTCACCACCACCGGTGTTGATCCAGGTCAAGATCGGTGGGGAGGCTCAGAAGCACGGAGTCGAACCGGCCGGGGCAGGGCATCTTTGCGAGCGGGCGATCGCGGCAGGAATCGAGGTCATCGGCTTGATGACCATCCCCCCACTCGTGGCCGATCCTCAACAGGCGCGCCCGTACTTCGATGAGCTGGTCGCGATCTCATCCGAGCTCCAGCGGCCGTTCCCGGCGGTGCGCGAACTGTCCATGGGGATGACCGATGACTTCGAGGTGGCCATCGCCGCCGGTGCCACGATTGTCCGGATTGGGCGGGCTATCTTTGGAGCACTGCCAAACTAGAGGCATCCCCACAAATGCCATCTCTGTTCTCTAAAGCTCTTGTTTACCTCGGGCTCGTCGACGAGGATCCCGAGGACGATCCGATCGTCGGAGACGACGATCGCGCCGCTCGTGGTCAGTCTCAACGTCGCTCGCCGGCCCACAATCGATCAGATGAGTGGGAATCCGCCGACTACCGCCCCGAGCAACGACGTACCGAGACGCGGCGACCCGACATGAGACGATCGGAAACGTTCTCCCGGGTCGAAGGTCGCCGGGTGGAACCACCGTCCTCGGCTTCGCGGACCACGGCTTTTCGGTCCGAGAACATCGAATCGCCGGTCGTGCGCGCTGTCCGTCCGGTTGATGTGCAGGCCGACATCCTGGTCGTCGAGGAGTTCGGCGACGCCAAGGTGCTGGCCGATCGGGTACGCGATCGGGTGCCGGTGGTACTCGATCTGCGCCGCACCCAGCCCGACCTGGTGCGAAGAGTGATCGACTTCGGAAGCGGGCTCATCTACGCCCTCGACGGCACGATGAACAAGATCGGAGATGGCCTGGTGGTGGTCCTGCCGCCGCGGGTCGTTTTGTCTCGAGACGAGCGCCGGCGTTTGCAGCGCCTCGGGGTTTACGAACTAGACGACGAAGACTGATCGCGGCCTGTGGGTCTCATCTGTCTCTTGATCCAGCTCTATTCGCTGGCGGTGCTGGCTTGGGTGATCCTCTCTTGGGTACGGGTTTCGGCCGTCCATCCCCTCGGCAAGGTGCAAGTGTTTCTCGATCGGATCATCTATCCGATCATTCTGCCCATGCGCCGTGTCATTCCACCCCTGCGGTTGGGAATGGCGGCCATCGACCTCACCCCGCTGATCCTGATCGTGGGCCTCGGACTCTTGCGGCGCTTCGTTTGCTGACCCCTCCGTCGCCATGGGCGACACCGCCTCCAACACTCGCTTCGCTCGCTGGGGGAGGAGACAGCTGGGGAGGAGACGCGATCTGGTTCTTGGTACCTACGGAGAGCGGCCGTATCCTCAGTGGTTACTAAATCTTTGGGCGACAAGAGAGGTGGCGATTGAACCTGACTCCGATAGACGTCGAGCAGAAGGCCTTCACCCAGGCCTTGCGCGGTTATCAGATGGACGAGGTGGACGACTTCCTCGACGAAGTGGTAGCGACGCTTCGCTCCTACGAACAGCGAGTGCGTGAGGCGCAGGACAAGATCCGCGCTCTCGAGTCCGACACCAGCTCTCGGGGAGGAGATGAATCGGAGATCTCCCGCGCCATCATCACCGCTCAACGTTCGGCCGATCGATTGCTGGCCGACGCCCGAGCTGAAGCGGAAACCATCCGCAGCCAGGCTGAGGCGGAGACGACCGCCGCTCTGAAGAAGCGCGACGAGGAGCAGAACCGTCTTCAGGGTGAGGTTTCCGGAATGCGCGAACTGGTGACGTCCCTACGGGCCAAGCTCTCGGCCCTGGCGGCCGCGGTGACAAGTGAAGTCGACGAAATGGAGGAGAACCTCGCGCAGACGGCGACGACGCTTGCCGGCGCGACCAAGAGCGGAGACGACACCACCGACATGGCCGAGGCCGACAACAAGACAGACGAAGCGTCGTCGAGCTTCGGCGACATTTTTCCCGGCGAAGCGAGCGAAGTCGATATCACCGACGACGTTTTCGATAGCGAGCCCGAACCGGTCGCTCGGGTAAGCGCCCGCCCCTGGGAACGGGGTTAAAGCGAACCCAGGGTTCGCAGGGCGCCTCTACCTATCTGCCAGCCCACAGAACCAAACGATCAGCCAGCCCTCTGCACTTTGAGTGCGTAGGCAGCCCCGTCAAGGTGTGATCGCTCACCCGCCCACTCGGAGGATCTTTCGAGCGCGGTTGCCAGCACCTCTTCTTTGATGTAATCGCGATAAGAGGAGATGGCCTCGGCCAGAGGCTCGTCGTCGGTCCACCATTCCACCGCGATCCGGTCGGAGACATTGAGCCCCGCCTGGCGGCGTTCTTGTTGCACTCTGCTGACGAACTCCCGGGCCATTCCCTCGGCGAGCAGTTCCGGCGTCAGTTCCATGCTCAGAGCCACCGCCAGACCGCCGATTGCAGCCACCGCCATCCCCTGGGAGGGCTGGCGGTCGATGACGAGGTCAGCCCCGGTGATGGTCGACTCGGCCACTTCCAGCCCGGCGCCGTCGAGAAGCGATTCGATCTGCTCCTCCCCGAGTCGGGAAACAAAGGCCGCTACCTCCTTCACCCGGGCCCCGAAACGCGGGCCCAGGCGGGCAAAGTCGGGCTTGGCCGACATTGTCAGCAGGCCCGCTCCGCTCTCGGTGACCTTCACCTCTTTCACATTCAGTTCATCCACGATCAGGTCGGCTTGATCTAGGACGGCTTGTCGCTGCTGCTCGTCATGGGAGACGACGGTTAACGCGGCCAGGGGGCGGCGGACTTTGATCTCATGTTGCTTGCGCAACCCATGTCCAAGACTGACCACATCGCGCACTACCGCCATCGCCCTCTCGAGATCACGATCGATCAAAACGGTCTGTTCCACCGGGAAGTCGCGGTGGTGGACGCTCGGGACAGCTTCAGGGTCGATGCTCTTCACCAGGTCCTGATAGATCCGTTCGGCAATAAAGGGCAGGGTGGGAGCCACCACCGCCACGAACGTGGTCAGAACCTCGTAGAGGGTGGCGAAGGCCGCCAGCTTGTCCCGATCATCCTCGCCCCGGCGGCGCCAGAACCTTCTCCGGCTGCGGCGCACGTACCAGTTGGTCAGGTCTTCTACGAACCCCAGCACCGGCGGGATGACGTTGTAGAGGTAGTACCCCTCCATCTGCCGATTGACATCGGCGATCAGGCTTTGCAGCACGGAAAGGATCCAGCGGTCGAGCTCGGGTCGCTCCGCCGGTGGCGGCGCCGACTGCAGGTCATCGCCGGTGATGCCGTCGGCCACGGCATAGGTCGTGAAGAAGCTGTGCGCGTTCCACAAAGGCAACAACACAGTCCGCGTCACCTCGCGGATGGCCTGCACCTGAAATCGGACCGGCTCGGCACGTAGCACCGGAGAGTTGATGAGATAGGCGCGGAGGGCGTCGGCGCCATGGGTCTCGAGCAGCTGAGTGGGATCGTCGTAGTTCTTGAGCGACTTCGACATCTTGCGGCCATCGGAGGAGAGGATGAGGCCATTGACGACGCAGTTGCGAAACGCCTCCGAATCAAAGAGCGCCGCCCCCAGAACATGGAGGGTGTAGAACCACCCCCGGGTCTGATCGAGGCCTTCGGCGATGAATTGGGCTGGGAAGGTCGACTCGAACCTCTCCCGATTCTCGAACGGGTAATGGACCTGTCCGTAGGGCATCGAGCCCGACTCGAACCAACAGTCCAAGACCTCGGGCACGCGCCGCATTTCTTGGTCGCACTCCGGACAGGGAAAGGTGACCGGATCGACGAAATGCTTGTGCAGGTCGGTGAGGCGGACCCCCGAGAGCTTCTCCAGTTCGTCGATCGAACCCACGCAATGCATGTGCCCGGAGGGGCATTCCCAAACCGGAATACACGAGCCCCAGTAGCGGTTGCGGGAGATCGCCCAGTCGCGGGCATCGGCAAGCCAATTGCCGAACCGTCGGGTCCCGACGTGCTCGGGCACCCAATGGATGTTGTCGTTGAGTTTCACCAGCCGGTCCCTGATCGATTCCACGGCCACGAACCAGGTGGGGATCGCCTTGTACATGAGCGGGGTGTCGGTCCGGTAGCAGAAGGGATAGGGATGGCGGATTCTTTCGTTGCGGAAGAGCGCCCCTCGTTCCCTGAGCAGCCGCACCAGGGTGGCGTCCGCTTCCTTGATGTTGACTCCTGCAACTTCCGGCACCGCCTCGGTGAACCGACCCTCGAGGTCGATGGGATCGACGAGCAGGTCAAGTCCGGCCGCAGCCAGGGCGGCGAAATCCGCCTCCCCGTAGGCGGGAGCCATGTGCACCAAGCCGGTTCCTTCTTCGATCGACACTTCCTCGCCGGCTATGACTCGGAAAGCCCCCCGTTCCCGCTCACCCGTGAAGTAGTCGAACGGAGGGTCATAGGAAACTCCGAGCAGATCCGCCCCGCTTGCGGCTCCTACCAGGGGTGGCGCCTCCTTGAAATAGGCGTCGATCCGGGAGCGGGCCATCCAGTAACGGGAGTCGTCATCCTCGAAGGCGACATATTCGATCCCGGGACCGACCGCCACTGCCAGGTTGGCAGGCAGCGTCCAGGGAGTCGTGGTCCAGACGAGGAGGAAATCTCCTGCCAAGACCACTCCCTGACTTTCTCTCACCCTCAACTTGACGGTGATCGAGGGATCGTCGACGTCCCGGTAGCCGCCGAGGTTGACCTCGAAGTTGGAGAGGGGCGTGGTGGCGCCCCAGGAATAGGGGAGAACCTTGAAGTCACGGTAGACCAAGCCTTTGTCCCAAAGCTGGCGCATTGCCCACCAGACCGACTCCATGAAGTCGGTGTCCATGGTCCGGTAGTCGTTGTCCATATCGACCCAGCGGCCGATCCGGCGGATCACCCGGCGCCAGTTCTCGGTGTTGGCCTGGACGTGGGCCCGACAGGCCTCGTTGTAACGATCGACCCCGTACTCGGCGATCTGGCGGGGGCCGGAGATCCCGAGATTCTTCTCCACCTCCATCTCGATCGGGAGACCGTGGGTATCCCAGCCAAAGCGCCTCTCCACCCGGAAGCCGCGCATGGTCCAGTAACGAGGTACCACGTCTTTCAAAACCGATGCCAGCAGGGTGCCGAAATGGGGGCTCCCGGTGGGAAATGGGGGACCGTCATAGAAGACGTATTCGGGAGCGTCGGCGCGGCGATCAACCGATGCCTGAAAAGCGTCGAGTTCGTCCCAGAGATCGAGAATTTCCCGCTCCAGGCTCGGAAAATCGACCTGGGGACGTGCGCGTTGAAAACTCGATCGGGAACTCATTAGCTCAAACTCTAGGAATACGGAAAGGGCTTGAGCCCGTTAAATAATTCCAGGTCCGGGCTATCGTTCCCCGACTTTCCGTGGGCGATTTGTAGCAAGGATATGGCCAGACAACTAGCCGCCAATACTCTCAAGCGCTTTCGAAACCAGCTCGAGGAAGAGCAAGCTCGTCTCGAGCGAATGATCGAAGAGCACGAGCGTGAGCTGGAGGAGGCTCGGCAGACCGAGACTTCGGCCGAGCGCAGCCCCGATCCCGGCAGCGCCGAAGCGGGCTCGATGAACTTCGAGTACGAAAAGGAGCTGTCACTGGGCCAAAACACCGTCGACCTGCTGCGCAAGGTGGAAAGGGCCCTCTCCCGGGTGGCCGACAAGACATACGGCATCTGCGAGAGCTGCGGGAATCCGATACCGGTGGCCCGGCTTGAAGTGCTTCCCTATGCCACCGAGTGCGTCAGCTGCGCTCGCCGTAGCTGATCTACGGCGGGCGTTCCCCGCCTACGGAATCGCCTCCGTCGTCGTCGCCCTCGATCAGCTGACCAAACGCTGGGCTGCGACTACTTTCGCCTCCGGGCCTCGATCGATCCTCGGCGATTTCTTCGTCTTTCGCTTCACCGAGAACAGTGGCGCCGCCTTCTCTCTTCTTCCCGACGCCGGTCGCCTGCTCGGGTTGGCGGCGGTGGCGGCGGTGGGATTTATCAGTTACGCCCTTGCCAACCCTCGGCCCGTCCACGAGCAAGTGGCCTTCGGTCTCGTACTGGGCGGGGCCATCGGCAACCTGACCGACCGCATCTTCCGTGGTCCGGGGTTTCTCGACGGTCCCGTGATCGACTGGATTCAGATCCCCTATTGGCCGACGTTCAACATCGCCGACTCGGCCGTCTCCGTCGCCATCGCCATCCTGCTCCTAGGGGCGGTTCGGTCTCCGAAAAGGGCATAGCTTGCGGGACCGGGTCGAGATTCCGGCCGAGCTGGTGGGAGAGCGCGCCGACAAGATCGTGGCGGCACTGGCCGGCGTCTCCCGCCAAACCGCTCGCTCGCTTTTCGCCCAGGGAGTCTTGGTCGATGCTCACCCCGTCGAGCCCGACCAGCGCATTGATGGCACCGAGATCGAGTTCGAGCTGCCGGTGTCAGTGCCGACCCTCGAGCCGGAGGCGGTCCCCTTCCAGGTCCGTTATGAGGACGAACACCTGCTGGTGGTGGACAAACCCGCCGGGGTGGTGGTGCACCCCGGCGCCGGTCGGGAGAGCCGCACTCTGGCCGCCGGGCTTTTGAGGCTCTATCCCGAGCTGGAGGGGGTCGGCGGAGAATTCAGGGCGGGCCTGGTCCATCGTCTCGACAAGGAAACCTCGGGGCTCTTGCTGGTCGCCCGGGCCGAGGAAGTCCATGCCCGATTGGTCAAAGACCTGGCGGCCCGGCGAATCCATCGCCAGTACCTGGCCCTGGTCCACGGGGAGATGGAGATGCCGACCGGCACCATTGATGCGCCGATTTCCCGCGATCCCGCCCGGCCGACTCGCCAGAAGGTAAGCCCGGAAGGGCGACCGTCTCGCACCCACTATCGCGTTCTTTGGCAAGGAGACGGATTGGCGCTGCTCGCGGTGGACCTTGAGACCGGGCGCACCCATCAGATCCGCGTGCACCTCGCCGCCATCGGCCACCCGGTGGCGGGCGATAGGACTTATTCGAGGGACCGCTCGGCCCGGGGACTGCGGAGGATGTTCCTCCACGCCGCCCGCCTGCAATTCCGGCATCCGGTGACCGATATCGAGCTGACCGTGGAATCGCCTTTGCCGGTCGAACTCGAGAAGGCACTGGCCGTTCATCCGGGAGCGATGAGCTCGCTCAGCGACGGGTCCGCGGTAGGTTTTTCTTCCATATGACCGAACCCCAGGCACCGGCGACCGGCGAAACCGTTTGCTACCGCCACCCGAACCGGCCCACCGGCCTGCGCTGCGTGAGCTGCGATCGGCCCATATGCGGGGGTTGTTCGACTCCAGGGAGCGTCGGTCAATTCTGTCCCGAGTGTGCCCGCCAGCGGGGACGCCAGAGGATGATCGCAACCCGCCCCGGCACTGCCACCCGGCTGCGGCAAGGGGCCCCGATCACCTTCGGGATTCTGGCGGTGACGATTGTCGCCTACTTGATCACTCAATACGCCGGTGATCTCGGTGAGCGCGTGTTCTTCGAGTTGGTCCAGTTCAACCAACTCGTGGCCGCAGGAGAGTGGTGGCGGATCTTCACCCCGATCCTCCTCCACGCCACGATCGCCCACATCCTCTTCAACATGTACGCCCTTTTTCAGCTCGGTCCGGCGGTCGAGGCTCGGTACGGCCGCGCCTCCTTCCTCGCCCTCTATCTAGGGGCCGCCGGAGCGGGAGGAGCCTTCGCCTTCCATTTCGGGCGTCCGGAAGACGTGTTGGTGGGAGCGTCGGGGGCGGTATTCGGTCTCTTCGGCCTCTGGTTGCACGCCGCCTACAAGATGCGAGACACCGCCTTCGGTCGCAACCTGCTTTCGAGTCTCTGGATCTCCCTCCTGCTCAATATCGCCCTCCCCTTCCTTATCCCCGGCATCTCCTGGCAAGGCCACCTTGGAGGGCTCTTGGCGGGGATCCTCACCGGCGAGATCTGGTCTCGAATCCGGGCCCGGCAACGGGTGCTGGTGCCGATGGGGTTGGCGATTTTGGCGGTCTTGTCCGTGATGCTCTAGCGGCTAAGTTACAGCCATGTCGTTTTCGGGGAGGTCGAGGTCGTTCGCGCATCTCCACCTCCATACCGAATACTCCATGCTGGACGGCGCCGCCCGGGTGCGAGACGTGGTCGAAGCGGCCGCCGCCGATGGTCAGGCGGCGGTGGCAATCACCGATCACGGCGTCATGTACGGGGTGGTCGACTTCTACCAGGCCGCCACCTCCGCCGGCATCAAACCGATCATTGGGATCGAGGCTTACGTAGTCGAGGGCTCACGCTTCGACCGGCCTCGAGCGGCGGAAAACCAACGGATGCACATGACCCTGTTGGCGACCACCCAAACCGGCTATCGCAACCTGATCAAGCTCTCCTCCCTCGCCTACCTCGACGGGTATTACTACAAGCCCCGTATGGATTCCGATCTCCTCAGCCGCTACTCGGAGGGGATCGTGGCGACCTCTGGATGTCTCAGCGGACCGGTAGCGCGCCACCTCGCCCCCGATGGCGCCCGGGAGGAGTCGGGCCCCAAGACGGTGCGCGACTTCGACACCGCCTTGAAGGCCGCCGGCCATTACCAGGACATCTTCGGGCGAGAGAACTTCTTCATCGAGTTGCAGGACCATGGCCTCGACGCCCAGCGCCGCGTGACCCCCGACCTGCTGGAGATTTCCCACCGGATCGGGGCTCCGCTTCTTGCCACCAATGACGCCCACTACACCCGCCAGGCCGAGGCCGACGCCCACGACGTCCTCCTCTGCATCCAGACCGGCTCCAACCGTGACGAACCCAACCGTCTCAAATTCGACAGCACCGAGTTCTATCTCAAGACGGCAGACGACATGCGGCGTCTCTTCCCCGAAGACACCTATCCCGGGGCCTGCGACAACACCCTTCTGATCGCCGATCGCACCGAGGTCGAGCTCGAGTTCGGCCGTTATCTGTTGCCGCAATTCCCGGTGCCAGAAGGTCATACCGAATCCTCGTATCTCGAGCACCTCGTCATCGAAGGCGCCCGCCGTCGTTATGGCGAGATTTCGGGGGAGATCGGAGATCGCATCCGCGCCGAGCTGGCGGTGATCAGTGAGATGGGCTTTCCCGCATACTTCCTGATCGTCTGGGACCTGATCCGTTTCGCCCGCCAGCGCCGGATCAGAGTGGGGCCGGGGCGCGGCTCGGCGGCGGGATCAATCGTGGCTTACGCACTGCAGATCACCGATCTCGATCCCATCGCTCACGGCTTGATCTTCGAGCGCTTTCTCAATCCCGGTCGGCGGGAGATGCCCGACATCGACATGGACTTCGACGAGCGATACCGGGGCGAGGTGATCCGCTATGCCGCCGAAAAGTATGGGTCCGACCACGTCGCTCAGATCGTCACCTTCTCCACCATCAAGGGAAAGCAGGCGATACGCGACTCGGCCCGGGTCCTCGGGCATCCCTACGCCATCGGCGACCGGATCGCCAAAGCCATGCCCCCGCCGATCCTGGGACGGGAGGCGCCATTGCGGGTGGTCCTCGAGCCGTTGGCTGCGGATGCCTCTCCCGATGAGCGCAACTTCCATTCCAACGCCACCGAGCTGCGCTCGCTCTATGCCAACGACCCGGTGGCGCGCGAGGTCATCGACATGGCTCGGGGGCTCGAGCACCTGCGACGCCAGGATTCGATTCACGCCGCGGCGGTGGTGATCTCGCCCGAGCCACTAACCGAGCTGGTCCCCGTGCAGCGCAAGGGGGAAGACGCCGAAGTGGTAACCCAGTACGAGATGAACGGCATCGCCTCTCTCGGCTTGTTGAAGATGGACTTCCTCGGCCTTCGCAACCTCTCGATCATCGAGCGCACGATCGAGCTCGTCGAGGCCGGCCAAGGACTCAAGATCGACATCGACAAGATCCCCCTCGACGACCCCGCCGTCTTCGATCTCTTGAAGAGCGGCGACACCATCGGGGTCTTCCAGCTCGAGGGCACCGGCCTCCGGGCCCTGGTGCGCTCGCTCGCCCCCGACCGCTTCGAAGACATCGTGGCCCTGGTGGCGCTCTACCGGCCCGGCCCGTTGGGGGCGCAGATGCACACCGCTTATGCCGACCGCAAGAACGGACGATCCAAAGTCGAGTACCCGCATCCGGCGCTGGAGCCATTCCTCAACAACACCTACGGGATCATGGTTTATCAAGAGCAGGTGATGCAGGCTGCCCAAGCGATGGCCGGCTACACGATGGCCGAAGCCGACGAGCTGCGCTCGGCGATGGGCAAGAAGGTCAAAGCCAAGATGGCGGCTCATCGCCAGAAGTTCATCGCCGGTTGCGTGAAGCTCGGCCATCCGGAGAAGGTGGGGGCGGATCTTTTCGATGCGATCGAGCCCTTTGCCGGTTACGGCTTCAACAAGGCCCATGCCGCTTGCTATGCCTTGATCGCTTATCAGACCGCCTGGCTCAAGGCCTATCACGCTCCCGAGTATCTGGCCTCACTTCTAACCGCCACCAAGCGCGACAAGGAGCGGACCGCGGTCTACTTGGCTGAGTGCCGTAACCAGGGAATCGATGTCCTGGTGCCCGAC
>DATEDN010000074.1:0-1291 GCA_035281645.1 Acidimicrobiia bacterium | reverse complement strand
GTAGGTGAGAGCAGCGGACAAGAGAGTGATACCACCGGCGATCACGAACACCGTCCGCAGACCGAGCAGCTCCGCCGCTACTCCGGCCAGGGCCATCGAAACGACCTGAGCGGTTGTAACCACGGTTCCCAGGCTCGAGCTGACCCTGCCAAGCGACGCAGCTGGTACCTCGCTCTGGATGATCGCCGAAACGGCACCCTGCGTCGGCGACACGAACCAGCCCACGGCGAATAGCAGACCGATCAAGTGCCAAACGTTGGAAGCCAGGCTCATGGCTGCCACGAACACCGCGATTCCGGCGAGACCGGCCGGAAGCAGTGCCGCGGGGCGGAGGCGCATGCCTAACGCCGCTAGGAGAAGGCCGGCCAGCACCATCGATGAGACCTGAGCGGCCTCGAGCAAGCCGAACCAGGTCTCGGGCACAGCGAGTTCGTCAACGATGAAAGGAACCAAAAGCACGTTGACAGCTCCCAGGCCGAGCATGACTACGCCTGCGCCCATCAGAACAGTCCTCAGTGATCTCGATGATGCGACCAGGCGTAGTCCCGAGCGCAGCTCGGACCAGATTCGGTTGGCCGGTTGGTCCGATTCGGCTGTCGCTGTCTTTTCAATGACCAGCTTGGCCACCAGCGTCGACGACACGACGTAGGTGACTGCGTCGAGTACGAACAGCGGCGTCATTGTGGAGGTGAGCCCTGCGATCAAACCAGCGGTGCCGGTTCCCAGTACCCCGGCCACGATGGCGCTGCTCTGAAACAGAGAGTTGGCCGCCAAGAGGCTGGATCCCGACGCCGGGTGGTCAGTCGATGCCTCGACCATCTGTGGCAGCACCGCCGATCGGGCCGGATTGTCGAGGGTGCCGACGGTGGCCTGGACGAAGGCAATCACATATAGGAGCCACATGAGGTCGGCCGAGGTGATTGCGATGAAACCGAGGACCAGTCCGGCTCGCACCAGGTCCGAGGAGGCCATGATCCGTCGACGGTCCCATCGGTCAACCAAGACTCCCGAGAAAAGCCCAAACACGAGCTGAGGGAGGGCCATGGCGATTGCGGTGGTGGCTACGGCGGCGGTCGAGCCGGTCAGCCGTTGGGCTGTCAGCAGGAGAGCCAAGGCCGTCACCGAGTCTCCGAAAGTTGAAATGACGTGAGACATCCACAGTCGACGGAATCCGCCCTTGGTTAGGAGCGCCTTTATCCCGACCCCCTGCGGCGAGGATGCACGACGCTCACCGCCGCCACCGGGATGGTCCCCTCCCGCTCGATCTGTGGGTCGGGGTCATAGCGGGCGT
>DATEDN010000073.1:0-1069 GCA_035281645.1 Acidimicrobiia bacterium | reverse complement strand
TCAACAACCGGCGGCTGCTCGAGCCGATCGGGAACATCCCACCGGTCGAGTTCGAGTTGATTTACTATCGCAACCAAACAACCCCAGCCCTGGCGGCTGGACTCATGTGACCGAGTCTCCGGGAAACCCGGGGCGGTTCACGAGCGCCTATGACGTGATCCGTGGCAACATCGGCGCGCTTCAGATCGTAGGGGGTACTCAGGTCAGTCTTGGATCCGTTGTGTGCATCGAGAACGAGTCGACCGACACGACGACGGCCCCGAACCACCGCGACGCCGCCGTGCCCGCTCTCGGCCAGGGCTTCTTCTACCTCTTCAGAGTCAGTGGCGGCAGCTACGGGACGAGTAGCTCGGGCCTGCCGCGCGTGCCCGGCTCGGGCACATGCCCCTGAGGGACATGAGAGGAGTTTGATCCTTCCGGCCTTCTCCCAGCTTGCCTTCGAGCTTGGAGTCTGCCTGCGATAGATCGCTCAGATGCGCCTGCGCCTTTGCACTCAGCAGGGCGAAGCGGGAGGCGGAGCCAGGCGGATGCTGATGAGTAGCTCGGCTCGTCGTTTCAACCGATCGCTCGGAAGGCCTCTTCCGGACTCCCACCGCCCCACCGTCGTGGGGTCGATCCCCAGCCGGGCGGCGAGTTGCCTCTGGGTGAGCCCCTTCGAACGACGGTATAGGGCGAAGCGGTCTGTGAAGGACTCAGGAGCCCGCCGGGGAAGGTAGCCCAGGAAACGGACGATACGGGGGACCAGCCGTGCCACGGGCTCGGTCCGGTTCCGCTCCCAGTTCCTCACCGTATCCTTGGTGACGCCGAGGCGGGCTGCCACGTCCTTCTGCAGAAGCCCGAGGTCCAGCCGTCGTTTTCTAAGGTGGTCCCCAAGGGTAAGAAGTTCCCTCGGATAGGCCTCGGGCAAGGGTTTCTGTCCTCTCAAGGTTGCGGATTCCGCTGAAGCCGATCGCCTGTTCCGCGTGAAGCCGATCGCTCGTTCTCCTGAAGGCGATCACTCATCGGAGCGAAGCGACGCGCTCTTGTTTTGCCCTTGTCCTTTTTCTCTCCAGCCTCGAAGTCAGCCCAT
>DATEDN010000072.1:0-6672 GCA_035281645.1 Acidimicrobiia bacterium | reverse complement strand
CGACGAGCTCCCGGAGTTCCGCCGGCACGCACTGGAGGCGCTGCGCCAGCCGCTGGAGGACGGTGTGGTCGCCATCTCCCGCTCCGCCCGCGCCGTGATGTTCCCCACCGCCTTCACACTGGCCGCCGCCATGAACCCGTGCAAGTGCGGCTTTCTGGGAAGCCGGCTGAAGGAGTGTCTCTGCACGCCGCCGCAGGTCGCGCAGTACCGCAACCGCGTCAGCGGACCGCTGCTCGATCGCATTGATCTCCACGTGGAAGTCCCGGCCGTCGCGTACCGGGAGATGTCGTCGGACGAGCCGAGTGAATCTTCCGCCGCTGTTAGGATGCGCGTGATAGCGGCTCGGGAGATCCAGTCGGTGCGCGGCGGCGGGTTCATCTGCAACGCGAGTATGCCCGCGGCCCTGCTTCGGAAGCACTGCTCGCTCGATGCCGCGGGGCGGCGTTTGATGGAGCAGGCGATGAGGAAGCTCGGCCTGTCCGCCCGCGGGCACGACCGCATCCTGAGGGTCGCTCGAACGATCGCCGACCTGGCCGGATCCGATCGCATCGAGGCGGGACATCTGGCCGAAGCGATCCAGTACAGGACGCTGGATCGATTGCCAGAGAATCGTTGAGGTGCCTGAGCCGCGTCGGAACACTCTCGAATCGCGCTCTGGGCGGGCGTATCAACGCCCTTGACAAGGGCCGGGGGGGGGGTCGTATAAATCAAAGAAAAGACCGTGACGGCCACGGCAACCTTGCCGCCGACGCCGTGATCGCCCCTTGTCGGAGAGGGTCACCATGGCATCCCATCGCTCGCTCTCTTGGCCGTTTATTGTCTTGATCCTCGGCGCGACGAGCGCCGGTGAGGTTCTCGCCGTCCAGTCCTTGCAGATCACGAAGATCAACGGAGTGCCGGTTCCTCCCGACCAAGTCTTCGTTCCCGTCAGCACGAATCAGCAGTTCGACATCGAATGGACCGCGACAGACACCAATTGCAACGAAGGGATCACGGCACTTGAGGTCTGGGTGGATGGAGTCAACGTTGCCTCCAACGTCGGGAGTGGCCAAGGTCCCGACCTAGTGACCCTGGATCAAGGACTCTTCCCAAGCCAGACCTGCCTTCACACGCTGCAGCTCAGAGGGAGTTTCATGAACCCGAACTTCTTCTGTGGGTTGCCGCTGCCGGCCGTGTTCTCGCAACCACAGCAGATGTGGTCCACATCGTATTCGGAGTGCACGGGGCCCGTGGACTGTAACAAGAGCAGTGTCGGACGACCGATCGATGTTGCCACGGGTAAGATGTACCACGAGATGCCCGATCTCGTCATCCGAGGTCCGCTACCCATCGAGTTCGTGCGTCGGTATGACAGCCAGTCGAGCTTCAACGGCCCGCTCGGGTTCGGGTGGAGCCACAACTATCTGATGCGGCTGGTGTTCCCAGCAACCGGCAGAGTCGTCTTCGTCGATGGACAGGGGCGCTCCGCCTATTTCTCGCAACGGGGCGGCGGGGTATGGGACGAGAACAAGATCGAGCACCTGATCCTCACGCAGCCCGGTACGCCAGCGTGGCGCGTCACGGACAAGCACCAGACCAAGTACGAGTTCGACCCCAACGGCGTGCTGACCAGGGTCGCGGATCGCAACAACAATCAGCTCACCTTTGCCTACACGTCCGGCGACCTGACCTCGATCACGGACACCTTCGGCCGGACGGTCACGCTGAGCTACGCCGGCGGAAAGCTCGACACGGTGAGCGCCGGAAGTCGCACGGTGTCGTATAGCTACACCGGGGACAACCTGACGAGAGTCGATCTTCCCGACGGCTCCTTTTTCACGTATGCCTACACGGACCCGAGCGACACCCACAACCTCTCGACGGTCACGGACGCCCTGGGCCACGTGGTCGAGGACCACGACTACGACGGCTCGGACCGCGTCATTCACTTCCAGCAGGAAGGGGGTGTCCGGGAACTGACGATCAGCTACGACTCGCCCACGCAGACGACCGTGACCAACTCGCTCGGTGTTCCGACGGTCTACACGCACGACGCCTTCAGCGGCCTCGTGACCGCGAGCTCCGGGCCCGGCTGCGCCTCCTGCGGAACTGGTGGTGCGAGTACGATCCTCATGCACGACCGCTTCCTGAACTTGATCGATCTCGAAGACGGCAGGATGATCCACACTCAGATGACCTATGACGGCAAGGGGAACATGCTCACGAGGAAGGAGGCGGCAGGAACGCCCCTTGAGCGAACCTCGACGTTCACGTATCACCCGACGTTCAACTTCCCCGCGACGGAGAGCATCCCCACCGTGGGAAGCTGCAGCAACCCGAACCGGGTGGTCACGAACACGTACAGCGGCACAACCGGAGACCTTCTCCAGCGTCAGGTGACCGGCTGCAACGGCCCGGACCCCTTCACCTACACAACGACCTTCACGTACGATCCTCACGGCCAGGTGGACACCCTGAACGGCCCCAGGACGGACGTGTCGGACGTCACGGACAACGACTACTACCCCGATGCCGACGCCGATCCTGCTCGCCGCGGGCGGCTGATGCGGGTGGTGAACGCTCTCGGTCATGAAGTCGTCTACAATGGCTATGATCTCTTCGGCAACGCCGGCAGCGTCACAGACGAGAACGCCGTCGAGACGCTGTTGCTCTACGATGGGCGAGACAGGCTTCTGGAGCGACGCATCCTCGGACCTATTTCCGCGGACGACATCGTGACGATCAACGAGTACGACGACGCCGGGAACCTCGACCTCGTGAGGCTCCCGAACTGCGTGGAATCGGGCCCGTCCTGCCTGTTCAGCCTTGACTACGGCTACGACGGTGCGAACCGGCTGGCGGAGATTGCCGATCCGTTCGGCAACCGGATCGTCTACGGCTACGACACCGAGAGCAACCGCACGCGCGAGGAGTTCCTCGATCCCGCAAGCGCCGTCCAACGCTTCACGAACTTCGCCTACGATTCGCTGAACCGCCTCGAATTCACTTACTTCAACGACCTCCCGCTGCCGCCGGACCCCAACGCGATCTTCTGGAAGTTCACGTACGACGACAACGGCAACCGCACGGCGGAGCAAGATCCCGAGGGGCACGTCACGACGTACGTCTACGACGAGCTGAACCGCCTGGAGAGCGCGACGAGAACCGTCGGAGTGACCCCGCTCACGACGCTGTACGGCTACGATGTCCAGGACGGTCTTGCCAGCCTGACGGAGCCAGCGGGTCTCGTCACGACCTACGCGAGAAGCGACATGGGCTGGGTGCTCGGAGTCATGTCACCCGACACCAGCGCCACGACGCACAGCTACGACCCTGCGGGGAATCTCCTCACCTCCCTGAACGCCCGCGGGATCCTGGTCTCCCGGACGTACGATGCGCTCGACAGGCCGCTCGCAGTCACCTATCCGGACTCGTCACTCAACGTGACCCACTCCTACGACTCGACGCTGGTGCCGTTTGGGATCGGCCGCAGGACCGGCATGACGGACGCCTCCGGGGCGACCGTGTTTCACTACGATCGGCGGGGACTTCGAACCATCGAGGAGAAGACCATCAGCAGTGTCACCTTCACGACGCAGTACCTCCACGACAAGACCGGCAACGAGACGCAGATCCTCTACCCGACGAGCGATCCCACCCAGAGACAAGGCGCAGCAGTTTTCACCTTCGATGCCGCGGACCGGATCACGGCGGCAACCGCCTCCGTCAACGGCGTGATGACGGGCGTGGCGAGCGGGATTTCCTACAAGCCGTTCGGGCCGACCACGAGCCTGCCGTTCTCCAACGGGCGGACGGACAGCCGGGCCTACGACACCCGGTATCGCCTGGGAGGGTGGACTCTCAGCGGCCTTCTGAACTACACGCACGGCTACGACGACGATGACAACCTGACGGTGAGGCTCGACAACCTCGATTCCACGAACGACCGCGGCTTCGGCTACGACGAGGTCCACCGCCTCGCGAATGCGAGCGGACCGTGGGGGGCGGGGACGGGCTGCTCGCTCGTTTCCACCTACGAGTACGACCTTAACGGCAACCGCACGTGCAAGGGCGAGACGGCGCCTGTGACGACCTACACCTACGCGGCGGGCTCGAACCACATCACCGCCGCGATGGGCGGCGAGGCCGCCACGTACTCCCACGACACGGGAGGCAACGTCACTGATGACGACACCCACACGTACGAGTTCGACGATGCTGATCGTCTCGCCTCGGTCGACGCGGGCGCCACGGCGACGTACGTGTACGACGGTGAGGGCCGTCGCGCCACCAAGACGGCTGGCGGCGTGACGACATACTACTTCTACCATCCGGACGGGAAGCTTCTCACCGAGACGGTCCCAGCGGATGAAACGGGCAAGGACTACATCTACCTCGGCGAGATGCCTCTCGCGCGGGTGGACTGGGCCGCCCAGGAACTTTCCCTGGGAGATGTCCTGACGGTGACCGCCTCAGCCCCGAAGGTCCATCTGGACTGGACCACCTTCCCTGCCGGTTCGAACCGCTACGTCGTCCGCCGCAAGCAGATTGTGGACTTCTCCGACAAGACGTTCAGCGGGAACGTCGTCATCGCAACTCCTCAGGACCCCTCACAGACGGTGGACGATCCCGTCCTCGGAGACTTGAACACTTACTTCTATCGCGTCTTCCGGAAGACCCTCACCGATGGGCTCTTCCTCTACCACACCGACCACCTGGGATCCCCCATCGCCATGACCGACATGTCAGGTTCGCTCGTCTGGCGGGCCGAGCACCTGCCGTTCGGAGGGATCCACAGCCTTCCGGTGTCCGCCGTCACGAACAACCTCCGTTTCCCAGGGCAGTACTTCGACGAAGAGTCCGGCCTGCGCCAGAACTTCTTCCGGGACTACGACGCTGCCATCGGGCGGTACCGGGAGCCGGACCCGCTGGGAGTCGTCAACGCTGTGAGCTTCAGCCCCAGCACCCCAGCAGACGACCCGGTCCGTCAGATGTATGCCTATGCCCAGTCGAATCCGCTCATAAGGCTCGACCCCGAAGGTCTCAAGTCCCGTGTGTGCTGCACCAAGATCCCAGTCGTCGGTTTCTTTGGGTTCCGGCACTGCTTCATCGAGACTGAAACCGGCTCCGGTAGAGCGACCTGTGGGCTCTTCGGCGGCCTCGCTTCTGGTGAGTCGTTCGCGACAGGGAGAATCCGTGCGAACGATGATTTTGACTTCAAAGCACGGAACCCCGACTGCGGTGAGTGGAACGACTCGTGCGTCGCGGATTCCTGCGTTGTCCGTGAGGCGAGGAACTACTCGAATCCTAGCCGGTACCATTTGTTGTTCGGGCCCAACAGCAACACGTTCGCCGGGACCGTAGCCAGGGCATGCAGCCTTAAGGCCCCTAATGTTGTCGGCGCGAGGACCCCTGGCTGGAACGATCCCCCGGCGAAGCCGAAGAAGGGACTCAAGCCACAGTCAGTGCCATGTGGCCTACCATGATGAGAGCTCCTGTGCTTCTCGCAGTCCTATCGCTCCTCTCAGTAGGTCAGGGTGGCCCCCACTGGCCTGACTGGGCGAAGGACCTTGCCGCGCAACTCAAATGCGGCATGACACTTGAGGACCTAGACCGACTCACCGAGCAGCCTATCGAGAAGAGAGGATTCGGCGAGGTCCTGATAGGGCAAGGGCGTGCGAGCCTGTCTCTCCAACTCGATCCGAACGACCGGGTGCAGACCATCCGTCTCATTCGGAGACCCGATGGATGGAGACTGCTCGCCACGCGATCATCCCCTGAGAGAAACCTCTGCACTGGTCAACTCACGTTCATTATCAGGATCATTCGCACTGTGGATCTTGAGGGGAGCGAGGTGTACCTCGATGGCCTAAAGGTCGAAGAGAGCGAGATGAAGGGCGATCTCCTCCGCGTGCCAGCAGGAGAGCACGAGTTGCGCTTCGAGAAGAAGGGGTACGAGCCCATCGTCAAGAGGCTCATACTCAACCCAGAGGACAGAGGGGATCAACGGGTTGATCTTTCTGAAGAACGTTTGCAGCCGCGTGGTGGAGTGCCTTGAGCACGCGAACCCACACTGGGCAACTGTGGATTCCAGACCTTCTGTAAGGAGGTCGGGCAAACCACACCAGATTTCTGACGAACCCGACCCATGACCAACCTGATGCTCTTCTCAGCTTCAGGCTCCCGGTAGATTCCCAAGGAACTCAGCGATTCTCAGGAGGAAGAGCCGTCCCGGCTGGGTTCTATTGGCCTCCCAGTTCCTCACGGTGTCCTTGCTGACTCCCAGTTGCTGCGCCACGTCCTTCTGGAGGAGCCCGAGATCCAGCCTTCGCTTCCGCAGGCGGTCGCCGAGGGTAAGAAGTTCCCTCGGATAGGCCTCTGGCAGGGGTTTCTGTCCTCTCAAGGTGACATGACAGAAACCCAACGCAGGGGTTGAACCGCCCCGGGTTTACAGGAGGCTCCATTTCTTGAGAGGATGGGGCCATGGGCGGACCCAGCAGGTACTCACCAGAGGTTCGGGAACGGGCAGTTCGGATGGTCTTCGAGTACGCCGGCGAGTACGACTCGCAGTGGGCGGCTATCGGTTCGATCGCGGCGAAGATCGGCTGTACAGCGGAGACGCTCAGGAACTGGGTTCGGCAGGCGGAGCGTGACGAGGGACGCCGACCTGGCCTGACGACCCAGGAGCGGGAG
>DATEDN010000071.1:0-1267 GCA_035281645.1 Acidimicrobiia bacterium | reverse complement strand
GACTGCCTCGGCCATGCTGCCCGAAGCGGCCCGGGTCACAGCTTGGGTCGTAGCGATTTCCATCGACCTCGCGACTCCGTGGGTGATGCGTCGCGAACAAGCTCGGGTCCCTCTCGACGTGTCTCACCTTCCAGAGCGATTCGGGCTGTTCACGATCTTGGTGTTGGGCGAGGCGATCACAGCCATTGTTGCGGGACTGGCTCACGCCTCCTGGTCTCTCGCTCATGTAGCTACGGCCACCATGGGGGTCGGGATCGCGACGGCAGTTTGGTGGATGTATTTCGACAATGCCTCCGGCGCCGTAGTACGCCGTTCCGCGTCCGTACTGCGAACCTGGCGACCGACGGCCTGGATCTACACCCACTTTCTCCTGGCAGCAGCGCTAGCTGCCCTTGGCGTCGCCCTCGAGATCGCCGTGGCTGATGCGGGAAGTGAGCCGCTGTCAGCTGGCGGTCGCTGGCTGCTGCTCGGCGCTCTGGCGGTGGCTTTCGCCTCGATGGCGTTGATTCAACTGGCGGCGACGGCGGGCGAGGGCCAACGTCGCAGCTCGACAATTGGCATCAACCGGCTGGCCGGAATCCCGGTTCTGTTCGCGATCGGGCTCTTTCCCGGGCTGGGGTCGCATTGGTTCACTCTGGCGGTGTTCGCGGTGTGCGTCGCCCAAGTGATTGCCGATTTGCGATCACGGTCATTACCTGTCGCCGCCGCTATGAACGTGTCGATCCTGGAGAAGAGGATGGACGAGCCGGATCAGACCTCTCTCTGAAAACCGGGTACGCCTGCCGAGACCTTGAACCCATTGGCATTGGTGGCAATGGACCCGTGGGCTTCGTCGAGGAAGTCGTCAGTGTGAGCTGGATCGTGGTGAAAGGTCACCAACTCGGCGACACCTGTGATCGACGCGAATTTCTCCAGCTGCGAGAACGACGTGTGCCCCCAGCCAACACGACCCGCGTATTCCGCATCCGTGTATTGGGCATCATGGATCAAAAGGTCCACGCCCTCAGCCAGGGCGAAGCCAGACGTCCAGCGAGGCTCTTTGGGAAACATGTCACAGCCCAGCGCCGGCTCGTGGTCGGGCATGTAAGCAAGCGACGACGTCCCCTCCTCGATTCGAAATCCGAGGGTGGTACCCGGGTGGGTGATGAGGTCGGCGGTGATCTGGAGACTGTCGATTTCGAAGGTGTCTAAGGGGACGTCATGGAAGACGGCGTTGGGGAGGTCCCGCACCCGGATGGGAAATAGGGGGGGCGACAAGTAGCGAGCC
>DATEDN010000070.1:0-2165 GCA_035281645.1 Acidimicrobiia bacterium | reverse complement strand
GGCCCAACTGTGTCTCCGTCTCCTCGATGAGACGGATGTTGTCCTCCTCCCGAGAGACATCGACCCCGATCGGATATGCCCCGGTCTCGGCGGCGATCTCCGCTACCCGGCCGAGGTCGATATCGGCGGCCATCACCTTGGCGCCATTGCCGGAGAATGATCGGGTGAGGGCGGCTCCGATCCCACTCCCCGCTCCAGTTACCACCGCCACCTTCCCGGCGATGTCCATTGATCAGAGGTAGGACTCTGCCAGTTGGGTCTGAGGGGCGGTGACCGCCGGCAGCAGCGCCGCGGCTTTCGGGAGGATTTGCGTGTTATAGAAACGCGCCAGGCCCAAGCGCCCCATCATGAAGTCATCTTCGGGCTTGTGGGAAGCGGCGAGCGCCGACAGGGTTTGCACCCACCCGCCCAACAGCAAGCCCAACATCTCCAAGTAGGGAGCTGCCCCCGCCAGGGCGTCGTTGGGATCGCCGACCGCCAGGAGATGCTGAGTGGCCTGGCGCGCCGCCGTCAGTGCTTCCAACAAGGGAGCGGCGAGATCGGCCAGGTCGGGCCCACATTCGGCCGCGGTCCGCTGGATGTCGTCGAGCAACTCGGACATGACTTGGCCCTGGCGCATCCCGAGCTTCCGGCTGACGAGATCGATCGCCTGGATACCGTTGGTTCCCTCGTAAATGGGGGCGATGCGAATGTCGCGGTAGAACTGAGCTGCTCCCGTCTCCTCGATGAACCCCATGCCTCCGTGAACCTGGATTCCGATCGATGCCATCGCCACCCCGACGTCGGTGGACCAGGCCTTGGAGATGGGGGTGAAGAGCGCGACTAGTTCGCTGGCTCGTTGCCTCTCCTCTTCGGTTTCGGCGTGGCGCTCGAGGTCGAGCTGATAGGCGTTGTAATAGAGAATCCCCCGGAGGGCCTCTTTGTAAGCGCGCATGGTGAGAAGCATTCGCCGCACGTCGGGATGCTCGATGATCTCGGCATCTGCTCGTTCGCCTACCGGCCGGCCCTGGACTCGCACCCGGGAGAATTCGAGCGCCTTCTGGTAAGCGGCTTCCGTAATCGAAAGACCCTCGATCCCGACTCCGATGCGAGCCGTGTTCATCATCGTGAACATGTATCGCATTCCCGATTGCTCTTCTCCGATCAGGAACCCAAGGGCACCCCTGCCCTCGTCCCCGAAGGAGAGCACGCAGGTGGGTGAGGCATGGATGCCCATCTTGTGCTCGATCGACACCACTTTGAGGTCGTTGCGCTCGCCGGGCTCGCCCTCTGCGGTGGGGATGAACTTGGGGACCAGGAAGAGCGAGATCCCTTTGGTACCGGCCGCGGCATCGGGAGTGCGGGCCAGGACGAGGTGGACGATGTTCTCGGTGAGGTCGTGCTCACCCCAGGTGATGAAGATCTTTTGGCCGAAGAGGCGATATGTGCCGTCGCCCTGGGGCTCGGCCCTGGTGGTCAGCGCCCCGACGTCGGAGCCGGCTTGCGGCTCCGTGAGGCACATGGTTCCGCTCCACTGGCCGGAGACCAGTTTTTCCAGGTAAGTGGCTTGCTGCTCCTCGGATCCATGCTGGCTGAGGGCCTCGATGGCCGCTTGGGTGAGGAGGGGACAGAGCGAGAACGCCATATTGGCGGACTTGAACATTTCCTGGACTACGACCCCGACGATGTAGGGAAGGCCACCGCCGCCCCAGCGCTCGTCGACATGGACGCCACCCCACCCCGCTTCGACAAACTTGGCGTATGCCGCTCGAAAGCCCTCAGGAGTCTTGACGGTTCCATCCGATTGGAGGCGGCTTCCCTGCCTGTCGCCGATGGTGTTCAGAGGGGCGATGACTTCTGAGAAAAACCGTCCCGCCTCCTCCAGCACTCCGCGTACTGTTTCCGGATCGGCGTGCTGGAACCCGTTGAGCTTGGCGACGGCGGCCAAGTCGACGACATGGTTGAGGGTGAAGTCGATGTCTTCGAGAGGTGCCTTATATCCCATGATTCTTGGCCTTCAGGCTACTTGGCGGTGATCTCAAGCAGACCAGGGAACCACACCTTTGACCACTGCCGTATGACTCTCTGGAGGTTGGAAATATGAAAACAAATAGAGCCCTAATAGCCCTCATCGTCCTAATCGTCGCCGCCTGCGGCGGAGGCGGCGCCGCCACTACCGCAGCTCC
>DATEDN010000069.1:0-21385 GCA_035281645.1 Acidimicrobiia bacterium | reverse complement strand
CGCGTAACTTCGTCCCCGCTTCGACCTCGATTTCGATCGGGAGCGGGCCAACCTTCACAGCACTCCAAAGGGCTGCGGATTGAAACACCTAAGGAGGCGATCGCCGACCGACTCGAGCTCAGGATGCTCTACCCAACACCTCTCAATCGAGAAAGGACAACGCGGAGCGAAGTAACAGCCCGGGGGTGTGAACTGCGGTGGGGGAACCCGTCCGGGGATGGAATAGAGGGGCTCCTTGCGAGGGCTGACGTGGGGAAGCGCGCGAATCAAGCCTTGTGTGTAAGGGTGTTGGGGATCAGCAAAGAGCTGGTCAATCGGGGCTTGCTCAACGATCTCTCCCGAGTACATCACCGCCACCCGATGCGCGACGGAGGCCACCACTGCCAAGTCGTGAGTTATCAAGAGCATCGCCATCTGCCGTTGACGCTGCTCCTCGACCAGGCGTTCAAGGATCTGCGCCTGGACCGTTACGTCCAATGCCGTCGTGGGTTCGTCGGCAATGAGCACGTCCGGATCGAGCACCAGCGCCATCGCGATCATGACTCGCTGGCGCATGCCACCAGAGAGCTCGTGGGGATAGGCGTTCATCCTCAACCGGGCGGCAGGAATCTCAACCTCGTCAAGCGTTGCGATCGCTAGGTCGTTGGCCGTCTCGTCGTCGCTCCCACGGTGGGCTTTGATTAGCTCTTTCAGAATGCTTCCCACCGTGAATGAGGGGTCGAGGGACGTCAGCGGATCTTGAAAAATCATCGAGATTTCTTCCGCCCGGATGGCTCGAACGTCTCGCTCCGGAGCTGCGACCAGCTCCCGGCCTTTGAACCGGATGCTGCCTCCAGTTATCCGGGCGGCTTCGGGCAGAAGTCTCATCACCGAGAGGGCGGCGATTGTCTTCCCGCAGCCGCTCTCACCCACCAGGCAGACGATTTCGTTCGGGTAGATGTCAAGCGACAAGCCACGGACGACATCAAAGGTAAGGCCCTCCGAGTGGATTGTGGTGGTCAGGTTCCGGACGGAAAGGACCGGATTGGCCCCATTTCCATCACTCATGCGCGCCGAAGACGGGGGTTGGCAATCACATAACCCAGGTCCGCCAGCCAGTTGCCGATCACTACCAGCGCCACAAGCACGAGGGAGAAGAATTGCGCGACCGGATAGTCGCGGCGGAGAACGGCGTTGACCAACACCTGACCAAGGCCCGGCCAACCAAAGATTGTCTCCACCACAAGGGCATAGCCAACGATTTGGCCGATCCGCAGGCCAGCGAGAGAAATGATCGGAATAAGGGCGTTTCGCAAGACATGCTTGCCAATTACCCGCAGTTCGCCCAGACCGGCGGCGCGGGTGGTTCTGACCCAGTCCTGTCCCAGGTTCTCGAGCATCGCTGACCGGGTCATGCGGACCGTTAGGGCGATGCCCTCAAAGGCCAATACAAAGGCAGGCAGGACTAGGTGCCTCAGCTCACAACAGCCGGCACTCGGCAGCAGATGGAATGTCGAGGCAAACAGCCAAATTGCCAGGAGCGCCAGCCAGAAATTGGGGATCGCCATCCCGGCGACCGAAAAGGTCATGATCCCCTGATCGGCGATCCGGTTGCGGCGCACCGCTGCCCAAATCCCCAAAGGAATCCCAATCGCAAACACCAGGACAAAGGCCGCCGCCCCGAGGAGGAGGCTGTTTTTTCCGTGCCTGATCAGCATTTCGCCTATGTCGGCGTTGTTGGTCAACGAGTTGCCCAGGTCCCCGGTGACTATCCGGCCGGCATACTCGAAATACTGGATATAGATCGGGGCGGTGAGACCGAGGCGCTCACGAAAAGCTTCACGCTGCTCGGCCGTGGTAGAGGCAGGGAGGGCTGCGGCGGTGGCATCACCCCCCGATAGGCGGATGGCATAGAACACGGCGACCGAGGACAGCACCAGGATCAAAATCATGTAGCCGGTCCGGCTCACGATTCTGCTCACGATTCAGATTCCATCCTTTTGGCTTCGTGGCGAAGGCGGGGATCGAACACATCGCGCAACCCGTCGCCGATCAGGCTTACGGAAAGAACCATCAAGACCACCGTGATCCCAGGGATCGTCGATTCCCAGTGGTTCACCTGGAGATAGTTCCGACCCTCGGCCACCATCACCCCCAGGCTGGGGAGGGGCGGCTGCGCGCCCAATCCAATGAAAGACAGCGCCGCCTCGGCGATGATGGCGACGGCCACGTAATACGAAGCAAGGACAAACGTCGGAGCGAGGATGTTGGGGAGTATGTGGCGAAACATGATCCGGCCCGAAGAGAAGCCACCAGCTCTCGCCGCCTCGATGAATTCGCGCTCTTTCAGGACCAGCACCTCACCCCGAACCACTCGGGCTATGGCAGCCAGGTTGACAAGACCCACCGCCAGGACCACCGGGAACAGCCCTTCCCCGAATCCACCGGTGAAGAGGACGGCAACCAAAATGAGAGGAAACCCCCAAACGAAGTCGGTTATCCCTCGAATGGCTCTATCGCGCCATCCCCCACTGAATCCGCCGATGAGCCCCAACAGAATCCCCAGCACCATTGAGATGGCAGTCACGCCGAGGGCTACCAGGAGCGATACCCGAATTCCGACGAACAAACGTTGTGCCACGTCACGACCGAGGTGGTCGGTGCCGAACAGATAAAACTGTTGAGACTCATCTGGGAGCTGGGCCGTCGAAAACGGGGGCAGATGGGTGTTGCGAAGCTGTTGGGATCTGTAATCCGATCCGAAGATGACCGGGCCCAGCACTGCCCCGGCCAGAACGACTAGCCCGAGCAAACCGCCGGCGACGACGAGCCTGTTGCGTCGAGCTCCGAGGAGCAGACGTTGCAACGTCTTGCGGTGCTGGCTCTCCTCGAACGCGAGTAGCTGCGCCTCCCAGGCGCTCTTGTATTCCCCGACGCTCGTTTGGGTCATTTCCCGGCTCTGGCCACGACGGTCATACCGGCCCGACGTTAGGGCGTCTTACGCCTCGATCCACACGTCGTTATAGAACGGATAGAGGTTCCAAACGTAGGGCGACCAACCATGGACCCGGTTGTTCTTGACAAACGTGGCGTTCTGGTTCATGAGGGATAGGAACGGCAACTCCTCTGCCCAGGCCAGCTGGAACTCCGAGGCCGCTGCTTGCGCATCCTCCGCGGTCGCCGAGTTCTGCCAGTTCTGGATGGCGGTGTCGATGCGCGGCACCACAGCGTGGGAGAAATTGGGCACTGGAATGAAGGCGCTCCCTGCAAACAACGTGAGCACGTCGATCGGGATTGGCCACAGCCAGAAAAAGAGCGACATCGGCACCGAGTCGCGTCCGGGTGCGGACTGCCTTTCGAACGCGACCGCCCGATCGACGACGTTGACCTGAGCGTCCACACCAACCTCACTAAAGGCAGCGGATACCGCCGAGGCGACGGCTTCCTGTGTGGACTCGGCCTCAACCATCAACTCGAACGAGAACTTCGTGCCCTCTCGCTCCCGAATGCCATCGGCTCCCACGACCCATCCCGCCGCATCGAGCAGCTCATTCGCCCGGTCGACGTCATAGTTATTCAAAGCCTCGACCGCCGGGTCGTAGTTGCGATCCGTCGTCGGGAAGGGGCCATAGGTGGCGGCGCCGTTTCCCGACAGGATGGCCGCGACCATGGCCTCGCGGTCCAAGGCGTGTGAAAGTCCCTGCCGGGTCTCCTGATCGCCGAAGAACTCCGGGTAGTCGTGATTCATCGACAGCATGTACCCGGACCACTCTGGGAACTTATAGACAGTCAGGTCAGGGTTGCCTTCCAGCCGAGCTACGTCGGTATGGGCCGGTCCGATCACCGTATCGATATCACCATTCTCGAGCTGGGTGGCCCGCTGCGCCGCTTCCGTGATGACTGTCCACCGGATTGCGTCGAGGTAGGCCGGACCTTTATTCTCGAAGAACGGGGTGCGACTTCCCGGGTAGTCGGCCCACTTGTTGACCAATACATGGCTGCCCGGCACCCACTCCTCGTGAGTGAATGGCCCGGTGCCGTCGGCGATCTCGGTGCCGTAGGTAGTCGACTCCGCGCCGCCGGCGTCGTTCCAGGCTTGGATGTTGGAGAGCGCCCAATAACCAGTCTTGTGGGGACCGAGGACGCCAATCCATGGGTTCTTCATCTTGATGATGAGCGTGTTGGCGTCCGGTGCCTCATAGGTGTCCACCGGTGCCGCCAGGCCGGCGATGAAGCTCGTCGATTGAAGCGTCTTGTAGAACTCGGCCATCGTGGTGGCATCGAGGTCCGCACCGGAATGGAACTTGGTTCCACTGGGAATGTTGAAGGTGTACGTGAGACCATCATCCGAGGCGGAAAAGGTGTCGGCTATTTGTGCCGCCGTTTCGCCCTCCGGGTTGTCGGTGAGAATCGTCTCGTAGATCGCAAAGAAAGCCGGGTCGTACCAGTTGGTGGTCAAAGGATCATGCTTGGACACGTCGCGGTTGTAACCCTCGCGCAGCGTGCCTCCTTGCACCGGGGTTCCGGCGGCGGTCGTTGAAGCACCTGCAGCAGCCGTGGTGGTGCTTGTCCCCTGGGCGCAGGCCGCGAGGACCGCCGAGGCCGCGCTGAGCGTTAGCCCGGTGGCCAGGGCTTTTCGCATGAATTCCCTGCGGGTGATGAGCTTGCTTTGGTAGGCGTCAACGATCGGTCTCAGCTCAGCTTCCAGGCTCTGAAGTTCCTTCATGGTCTCCTCACCATCTAATGACGGGCGCCGGCAACGGGCGCTATGTGACGGTCGCTCATCGTATACGGTGGCTCCCCTACGGGCCCGCCCCGAAGCGGGTTATCTTGATTTCCAGCGGCAGGAGGCTTAATGGCGTTCCTTGTGACCGGCTCATCCGGGTGTATTGGCGCGTGGACCGTGGCCATTCTCCACGGCCTCGGGGTGCCAGTGGTGGGGGCGGATGTCAGCGACGACCACCGGCGGCTGCGGTATCTCCTGAGCGATGCCGAAATCGACCGCGTCCGCTTCGAGCAAGTCGACGTCACGAGCCTCGAGTCGGTAACGCGGGTCACGGCCGCGGCGGGCATCACCAACATCGTTCACCTCGCCGGTTTGCAGGTGCCGTTTTGCCGCGCCGACCCAGTACTGGGAGCCCAGGTCAATGTGGTCGGAACTGCCACGATTCTTGAGGCGGCCCGCCGAAGCGACGGCAAGGTCAAAGGCGTCAGCTACGCGAGCTCTCTGGCTGTGTACGGGCCTCCGGAGCTGTACCCGAATGCCCGAGTTGATGACGGATCACCCCTCGCTCCCGCCACTCTTTATGGCATCTACAAGCAGGCGGACGAAGGCATCGCTCTCCGCTACGCCGCCGATTACGGGCTCGGTTCCGTCGGCCTCCGACCGACGATCGTGTACGGGCCCGGCCGTGACCAAGGCCTGACGTCGGATCCCACGAAGGCGATGCTGGCCGTTGCAGCCGGGGGACCTGGACATATTGGGTTCGGCGGCCGCTCGGTTCTCCATCATGCTGAAGACGTTGCCAACGCGTTTATATCCGCGGCTCAAATAGAGGGTGCTGACGGCCGCGCACTGAATGTTCCCGGCTCGGAGGTCGCGCTCGACCAGGTGGCACAAGCCATACGGAATTTCGTCCCGGGAGCCGAAGTCACCGTTGATTCAACCCCGCTTCCCTTTCCCGAAGGCGTCGATTCCAGTTCTTTTGTCCGACTGGTTGGCGCGGAGATCCGACCTCTAGATCAAGGCGTTGCTGACTCCATCGAGCATTTTCGGCGGCTCCTTGCGGAGGGCTTGATCGAGCCCAGCTGAAATTCGTGCCGAGTTAGTCACCAGCCGATCAGGGCTTGGTTGCCCAGACTGAGAGCCGGGCGGAGCTCACCACCTGCACCGCCGCCTCGCTCAGACCACGACCAACATCGCCCAGGCCGAACACCTCGTAGAGATGGGCCACGCTCGTGTGGTCAAGCACCTTCCAGACTTCGGCAGCCTCCGGATAACCGGGACTGCAACCATTGGCCAGAGCGCGGACAGAGCCCAACCAAGTGGTCAAACGACCGAGCTGGCCTGGCGCCGCGGTCCAAGCTGGACAGAGATCGATCAGGGCTGAGTGACCGCCGCTTGCGATTACGACCAAACGCGCGGAACCGGCCATGCGCTCGTAGAGCAGCTCGCTGACGAAGGCGGGAATCACCGAGTCGTCCTCCTCAGCGAATACCAGCGCCGGCTTGCGGCGGGCGTTCTCGGTCAATCCACCGCGTCCCGAGAGGGCGATGAAGGTATCGACGTCCTCCAAATCACCAGCCGCAACCGCAGTCGTGGCTCCTGCTGAGTATCCAGCAACGGCGATACGGGTCCCGTCGACGACCGTGGCCAGTTCGTTTCCTCCGTCGCCTTCTGCCAAAGCGGCTAGCACGGACCGAATATCTCCGAGATCGTTGTCGGCCGAGCGATTGGCAGTCCCTGCGATTGCCGCTCGAAAGCCCCTGCCCTCGTGGTCGGGCGCTGCCACGACAAATCCCCACGAGGCGAGGTGGGTGGTGTAGAAGGAGGACATTTGGCGGTAGCCCCCAAATCCATGGCTGAACACCACCAGCGGAAATGGTCCCTGGCCGCTGGGTGGCGCGTCGCGAAATGCCCCGGTGTCGAGAATCGGGAAGAGTTCGGGCGGAATCTGGGAGCCGATCTCGGTTGGCCAAACCGAGCGATGATCAAACACTTCCGACTGCAAACCCCCGACAAATGCGCCATCCACCGGGTACCAGATCTCGGTAGTGGGTCCATCCCCTCGGAGGGTGGCGACGCCGACTGAGAAGGGTCCCGGGACGGAAAAGTCTTGCCAGCCACTCTGACGGATAGACAGCATCACCAGCAATGCCACCCCGACGAACGCCGCCAGGACCAGACCGATGAGACTGCGGGAAAGGCCGCGCGCTTTCATCGGGCCACCTGTCGATCTGGAGGGTCCCTGGTTAGACGCTGGCGAATGCCCTCGCGGAAGGATATTTGTCGCGCAGCATCTTCACGCTTTCGGGTGTGAATCGATCACCGAGAGGAAGTTCGAGCACAACCGAGTCGCCGGCTGTGCAGGGCTGGCCCTGCCGAACATAGAGCGTGGTGAGGCCGGCGTGCCGCCTGATCAAGTAGGTGTAAACGGTGCTGTAGCCGCGATGATTGCAAATCCCGGTTGGGCCGTCATCGTGTGAGGTCTGCAGCTCGAAGATGTCCTCGATGGTGTCGGCCGAAGCGACTCGGGACAACACCGACTTCAAGCGCGGGCCGCTTGTGATCGTGTCATCGTCCTCGCTGGTTGCCCCCAGGACCACGTGATGGTTCGACCTTCCCAGGCGATCGCCACTGAACGAGACCTCAAGCTGATCGCTTCGTACCTCCACGGCCGCGGTCTGCTCCCCATCGATCATCACCAGATTGGCCCAAAGAAACGGCCTCTCGCTCACCGCTTGCCGGACCGCTTCGATTGCCGTAGGCACGTTGGTACCTTCCCGTAGCGCGATCTCCACCAGTCGGTCGTAGTTGTCGTGATCGGGAAGCGTGCGAACGTTCGAGTCGCAACATAAGAGCCCATGACGATTGGCGCCGATCGAGAACCCCGAGAACTCGTCACTGGCAGGGTCGTCGCTCGCCCAGGTCGTGATACCTTCCACGCCGAAGACGTCGCGTTCCACGACCAGGCGGTCATCGAAGTGGTGGCGGCCGAAGTCCTTGTTCTTGAACAGCAGATAGTCGGCTGGCCCGAGCCGGAGAACTCCGGTAGTGCACATGTGAGGAGTCTAAGACGGAGGCGCTTCGGATCGTTTCGAAGCGCTGGCTGTTGGCTTAGCTCAGGTCTCGGGTACGTCGTACACCTGGGCTGTCAGCGCCCCATCGACGACCAAGTTGGCGCCGCTGATGTACCTGGCATCGTCGGAGGCCAAATAGAGGAAGGCGCCGGCGATGTCGTCGGCGTCCGCCAGCCGATTCATGGGAACCACCGGGAACCCCTCTCGACGCCACTTTTCCATCAGCTCCTCGCCCACGAGGTCGACGGATTGCTGAGTGTCCGCTGGGCCCGGGCTGACGCAGTTGCACCGGATGCCATATGGCGCACATTCCACTGCGATCGCCTTGGCGAGAGAGACCAGGCCCGCCTTCGCCACGCAATAGGCCGTGAACCCGCGGCCGTGCCCCAGCGAGCTAATCGATGAGGTGAACAAGATCACTCCGCCCCCGGTCTCCTTCATCGCTTGGGCAGCGCGCAGGGCGAGCGCGTAATAGGCATCGAGATTGACGGAGAGAACTCGCCTCCATTGGTCGAGACTCATATCGACGAACGGGACGTCGACCCAAGCCGCAGCGTTACTGATCAAGATGTCGAGCCGGGAGTCCATTTGAAGTGCCTTCTCCACTGCCGCCACGCAGTTCTCCATGGTGCCAAGGTCGGTGTTGATTGGTATAGGAGTCGCGCCGTAGTTGGCAATTAGCGGCACGGTCTCGTCAAGCCGCTCCTGGTTGTAGTCGACCAGATAGACCTTGGACGCTCCCTCCTCAGCAAAGCGCTCGGCGGTGCGTCGGCCAAAACCGCTCCCGGCCCCGGTGATGAAGACGTTCTTTCCTTCGAATCGTCGCGCCATGTTCACTTCCTCAGACGGCGGGGACGGCGGTTGTCCGGGGCGGGGGCGGGATGATCACGTGTTCTTTGACGAGCCAGAAGGTTCCCGTGGTCTTGGCATAGCGAGGCACGTCCTCCCAAGCCGCCGCCACCTCTGGGGAGGCTCCGGCCCGCTCGAAAGCGGCCTCATCGTCGAACCACTGCTCGACAAACGCTTCGGTTTCGAGCTCACCTTGGAGCTTGCGGATCACCTCAGAAACCACATACCCACGCAGACCGGGAGCCCGGCGGGATATCGGAGCGTGGACCTCCAACCAATAGTCGAAGAAGTCTTTGGCTGTGAAGTCGTCTCGCTTGTAGGCCGTGCCGATCGCCTTGATCATGAGTTCCTCCTTTGCTGCGAGCGTACGCATGGCGCACTTGTGGTTGGCGGTCAGCCGAGCAAGAACTCGACGATGAGCCGGATTGATTCCTCCGGCTGCTCCAGGAGATATCCATGCCCGCCCTCCATCACTGCTAGCTGGGCGCCCGGAATCGATTCAGCCATGGCACGGGCGCCTGCCCCGTCTGGCCCGCAATCGGGCGGAGTCAGGACATCCTCTGCGCCCACCATCACCAGCGTCGGCGAGCCGATACTGCCCAGATCACCCGTCACATCGGCGGTCATCATCGCGTCACAGGCATCGAGGAACACGTGCAGGGAGGCGTTGCGCTCTGTCACGTCGCGCATGGCGGTTAAAGCCGTGGAGCCGCCGTTAGGACCGTCGAGATAGCGGCGCGAGAAGGCGTGCGTGGAGAGAAGGGTCGCCAGCTCCTGGGAGTAAAGGCCATATGAATTGGCCACATCCTTCCAGCCCTGAAACTGATGTCGGGCCAGAGTGTCGCATTTCGCAACCGCACCGCCGATGACGAGGCGGTCGACCCGTTCGGGATAGCGAGTTGCAAAGTACACGGCAATGAATCCGCCCATCGAGCCACCGTGAACATGAGTTCTCTCGATACCGAGATGATCGAGCAACGCCACCAAGTCTTGCGACCAGACATCGAGGCCGTAGCGCTGCTCGGGACGATCGCTCAGCCCATAACCTCGATGGTCATAGTCGAGGACCGTGAAATGGCGGGCCATCGCCTCGGTGACGGTGGCATATCCCTCGTGCCCGCTGACGGCGCCTCCTATTTGCACCAGATTTGGCCCCGACCCGAGTCGTTGGTACCAAATCCCAGCTCCATTGATCTCGACCTTGGGCAACGACAATCCTTTCACTCGATAGCAGAACGGCCTTTGGCCGGCTTCCTTCGGAAAGGCGCGAAAGATACCGGGACATAGCCCCGACCGCCGGAGTGCCCGGCTAGGTTCCCGACGTGCCTACCTCGGAGATCTGTCCGTGCGCTTGACCACGGACGTTTACCTGATCGGGGGCGGGTCTTTCGCCTTCGACATGTCGAGCCCCTTTGACTGTCACGTCTATGCCGTTCGGAGCGGCGATGAGATCGCCCTCATTGACGTTGGAACCGGTCTCGAGCGGGAATCCATTCTTGCCAACATGAAGGAGGACGGACTCGACCCGAATGCGATCTCGAAGATCTTTATCAGCCACTACCACACAGATCACGCCGGGGGGTTGGCGGCGTGGCGAGAAATGACCGGTGCCCGGGTGTACGCCTCGGTGGGATCTACTCCTGCCATCGCTTCCGGAGATGCCAAAGCGATCGGTCTAGAAGCGGCCCAACGCGGGGGTTTCTATCCAGCGGACTACGTCTTCCACCCTTGCCCTGTCGACGTTCCGCTCGAGGGTGGAGAAACACTGCAGATAGGGAACCTGACGATCACACCCCACCACAGCCCAGGGCATTGCGATGGACACATGGTCTATCAACTGACGGGAAGTGATCGCTCGTACCTGTTCAGTGGCGACTGCCTCTTCCACGGAGGCACGATAATTTTGCAGAACATCCCCGATTGCAACATCCCGGAATATGCCGCCACGATGGAGAGACTCTCGGCCCTGCAGTTCGATGCCCTCTTGCCCGGGCATCTGAGCATCACTCTCCGCAATGGCAAGCGCCACGTCGACACCGCGGCGAATGCCTTTCGCAGTCTGGGCCTTCCCCGCCAGGCCATTCAACTATGACCAACCGCACCAACCAGGAGGTCAAATGAGTGAGTTCAAGCAGGATCGGTACTACGAGGAGGGGGTTGCCGGTGGCATGTCGGAGGAGGAGGTGGATGAATTCCTCCGCAGCCCAGACAGCACATGGCTGCTCAAGCTGGCCTTCCTCGACGAGGAAGGATGGCCAATGGTCGTCCCGCTTTGGTATCAGTGGGATGGAAATGCCTTTTATGTCGTCGGCCGCAAGCGATCGGAGTGGGTCGCCGCCCTGAAAAGCGATCCTCGCTGTGCCATCTGTATCGAGGAGCAAGCCCATCCCCGAATTCGCAAAATCCTGGCGCAATGCCTGGCGGAAGTTCTGGAAGGACCGGCGAGGGGCGAGGGCTCAAAGTGGGTTCCAGTCGCCAACGAGATGGCAACTCGCTACTCCGGGCCCAGCGGCCCCGAGCAGCTCGTGCCTTCGTACGGTTGGGAGCGCTACCTGGTCAAGCTGGTGCCGCGTTCGGGCAAGCTCACGACGTGGCAGGGAGCCGACTGGGCCTTGCGTTACTTCGACCCGGGCCAGCGACCTGACTTGGAGGCCAGAGCGGCGGGGTCGCGCTGAGAATCGATGCGACCTGAGTCCGAGCGAGCCCGGAATCTCCGTCGATCGGAGATCAGGATCCTCTTCGACGCGGCGCTCCGTCATCCAGGCGCAATCCGGCTTGAGGTAGGCGAACCCAGTTTCACCACCCCCGACCACGTCATTGACGCCGCCCTGAGGGCAGCTCGTGATGGATTCACCAAATATGGCCCAAACGGTGGGCTGTTGAGCCTACGCGAGCTTCTGGCGGCCAAGATCGCCAAGGTCGACGGCTACGAAGTCGAGCCCGATCAGGTTGTAGTCACCCCGGGAGGGATGAACGCACTGTCATCGACCTTCCTGGCGTTGCTCGATGCGGGCGATGAAGTCCTCATCCCCACCCCGGGCTTTCCCAACATGGACCAAATGGTGATGTTGTACGGCGGGGTGCCGGTCTTCTACCCGTTAGCGCCCGACAATGGCTTCCTTCCCGATCTGGCGAGGTTAGAGCAGGCTGTTACGGCCCGGACAAAGGTGGTGTTCGTCAACACCCCTTCAAACCCCACCGGTGCCGTGTTTCCATCCGGCTTGGTCGAAGAGTTGGTCACCTTCTGCCAGCGTCACGACCTGTGGATGCTGAGCGATGAGGTGTACGACGAACTGCTTCTGGAGGAGGGCCTCGAACACACCGCCGCTGGTCGGTTCGATACTGACGGCCGAGTGGTGACCGTTCACAGCTTCTCCAAGGTCTATGCGATGACCGGGTGGCGGGTGGGATACGCGGTGGCTTCACCGGCAATGGCAGACAACCTCCGCAAACTGCAAGAACCGCAGGTTTCCTGTCCATCTACGGTCTCGCAAAAGGCGGCCGAAGCCGCCCTCCTGGGACCACGCCGACCCTTCGACGAGATGCTGGAGGCATATCGCCAACGCCGGTTGGCCGCAGTCGACGCCGCTTCCGCGGCGGGACTCACCGCGGTTCGCTCGCAGGGAACGTTGTACATGCTGGTCGACATCTCGAGTTGGCCCCGACCCAGCCTGGACTTTGCTCTGTCACTGCTCGAGCAACGAGGTGTGAGCGTCGCACCGGGATCGGTGTTCGGTCCTGCCGGGGAAGGATGGATCCGAATTTCGCTGGCGGCGGAAGAAGCAGACATCGTGGATGGCATCACACGTATTGCGGCACACCTCCGGGATGGTGCATGAGCGACCTCTCCCCGGCGCAAGAATCGGCGCTGAAGTTTCTCGAAGCGACCGAGGCCGATCAACTCGCGTTTACCAAAGCGCTCATTCGAACTCCCAGCCCCAACCCGCCGGGGGACGAACGAGCAGTGGCCAGCCTGGTAACCGACAAGCTGGCCGAGCTGGGAGTTACCGACGTCCGCACCGTTTCATCGGAGGACACCCGCCCGAATCTGATCGTGCGGATACCGGGTTCCAAACCCGGCCGCAACCTGATGCTCTCCGGTCACCTCGACACCAAGCCGGCAGGAGACATGGCGGCCTGGAAGACGGATCCCTGGGAAGCAGTCGAGCAAGGCGATCAGTTGATCGGGCTGGGCTCGGGCGACATGAAGGCGGCCGTCGCCGCCATGGTTTACGCCGGCGCGGCGGTTGCGAATGCGGGGGGTTTCGGAGGCGAGCTGCAGCTGGTGTTCACCGCCGATGAAGAAGCGGGCTCGATCAAGGGCTCGAAGTGGATGGCCGAGAACGGCCACCTGGCGGCAGATGTGGCGGTAATTGGCGAGCCAAGTGGGGTCGACCAGGAATGGCAGTCAATCGCCGTCATCTCCCGGGGGGCAGCGCTTTTCAAGATCAAGGTGACGGGGACGCAGATGCACTCGAGCATCTCCGACCGGATCAAAGGAGTCAACGCCACGGTCGAGATGGCAAGGCTCATAGATCGAATGGATCGTGAGTTCAAGGACTGGATCACATACGAGCCGCATTCGCTCTCCCCGATGGGACCGACCGTGAATGTCGGCGTGATGGCCTCGGCCGGCATCTTCTATGGCGTGTATCCGGGCAACGCCGAATTTGCCTGTGACATCCGGACCCTGCCGGGGATGACGCGCGAGCAGCTCGAAGCAGATCTCAATCGCTTCCTCGCCGAGGCGATGAAGGATGCACCAGACCTGCGGGCCGAGCTGGTCTTCGAAATCTTCGTTCCGGCCACCGAGATCTCGCCTGAGGAGCCAGCTGTCCAAGCACTGCAATGGGCGGCCGAGCAGGTCCTCGGCTTCTCGCCGCCTCTGGATGCTTTTCCAGGTGCCACCGACGCTCCCCACTTCCAACTCATTGCCGGAGTTCCCACCGTCGCTGCATTCGGGCCGGGCTTGCTTCCCCGGGCTCACAGTCCCAATGAGCAGATGGCGATCGACGGCGTGTGGAAAGCAGCCCGCATCTACGCACTCGCCGCACTCTGCTACCTGGAGAACTGATGACGATCCCTCGTGACGAACTGTGCGTTCGGTATCAGAAGTTGTGGGTGCCGGTGGTGTGCGATGCCATGTATCAGCTCGGGATTCCCGAGCCGGTGCTCCCCTCGTGGCTGCGACCCCTGCTTCCCGATCGACGCATCGCCGGCATCGCCTTCACAGTGCTGGGTCGCGGCATCAATCCGCCCGTCGACTGGGACGAAGGAATCGACCGAATATCGTCGTACCTGCGGGTCTTCGAGCAGTTACAACCCGGCGACTTGATCGTCTCGGTGACAACCGAGAGCCACGTCGGCCACTTCGGCGAGCTGACGGGGAACGCCGCCAAGGCGCGGGGCTGCGTCGGCGTCATCCTGGATGGAAATCTCCGCGATATCGAAGGACTGCGCGACATCGACTTCCAGGTGTTCTACCGCGATGTGTCGCCTCTCAATGGAATCGGACGCTGGGAAATGCTCGGAGCGCAGATCCCGGTCCAAGTGGGTGACGTCACGGTGCACCCCGGCGATGTCGTCGTGGCCGAGTTCGACGGCGCCGTCGTGGTGCCAGCTAGCGAGGCCGAGAGGGTTCTTCTCAAGGCCGAGGAGATCGCGGGGGCGGAGTCCAGGGTGAGACGGGAAGTGAGCACCGGCACCTCGCCAATGAGCAGTTTCGAAAGGCACGGCCACATCTGATGCGCACGCCGGTCACCATTCCACAGTTGGGGCTGGTGGAGTCGGTGGTTCTGCTCGAGTGGCTAGTGCCCGATGGGGGATCGGTCGAAGAGGGCGACCCGCTGATCCTGGTGGAGACCGACAAGGCCCAAACCGAAATTGTGGCTCCCGCCACGGGCAAAGTGACTGTGGCTGTCGCCGCCAGCGATCAAGACGTTTTGGTAGGAGCTGAGGTCGGCCATATTGAGTCGCCGTGATCGAGCGCTGGTCGCTCGACGGCCGGGTGGCCTTGGTCACCGGGGCGGCCGGTGGACTCGGGCAGGCGATGTCGAATGGACTCGCCGAGGCCGGCGCCACCGTTGCCTTTGCCGACCTCGATGAGGCGGCTGCTCGCGAGGCGGCGGCGCTGGCTCCTAACGGGCTCGGCGTAGGAGTGAGGCTCGATGTGACCGATGAGGAGGAAGTCGCATCGGTGGTCGATCAGGTCCTCGCCACCCTGGGACACATCGACGTGGTTGTGAACAGCGCGGGCATCGGCGGCCGGAGCCCGGCGACCGAGTATCCCGACGAGCTTCTGACCAGAGTGATCGACACGAACCTCACCGGCACTTTTCGGGTGTGCCGGGCGGTGGGCCGTCACATGGTGGAGCGCGGTACGGGGTCAATCGTCAACGTCGGCTCAATTGTGGGGCTCGTGGGATTCGCCGGCAGCTCCGGTTATCAGGCCAGCAAGGGCGGCGTCACGCAACTGACCCGAAGCCTGGCTGTGGAGTGGGCTCCGTATGGAGTCAGGGTCAACGCTATCGCTCCTTCCCACGTCGGCACTCCGTTGGTGGTCGAACAATGGAGGCGGGAACCCGAGCTGCGCGAGGCCTTCCAGTCCCGCACCCCTTTGGGCCGGCTGGCAAGCCCCGACGAGTTGGTCGGCCCGGTGGTGTTTCTGGCTTCCGACGCTTCGTCCTTTGTTACCGGTCAGGTGCTCGTGGTCGATGGGGGATACACCGCGCAGTGACTGCCACGCTCGAGCAAATCGATCCCGTCCTCGCTCGCTCGTTCCATTCGAACATGGTGAGAATCCGTTGCTTCGAGGAACGCGTTTCAGAGTTGTTCCTGGCAGGCAAGCTGCCGGGTTTCGTTCACACCTATTTGGGGGAAGAGGCCGTCGCCGTTGGCGCTTGCGCCGCCCTAGAAGCCAGCGATCGCATCACATCGACTCATCGTGGCCACGGTCACGGCCTCGCCAAGGGGATGGAGATGGGCTCGCTCATGGCGGAGCTATTTGGCAAGGAAACCGGCGCCTGTCAGGGTCGCGGTGGCTCCATGCACGTCGCCGACTTCGAAATCGGCATGCTCGGTGCGAACGGAATCGTCGGCGGGGGCTTTGGCATCGCCGCCGGAGCAGCATTGGCCGACTCGCTCCTCCGCAGCGGCGCGGTCACTCTGTGCTTCTTCGGCGATGGTGCCATCAACAAGGGCACATTCCACGAGGCGCTCAATTTCGCCGCCCTGAAACGCCTCCCGGTGGTCTATCTGTGCGAAAACAACCGCTACGCCCAGTACACCGCGATATCGCGCACGACCTCGGTCGAGGATCTATCGCTGAGGGCCAACGGATATGGCATCCCCGGGCTAACCGTGGACGGCAACGACGTCGGGGCGGTCTTTCACGCAGTCACTGAGGCAGTCGATCGAGCCCGAGCTGGCGACGGTCCGTCTCTGATCGTTGCTGACACGTATCGCTTTGGCGGTCACTTCATCGGCGACGCCGAGGTTTATCGCTCGGCAAACGAAGTCGCTGAGTGGCGTCAACAGGACCCGATCGCCCGCCTGGAGTCGGCGCTGGTTACCGCCGGCCACCTTTCGGAAGCAGGCCGGGACGCGATCTGGGCAGGAGCGCGAGCTGAAGTCGCGAAGGCAGAGCGCTTTGCAGAGGCGAGTCCACTCCCGGATCCAGCTACCGCCCTCGACTTCGTCTTCTCGCCCTTGATCGGCGAGGCGATCGGTTCGGTGGGCGAAGAGGAGCGGGTCAGTTTCGGACAGGCCACCGTGGCGGCGATGGAACAGGCTATGAAGGCGGACGAGCGGGTGATCGTCCTCGGGGAAGACATCTCCTGGGGCGGCAACTTCGGACAGTTCCGCGGTCTGGTCGAACAGTTCGGACATGACCGAGTGATCGACATGCCTATCTCCGAGGCCACCATCGTGTCGGTGGCCGTCGGAGCGGCGGTGCGAGGGATGAGGCCCGTGGCCTCGATGAGCTTCGTCGAGTTCGCCCTCGGCGCCATGGACGAGATCATCAACCAGGCCTCGAAATTCCGTTACATGTTCGGGGGCCAGGCATCGGTGCCACTGGTGCTCCGTGCCTCCGACGGCACCCTCCGCTCCTCCGCCGCCCAGCATTCGGAAAGCTTCGAAGCCCTCTTTGCCCACATTCCCGGACTCAAGGTTGTCGCGCCCTCCAATCCCAGCGATGCCAAGGGCCTGCTGCGGTCGGCCATCGCCGATGACAACCCCGTCATCTACCTCGAGAACAAAAAGATTGGCATGCGTCGGGCCCTGGCCCCTGCCGGAGACCACTGGGTTTCGATCGGAAAGGCAGCAGTGCGCCGGGCCGGCCGCGACCTGTCCATCGTCGCCTACTCGATCATGGCCGTGCATGCCGAAGCCGCCGGCCAGCTATTGGCGGACGAGGATGGGATTGAGGCCGAGATTGTCGACCTGCGATCTTTGGTCCCGCTCGATCTCGAGACGCTCATTGAATCTGTGGGCCGCACCAAACGAGCCTTAGTGGCTCACGAAGCGTGGACTTTTGGCGGCTTCGGAGCCGAAGTCGCCGCCTCGTTGACCGAACGGCTGTGGGGAGACCTAGCGGCACCGGTGCTCCGGGTTGGAGCAAAGTCATCTCCGATTCCCTTCAGCCCCCCACTTGAACGAGAGGTGGTGCCGGAGGTCAACGAGATCGTCGCCGCCGCCCGCCGCTTGATGGCGTTTCGCTGACCCGTCTTATTGGGCGGCGACGGCGTTAGAGAGGGTCCCGATCGGCTCGATAGTGATGTCGATCTGGTCGCCGACTTGCAGCCACTTAGGCGGATCAAAGCCCAACCCGACCCCCGATGGCGTTCCGGTCGCAATCAGGTCACCTGGCTGCAGCGTTATGCCTTGAGTGATGAAGGCGATCAGCTCGGGGATCTTGAAGATCATGTCCGAGACCGGCGCTTCCTGGCGGAGTTCCCCGTTGACGCGAGTCTCGATCCGCAAGGAATAAGGGTCCGGAATCTCGTCCGCGCTAACGAAAACCGGACCGAGCGGAGCCCAGGTGTCGAGCGATTTCCCCCTGATCCACTGCTGATCCTGGTTTTGGAGATCGCGACCACTCACGTCATTGAGAATTGTGTAGCCCCCGACATAGTCCATGGCCTCATCCGCTGACACCCGCGAGGCGGTTTTCCCAATAACCACGGCCAGTTCCCCTTCATAGTCGAGGCTCTCCGTGAGGTGATGGCGCACCGGCTGGCGGTGGCCGTTCAAGGCATTGGAGAACTTGGAGAAAAGGTAGGGGTAAGGGGGGATGGGAGCCTTTCCTTCTTCCTTGATGTGCTCGAGGTAATTCCTCCCGACGCAGACAAAGGCTCGGGGATTCATCACCGGTGGGAGGAGCTCCAGTGATTCGAGGGTGACACCCTTGGTGGAAGACACGATGGCCATGGCGTCATGCATTGCTTGATCGCTCGCCGCCAACAGGTCACCGACGTCTCGTATGCCAGCGAGACCTGACTCAGGGTTGGCACTTTGAGAAAGTTCGACGAAGCCCTCCGTGGCCTCGATCCACAAACCGGTCCGACCGTGGTGGCGCGCAACGGCCGCTCTCATATCCGATGTCTCAGCATGGCCGGCAGACAGTACCGGTCTCCCCCGATGTCAAGTCGCCCGCGGCAGTGGTGGGGTCCAGGGCTGACCGTGCCGAAACTCGAGCAAATCGAGGCGTGGCGTAGCCGCTCCCGGCACATCAAGGGTCACGGCCTCAGCTTCCGATTGGGGAAAGTTGGGACGGAAATCGCTACACGATTTGACCACCAAGACATCGGTGTCGTAAGGATCGAGACCGACGTGGCGAAAACAAGCAGGATCGGAGCTCATCGCGGGTCTTTCCGTTACGAGAACTCGTAGCCCCTGCGACCGAATCACGGCCCAGCGTCCCATCGTTACTTCGAGACCGTGGTAACCGACGCCCTCAAGTTTGAACCGCCCGGCGCCACATTCCTCGACCGTTCCTGCAATGGATACGGGACGCCAATATCGATTGTCCAGTGCGGCCCCGACCGAGGTCGAGATTCCTTGGTTTGCACCGACCTCGTGACATTGCGCGACCACCGAGGGATCCACCACTGTCGTCATGGTCTCGAGTCCCGCGCCGTACTGCATGGCGGCCTCGACCATGAGCGGACTGTCACCGGCGGCGCCGGCAGTGGGAGCGTCAGCGGATTCGGCCATGAGAAAGGGGCGTACCGAGCTGCGGCGGGCGAGGGCGAATGCTTCGGCCGGTATCGCCAAGCGGGGGACCACGAACCGATTTTTCTGACTCCAGACTTCCTCTCCCAGCGACCTCGCCGCCTCGACCGCCGCCGAGCGATCTCCATTGGCTGTAGCGACAATCCCGAAGCCATGCTCGGGAACATCTAGCCAAGGTTGGACGGGAAACAGCGAAACATCGAGCAGGTCTTGGTGAGAGTCGGCGAGCTCAAAAATCTCAGCCAGCACTCCGGTCGAGGTGTTCATCGCCTCGGCCGGCACGATCATCGCGATCTTCTGCAGCGAGCCCGCCGGTGCGATCGATCCTTCGACCAGCGACACCAGAAGCCGGGCGATGCGCCCTCCAGTTTCGCCCATGTCGACATGTGGGTCGGTGCGGTAGCCAATGAGGACATCGGCTGCGCCCATCATCCCCTCGGTGACGTTGGCGTGGAGATCGAGGCAGACACCAATCGGCCTCTCGCCCAAGATCTCGCGGCAGGCGTTGATCAGGCCGAGGTCGGCGTCATCGAGCACCTCGGTGGCCATGGCCCCATGGAGAGACAGGACGAGCCCGTCGAGCGCTCCCGCCTCCTCCAACAACTCCTCGAGGCGGCGTCGCAAGCGTTCATAGGTTGCTTGCTCAACTCGCCCCGCCGGCAGCGCCCAGGCGTAGAAGATCGGCACCGCCTCAACTCCGAGCTCGGCCAGCGCCGTTAGCGCTCCCGCGAACTCACTGTTGGTTCCCTGCAAGCGCTCGCCCGCCTCGATCCCCTCAGCGATGGTGAAGTCCTCCCAGCGGCAGGGCCGAACAGAGAACGTGTTGGTCTCCTGCATCAGGGAGACGACGCCGATCCGCATCAGGTCGTCAGTCGATGAAGGAAAGGCTGACGCGGCTCGGGTGGGCCTGGTTGTGGAGCACGGTCTGGGTGGCGATGGTGCTGGCAAGGGCGTTCTCTTGGAAGAGGGGTCCGCCGGTATTGAGATTTCGATCCCACTGCGGGAAGTCAGAACTGGCGATGTCGAGTCGGAGGCGGGATCCGGCGGCGATGTGCGCTCCCACCGCCCCCAGCTTGATTCCGAACTCGTACACCTCGCCGGGCATCAGCAAACGCGGACTGGTCAACGATTCTCGATAGCGCCCGCGGATGATGCCTTCGACCAGATTGGTCGAGCGCCCATCGGGGTCAACCAAGCAGAGCCGGGCGGTGAAGTCGGTATCACGGGCGGTGGAAGCGGCGAACAAGGTGACAGCGACGTCACCGATCAGAATCCTCGCATTTTCGAACGGAGGCGAGGTGTAGACCAGGACCATCTTCGAAACCTCGCTCGGGTGCTGATCGGCTGGTCCCATGGGGGTGATGCTGTCGAAACAGCACGAGTGTCCACCCTGGCTCTGGATGGGGAGCGACGGGTCATAGACGTAGATGTCGGGCTGCTCTTCTCCCGGAGGCAGCCGCGTCAGGGTCCCATCGCCAAACTTGGAATTGGCGCGTCCTCCGCTATGGATGAACCACTCCTCCAAGACCGCCTCGCTCGGCGGCCAGTTGTCGTGGTCGCGCCAACCCCCGTTCCAGAGATGGATGGTGACCGGGCTCTCGAGCACGCCGGTGTCGCGGCCTTTCAAGAATTGGTCGAACCAGCGGACCTGCCACTCGTCGACCACATTGGCGGTGGGGGTGTCGGCTTCACTCGATCCCAATGGGGTCCAGGGCATATGCGTCCAGGGACCGATGATCAGCTTTTGTGCCCTTTCCCTCCCTGACCCGTTGCTCAGTCCCACGAAGTTCTTGATCGTGCCCGCCAGAAACACGTCGTACCAACCACCGATGTGGAGCGCCGGGACCGTGATCCGATCGTACGCCTCGTCGATGCTCCACCGACTCCAGTATTCGTCGTACGTCGGATGCGCGAGCCAGTCGTAGAAATAGGTGGCGGGCGTCTTAATCAATGGTGGATAATCGGCCAGCGGCAGATGCGTGAACCAACTCGGGGCACTCCCGAGAGAGGCGCCAAGCGCCGAGAACGTTTCTAGGTCGCCCGCCCGCGCTGCGGTATCCAAGGCGAGCACATTCGACCAGTAGGCGGTGAAAGCCAGTGCTAAGGCGCCGCCGTTGTAGGTCCAGCCGTCGTAGTACTGCGAGGCGGTGAAGGAGGGGATGATTGTGGCGAGGTGGGGCGGGCGTTCCACCGCCGCCAAGAGTTGAGTGGCTCCGACGTACGAAAAGCCGAACATCCCCACCTGGCCGGTGGTGCCCGGCAGGCCTCCTGCCCATTCGACCGTGTCGTAGCCATCGGCTTGTTCGTCTCGGAAAGGGTAGAACTCCCCTTCCGATTGGCCACGGCCGCGCGAGTCCTGAACGACAACGACATATCCCTGGCGGGCATACCACGACGGATGCGACTGGCCAAAGGCCGAGGCCGCGGTCCGCTTGTCATAAGGCAACCGCATCAGCAGCACCGGGAGATCAGCCGTCGATCGGGGCCGATAAATGTCGGCCCGCAGGATCGTCCCGTCGCGCAT
>DATEDN010000068.1:0-2209 GCA_035281645.1 Acidimicrobiia bacterium | reverse complement strand
AGGAGATTCCAGCCACGCTCGAAGCGGTCGCTCTGGCACAGCGCGCGCAGCGTCAGGATGGCCTGCCCACCCTCATGCCTCCAGCGCATACCCGACCTCTTGAGTCTCTGCGTCACAAGGGTCTTGCACGCCGCCTCCACCACTCCCGAGCCGATCGGATATCTCTTCGCCGCCAGCTCCGCATAGCGCATCCGATGCCGATTGCGCCGGAAGTACCACAGCTCCTGCCGGAGCTTCCGACGCCGGGGATGTTTGTTTCGAAGGTGTACGAGAGCCCGGATGACCTTGGACACGCCTCGGCGTTCATCCCGAAGCAGATGCCGCAGCTTCTCGAACTGCGCTCGTCCTTTCGGATCGGTTTCCCCATAGGCCACCACCAGCGCCGCCCTGAGATGCTCGGCAGCGTGATAGAAGTCCACCACGGGCACGCCCTCGGGGAACTCCCCGTCGAGGTACTCCCAGTTGTCCCTCGTTCCATCCGCCACCGTGACGAGATGAAGGTCCGGCCGCTCCTTGAGCACTCGGCCTGCTTCTTCGGTCAGACTCCGCTTCAACGTTGCTTTCTTCTTCTCCGGCATCCGACCAAGCCGGATGGTCGACAGCCTCTTGCCCTCGACGTCGTACAACGACAACGTCGCGCATCCCGCCTCGGCATGACCCGCAGGACCCTTCGTTCTGCGACCCTTCCGCTGCGCCTCCGCACGCTTCTCGGTCCGCCGGCCGTCCTTCATCGGCACCATCACCCCGTCGAGCGACACCGCCATCGTCACGGCCTTTGATGGTGTCTCCTCTCCTATTCGAATCCCCTCCTCGAACTTCAGCCGGTTCTGCTCCCAGCGCTGCCCGAGCTGCTTGGGCAGTCGGTCCAGACTGCTCTTGGAGGGGGCCATTCCTCCCAGCATCCCGAACAGCTCCTCGCCCTCCTGCGGCGTCAGGTGCGCCACCGCCCATGCCACCTGCCGGGCCGCCAGAGGGGTCCAGCGCCCCTCGATGAGGCCAGCCCGCAACTCCATCGGGCAGATTGTCTTCTCACCAGCTTGCCGTGTGGAGTAGAGGCTCCGCTCCACCCGTACAGGCCCGGCCGACGCGAAGTACGTCTCCTCGCACCTCAGCATTTGCCGGTGTGCCGTGCCGTCGATAAGGACGACAGGACCGTTGACGTCAAAACGGGCGATCTCCTGAGCGAGAGCCTCGCACTCGGCCGCAGCAAACAGTGTGTGCAGCTGCCGTTCGAATGCCTCCAGATCCTCGACCGGTCTCACGGCGGAGCGCCTGCTGGCCAGAAATTCCTGCAGACGGGCCATGGAGCCTTCGAGTTTGGGTTCTGCCAGTGAGGTGTGAGATGATGTCGGCAACGGGGGCCTCCTTTCCGAGGTGCGTTGGCCTTCGCACACCTACTGTACCGCGGAAGGTCAAGGCCCCCCATTCGCCTCCGCAGTCGGATATTACAAAGTGTCACCAGAAGCACATTGATCCATCTATAAGTGCTTTAGAATCATGTCAATACGAGATCTACACCCAACCCATTGAGTCTAAGCTTGTGACCGAGTACGAGGAGAAGTGGCACTGTGAGGATAGCGGCTCCAATCGTGGACACGCCGGATTTCGACACCGCATGCTTCCGCTTGCCGATGGTGACGTGAGCCTTATCTGGTCTTCGGGATCTTGGTTTATATGTCGCCTTCGAGAGTCTAGCACGACGACAACAGCCCCTCGCGGAATCTATGAGAGCAGGCTGCGACGGGACACCTGGGGACAGCCGCGCACCATCCTATTGCGGCCAAGTGAGGGCCGTGCGTTGCTCCATGATGCCCAGGCGAAGAAGGACGGAAGGATTGCCGTCCTTTGGTCGGAGGTTGATGAATCTCTAGGTAGCATCGACGTCTCTAGTCCGGGCCAAATTAAGAACACTCAGTCTTTCTTTTCATACCTGACCGATGGTGTGGTACTTGACCGGCGCGCAGTTTTCGATGATGAGACTAGGTATACAAATGTTGACTTCATTGCGTTTGAGAAAGGCGGCTTGAGGCAGCCCCTATTTCGCTTTGGCAACAATGAACAGGTGCTTTTTTTCTGGTTGGATCGACGACACTGCTTCTGGCCATCGGTGTGCCCGGATGGGTTGCGCCAGCGTTTGTTGCCCGAAGGAGACGGCCCACTTGGGAAGGTGCATTCTCCAGCAAAGTCTGGCCGATATAGTACCGAGTTT
>DATEDN010000067.1:0-12645 GCA_035281645.1 Acidimicrobiia bacterium | reverse complement strand
ACTGGCAATACCCAGTTCCAGTTCCATGCAGGTGACCTGAACTTCAAGAGCACCGTCTATGAGTGGCTCGTGATTTCGGGTGGCCAAAGGGCGCAGTACAAGGGCTCCGGAACAATCAACGGCACCGGCAACTACGGATTCATGCTGACGGCGATCGACGAGGACAGAAGAAATCCGGGACAGCCCGATCGGTTCCGGATCAGGATCTGGAATAAGGCGACGGGAGACGTCGTCTACGACAACCAGATCGATACAGGCGACAATGCGGACCTGACCGCTCCTGGCACCCTTGTCCAGGGCAGCATCGTCATCCACATGCCGAAGAAGTAGATCCTTTGTCAAACGCAAAGGCACGAACCACCCGCTAGCTAGTCCGGCCGACTCGGCGGTGGCAGCCTCTAGATTGAGCAGGGATGAGCGACCTCATTTCCCGCCACCAAAAGGTCATCGCCTCAGTCATTGCCTTTGACACCGATGTCGTCGCAGAACGAGCTGCTGGCATTTGGGTCTATGACTCGGAGGGTCGACGCTTCGCCGACTTCGCCTGTGGGACCGCAGTCGTCAATCTCGGACACAACCATCCGGCGGTAGTCGAGGCTGCCCACCGCCAGATCGACCGTTTCATCCACTCAGGCTGCATCTTTCGATACGACAGCCTGGTGCAGGCGGCGGAGATGCTGGCCGAGCTCACCCCTCCGGCGATCGAGAAGTTCGGGTTTGCTAACTCGGGATCGGAGGCGGTCGAGGCAGCTGTGAAGCTGGTCCGCAAGGTCACGGGACGACAAGGGCTGATCGTCTTCCGCGGCGGATTCCACGGCCGCACCATGGGCTCGGTGACTTACACCACCTCGAACGCCAAATACCGCGATGGGTACCACCCGGTGCTGGGCTCCGTCTTCGTGGCACCATTCCCCCACCCCTATCGATGGGGAATGACCGACGAGCAGGCGGTCGACTATTGCCTCTGGGACCTCGACATGATGTTTCGCCACGTCGTCAGTCCCCAGAACATCGCCGGGTTCCTGATCGAGCCAGTACAGGGCGAAGGCGGCTACTACCCCGCTCCTTCGGCCTTCCTCGACGAATTGCGAGCACTCGCCGACGCCCACGGGATCAAGATCATCTACGACGAAGTTCAGACCGGCTTTGGGCGAACCGCCGAGTGGTTCGCCTCCGATCTCTATCGAGCCAAGCCCGACGTAATCGCCCTCGGCAAGGGCATCGCCAATGGCCTACCGCTTTCGGCCTATGGCGCCTCAGCCGAGATGATGGATGCCTGGCCCCGCGGCTCCCACGGCACCACCTTTGGCGGAAATCCCGTGGCGGCGGCGGCGGCAGTTGCGGTCATGAACACCTTGGGTGATCAGCTTCCCCACGCTCGCGATCTCTCCTCGCGGGCCTTTGAGCGTTTGGCGAAGCTGGCTGCCGACCACCCGACCATCGGGGATGTACGCGGGCTCGGGCTGATGATCGGAATCGAACTCGTCTCCAACACCGAGACGCGGATGCAAGACGCCGCCGCCTTCGCCCATGTCCAGAAATACTGTCTGGAGCGGGATCTCATCATCATCGACTGCGGACCGGACGGGAATGTCATCCGCTATATCCCGGCGCTCGTCACAACCGAAGAGCAGCTCGACTGGTCACTCGACCTGATCGATGAGGCGCTCACCGACTATGAGGGCAGGCCTCACTAGGTTCCCGGCTCAGGGTGGAACCAGGCCAACTGAAGGGACGTCCTATCTCGATGCGACTCTCTAGGTCCATATGTTTGCTTGCCCTCGTCGCCCTTTTTTTGGCGTGCGGTAGTTCCTCATCATCCCTGGCCGACGAACTCAAGCTCAACGACGACCCCGACTCCATTCTGCTTTCTGTTACCAGCGCCGGAGGATTCGTTCCGGTTGAGTTCATGGTCAACCAGGGACCACATCTGGTTCTCACCCGCGGCGGTCAACTGATCCATCAAGGGCCCCAGATCGAAATCTATCCCGGACCACTTCTCGCCAACTGGCAGGCAAGTCAGCTCGATGAGGAATCGATGCTGTTCGTTCTCGAGGAACTCGACGCCCTCAACTTCGATGAGATCGGTCAGGTCGAGAACAACGACGCCACTGGGGTGGCCGATGCCCCAATCACCACTGTCCGCTTCTACAACCAGGACGGCGAGCACTCCTTCGCCGTGTACGCGCTAGGTATCTCGGAGGACTCGACCGATAACCGGGTGCCGATCCTCGCCAACCTGGTCGATCGCCTCGGCGCCATGACGGGAACCTCGTCTGGCAGCTACGTGCCGGAGATGATTCAAGTCGTGGCGGGAGTCGGAGCCGGCGAGATCGATGATGCCGTGGCCAACGTTCAAGAATGGCCCTTGCCGGTCTCCTATGACGACATGAGCGAGATCGGGTTCGATTGGCGCTGCGCCGCCTACGAAGGTGAAGAGGCCCAGAACCTGCTCGGCGTTTTCGCCGAGGCCAATCAGGCCACGAGGTGGACGCTGGGCGAGGCCGAGTATCAGATCTTGGTCAGACCACTCTTCCCCGAAGAAACACCCTGCGAACCCTTGAACTAGTAAGCGCGCGAAAGCGCGGATTTCTCAGCGAGAAATCCGCGCTATCAAAAAAGCTAGGCGCGGCTCTTGACCTGTCTCCAGATGAGAAGGGCGACTATGGCGCCAATGATCGACCCGATCAGGCCGGTGGTCGAGAACTCGTTGAAAGTCCGGCTGGTGAAAAGCACCGCCAGCAATCCGCCCACAAAGCTCCCGACTATCCCGAGTAACAGGGTGGGAAGGAATCCCATTGCATCCCGACCTGGTACCAGTGCTCGCGCCAAGAAACCGGCGATGAGACCGACGATCAGGAACCAAATGATTGCCATTTCTCTCCCTTTGTTTGCGGATGGCCAAATCCAAGATAAACGCTACCCATGAGGCGCGTCGGGCAAACGGCGTGGCGAAAGTCAGGCCTTTCTCCTGATCTGAAAGAGTTCGTCGTTCCACCAGACTTGCCCGTACTTCTCCATCACCGCCCGCGTCGCATCGAGATAAAGGCCCGTACTCATCGCTTCGGCCAAGCGCGCTTCATCGATTTGCGCCACATAAGTGGCCGCGTTCCAGGCGGCAACTACTGAGGATGTGCCGATGTGGGCCGCCTCCTCCGAAGGCATCGTGTGAAGAGAGAAGCGAAAGATCGACTCTTCATCGCTCAGAACCGGAAAGGTCAGGTCAGACTCATCGGCTAACTGGCGCCCCGCCTCGGCCACGACATCGGAACCCGAGTGACTGAAGGGCTGCTCATCAGGCCAGACCCCGCGGATGATCTCCATCCCCGGGTCGTCGCCAGCCGCCTGGACCCCCAAAAGCAACCCACCCGGGGCCAGGGCTCGAGCCAGAGGAGCCACCACCAGCCCGACTTTGCGCGCGAGGGGGGTACGAGCCCGATAAGCCTGGGAGGCGATCGCCAGGTCGTATCTAATCGTTCCCCCGCGGCGAGGGATGAGAGGGTCGAGCAGGAACCGATGATCCTTGCGATAAAGAACCAAGGCGGCAGGATGGACGTTGATCGGATTGCCCGTTTTCTCGCTGGTGGTGATTTGCCAGTCGGCCGCAATTTGACCGAAGAGCTCGGAGATCTGTTCCCCAAACTCGGCGCTGGTGGTCCCGGCCAGGGCCACCTCTCGCCATCGACCCGAAGGGCCCACGTTCAGATCGGGAGCGTCGGCGAAACGAAGATTGGTGACCACCACAACCATTTCGGGATGCTCGAGGAAGCGATCCGGAAGGCGGGCTAATCCCTGGCGGACGTCCTCGATCGAGATCTCCTTGGCCACCGCCAGCCAGGGGACGTAGGTCCAGCGCCGGTGGAGCCGACGCATGAGGTTCGTGAGAAGCGCCCCGTCCCCCATGCCAGCGTCGAAGATCCGGAGACCGGGCTGTGACAACGTCAGCCTCTCGGCTTCCTGAGCGATGCGATCGGCCACCACCACCTTCTCGTCGGTGGCGTTAACGAACATGGTGTAGGCCGCTCGAGTATCGAAGAAGCGGGCCATGGTCGTTCAGGCGATCGGAAGCACCTGAAAACCGGATCCGTCGACGGTCACCATCGCTGCAGGAGAATCGAGGCGGCCAAGGGCGGCGACGATCTCGTCGGCGCGGGCCTGGTCAACCACCCCGATTCCATCGACCCGCCGCAGAAACCGCATTTTCTCGATCATCTGAGGAAGGGGCCCGGGGTCGCTTGCCACCAGGGTCACTGTCCGGTTCCCGGGAGCTTTGGCCGGTGCCACAGTGGGGACGGTCGCCGCGGTGACCGGAGAAGCGGAAAGAGCCGTGTCGCGACGCAATTTGGCGACGTGCCAGGTAAGGGCGCCGGATACCACCATGGTTGGTATTCCCCATGCCAGCGGCTCACCCAGGTCGGAGGTGTCGCTCGCCAAAGCGGCTCGCAGAAGGACGAACAACACCGTGATCAGAGCGATGCCCGCAGTGACTGCGGAACTGAAGAAGAGGAACAAGAGCGCCGCGCGGCGGGAAGGGGAACGAGGTTCGTCCAGGGTGAGCACCTTTCCCCAGTAGCGAACCGTGAGAGCACCGGTCAGGACCAGGCTCACGATGGCGGCAATGAACGATCGTCCTTCATCATCGATCAGGGTTGTCGAACCCAGGGTCGAGAAGACCAGTCCGGCCAGAAAGATGAGGGAACCAGCGAAGCCCAGCAGCGAGCTCGCTCCGAACAGGTACTCCACCGCCCGAACCGGTTCGGTCCGTTCCTTGCCGAGCAGTGGCCGATGATGCCAATAGGCGGCGAGGCCGACGAGAAGGCTGGTCAGCAGCCCCGGAGCGGCGTCGCCGGTATCGGAGTCTCCCAAATTGAGAAGTAGCACCGCCCCCAAATAGACCAGGGCGATGAAAGCCGTGACCGCGGTGAACCAGGCAATGACCGCCACCGCGCCGGTATAGACGTCGCGCAAGATTCCGGCCCGCCGCGCCATCCGCCGCAACCAGAAGAAGACCAACAGCGGGAGGCCGACGATGAGCAGAACCGCCCCCCACTTGAGATCGACATAGAGCGGGTTTTCTCCGAGGAGAACGACTTCACTTTCGAACAGGGTGGAGAGGCTCCCGTATAGAACAAAGCTGACTCCAGCGATTGTGAGCCCGAGTCCGACCAATGATCCCCATACCAAGCGGATCTCGTCGAGATCATCGCCCCCTTGCCCGCGCCATCGTTCGAGTAGCCACCAGAGCGCCCCGAATGTCAGTAGCTGGGCCACCGCCGATGATTGGTATTCGGCCAGGTCAAGGGTGAAAGCCAGGAGTCGAATGACCGCCACGACCACCACCGAAAGAGCGATGGCGATCGACACCGCCAGATAGAGGCCGCGCCCGGCGCTCGACGTGTTACCCCGCCGCCGCTCAAAGGCGATCCACACCGAGGCCCATACCGCCCCGGAGACAATCAAGTTCGAGAGGGTGAGAGCAACGTCGCCTGGATCGTTGAATAGGACGCCGTCACCGGGGAGGATCGACTCGACGAGCGACGAGAAAGAAGTTGTGGCAAGAACCGTGGCGACGACCAGGATCAGGTAAGAGACGATTTCGGCCACCGAGCTGCCAGATCCCGTCCGCGGCCGGCGCGCGACCAACACCAGGGGCAGGGCGATGACCGCGGCGACGACTATGAGTAGGAGAAAAACGAGAGTCATTTCTCAGACCCCTGAGCAGAAGATGTAGTACGGCAGTTCGTCGATGACGAGCGAACCCCCCTCGCGAACCAGCGTGAAGCTCATTTGAGTCTCGTAACGGTAAGGCTCAAACCCGTCGCTCGCCTCGGTCACCATCACGTCGAGGTCGACAATGACGGTCTGGCCCGCTTCGGTCACATCGTCGACGACGATTCGAGTCGCCTCGGTGCGATCGCGAGCGAGATCAGCGGGAGTGCACTCCTCCCTCGATTCTTCCGACAGCAAGGCATGAGCGCCGTCGTAGTCCTCGTCGTTGAGGGCGAGGAGAAATGCCTGGACGGTGCCTTCGGGCGTGTCACGAGAGAATTGCTCGGGGGGACGCACAGCGTTGACGACTGCGGCCGCCACCACCAAGGCCACCACGACCAATCCGATGATGACTCCCAGGCGGGGAGCGTTGCGAGCGTCGGTGGTCATCAGACCAGGTTGGCCGGGCAATGGGCACGGTGCAATCCGGTAACACCCTGATTGCCAGCAAACCGCGGGCTATTTTCGGCGGAAAGCGCGGCCCCAAACATTAGGTTTCGTTTGCGCCCAAGCCGATGATGCAGAATCGGAGGATCTCCCGAGCCAGTTGGCGACGATCGAGGCGGCCCCCAGGGCGATACCAGCGCTCAACGGCGTTCAAGATCGACAGAATCATGATGGCGCCAACGGCTGGATCGAGATCGGGCCGGAACGAACCATCTTTGCTCCCGGCCAGCAGTACCTGTCGGAACACCTTCTCGTACTTGTCGCGAGCAGCGAGCACCCGCTGGCGGTGGGATTCGTCGAGAGCGTCTGCTTCATACAAAAAGGTGCGGGCCTCGTCGATGTGATCCAAGACGACGTCGACGTGGCCCTCGACCAGGGCGGCCAGTTGCTCCGCTCCCGAACCCCCTCGGTTTTGCACCCGATCGGCTGACGCCTGGAAGAGGGCACCACCCTGCTCGACGACTTCAACCAGCAGATCCGCCTTCGAGTCGATATGGCTGTAAAGAGATGAGCCGAGCAGGCCCACTTCCCGGGCCAAGTCGCGCATCGATGTTCCGTGATAACCCCGGGAGGCAAACAACCGGCCGGCTGCGGCGACCACGTCCTGGCGGGTACGGGATCGGGTGACGGTCATACGTCGTAATCCACCGAAACAGAATCGCTCAAAGGGTGCGACTGGCAGGTGAGGACATACCCGGCATCGACCTCGGAGTCGATCAGGGCCCAATTCCTCTCCATCGCCACCTTCCCCTCCACTACCCGGGCCTTGCAGCTGGCGCACATCCCGCCCTTGCATGAATACGGGAGCTCGGGACGAACCCGCAAGGCGGCATCGAGAATCGAGGTATCGGGCCGCATGCGAGTCATGCTGCGGCGGCCGTCGAGGGTGAGCTCGAGAGCAACGGTCCCCTCGACAGCCTCCGGCTCGGCAGGGAGAGAGTTGAGATCGAGGGGCCCGGCGAAGAAGAGTTCATCGTGGACCAGATGGGCTGGGATGCCTCGATCCTCGAGAAGCTCACGGGCAGCCATCACCATCTCGAAGGGCCCGCAAAGAAACCATTCTTCGGGCTGGAGAGGATCGACGACCCGGTCGAGGATTTCCTCCAAACGGGTGCGATCGAGCCGCCCGGTGAAGAGCGAAGTGACACCGCTTTCGCGGCTGAGAACATGGATGAGATGAAGCCGGGTCGGGAACCGATCCTTGAGGCCCTCGAGCTCGTCGAGGAACATCACGCTTTCGGCGCCGCGATTGCCGAATATGAGGGTGAAGCGGCATCCGGGCTCGGATTCCAGAAAGGTTGAGATCAGTGAGAGAACGGGTGTGATACCGCTTCCCACTGCGACTGCTCCATAGTGGACCGGTCGCGGTTCGGTCGTGAACTCGCCAACCGGCGACATCACCTCCAGCTCGATCCCGGGACGAAGCCGCGAGTTGGCCCAAGTCGAAAAGGCTCCGCCGGGAAGTTGCTTGACCCCGATCCGAAGCTCGCCACGGTTGGCGTTGGAGCAAATCGAGTAGCTCCGGCGAATGTCGGCGCCCTCAATGTCAGCTTTCACGGTCACGTGTTGGCCCGGCAAATAGGCGAAAGCGTGTACCAACTCCGGGGGCACGGCGAAGGTGATGGCGACCGCGTCGTCGGTGAGGCGCTCAACATCCGCCACCTTCAGTCGGTGGAAACCAGCTCCGGTCATCGCAGTTGCTTGAAGAAATCAAAGGGCTCACCACACGAGCCACAAACCATCAATGCCTTGCAGGCGGTGGAACCGAACTCACTAACCGTGCGCGGGAAGCCGGACGCGCAACGCGGACAGGTGACAGCCTCGGGCAACTGTGGTGGAGCGATGCCATTGTGAGCCAGAAGCTCACGACCTCGATCCGAGATGTCGTCGGTGGTCCAGGGTGGGTCAAATGCGGTCACCACCACAGCCTGGAACCCTTCGGCTTCGATGGCTTCGATGATGTTCGACTTGATGACCTCCATGGCCGGGCACCCCGAGTAAGTGGGAGTAATCGTCACCGTCACCCGAGTTCCGTCTGTCTCAATCGAGCGGACGATTCCAAGATCGACGATCGACAGATAGGGAATCTCCGGGTCGCAGACCCCGGCGACGAGCGCCACCGGGTCGGTCTTGATGCCGATCACCATTTCGCACCCGGATAGGACCGAGCCATCCACTGCATGTCGGCCAGCAGGTGCCCCAAATGCTCGGTATGAAGCCCGTGCCGCCCTCCCCGACGAGGGAAGGGAGAGTTAGCCAGCTCGAGACCGGCATCAGCAAGGACCGGAGCAAGGCGAATGTCGAAGCTGGGGCGAAGGTCTGGAAAATCGTCGAACATCTCGTCGACGAAGCGGGTCATGGCGTCAAGCCCGAGTTGCATGCGGCGGTGGCTTTCCTCGGTGCCGGCACCGAGTCGCTCGGCCCAGGTAGAGGAGTGTCGCCAGTGGTAGCGGGCCTCCAGCAAAGCCTTGGCAGCAACTCCGGCGACCACCGGGTCAGAGTCGGCGCTGAGACGTTCCCAGCAGTCGACCTGATAGCAATCGACTAGGAGTTGACGGGCGATGGTCTGGCCAAAGTCGCCGTTGGGCTGTTCGCAGATCAGCAGGTTCCGAAACTCGCGCTCGCTGCGGGTCATTGCCAGGTCGTCTTCGGTCCGTCCTTCTCCCTCCAATTCGCCATAGCGGGCCAACAAAGCGCGGGCGACACCGAGGTGATCGAGAGCGATGTTGCCGAGAGCCAGGTCGAGCTCGAGATCGGGAGCGGCGGCAATCCAGCCAGAAAGCTGCTGGGCCAGGATCAGGTTGTCGTCGGCGTGCCCCAGGATGGCCTCAAGGGACGCTTCGGCGTTTCCTCCCCCAGCGAGCGCAGCGAGCGTTGGGGGAGGTGTCGCCGAAGGCGACGGAGGGGGCTGAGGAGTGCTCACATCTGGCCAACTTCGTCGGGAATGTCGTAGTGGGTGGCGTGGCGGTAGGGCTTTTCGATCGAGCCGAAAAAGGCAGGTGCGTCGTCGGGATCGGAGGCGACGATCTCCGCCGACGAGACCACCCAGATGCTCACACCCTCCACGCGGCGGGTATAGACATCGCGGGCCGCGAGAAGGGCCGCTTCAGCGTCGGGGGCATGAAGGCTGCCGGCGTGTACATGGGACAGCCCTCGCTTTTGGCGGATGAAGACCTCCCACAAAGGCCAGACCGAGTCCGCCTCACGTCCAACCTCGGCTTCGGTCTCGCCGGCGACCTTGGGCACCGAATAAGTCATGCCGCTCCCCGATTGCGCTCACGCTCGCCAAAGGCGGCGGCTGCTTCCCGAACCCAAGCTCCCTCATCCCATGCCCGGCGCTTGTGCTCGATCCGTTCCTGATTCATCGGTCCGTGGCCCTTGACCACCGCCCAGAATTCATCCCAGTCGATCGGTCCAAAGTCGTAGTGCTGGCGATCTTCGTTCCATACCAAGTCTGGATCGGGGATGACGAGACCGAGGTAATCCGCCTGGGGAACCGTCATGTCGACAAACTGCTGACGAAGGTCATCGTTCGAGACTCGTTTGATCTTCCACTCGATCGATTGCTCGGAATGAGTCGAGTCGGAGTCGTGCGGTCCAAACATCATCAGCGAAGGCCACCACCAGCGATTCAGCGCGTCCTGGGCCATCGCCTTCTGCTCCTCGGTGCCTCGACAGAGCGCGAGCATGATCTCGTACCCCTGGCGCTGATGGAAGGACTCCTCGAGGCAGATCTTGACCATCGCCCGCGCGTAGGGCCCATAGGAGCAGCGTTTGAGCATTACCTGGTTGGTGATGGCGGCACCGTCGACCAACCAACCAATGGCGCCCATATCTGCCCACGACAGGGTCGGGTAATTGAAGATCGAGGAGTACTTCTGACGACCGGTATGGAGCAGATTCATCAACTGGTCGCGGGTCACGCCCAGGGTTTCGGCGGCGGAGTAGAGATAAAGACCGTGGCCGGCCTCATCCTGGACCTTGGCGATGAGAATCGCCTTCCGGCGCAAGGTCGGCGCCCGGCTGATCCAGTTTCCCTCCGGTTGCATGCCGATGATCTCGGAATGGGCATGCTGGGCGATTTGGCGGATCAGGGTCTGGCGGTAGCCCTCGGGCATCCAGTCGGTGGGCTCGATCTTCTCCTCGGCCTCGAGCAGGGCTCGAAACTTGACCTCCCCGTTGTCCATCCCTTGAGACTAACGAACGATCGTTCGTTAGTCAATCCGCTGGTCGACGACCTGGGCCTGGCTGATCCTCCCCAGGGGCCCGGCAATGTCAAAGACCAAGGTGTCGGCCATACCGATCCCCGATCGATGCTGGCGGGCCTCGGATTGCATCCCAACCCATTCCCCCACCGGCAGCCGATGCGAGTAAAGGGTGATGTCCGGATTGATGTAGATCCACTCCCGGGGATCGAGGCTCTGGGAATTTCCGTTCGACATATCGGCGATGGTGGCCAGGCGCACGAAGGGAGACATCTCCTCCCCCGCCACCACCGGGTACTTGAGCCGAAACCATGACGTCCCCGGGCCGTAGGACAAAAAGCTGTCGTCGATGGTCCGTACCTCGATCGCGTCGTAATGGAATCGAGGCAGACCGCTGCGCGATCCGAAGCGGTCGGACCAATGCATCGGCTCCAACGACTCGGGCGCCGGTGGTGGATCCCATTCCAAGATCAACGGTTCCAAATCAAGCTCCGCCAAACGAATTTTGAGAGCGGACACGCGGCCCACTTCGACGTCACCGGCGAGGAGGAGGGCATCGACGACCTGGATTCGCTTGCCGTCTCGGCGGACGACGGTTTCGACTCGGAGCGGAGACATCGGCACCGGCCGAAATAGGTCGACAGTGAACCGGACCACCTGCATCGGCACGGAAGTGGTAACAAGGTCCACTGCCCTGGCTAGCAAGCCCGCAGGTGGGCTGCCGTGCTGGGTCTTGTCATCCCAACCTCCCCGAACCAATTCGGTGGGGACGAACAAATCTCCGCTTTTTTCGAACAGAGCCTGATCCATGGGGCGAACACCGTAACCGGCCCGGTCGCTGACCGGCCTATCGTTCAAAATCGTGATCCGTCGAGGCTGGTTGGAAAAGTCGCGTCTTCGATGAGAGCGGACTGACCATGCTGCACATTCAGGACCTCCACAAGTCATATGGCGCCGTCAAGGCGCTCGATGGCTGCACCTTCACGGCGAACCGAGGTCGGATGCTGGGCTTCCTTGGACCCAACGGCGCCGGCAAGACGACTGCCATGCGAACAATTTTTGGCCTGGTGACCCCCGATCAGGGGACCGTGACCTGGGATGGGGTGACGGTCAGTCACGAGGAACGAATGCGTTTTGGGTATATGCCCGAGAGCCGCGGCCTCTACCCGAAGATGAAAGTCTTTGACCAGCTGACCTATTTCGGTCGTCTCCACGGGATGAGCGGAAACGAGGCGGGGAACGCAGCGAGCGAACTGCTGGAGCGACTTGGTCTCGCCGATCGCGCTCGCGATCAAACCGAGAAACTCTCACACGGAAACCAGCAACGCGTCCAGCTGGCGGCCGCCCTCCTAAACGAACCGGAGCTCCTCGTCCTAGACGAACCCTTCAGCGGACTTGATCCCATCGGTGTTGCAACCCTCGCCGAGGTGCTCGCCGAGCGGGCCGAGCGAGGAGCGGCCGTCGTCTTCTCCTCCCATCAGCTCGACCTCGTCGAGGACTTGTGCGAAGACGTCGTCATCATCCGTCAGGGACGGGTGGTCCAAACCGGCGCCGTCGAGGAGATCAAGGACGCTTCCCCCGTCCGGCACCTAGAGATCGAGTTGGCCGATGGTTTGGCCCCGGGCCTCGACGGACTCGAGGAGTTCGTCAGCGCCCGCGAAGGCAATCGGATCTACCTGCAAGTTCCCGCCGACCTCGACGTGCGACCCCTGATGAGCGGCGCCTTGGCAACCGGCTCTGTCCGACGTTTCGTGTACACCACTCCCTCGCTCTCTGAAATCTTTCTGCAGGCGGTGAAGTGACGAACCTCTGGCTGGTGACAAAACGCGAGCTGCGGGAGCGGGGACGTAGCAAGGGCTTCATCATTTCGTCCGTCCTCACCGTGGCGATACTCCTCGGGATCATCCTCATACCTCAGGCGTTGGGCGGAGACGCCGCCACATTCGAGATCGGAGCGGTGGGAGAGGGCAACGAGCAGATAGTCGAGGCGGCTCGTCAGGTCGAGGCCGGCTTGGCCGCCGACGAGGAGACGGAACCGGACGTCTTCGAAGTGACCGAGTTCTCCACCGCCGAGGAGGGCGAAGCCTCTCTCCGCCGCGGTGACATTGAGGTCCTACTCATCGATGGAACGTCCGCAGTCGTCGCGCAGCAGGGCTTCGGTGGAAACGAGCTGGTGGACCGGCTACAGCAAGCAGCGGGCGCCTCCCGCCTGCAAGAGCTCATG
>DATEDN010000066.1:0-99219 GCA_035281645.1 Acidimicrobiia bacterium | reverse complement strand
CACCCTTGATACCGGCCTGCCTCGCTCGGAAGGCCTTGGTGGGTGGCCATTTTTCCTCGTGGCTCTGGCCATCACTGCGGCGGTTGCCTTCTATGTCTCGAGGCGGCCAGGAAAGCCGGGCTGGTTCCACTTCATATTGGGCTTACTGATTCCAGAAGTGGCCTTCTTCGTCAACCGGTTGTCCGCCACCGAGATCGGACCCGTATTTTGGATCGTGGTCGCTCTCCTGATCCTCCTCCCGCTGCCAGGCCGCACCCAGGAAGCCGCCGCTTTGGACTGAGCTCTCCGGCTGGGCTCCAGGCGGAGATCAGTTCCAGCAAGACCTTCTGTGCCTCTCTCCGTCGCAACGGCCCTTGGCGCCCCCGCCTCGCACCGTTTAGCCAGATTCTGGTTTCTCTCACATCTTCTAGCCTTGGTCGGGAGGTGATGAGTGCCTGGTGACCGGTTCCTGGAACTCGCGATGGCGCAGGACCGTCACGTCCTCGACGTCCTATTCGGGGACGCCCCGGAAGCGGTGACTGTTCAGGACCGTTCCGGGAGCCTGGTCTATGCCAACGACAGAGCTGCGGAGCTGCTCGGGTTTGCCACCGGTGCCGAATTGGCCAGTGCGCCCTTGAGCGCCGTGGTCGGTCGCTTCGACATGGTCGATGAGACCGGGCAGCCCCTCGACCTCCAAAATCTGCCGGGCCGCCGGGTGCTCAACGGACTCAGTGCGAATGAAATGACTGTGGGCTATCGGGTCAAAGGCTCGGGCAAGATCAAGTGGTCAAGGGTCAATGCCAGCCCGATCAAGAACGACGCTAGGGAGGTGGTCTGGGCGATCAACTTCTTCCTCGATATCTCCGAGCACGTCAGCCAGCAGGAAGTCGAAAGGATCCTGCAAAGGGTCACCACCATCCTGAGCGGCACCCAACTGGCAAACGGGCCCGATTTTTCCGCGCTGGCCGAAATACTCGTTCCCGAATTGGCTTCCTGGTGTGGGTTCCGTGTCCTCAACGATTCCGACCGCTTGGTACCCGCAGCAATAGCTTCTACGAAACCGGATGAAGGCAGAAAGCTGTTCGATATCGGCGATTCATCCGGGATCGAAATCACATCGGAACGGATCCAGGCCCAGGCCTTGGCGACCGGTCGCCGAGCGTACATCCCCGAGATCAAAGAGGAATTGTCGGATCGGGCCGAGGAGAGGTTCGGCCCTGGCATCGCTGAGCTAGTCGATCGACTGCAGCTGAGATCGATCGTATGTGTTCCGCTTGGCCCCCCCGGGGCCGCCCTGGGAACCATGACCTTGGCCCGAACACAATCTGACCCCCTCTTCGACAGTAACGATCTTGCCTTGATCGATGCCATTGCCGATCGAGTGGGGGTGGCACTAACCAATTCCAAGGCTTATCAACGCGAGCACGAGACAGCCGAGGCGCTCCGAAGAGGTCTGGTGCCGTCCTCGCTCCCCGACATTCCCGGCCTTGAGATCGCTGCCCGATACGAGCCTCTGGCGCGGATCGGGCAAGTAGGAGGCGACTTTTTCGATTTTGTCGTGGTTGACGAAAGCCGCTACGGGATCGTTGTCGGCGATATCGAAGGAAAGGGGGTTGCCGCCGCCGCCGCCGTTTCGGTAGCGCGGTCGGCACTGCGAACGGCGATCCTGCTCGAGCCGAAGCCCTCCGTAGTGTTCGGTCAGTTCAATCGAACGATGCTCACCGAGCAAGAGCCTCGAATGTGCACGGTCGCATACGTCTTGCTCGATCGAAATGGCGATCGATTCAGCGCCACCGTGAGCCTCGCCGGCCACCCTCCGCCCCTGTTGTATCGGGCCGACGGCAGCATGTCCTTTTTGGGGACACCGTGCCCCCCAGCAGGAGTACTCGAAAGCCTCGACCCCCAACCGGAGTCGTTAGAGCTTCAGCCAGGAGATGTCCTCGTTCTTTACACCGATGGGATATCCCGGCGGGAGCTGGCCCCTCCCGAGACCGTGGTGTCGCTAGGCCCGTGCAGGAGCGACGAGCCCCTTCAGGCCTATGTGGATCGAGCCCTCGAGGTGTTTGGCTCGGTGGTGCCCTCGGTTCGGGACGATGTCATCTTGATCGCCATTCGTGTCCTCGGCAGCCAGCCCATCACCAAGGCCACCGATCAGACGTTTGAATCATCCTCTCATGAGGTATCCAGCCGTAGCATGGCTTCTGTATCCAAATAGATGCCTAGAACCGCGCCTTTAGACAGAAACCTCCCTGGAAGCATCGAGCGACGATTTCCCCCCGAGTCTCGATCTGCCTCGGCAGCCCGTGCATTCGTTCTCGACGCCGGGTGGAGCGACGATGCCGATAACAATCTGCGGTTGGCGACGGTTGTCTCGGAGGTAGTCACAAACGCCATCCTCCACGCCCGGACGGCGTTTGTAGTAACTGTGGTCCTCAAAGGAAGAACCATCCGGGTGGGCGTGAGCGACCGCAGCGGAGCCCTCCCCGTTCGGCGCGAGTACCAACTCCACCATCCCACTGGCCGTGGCCTCCACATCGTCGATGCCCTGGCTGACCGCTGGGGCGTGGCGGAGGAACCGGAAGGAAAGACCGTCTGGTTCGAGCTGGAGAGGGAGAACGTCGCGTGAGCGATTCCGGGGAGGCGGTCGAAGTCCGCTTGCTCGAGTTGCCGATCGAACTCTGGCGCCGGGCTTCGGCCCACTATGAGACGATCCAGCGGGAGTTCGACATCATCAAGGGCGATCTGCCCAGAGGCTCGGTACCCCACCAGCTCTCCGAGCTTCTCGAAGAACTCGATCTCAGGTTCGCCGGTGTCGGTGAACCGAACCGCCAAGAGCTTTTAGCCGCGGCTGAGCGGGGCGAGCGTCAACTCGATCTGGTGTACAGGGTTCCACCTGAAGTGGTAGCCGCCGCCAGACGGCTCGACGAGATGCTCGACGCCGTAGATGAATTCTGCCGGGAAGGAGAGAGGCTCCTCACATTGGCGACTCCGCCCGAGCTGGTGTCATTCCGGAAGTGGTCCCTCGGCGAGTTCACCCGCCAGATCGACTACGGCCTGCGGCCGTTGCCCTGGTCCGGCTTCAATTTTGAATCCGAAGCCTCGTCAAAGCCCGATTCGCCGACGGCACCCGTTGAGGGCGAGGAGCTGATTCGATTCGAAGGAGACCTCGACCTGGCTTCCTCCGGCGCACTGCGGAACAGGATCCTGGGAGCCCGTAGGGGCCGTGCGTCGCAGGTGACTCTTGATCTCAGCCGCGTTGACATGGTGGATTCAGTTGGAATCAGCCTGCTGATTACCGCTCATGCCCGCCTCAAGGAGGACGGAGCGGTGATGCGGCTGATTCTGCCAACCAGCCTGCGCCGCCTTTTCGAGATCAGCGGCATCATCGAGTTGCTCAATCCGGAATTCGTGGAGGATCCGAAAGAACCCGCCTTCGCCGAAGGAGCCTGACGTTCCCGGAGCGTCAGCGCCAGACTGAGAGGACGATCGCCGCCAAGACGATTCCAACGGCGGCATACCCGCCGGAAATGACGAACCAATTCATTGGCTCGGGTTTGGTGGGCTCGAATTTGGCGGTCGTGAAGAAGATCGATCCGGCGAAGAGGACTCCGAGAACAAGTCCCAGGGCCAGACCCTCGCCGAGGGTGTCGGTACCGGTGGCGACGGTCAACATGGCGATGGCGATAACGATCAGCAGGTATCCCAGGAAGGGCAGGATGTAGAAGGCGGCCGAAGCTGGCGGCGTCGCCTCCGAAGCGTTCCATCCGATCGATTTCGCCCAACGGTCGCCGAAAACGCCTCGGGAATACCAGAGGGCGCCGAGACCGTAATAAACGATCGTGGCGACGATGACGGCCAGCCAGTTGAGCTCTCCCAGGGTGGCGAAAGACATGGCCAGACGATACGTCGGCAGACCGACTCCTGCCGGCCCAAGGTGAGTTTCGCCCAACTCGACGCGATACTCGCCCAAATCGGACCTGAGGAGTTTTGATGGAGCACACACCTGGAAATCGGCTCGAGTGGAGCCCCGGATCGGCGGAAACCTTCACGGGAAAGGTGTGGTCTACCCCTATGTCCCGCAACTCCGATCGCCCGGTGACGGTCATCGGAGTCCTGTTCGAACCGGGGGCCCGCACGTTCTGGCACTCGCATCCCGAGGGTCAGGTCCTGTATGTCGCCTCGGGTGCGGGACGGGTGGGCGATGCTCATGGCGAGATCAAGGAAATTTCCGCCGGAGACGTGATCTATACCCCGGCCGGCGAAAGTCATTGGCACGGTGCGAGCCCGAAATCCCACATGATGCATCTCTCGGTCACCAGTGGCGGCGCAACGACTTGGGAGAAGCGAGAAGTCTCCGAGCATGAGTATTCACCGGCTTCCGAGGATCAATGAGAGATGGTGATTGGGCGTTAGAGCATCGGCAGCAGCTCGTTGAAGAGGGCGCGGACTCGACCGGCCGCGGCGTTGGCGACCTCGATCACCTCGTCGGCGCTCAGCCGGCTCGCTGACAGTCCTGCCGCCCGATTGGTGCACAACGAGAGTCCCAACACCTCTGCACCCATGTGCCGAGCGGCGGTCGCTTCGGGAACGGTTGACATACCAACCAACCCCGCCCCGAGCATCCGGGCCATACGCACCTCGGCTGGGGTCTCGAACATGGGTCCGTGCCACCAGAAATAGACCGCCTCCCTCAATTCCTGACCCACCGCTGCCGCCGCCGCGTGTGCCTTCCTTCGCAGTTCGACTGTGTAGACGTCGGTCATATCCGGAAACCGTGGTCCGAGGCGCTCGTCGTTGGCACCGAACAAGGGGCTGATACCGCTCATATTGATGTGGTCGGTGATGAGGACCAGGTCGCCGGGCGATATGTTGTCAGCGCAACCGCCGGCGGCGTTTGTCAACACCACCTGCTGGGCGCCGGCAAGGATCGCCGCCCTCACCGGAAAGGTCGCTGCTTCCATCCCCAGGCCCTCGTAGGCGTGAACCCTGCCCGCCAACAGCAATACGCGGCGGTCGCCGAGGAAGGCCGAGTAGGCGGTGGCTCCGTGACCGATGGCTTGGGGAATCGGAAAGCCGAGTTCGCCATATGGCACTGCCTGGCTTTTCTCGAGCGTCCGCCCGTAATCGCCCCAACCCGAGCCCAGCACCACCACAACGTCGTGGGCACTCCGGCCGGTTCGGCGCCGAATAGCCCCGGCGGCTTCCTCGAGCTTGGTATAGAGGTCGCCCACTCCGATTTAGCGAAGGCTGAAGGGCGGATAACGGTCGGTGATGAGGAGAAAGGCGTAGGCACTAACCCTCAGGCTCCACCGACCGACGCCGACGACGAAGTCGAATAGTGCTCGTGGGTAGCTCCCGGTGAAAAGTATGGCAAACCAGGCAACAACGACAGCTAGAAGGGCCACGACCACCAACACGATCAGCACCAGGTAGTGGGGAATGGCCAGAATCCACTTCACCAATGGCATCCAGCGGTTCAGGTCACGCTCGACGTTCGGATAGTCGAGTTCGAGGTGGACCGCCTGCGCGTCGGTTGTCGACGGATACCTGTCCGTGAGCAAGGCGAGGTAAGCCCCCACCCGGGTCGAGAACCGATTCAATTCCAAGGCAAAGTCGAACCACCAGCGCGGGTACTTCAGCCTGAAAAGGATCATCAGCAGGGTGGCGACGAACAATCCCCCGGCGATTCCGCCGCCGCTCCGGGTCATCTGTCGCCCGGTCTCGTTTGTCACGACCTCATTGCCGTTGGCTGTCAGCAGACTTAGGACAACCAGGATGGGGATGACATAGACCAGACGGAAGGCAGTGCTGAGCCGATCGAGACGCTCCGGATAGTCGACCTCCAGGCGTGCCGGGTAGGCTTGCACGGGCATAGTGTTCATGGAGTTGTTACCCACCTTTCTTTGCTCAAGTAGTAAGGCCCCAGAGGTAACGTAGCCAGGTCATCCTCGCGGCCCGGCGACTGCCCGCGTTCCATCCCTGGGCGCAACATGACGTGCACCACGATGAGCCTCATCCTGATCTACTTCGAGCAACACCGTGCCTGAGTCGTCCATGCAAGGTTCGCTGTTCTCCTCGCTGGCCGAGGCGGGCGAATTCGACCGATCATTCTCGGGCCTCGAGCGAACGGATTTGGGTCAAGGCGCCTGGCTCGATCGGCAGCCCGGCTGGGCGAGCGCGCCCGACGAGCTTTTCGTCAAAGTGCTGGAGGCCCTGGACTGGCGCGAGGGGGTCGAGCGGATACGAGGCGTCGAGGTCCCTCGCCCTCGGCTGGTGGCGTCGTTCGGTGGTGCGGAAACCCCGCCCGGACTCGAAGCGATCGGCGAGATGTCCACGTCCCTGAGCGAGCGATATGGCGTCGCTCTCGAGCGGATCACGTGCAACCTGTATCGAGATGGAAGGGACAGTGTCGCCTGGCACGGTGATCGCATCGCTCGCAACCGGCCCGAAGCCACCGTGGCCATTCTGTCTCTCGGCGCTCCCCGTACTTTTCGCATTCGACCCAAGGGAGGCGGTCCCAGTATGGGATGGCCGGCGGGACACGGAGATCTCATCGTGATGGGCGGCTCCTGTCAGCGCACCCATGACCACAGCATCCCCAAGGTCAGCAAGGCCGGGCAGCGGATTGCGGTCATGTTCCGACACCGCTACGACTGACGCCACACAGCCAACACCGGCGAAGTTTGTCCGGCGGTGGACCTGGGTATCTCGCTCCTGCATCCCGGAGCATCGAATGAAGACGGTAGCCCACCAAACCCCCCAAGTCGATCCTGCCGACCGCCCAACAAGACAACCAAACGGCAGATGGCTTCACGATCACCTCTTGAGCGTCATCTTGTTGGCTCTGTTCTTCTTGTCCTTGATCGGCCAGTTCTACTTCCAGTATCGGCATGAAGTCGATCAAGCGCTGGACCATGGGCAGCCCCCGCCGCCTTTGGCCTCGTCTCAATTCCTCGACTCCTTCTTTGCCAGCGTCTTTGAAAACTGGCAGAGCGAGTTTCTCCAGGTCTTCGCGTTCGTCGTGCTCACCGCCTACTTCATTCATCGCGGTTCGCACGAAAGCCCGGATGGAAGCGATGAGATGGCAGCGGACATCAAGGCCATCAAAGAGAAGCTGGGGGCATAGCAACAACGGCGATAAGCCGCGTCAGCGAGGCCGACTTCGGACCCGGCACATCAGCAGAGACTTAGCGCCTGGCGGCCTCCCAGCAGGTGACGCCTTTGGGTCCCACCGTCGCGGCATGGTCGGTTTGTGGCGCCAGATCGAGCCGCTCACCCTCTCGAACTTCTCGTTCGTCGCCTCGAAGGTGAAATGTGATAGATCCAGCCACGCAGAGCAATATCTTGTGATAGTCATGCTGATGCCAGCCGTACTCGTAGCCGGCCCCGTTCGACCAAACATGAGGCGTCAGGCCCTCCACGGCGAAAACCGCAGCAGCTTCATCGTTGGTCATAGACAGGAGCGAGAGTACGGGCAGTTGCGTGGCCGCGCACGATGAAGGTATTCGACGCCGGAATGGAAGCGCAAGGGTTCATCGCCCTCGGCCAGTTCGCCTCCGGCGTCTTCGCTTTCGGCCAAGTGGCCACCGGAGTGGTGGCAGTCGGCCAGCTGGCACGGGGTCTGATCACCGTCGGTCAGATTTCAGTCGGTGTGGTCGCGTTCGGTCAGCTTGCGATCGGACTTGGTTATGGCGCCGGCATGGTCAGTGTCGGATCGATCACCGGCGGCCTCCTCGCAGTGCCGGCCCTCGCCCGCGGGCGCATTCGAGACGCCCTCGAAGATCGCCGACAATTGGAGGTCGTTCCGCTGCATCCCGGGCGCATCCTGCTTTTCGTGGCGATGGCCCTATTAGTTGCCCTCGTTTCCTTGGCTCCGATCGGAGACTTATTCAACCCGGTCGAGACTCCCCCGCGGCGTTAGCTTCCGAACAACACATGGTCGTGGGTCATCTCTACATCGATCGTCGAGTGAGAGTGAGTATGGGGGGCAATCAGGGCAGGGACGGTGGCAAAGATGACAAAACCCAACGCTGCCAATTTCATTTGGTTCGCTAGGGACTTTGGAACGCTCACGTGGAAATCCCGGCGATAGATCACCAGTCCGAGAAATGCGGTGCCGACCACGACGACCGACAACAGGTTGGCCGCCAGGTCGGCGACTCCCACCCCTGCCGGCTGGCGGGCAGCATCGACAAATGGAAGACCAATCGAGCGCGAGGCGATCCAGAGCAGACCGATACCAGCGTGCAGCAAGCCACCGAGCCCAAGGACTCGGCGGGAAGGGCGAGTGAGAATCCGCCCGGCAAAGGCCCATTGCAGCGCTCCCATGAGGGCAAAGCCGCCAGCAACCACTGCGAAGTCGGAGTGGTCGGTTATCACCTTGAAGTGGATCAGTCCGCCACCCAATGCGGCGAGACCGGCAAAGAAGACGAGAACCTGGACGAGGCCGGTTTCTCTCGTCAGGAGCGCGGTGGTTGTCATCGGAGATTCTCCTTGTTGAGACGTCTGTCTTAGTGGTGCCCGGTCGTCAGAGCCGACCGGGCACCAGGGTGGGCTAGACGGTGAACCGGTCGGGGAACTGGGCGATGATTCCCTCAGCCAGGGTGTCAGCCATCTCCAGGATGTGGGTGACGATGTGGTCGTACTCGGCCACGCTCTGGGCATAGTCGCCGGTCAACTGAGCGGTGGCCTCGGCCAGGGTCTGGTCGAGGTGGCCATGCATCATCTCCCGCAGCGTCTCTTCTGGCCAAGCCGGGTTGGCTCCCGCCAGGAAGGCGGAGATCTCATCGGCATTGGCGTACCAGGCGGTGCTCGAGGTGCCTATCGCCTCTTGATCCCCGGCCTTGGCAGCCGAAACCAGGTCGGCGGCGATGAGGATGTGATCGCGTAACAGGGCGGTCAGACCCTCACCGGCCTCTTCCCCGTAGAAGGAGGCAACGGCGTCGCCGATGTCGCTCTGGTTTTGCAACAGGCGACCGGCGGTGGCTTCGGTGTCGGGAAGGCCCGCGACCGCGCTGACGATGAAGAGACGAGTCCAGGCGACATGATCGGTCCAGAGATCCCGCATCGCCTGGGTAAAGGAAACCGGATCGATCAACGAGGCAGTCGTGGTCGAGGATGCGGCCCCGGGTGCCGACGTGGTCGACTCGTGGGTCGTGGTGGGAGTGGTGGTGGCGATAGTTGCGGCGCTGTCGACTGTCCCGGCTGCCGGCGCACAGGCAATCAGGATGAGGGACAGTCCCAGAATCGCCAGGCTCCGTCTCATGGTGGCTCCTTTCGGGTCTCGAGCCTGCCTAAAACAGACTCTATAAGTAAGTCCGTTCGACTTTAGACCTATCGGAGCAGATTTAGCAAACCGAATTTATTTTTAGAACGATGGCGTTGGAACGCACCGATGATTTCGGCGCCGTGAAGTGGTCGAGCCGCTTTGGTGAAGGTCAATCAGTCCGCAGGCGGACGCAGCAATAGCCCTCTTCCGGATCTAGCACTGCCGTGACCTTGGAGCCTGAGCCCTCGATCAAGCCTTCCACCAGGGCGAGATTGAGGCTGCAGGTGGCGTTCTGATCCTGTTGGCGGAGGACGTGAAACGGACAGTTGCGAAACCTAATCTCACCATCCTCTTCGGCCGGCTCGTAGCCGGTTGCATCCAACGCCGAATCGAGACCGTCGTGGCCGATCTCCACCCCCGCTCGATGGGCAGCGGCGGCCAAATCATCGAGCCCCCGTTCCCGAGCCGCTTCGAGGAGGATCCGCGCCGCCAATTCGTAACGCCGAGGTGGGATGGAGACGTTATAGGTTTCATCGGAACGTCGGTAGAGCTTGGAGGGTCGCCCCGCGCCTGGGCCCCCCCGCCCGCTGAGACGGCGGAACTCGACGGCCAGCAAGCCATCATCGGCCATGCGATCGAGGTGATAGGCGGCCACCTGTCGTGAGATGTCCAGTGCCTCGGCGGCCTCGTCGCGGCTGACCGGCTCTGCGGCGACGACGACAAACTCATACAAAGCCCGACGGAGCGGCTCTCCCAGAGTTGCCACGACATCGAGGTCGTCATCGACCCGGTTCACGATTGATCCTTTCTAAAACCTTTGCCCCTTGACAATACAGCCCGACCACTTCTAAGTCTAGGCTTGGCCAATTTTAGAAACCCATCCCCCGCCGCAGCTCGATCAACGCCGCTGCCAAACCCCGACGGCCTCGAACCGCAGGGGCACCTCCACCAGGATGAGCTCGCTCGCATCGTCGGCGGAGAAGGTGATCGTTTCGGGCCCGTTGATCTTGGCGGCATCACCGGTGCTCATCGATCGACCGTTCAGCGACCCCCGACCACTGATCAGATATAGATAGACGCCGCGGCCGTCATCGGTCGGCTGGGTGACCACGGCTTGTGGATCGAGAGCCGCCACGTAGACAAAGGCGTCCTGATGAACTCTGGCTGCGAGCCCTCCTTGGGGCGAGACCACAGTGAGCATTCGGTTGGTCCGGTCGTCCCGGGTGAAGACCCTTTGCTCAACTCCAGGAGTGAGGTCAGGCGTGTCGGGGAGGACCCAAATCTGAATGAACCGCATCGGTGCCTCGGATGAGGCATTGCGTTCTGAGTGGAGAGCACCAGAGCCAAGCGACATCACCTGGACCGACCCGGCCGGGAGCGGACCGAATGGGCCGCCGACGTTGTCCTCGTGACCGAACAGGCCCTCGACGACGTAGGTGATCCCCTCGACGTCACGGTGCGGGTGGAGGGGCCAGACGGCGCCGGGGATCAACCGATCGTCGTTGAAGACCCGCATCGCCCCGAAGCCGTCGTTGGCCGGATCCCGATAGTGGTCGAAGGAGAAATGCCATCGGGCCGCGAACCATCCCCCCTCTACCCTATAGATACTGGCATCGGGTCTGAGCTCGATCACGCAGTGATCCAGGGCCCGTCGGTCCAGCCCTCGAGGTCGTACTCGGCCATGCAGGCCGCTACCAGCGCCTGCATCTCCTCCAAGCGTCCGCGCTGGCGGGCAAATTGGAGAACATTGAGCCGGACCAGCTCGGGGCTGCCACCGTAGTTGCGCTCGTAGAGAGTGTGGCGGGAGCCGAAATCGCTCCCTACCGCGTCCCAGAGCAGTTTGAAGAGCTTGATGCGGTCGTGGGCCGAGCCGGTTGAGCCGCGGTAATACCGGTCGATGTAGGGCCGCAGCTCCTCGCTTGCCATGTCCCGATAGCTGGAGGGAATCACGAGCGGACTCCCTCCCAGCAAATCTCCCACCGCCTGTTCCACCTTGGGCCAGGCCATGGCCCCGAACAGTCGAACCAAGACGGCGTAGTCGAGCTTGGGGATCATCATCCCTCCCGGTCCCTCCTCGGGATCGAGGGCGAGGGCGGAGGTGAGGGCCCACATCAGAGATCCCCAGCCCATCAGCTCACCGAGTTGGGCCTGGGTCCCGCGAAAGGAGTCGGTCCCGTTGGCCTCCAAGGCCGAAGCGATCACTCCGCACATGAAGTCGAGCTTGACCGCGAGCCTGGTGCCGGCCTGGAGCGTGTACCGGTTCATGAAACCCGAGGCGGCGTAGAAACCGGTTGCCTTCTCCACATCGCGATAGACGAGTACGTTCTCCCAGGGGATGAAGGCGTCGTCGAAGATGACCATGGCGTCGTTCTCGTCGAAGCGACTGGAAAGCGGGTTGTCCCAGGGTGATTCGGCGGCGGCTTCGAATGAGCGGCGGGAGATGAGCTTCATCCCCGCGGTGTCCATGGGGGCGATGAACACCAGCGCATAATCCTCGGCCTTTCCCTTCTCCAGGCTGGTGGCGGTGTTTTGCGCTACGAAGGTGGCGTGGGTGAGGGCCGAGGCGGTCCCGAGCATCTTCGCGCCGCGCACCACCATGCCGTCGTCGCGTTCGGAGACGGCGTGAAGAAAGACGTCTTCCACCTCGTGCACCTCTCGGTTCCGGTCGATCGGCGGGTTGATGAGGATGTGGTTGAGGAAGAGCGCCTGTTCGGCATAACGCCGATACCAGTCTTCGGCGCTGGAGGTGAAGGGGCTGTAGAAGGCCGGGGCCGCCCCCAGCGTGGCCATGAAAGACGCCTTGTAGTCAGGGGTCCGCCCCATGAAGCCATACGTGAGACGGGCCCAGGCTGCGATGGCTTCCCGGGCCTCCATCAATTCCGAGGACGAGTAGCTCGGCATGAAGAACTTGTGGGTGATGATTCCGTGGCGGTCCTCGCCCAGCAATCGCTGGCCGGGATCGTGGAGGGCGTCGTAGAGGCGGGCGACGGACCGTGCCGAGTTCCGGAAGGCCGGATGCTCAGTGACGTCCTTGACCAGCTCGCCATCGAGGTAGACCGAACGCCCATCCCGCAGACTCTCGAGATACTCGTCCCCGGTGAGAACCTTGACCGGTCTGCTCTCTCCCATCGGTGTCCTTTCTCGGTCGGTCATACCCCGCCAAGCCCGGCGCCAGTTTGTCACGAGACAGCGCCCTGAGTTTCGTTAATCGTCTCCTCAAAGAAACCGCGGCTGCCAGGATCGCATCTTGTGATCACCGTCGAAGGCCTCGTCAAGCACTTCCGGGTCCACCGCCGTGAAGCTGGGATGGGCGCCGGTTTGCGCGGCCTGGTCCGCCGTGAGTACGCCCTCGTGCGGGCGGTAGACGGGATCTCGTTTCAGGTAGAGGCGGGAGAAGTGGTGGGTTTTCTCGGGCCCAACGGGGCCGGAAAGACCACGACCCTGAAATGCCTCGCCGGTCTGCTCTACCCCGACGGAGGTGTTTTAGAGGTCGCCGGGTTTCACCCTTTTGAACGGGACCGGGAATTCCTCGGAACCATCACTTTCGTCATGGGTCAGAGAAATCAGCTCTATTGGGACCTGCCAGCGATGGAGACCTTTCATGCCAATCGCGAGATCTACCGGATACCCAGAAAGGAATTTGAAGCCACCCTCGATGTCGTCGTCGATCTGCTCGAGATTGGCGCCTATCTCGACCGGCCGGTGCGCAACCTCAGCCTCGGCGAACGTATGCGCTGTGAGCTGGCCGCCGGCCTCTTGCACCGACCTCGTGTTCTCTTTCTCGATGAACCCACGCTGGGGCTCGATGTCACCGCCCAGGCCGCAGTGCGAAGATTTATCAGCCACTACAGCCGCGACTACAGCGCCACCGTGCTTCTGACCAGCCACTACATGGCCGATATCACCGCTCTTGCTCGGCGGGTGTTGGTGATCGATCACGGTGTCCTCCGTCATGACGGGGAGCTCACGGAGTTGCTGGCGGAGCGGGCGCCCTTTCGTCACATCACCGTCATCCTGGCCGCAGACGTCGACGATGGCGCCCTGGCCGGATTCGGGAAGGTGGTGAGCCGGGAGAAGTTGTCGGCAGTCATCGAGGTGCCGAGGGACTCCATCTCTACGGTTGCATCCCAGATGCTGACCGCTCTCCCGGTCTCAGATGTTGCGATTGCCGACCCACCGATCGAACAGGTCATCGACCGACTGTTTTCCGACGGTGACGACTAGATCCTTCTTCGCCCTCGTCAAGACCGAAACCGCGGTTGCGGTCGAGTACCGAGCGCGCATCCTCATCTGGGTCCTCTCGAGCGTTTTCCCGCTGCTGCTGCTGGCCGTCTGGCTCTCGGTCGAGGAGACCTCCGGCGAACGGCTCGGATGGAGCCGCGAAGAGCTCATTGGCTATTACTTCGCGGCCGCGGTGATCGCACAGCTGACATCGAGCTTCCTCACCTGGGCTTGGGACGAGGACATGCGCTCGGGAGCGCTCTCCTTTCGGCTTCTGCGGCCGATGCACCCCTTTTACCAATACCTGGCCCGGGAAGTCGGTTTCCGCCTGGTGATGGCTGGCTTCCTCGTCCCCTCGCTCGTCCTGGTGACGCTGGGTTGGGATGACCTCAGCTATTCGCTGACCCCCACCCGCGGCTTATTCGTGATCGTCGCCGTGGTGAGCGGTTTCCTCCTCAATGTCCTCATTTCGATGACTTTTGCCACTGCCGCTTTTTGGTCGACCCAGATGGCCAACCTCTATTCGCTTTGGTGGGGGGCGGGGGCATTTCTCTCCGGCTGGATCGCCCCGACCGAGCTCCTGCCCGGCCCGGTACGGGCTGCCTCCTATCTCCTCCCCTTCCGCTCTTCTATGGGCTTACCGCTCGACATCCTGGTGGGGCGCTCGACGGCGGCTCAGTCGGCGGCTGGACTACTCGTGACGGCCATCTGGTTTCTGGTTTTCACCGTGGCCTTTGTCCGCCTGTGGCGAGCCGGTCTCCGTCACTATCAGGCGGTGAGTGGGTGACACGCTATCTGCGTCTCTTGAGGATCTTTTGGTCGGCCACGGTTCAAGCTGAGCTGGAATACCGGCTCAACTTCGTCTCCAATGCTCTGCTCAGCCTCTTCTGGTTGGTATGGGCGGTGCTCGGGGTGGGCGTCTACTTCCGTTTCGGGGAGACCGTCAATGGTTGGTCCTATCCCGAGCTCTTGGTGGTGATGGGTTGGTTCTTCGCCGTCAACGGCTTGAGACAGGCGCTCATCCAGCCCAACCTGGGCCGGATGACGGAGTACGTCCGGATGGGCACGCTCGACTTCGTCCTCACCAAGCCAGTCAACAGCCAGTTCATGGTGAGTTTCCGCCACCTGGGCATTTACAACCTCATGGATCCTCTGCTCGGGATCGGCCTGATGGTGGTGGCGTTGATCTGGCGGGGTGAACCTGTGGCTGTGATCGACTTGGCCGGTTGGGCGGTCCTAGGTTCCGCCGCCCTTTCAGTGGTGTACGCATTGGCCGTGGCGATCCAGAGCCTGGCCCTGTGGGCCATCGGGGGCGAGGCCCTCGACGACCTGTTGCAAGGTGTGGTCGAAGCCGGGCGCTTCCCAGTTCAGATGTATCGGGGTTTCGTTCGGGGCCTGCTCACCTTTGCGCTGCCGGTGGCGGTGATGACGACTTTCCCCGTCGAGGCACTGCTGGGGAGAACCAGTTTGGGATTGGTGGTAGTGGTTTCTCTGGTCGCCATTGCTGCCCTGCTGGGGTCCTCGCTCGTTTGGCGCCTCTCGCTCCGCCACTATCGCGGGGCCAGCGCTTAGACAACGGCGTGAGCCTCCTCAGTCAGCGGCCCGCAGCCAGGGGGGTGGCGGGGCATCGATGCGAGCCAGGGTCGACGGGACCGGTCCAAAACGCTCTTCGTTGTGGTTTTGCCAGTCTCGCCAGGCCTCGGTGATCTCTTCAGCGGTACGGGCCACGAAGTTCCACCACATCTTCAACTCCACGCCCAGGGGCAATCCCCCCAACACCAACACCCGAGCGACGCCGGTCTGGGTCTCGAGCCGGAACGATTCAAAGCCGGTGGGCAGGACGGCGAGAGAGCCCGGTTCGGCGATGGCGTCCTCGACTTTCACCGGTCGGTCAATTGGCACCACCGCGTATTCGAATTGCCGCTTGGCTTCCAGCTCCAGTGGCCGTCGAAGCGTGAGATCGATGCCGATAGCGGGGTGTTCGAAGCGAGTCGGCGACACGGTTCCGTTGTGCTCGCCGATGAGTATGCGCGCGGTCGCACCAATGAGGTCAACTTCCGGCAGATCCTCGTGGTGCTGAAAGCCATTCGATCCATTTCGGGTCGATTCGGGCTGCGCCAGCCACATCTGGGCACCCATGATCCCCCCGGTTTCCTCGCTTGCTCGGGGCTCGATTCCTTCCTCAGCGTGGGCGATTCCCCGGCCGGAGGTCATTAGGTTCAGCTCCCCGGGACGAATCGGCTGTTGGTTGTTGAGTGAGTCGGTGTGGAGGACGGTGCCGGCGAATAGCCAGGTCACCGTTGATAGTCCGATATGTGGGTGAGGGCCCACCTCCAAGGGAGGCGGTTGGTCGACGTTGTCGGGACTCATGAGGTCGACGAAGCACCAAGGCCCGATGCTGCGTCGACCTTTTGTTGGCAGCACTCGAAGGATTCCCATCTCCCCCAGATGGGTGCTCCGTCCTTCCTTGACCTCGATGGTGCTGACCCCAAAGCCCTCGTTGGGAGGGAGGGTCGTCTCCTCGACCGGTCCGCTCATTGCCCCGAACCTAACTGGAGAGGAGTTGCGGGAGTGCTAAACCGTCGCGGGCTTTCGTCGGCTCTCAAACCAGGACTTGGATGTCATCGCCCGCGACGCGCACGGGATATGACGGAACTGGCTCATCAGCTGGCGGTCTGAGCACCGCTCCGGTAGTGACGTCGAATTGGCTCCCATGACAAAGGCAGGTCACCGTGGTCCCATCGAGCTCGCCCTCGGCCAGTGAACACGCCATGTGGGTGCAGACGTCGCCAAAACCGTAGAAGGTGCCGCCGACGTTGGCGACCGCCACTTGATTGCCGGAGACGTCGAAATTGGCAAGGTCACCCTCTCTAATGTCGCCAACCTTGGCGACCGTTGCGAACTCGGCCATCGTCTGGATTCCTCTCTTCCGGACCCTTGATAGAAGCAGCGGGTTCTGAAGGGGACCAGACTCGCCTTTTTCGACCTTAATGCGTAAGCCGTTCTGAGCGCTTATCGACTCATCTCCAGGCTTGCCTGCTTCCCGATGGTCGCCTCGGGCTTTCCGAGCCGCCTCGCCGCCACGTGGCAAGCGGCCCAATGATCGGGCGTGAGGAGAGCGAGGAGTGGAGGTTTCTCTCGACAAATCTCCTCTGCCAGGGGACAGCGAGGATGGAAGTGACAGCCTGGAGGTGGGGCAGCCGGATCCGGCACCTCCCCCAGCAGGGTCCGCACCTGACGGGTGGCCTCCACGTCGGGGTCAGCGATCGGGACCGCCTGCTGCAGGGCGAGGGTATAGGGATGCAGCGGCCGGTCGCTCACCGGTTCCCAGGGACCTGTCTCGACGATCTTCCCGAGATACATCACCGCCACTCGATCGGAGATGTGCCGAACCATCGCCAGGTCGTGGGAGATGAAGATGTAGGCGAGGCCCAGCTCGGTTTGCAGCTTGCCCAGAAGGTTCATGATCCCCGATCGCACCGACACGTCGAGTGCCGACACAGGCTCATCGAGCACTATCACCTCCGGCTCGACCGCGAGCGCCCGGGCGATACCGACCCGCTGACGCTGACCACCGGACAATTGGTGGGGATAACGCCCCGCCATCGCCGCAGACAGCCCCACCATGTTTAGCAATTCCCTGGCTCGAACTGACCACTGCTGGCGGGGCCGCAAGCGATGAACTTCGATTACCTCCTCCAGTGCCCGGCCGATGGTCATCCGCGGATTCAGCGAGGCATACGGGTCCTGGAAGACCATCTGGATCCGGCGATGGATAGCCCGCAGGTCCGGGCCGCGCACGTGGGTGATGTCTTGTCCGTCGAGCTCGATCCGACCCGACGAGGGTTCTTCGAGCCTCACCAGAAGCCGGGCCAGAGTCGACTTCCCACACCCTGATTCACCCACCACACCGAGGGTCTCGCCTCGAGCCAGGGCGAGGGAAACTCCGGCGACTGCCTGAAGGCTCTGGCCCGTCCCCCGGACTGAATAGACCCGCGTCAGGTCCTCCGCCCGCAATATGGGCTTGTTCACGCCACCCATTCCTCGGGCGGGACCCAGCACGCCGCCCGGTGCTCAGGCTGATCCGAGTCTCCCCGTGGGGTCAGGGGAGGCATTTCCCTGACACACTTCTCCACCGCGTTTGGGCAGCGGGGATGAAATGGGCAGCCGGTTGGTTGACGGGTGGGATCGGGTGGAGCCCCCGGTATTTGGCGGAGGGGATGACGTTCGGCGCCGCGCACGCGGGGGATCGACCCGAGCAGGCCAGCCGTATAGGGATGCTCGGGCTCTTTGAAAACCTTATCGGTGGGTCCCTGCTCGACGATGTGTCCCCCGTACATCACGAGGATGCGTTCTGCCACCCTGGCCACGACTCCGAGGTCGTGAGTAACCCAGATCACTGCCATCCCCATCTCCTGCTGTAGATCGGCGACGAGAGTGATGATCTGCTGCTGGATGGTCACATCGAGGGCGGTCGTGGGCTCATCTGCGATCAGCACCTGGGGATGGAGCGCGAGAGCCATGGCGATCATGGCCCGCTGCCTCATCCCCCCCGAGTACTCGTGGGGATAGGACTCGGCTGCCCGGCGCGGTTGAGGAATGCCCACCTGACTCAGGACCTCGACGGTGCGATGCCTGGCCTCCTCAGCATTCTGGCCGTGCGCAACCAGGACCTCACCGATTTGATCCCCGATCCGCATCAGAGGGTTGAGCGAAGTCATTGGATCCTGGTAAACCATCGCCACCTGGGCGCCCCGCACCAGGCGACGTTCTTCTTCGGACAGCTTGCGAATATCCCGACCACCGACGATGACCTCGCCAGCGACGATCTCCGCAGGTGGCTGGGGATGCAGACCCATGACCGAAAGCATGGCCATGGTCTTGCCACAGCCGGATTCGCCCACCAAACCCACGGTCTCGCCCGCCCCGACATCCAAGCTCACCCCTCTCACCACCCCCACCGGCCCCTCGGCCAGGTTGAGAACGGTGGTGAGGTCTCGCACCGCTAGAACGGGTGCGCTCAACGCTGGGCCCTGTCAACGATTTGGAGTGTCCGCGGAATCACCTTCGCCGGCGCGGGCCACTCCGGGACCGTCGGCCCAGTAGCGATCGATCCCAAAATCGCCGGCCTCCTCGCCCCGGTGGCGGCGGGGACGTTTCCCGGCAGGCCGTTGATCGTCAAGAAGCCGATCAGGGCGATGAAGTAGGCCTCTTTGAAGGCGGCGGGAACTCCTAGGCCGTCGATGGTCTGCACTGTTGTGCCGGTCAGCTCCGCGGATAGAAGCTCGAGCAGAAAAGGATTCTCGGCTCCCCCGCCCGAGACGATCACTTCCTCGACGCCCAGTCCCCGACACGCATCGGCGACGGTTCGGGCGGTGAGCGCTGTGACCGTTGCCACCAAGTCCTCGGGGCCAACCGGACCGGCGTCGGCGACAGCTTTCAGCAGGTATGGAAGATGAAAGAGCTCGCGGCCGGTGGTCTTGGGGGGAAGGGCCCGGTAGTAAGACTCGGAGAGGAGGTGGTTGAGCAGGGGCTGGTGAATCGTGCCCCGTCGAGCCATCCCACCCTGGCGGTCGAAGGCCTCGCCGGTCAGATGGCGAACGGCGGCGTCGATGAGGGTGTTGCCGGGTCCGGTGTCAAAGGCAATCGGTCCTGCGCCGGGACCGACCACGGTCACATTTGCGATGCCGCCCAGGTTGAGGGCCGCGCAGACCCGGTCCCTGCCTCCTAAGAGGAGGACATCGAAGATCGCCGCCAAAGGGGCCCCCTGCCCGCCAGCCGCGACATCGGCCGTCCGGAGATCGGCCACCACCGGCAATCCGGTCGCTTCGGCGATCCAGGCCGGCTGACCAATTTGCAGCGTGCCCCGGGCCCGACCCTGCTCGATCCAGTGATAAAGCGTCTGGCCATGGGAAACCACGAGATGGGCCCCGCGGCCCTCCAGGTCGAGGGCCCGAGTCGCCGCCTGGGCAAAAGCGCGCCCTACTTCGTTGTCAAGACGGCAAATGGTTTCGGCGGTGGTAGCAGAGGGAGGAAGTGCCGCCTCCAAATCGGAGCGGAGATCTGGGTGGTAGGGCACCGCCATGGTGCCGAGCGGAGCCATCTCGACCCGATCGCTCTCGAGCTGGAAGTCGGCGGCGGCGATGTCGATTCCATCCATCGAGGTACCCGAGATCATCCCGACGACTCTCATAGGTCATCCTCGACTCCGAGTGCTTTCCTGACCATGCCGCCGTGCGCTGCCAGCCGTTGCCGGGCTTGGTTGGCGTCGAGTCCGGCCAGGACCATGACGATGGCCACCTTCACCTCTCCATTGGCCTCCACCAGAACCTCATCGACGCGTGAAGGCTCCACTCCGGTGGCTTGAGCCACGATCCGTCGAGCTCGGTCGCGCAGCTTCTCGTTGCTCGCTCGCAAGTCCACCATCAGGTTGCCGAAGGTCTTGCCGAGCCGGATCATGGTGATCGTCGAGATCATGTTGAGCACCGTCTTTTGTGCGGTCCCCGCCTTCAACCGGGTTGAACCGGCAATGACCTCGGGACCGACCAGGACCTCGATCGGGTAGTCGACCTGGCGGCTCAAAAGCGAGTTGGGGTTGCAGGCGATTCCAACTGTGACCGCCCCCAATCTTTTTGCCTTAGCCACGGCACCGATCGTGTAGGGGGTACGACCTGAGGCAGACAACCCCACAACAACGTCGGCCTGAGAGATCTCGAGGCGGTCCATATCATCGGCCCCGGCCGCGAGGTCGTCTTCCACCGCTTCTCGTGAGACGTCGAAGGCGGCAGGCCCACCGGCCAGGACGGCAATGACTCGATCGGTGTTGAAGGTGGGCGGACATTCGGCGGCGTCGAGCAGGCCGAGGCGGCCGGCAGTTCCGGCGCCCACATAGATCAGGCGGCCGCCTCCTTCGAGACGGGCATGTACCGCTTCGATGGCGGCGGCGATGCTGTTGGCAGCGTCGGCCACTGCCTCCAAAGCTTCTTTTTGATCGTCGGTCATGAGGCGGACCAATTCCGCCGTGGAGCGCAAGTCGAGATCAGCGAGCTCGGGCCGCAACTGCTCGGTGACGAGATCCGCCAACTCCACTAGGAGCGACCTTCGACCCGGGTCGGATCCAAGACGTCGCGCAGACCGTCACCCAGGAGGTTGAGGCCCACCACCGCCAAGACGATGGCACTCGCGGGAGCCACCATCAGCCACCAGCCCCGAGCGAAGAGGGTCCGCGCCTCGCTCACCATCAGCCCGAGTGAGGGATCTGGGGGCTGGGTGCCGAGACCGAGGAAGCTGAGGCTGGATTCAGTCAGGATCGCCCAGGAAAGGGCGAGGGCGATCTGGACAATGATCGGGGCCGTGACGTTGGGAAGCACATGTCGAAAAAGCAATCTCGCCGGCGGCAATCCGAGGACCCGTCCGGCCTTCACATATTCGAGTTCCCGCACCGTGAGCACCGGGCCCCGCGCCACCCGGACGAAGATCGGGGTATAGACGATGGCGATGGCGATCACGGTGTTGACCCAACCGCGCCCCAAAGCTGCCACGATGCTGAGGGCCAGCAAGATCGCCGGGAAGGCAAAGAGCATGTCGGTGACTCGGCCGATCAAGCGGTCCGTCCAGCCACCGAAGAACCCCGCGGCGATCCCCGCCATCGAACCGATCACGGTCGCCACGGCTACGGCTACCACCGCCACCCGGAGGGATGCCAAGACGCCCGCCATCACCCGAGAGGTCACATCCCGCCCAAATTGATCGGTGCCCAACCAGTGCTGTGCGCTGGGGGGAGCGAAACGAATGGCCGGATCTTGTTGGATCGGAGGGAAGGGCGTGACCCCGAGCAATGCGAGAAGGGCGATGATGATCAGGAAGGAAACGATGATCAGTCCGGCCACCCAGTTGGGGCTCTTCGTCAGCCGGCGCAGCCATCCCCGCCCGGCAGGGAGGACGACGGCATCCGCTTCGAGAAGGCCGCTGGTCATGTTGTCCTCGCCATCGAGCGGGACGTAGTGGTGGCAGCGGTCGCGCTCACGTGAGCCTTACCCGAGGATCGATCCGGGCGTACGCGAGGTCAACCAGCAAATTGACTACGACGAACAGGGCGGCGATTACGAGCACGGAGCTTTGCACCACCGCGTACTCCCGCTGCGAGATGCCGGTCAAGACCAGTCGGCCCATCCCGGGGAGGGCAAAGATCTCCTCGACGATGATCGTCCCCCCGAGCAGGTATCCGAACTGAATCCCGACGATGGTGACGATTGGGGTCAGCGAGTTACCGAGCACATGGCGCCACTTCACCCGTCGCGCCGACAAGCCCTTCCCGCGGGCGGTCCGCACGAAGTCTTGTGAGGCAGCTTCGATAAAAGCCGAGCGCGTGGTACGCATCGTTGCCGCCGCCAGTGCCACCCCCAGGGTGAGGGCCGGGTACAGCTGTTGCTGCAGGTTGATCAGGGGATCTTCCCAAAAGTCGACGTAGCTGGCCGCGGCGGGAAAGTAGCCAAAGCGCTCGGCCAGGAAGGCAATGATCGCCGAAGCAATCACAAAGTTCGGGATGCCAAGCCCGAGCAGACCGAAGGTCTGCCCGGCGCCGTCACGGATTCCGTTGGGATTGGAGGCGGCCATGACTCCGACGCTCACTCCCAACACCGACCCAATCAGTGTGGAAAGCACCGCCAGCTCGATCGTCACCGGGAGGGCTCTCCCGATCAGCCTTGAGACGGGGCTCCCGCTGGTGACCGAGATACCGAAGTTTCCGGTGAGAACGCTTCCCAACCAGGTGAAGAATTGAACCACGAGGGGTTGGTCGAGCCCGTAATAGCGTTCGAGCGATTCGCGCTGGGCCGGGGTAAGGCTCCCCGACTCGATTCCGAAGCGAGCTGTGATCTCGTCTCCAGGGAGGACCCTGAGCAGGAGAAAAACCAGCACCGCCACCCCGATCAAAGTCACAAGCGCTCCCGTTATTCGTCGGAGGAGATAGCGCCTCATATTGAGTCAACGGTGGCGGCGACTGCATTGTGGAATCGTGCTCGAAGCGAGTTGATCGACTTGCCGGGATTGACGCGGGGATGAGTTGCGTTGGTCAGCAGGATCGCCACCAGCTCGCGTTCGGGGTCGATCCAAATCGAGGTTCCGGTGAACCCCGTGTGTCCGAACGATGAAGAGGAGAGCAGCTCGCCACTGGGCCGAGGAATCCATGGGGTAGCGGCGGGCGGGAAGAATCCCGCGTCGGCGCGGGACAGCTCTTCGAGAGCCGGACCACCGGTTTTCATCAGATCCCAACCCAGTCCCCGCCGGGCTCCCCTCGGTGCCTGCTCGGAGGTGGCCAAGCGTGCTATCGCCCTTGACAAGACCCGGGAGTCCCTTCCCGCCAGCGTCGCCAGCCACATTTCCCCGAACAGGCCGAGGTCGGAGGCGTCCGAGAAGGCACCGGCGTGCGCGCTCACCCCCGCCAGTGCGTAGTGGGTGTTGCCGTCGTTGACCTCGCCCGGATAGAAACCTTCCCGCCAGCCCGAGAACTCCAACCCGGCCCAGTCGGCCATGCGCTTTTCGAACGCATTCCCCTCTTCCGTGACGGCAAATTCATCGGAGGCATTGCTGGGCAGATATCCAGTCCGGGCCATCCCCAGAGGCTTGAACACCAAATCCGAAGCCATTTCCGCCAAACCACGACCGGTGATCCTCTCCAGAGCAAGGCCGAGCACAATGAAGCCGAGGTCGCTGTACTCGAAGCGGCTGCCGGAGTCGGTGGCCATCCCGAGCCGATCGATCACTCCCAAGATCTGGTTTCGGTCCGTCGTCCAGGCATAAAGCGGCCGCCATCCCGGCAGGCCCGAGGTATGAGAGAGCATCCGGCGAAACGTCACTCCTTTTCCTTTTGCCTTTTCCAGCTCGGGAAGGACGGTTGTTACTTCGTCGTCGAGCGAGAGCACGCCCCGATCGACCAGGGAAAGAGTCACACTGGCCCCGACCAACGGTTTCGTCACCGAAGCCAAGTCGAACATTGTCTCCCTTGTCATTGGCCGCGACCCGGGAGTGGTGGCGGCAAGCCCGAAGGCCTCGTGCCAGATCACCTCGCCCCGGCGACGTACCAAGGCCACGGCGCCGGGCACCTCCCCGTCATCCACCGCCCGGGAGAGAACCCGCGCCACATCCTCCATGGCCAACGATCCTCTCACTTTCGTCGCGCTTTGCCGAGAATCAGCCTGTGCCGAGAGTCACACCTCGCAGAGACTTGAGCGAGCCGGTGGGATGGGAGACAAAACCCTCGAGCTCGGGAACCAGCACCTGGGTGCGAAAGCCGCGGAACAGCCAAACCCAGGGAGACTCGTCCAAAAGGATGCGAGAGATCTGGTGGTATATCTCAACCCGCGCCGCCGGATCGGTGGTGGTCTGGCCTTGCAAGATCAGATCGTCGAGCTCTGGCGAGCTCAGCCCGGCCACGTTTTGGAATACGCCTTCTGAAGTGAAGTAGCGAACGTAGGTGTGGTGCGGATCGGGTCCGGCGCCGTTCTCGGAGAGCGCTGAATCGAAATCGGCTGCGAGCCAGCGGTCGACATAGACGTTGGTTTCGAGTTGTTCAAGTTGCAGGTCGACACCGATCTCGGCGAGCTGGGCCTGGAGGTTCTGGCCGATGTTGATGTTGATTTCGCTCTCGCCCGAAATGATGATCGTTTCAATCGAGAAGCCGTCGGCGAAGCCGGCATCGGCGAGGAGCTGGCGCGCAAGGTCCTTGTCGGGGCCATCACAGGGCAGGCCATCCCAAGGATCGGAGGCAAAGTCGCCGATGACGTATGGGCCGGTTTCGACACCGTTGCCAAAGAGAGCGGCGTCGATCAGCTGCTGACGGTCGATCGCGCACGCTATGGCCTGACGCACGCCCTTCTCCTGCAGCGGCCCCCGGGAGCTGTTGAGGAAGAAGGGGAAATAGCCCAGGGCGGGAGCGGTCTCGACCACTAACGGGGCTGCAGCTTGCTCGAGCACCGCCGGATTGGTGATGATCCCGAGGTGGATCTCGCCTGCTTGTAGGGCAGCCAGCAAGGAGGTGTCCTCGGGCAGCACCCGGATCGAAACCCCTTCCACTGACGGGACTTCGCCCCAGTAATCGGCGAAGGTGTCGAGCTCAACGGACTCGCCCTGGTTCCACTCGACGAAATCGAAGGGGCCGGTGCCGTTGGGTTCGGTCCCCACCGTGCCTGCTGCAATCGAGGCGTCTGACATGATCGAGGTGTTGACCCGAGTGAGAACCGACGGAAGCGTGCCGTCGGGAACTGAGAGCCCGAGGACGACGGTGAGGTCGTCGGGAGCTGTGATGTCAGAGATGGAGAGGATGAAGTTCCGACCTACCGCGCCCGTTGCTTCGTCCAGGATCCGCTCGAGGGAAGCGACGACATCGGCCGAGGTAAACGGATCGCCATCGTGAAAGGTCACCCCCTCGCGAAGGTTGAGCGTCAGCTCGGTGCCGTCCTCGCTGTACGAATAGTCGGCGGCCAGCCCGGGCTGAATATTGAGGTCGGCATCGAGCTCGAAAAGCGTGTCGTAGACCAGTTCGAGGGCGTCAATGGTTTGAAAGGCGGTGGCGAGGTGGGGGTCGAGGTTGTCGATGTCACCGGTCCTCCCGACGATGACTCTTCCGCCGGCGGCGGCAGTGGTCTCGGTCGGGGCGGCGGTAGTCGTGGCCCCTTCGCCGGCGGTCGTGGTGGCGCCGGCGGTAGTGGAGACGGCGGTGGTATCGGTGGTGGTCGGCGGGGCGCAAGCCACTAGCAAGAGGCCGATAACCGCGACGATGGCGACAGACCTGGTCAGTCTCCTGAGATGCATATTCCTCTCCTGCCCTTCGACTTGAATGGTCTGGACCAATGGTCTAGACCATTCCAGCGTAACGGATCGCAGCAAACAGCGTCAAAGGAGAAGTCGAGCACGGGATGCGGATCGAAACAATCGCGGGACCGATAGCAGCCGAGGAGTTGGGTCCCACCCTGATGCATGAGCATCTGTTGGCGCTGGCGCCCCCTGGCTTTTACTCCGGGGGCGACCCCAACGACCTCGAAGAGCTCGTGCCCCGGGCCCTGGCTTCGCTTTCCCATCTGGGGATCAAGACCGTTGTCGACCTGAGCGGCGCCGGCCGGGCGAGCAACGGAGCCGACGATTTCAGACGCTTGCAGCGACTGGGCTCGAAGCTCCCCTTCCACATCGTGGCCGGATTCTCCTTCTACAAAGACCCCTGGCTGGCGATGAGCACTGAGGACGATCTCGACCAAATGACCAGCCGTTACTTGGACGCCGCCACTGCTTCCGTCAATGGGGTCAGGGTCGGGATCTTTGGCGAAGTGGGAACCAGTCTCGATCGGATCACTCCCCGCGAGGAGGTTCAGCTCCGAGCCGTTGCTCGCGCCCATCTCAAGACCGGCCTCGCCATCTCCACTCACTGCACCCTCGGCACCATGGCCCTAGAACAGGCGGGGATTCTCGCTGACGAGGGCGCTGATCTGCGACGGGTCGTGCTTGGCCACTTGGATTTGTTGCCTGACCTCGGATACCTCGAGAAGGTGCTCGCCACCGGAGCCAACATCGGGTTCGACACCTTCGGCAAGGAATGGTTCGACTACCGCGTTCCCGGCAGCGAAGGCCAGGGATCGGGTTCCTACGTCAAATGGACCTATCGCCGAAGCGATGACGAGCGCGTCGATGCGCTGGCCGAGCTGTGTGCTCGTGGTTATGACGATCGCATCGTTCTCTCCTGCGACATGTCAGGCGCCGAGGCCTATCTCAACCCTTCCACCCATGGCCGCTACGGCCACAGCTTCTTGCACAGTGTGGTTCTCCCGCGGCTGAAGAACATGGGCGTGTCGGAGTCCTCCCTCCACCGGATGCTGGTGGAGAACCCCTCTCGAATCCTGGCGATGCCATGAAGGATGCCGCCGAGGACCAACGAATACCGACCACGATCCGTCCTGCTTCGGCAGATGATGCAACTGCGATCGCCGAATTGCACGGCCGATCCTTTCTCGCCACCTACCCCGACTTGGCCCGGACCCGGGAAGCGACCCTGCTGGGCGGCGACGCCAGAGTGGCCCTATGGAGCGATCGACTGCAGGGCCTCCGAGATGGCAGCGAGGTGCTCGTCGCCTATGGCTCCCAGGGCCTCCACGGATTCGTGTACACGGGTCCGTCGGCAGATAGCGATGACTCGACAACGCGTACCGGCCAGGTCTATTCCATTCACGTCGACCCGGCTTTGCAGGGAGTTGGGATCGGGACAGAACTACTCAATGCCGCAATCGCCTTCCTGCGCGCCTCGGGAACGGAAGAAGTCACCCTGTGGGTGGTGAACAACAACCTTCAAGCCCGCAAGTTCTATGAGGCTCGAGGTTTTGGGCTCGATGGAGGGCGGAGGAAAGAGGTCCTTTCGCTGGGGACCGCTCTAGGCGATCAAGTGGAAGTGGTGCGCTATCGATACCAGCTGGACACGGGCGGAAATCCGTGACTGCCCGTCGATCCCCGAGGGACCCGACGCTCCCCAAGTATTACGAACTGCGGCAGTGGCTTCGCCAGCAGATTGATGGCCTTCCCCCAGGGACTCCCGTCCCTCCGGAGAGGGCGCTGAGCGAGCAGTTCAACGTCTCGCGAACGACCGTGCGCCAGGCCCTCCATGACCTGGCAGTCGAGGGACGCATCATCCGTCGACAAGGTCGTGGCACTTTCGTCGCCACGCCCAAGGTCAACCACAACGTGCAACTGACCTCCTACACCGAAGCGATGAAAGCCCAAGGGTTGAGGCCGGGATCACGCATAGTGGATGTCGCCATCACCGAAGCCGAAGACGAGGTCGCGAGCAGGCTCGGTCTGGAAAAGAACGCTTCGGTCACCAGAGTGGAACGGGTTCGGTACGCCAACGGCGAGCCGATGGCGGTTGAGACTGTGTATCTCGATCACGCCCGATTTCCAGGGATCGTCGAGGAGCTGTCGGTCGGGACTTCGCTATACGCCATCCTCGAAGAGAGATTCGGCGTGGTTCCGATCGAGGCCGAAGAAACCATCGAGACTGTCTTGGCCCCGCCCTCGGCTTCGCGCTTGCTCGGCTCGGATGCCACGACGCCGATGCTGCTTCTGACCCGGAGCAGCCGGGACGCCGACGGCCACCCTGTCGAGTATGTGCGCTCCTTGTATCGAGGAGACCGATTTCGCCTCACCGCTCAGTTGACTCGAGAGGGCATCGACATTCAAGGCGAACAGCCGGCGGCGGCCGTGTCATCGCCATAGACGACAGATACTCCGTGGCATCTAGTGCCGCTGATTCGCACGACCCGTGATCCGCAGCTCTCGGCGTAGGGCCTCGGTGAGGGTTTCGAGATCGTGGCCGCCGCGGTGGCGGCGCCCGTTGATGAAGAAGGTGGGCGTTCCGGCTGCGCCGCTGTCGTCGGCGCTAGCGATGTCGCGTTCGACCCTCAAGGCGTAACGCCGATGCTGGAGATCGCTCGCAAACCGCTCGACGTCGAGACCGAGTTCGCTGGCATAGGTGATGAAGTCGTCCTCGCTCAGCGCATTCTGATGAGCGAACAGAGCATCGTGCATCTCCCAGAAGCGTCCCTGGCCACCGGCGGCTTCGGCCGCTTCGGCCGCCATGCGAGCATGTTCGTGAACCTCGTCGAGAGGAAGGTGACGGAAGACAAAGGCAAGGTCATCGCCAAACGCTTCCGCCAGGGAGTACACGACGGCTTCGGCTCGGAGGCAGAAGGGGCATTCGAAGTCGCCGTATTCGACCAGTACCAGTGGCGCATCGGGCGAGCCATGGACATGGTCGACGTCCGGATCCACTGGCTCCGACAAATCGACGATCGGAGCTGCCAGGGTTTCAATGTCGGCCCGGGAGCCCGAACGCTTCACCAACCGGAAAGCGACCGCCGAGAGGCTGGCTGCGATCACCGACGCACTCAGAATGCCGAGTTTGGCCTCGGCCAGGTCTTGGCCTTCGAACGAGATGTCGGCGATGAGCAACGAGACGGTGAAGCCGATGCCGGCCACGGTGGCGAGTCCAACCAGCGATGGCCAGGTGACGGTGAGAGGGATGCGCCCCAGCCGCCAGCCAAGCCAGGTAGCAGCAGTGATACCCACGAGCTTGCCCACTACCAGGCCAGCGAGGATCCCGATCGCGATCGGCGACGTGGCGGCACCACGCAGAGCCTCGCCGCTGATCTCTACTCCGGCATTGGCCAAGGCGAAGATTGGAACGACAAAGAAGCTGGTCCAGGGATGGAAGAGGTGCTGGATCCGCTCATTTGGCGACACTGTCAGAGCGAGGGTGCGGCTAGCGGTCCGGGCCAGCCGCGGGGTGGGTTCCTCCCGGAATCGTCGCCACATGGTTCCGGCCCGGGAGAGCTCCTCTCGGGAAGGCGGATAGGCGGTGGCCAGAAGGCCCATTGTCACCCCGGCGATCGTGGCGTGCACGCCGGAGGCGAGGGTGGCCAGCCAGACGCCGGCGCCGACGAGGAAGTACACGCCACCGTGGCGAACACCGGCGGCCCGTAGGCCGAGAACAGCTAGCAGTAGACCCCCGGCAACCAGCAGGGGAGCGATGGCAAGGTCGTCGGTATAAGCAATTGCGATGATGGAGAGGGCGACCGCGTCGTCGATGACCACCATGCTGAGTAAGAACGTGCGCGCTCGGGGAGCGGTGCCGCCGACCAGGATCAGGACTCCCAGGGCAAAGGCGGTGTCAGTCCCCATGGGTATCCCCCATCCCCGCGCCGACGGCTGGCCGATATTGAAGGCCAGGTAGATGAGGGCGGGGAGGATCATTCCCCCGAGGGCCGCCAACACGGGACCAGCCACCCGACGCCTTTCTCGCAGCTCGCCCATATCGATCTCCCGGCGAATTTCCAACCCCGCCACAAAGAAGAAAAGGGCCATCAACCCATCGTTGACCCAATGCCTGAGATCGAGTGCAAGCTCACTCGATCCGAAACGAATCGCCAGCTCGGTCTCCCATATTTGGTGGTACGAGGCCGACCAGGGCGAGTTGGCCCACGCCAGTGCCAGGAGGGTGGCGACCAGAAGGATGATGGCACTGGCGTTTTCGGTGTGGACGAAGGTACGGACGCCACCGAGGCTTCGAGCCAAACGCGGCGTCACGGAGGCGAATTGGGTCGCCATGGCCAATATGGTTACACGGGAGGCAGGGCCGACGATGCGATCCCTGCTGCGCTCGTCGACTGCCATCTGATCGGCCTAGCCAGGTGGCGGTAACGTCGCTTCGATGACAAGCTTCCACCGGCTGGTGGCGAACACGGTTCTGGCGAGTACCACCAACAACTTCCTCTGGTTTGCCTTGACCTTTTGGGTCTACCTGGAAACGCGCTCGGTCGTTGCCTCCTCGGTGATCGGGGGCTCGTACATGTTGCTTTTCGCCGGCTCCGGCATCTTCTTCGGAACCTTTGTCGACCGAAACAAGCGGAAGACCTCGATGGTCCTGTCGAATGCCGGCTCGCTCGTTTTGTTCGTGCTAGCCGGTGTGGTGTACCTCGTTGCCCCCGAGGATTCGATTCCGCAGCTCAGCCAGCCCCTGACCTGGGTGTTCGTGACCCTAGTTCTGGGGGGAGCCATCGCCGGGAACCTCCGAGCCGTGGCCCTCTCGACGACAGTGACGCTGCTGGTGCCCGACGATCGACACGACAAGGCCAACGGGCTCGTCGGCACGGCCAATGGAGTGGCGTTCGCCCTGACTTCGGTTTTCAGTGGGCTCGCCATCGGTCAGCTGGGCATGGGTCCCTGCCTGGTGATCACCATCGCCCTGACTGCGATTGTCGGCGTCCACCTGGCAACGATTCAGATCGAAGGCGACGCGGCGCCACACGAACACCACGAAGCCTCTCCGGCGGGCGCCAGCAACTTCGACCTCCGGGGAGCAGTGAATGCGGTCCGAGTCGTGCCTGGCCTTCTGGCCTTGCTGTTCTTCAGCACCTTCAACAACTTCTTGGGCGGTGTCTTCATGGCACTGATGGATCCCTATGGGCTTGAACTCATGTCCGTCGAGGCCTGGGGAATTCTCCTCGCCATCTCGAGCTTTGGGTTCATCGTCGGCGGTGTCATCGTTGCCCGCCGGGGATTGGGCACCAATCCGGTGCTGACGTTGCTCCTGGTCAACGTGGTGATGTGGAGCATCACCATCTTGTTCCCGATCCGTTCGCTGATCCTCCCGCTAGCAATTGGATTCTTTCTCTACATGGTCGTCATCCCCATGGCGGAAGCCTCTGAACAGACAGTCATTCAGCGAGTCGTGCCCTATCGGGAACAAGGCCGCGTGTTTGGTTTCGCCCAGACGGTGGAGACAGCCGCTTCCCCCGTCACTGCCTTCCTCATCGGCCCCATCGCGCAGGCTTGGGTGATTCCCTTCATGACCGACGGCGCCGGAGCGCGAACAATCGGTGCCTGGTTCGGGACCGGACCCGACCGAGGCATGGCCCTGATCTTCATCGTCGCCGGATCCATTGGCCTCTTGATCTCCCTCCTCGCCCTCAAGTCGGGCGCCTATAAGGACATCTCGCGAAGTTATGCCGAGAAGAAGGCCGAACCCGCTGCCCTGGCCCAGGAAAGCACCGGACCCTAAGCGAGGTCAAAGAGTCGACAAGAGTCCAACGAGGCCGCCTCCGCCGATCAGCCAAGCAGTGCTGACTCGTGTCCTCCACAACAACACGGCGGCGAAAATTCCCACCACCAGGCTACGAAAATCCGCCAGGGCCTCCACTCCCAGCTGAAAGGTGACGCCCGCCATCAAACCCAGGGCGGCAGCGTTGATTCCGTCCAATGAGGCGGCCGCCCACCATCTTTCCCTGACCCGCTGCGCCAGACGGGTGATGGCGGCCACGAACAAGAAGGACGGAAGAAAGATGCCGATGGTTGCAACCACCGCTCCCGGCCAGCCCGCCACCAGATAGCCGATAAAGGTGGCGGTGGTGAACACCGGTCCCGGGGTGAACTGGCCGATGGCAATGGCGTCGAGAAGCTGTTGTTCGGTCAGGACCTCAAGACCGATCACGAGATCGTTGTGGAGGAAGGCCAGCAAGACGTAACCCGAGCCGAAAAGGAATGCGCCGGCCTTGAGGAAAACGCCGAACAGCCTCCCCAGCGAAAGCGAATCGAGGGTCGTGGCTGCGGCGAGTGCCTCCCCGCTCCAGAAAGGAAGCAGCGAGGCCGGCGGAGCGGTGATAGCCGACCTCAAAGCCAGAAGAGCGGCTCCCCCAATGGCGAGGATGGCCAGCTCGTTGAAGCCGAGCAGGTAGGCGACTGTGGCGCCGGCCCCGACCACACCGGTTACCCAACCCTTGACCGCTGTCCTTCCCAACTTGATCAGAGCCTGGACAACGATCATCGCCACCACCGGCTTGATCCCGTACAAGAGGCCCTCACCGCTGGGGGTGTTGCCATATTCGACATACGCCCACGCGAATGCCAGCACGATCAGGGCCGCGGGAAGAATGAACGACACCCCCGCAGCGATTAGCCCCCGCCAGCCAGCTTGCTCATGCCCCACGTGCATCGCCATCTCGGTCGAGTTCGGGCCAGGAATCATGTTGGTGACACCCATCAGATCGAGAAAGCGCTGATCATCGAGCCAGCCGCGGCGAGTCACGACTTCGTCGTGCATCATCGAAAGGTGCGCTGCCGGCCCTCCAAAAGAAGTGACCCCCAGCCGTCCGAAGAGGCGGATCAGCTCCCCGAGCGATTGCCGCGGCGGCGACTCCAAGACCTGTCGGTCCGGTTATCTACTGGCTGCTTCGAAGATCTCGATGAGATTGCCGGCCGGGTCCTCCACCAGAATCTGTTTCCCGCCCGGCCCGGTCACAATGTCGTTGCGAAAGGGCACCCCTTCCGACCGGAGACGCTCGACCTCGGCCTCGATGTCATCGACGACGAATTCGATTCGGTTCCATCCACCCGCTTCGGGCTTGCGGCCATCCGGCATCGGTCGCCCCGCCGAGCTGGCGGGACCGCTGAGCAGGAGACGCAACTGGCCTCGAACGACATCGGCGAATGCGGGAGCAGCATTGGATTGGAGCCGAAAGCCGAAATGCTTGGTGTAAAAGTCGACCGCGGCCGGAACATCGTCGACCATGTAACGCACATTCACCGTGGCATCCATCTTCGACCTCCTCGATAGCGTTTGCGTTGTCCTCGAGGCTGCTCAGAACCACCCTGAGCAGAGCCTCCAATTAGATCCCCAGATCTGCCGTTTCCACCGACTCCAACACCGACTCCAGCACAATGGCCTGCGTCGGGCAGGCGGCAGCCACTTCGCGCAACACGTCGTCGTCCACGGTGGTGACGTCGAGAAGTTCCGGCTTTAAGAAATCGCCATGCCTCCACTGAAAAGCCGATGGAGCCAGCACAAGACAAGTACCCGCTCCGATGCACCGGCGGCGATCGATGACGACTCTCACTGCCATGAGACACCCGCCTTGATTGCATACTCCAGGGCCTCGGCCGGCGAGGCAACCCCCAGCTTGGCAAGCAGCCCGTCCACTTGATTGGGCGTCGACTCCTGAGCCGATAAGGAACCCGATGCAATCTCGCGGAGCAGTGCAAGGTCCTCCTCGCTCAACTCCGTGCCATCCGACTGTTCGGACGCCGACGACTCGTAACCAACTATTTCCGCCAACTCACGAACCATGGGCAGCGCAAACCACCGGGCATTGAATTCGGGGTCGGACATTGAAGCGTCGGCGAACCCCAAAGCGGCGATGATCTCAGCGCTCAGCGAAGCTGCTTCCGGCTCGTTGTTCACGATCAGGATCCGCCCCGCCGTCCACAGGGCGTGAACATATTGCTCGAGAAATGTCTCGCCATCGAGCTGCAGGCAGGCGCGGGCTTCAACCGCGGCCGTCGAGAGATCACCCTTCGCCTGGGCCACGAGCGCTAACGCGGCGTGGGCCTCGGACTCCCAGGGCAATTGACCGCTCATCGAATCGACCGTCGCCAGGGTTCGGGCCGCCGCCGACTTCGCCTTCTCCAGGGCCGACTCGTCACCGGTGGTGATGCCGATCCGAGCGCATTCGAAAGCCATGGTCGACAGCGCCTGGCAACGCCCGCCCAGATTCTTCAGGCCCGCCAACTCCGCCGCCCGTTCGAAATGAGCGACAGTGCCGCCAAAGTCGTTACGCGCCGCGGCGTGGGCTCCCCGCCACATCTCCAGGCGACGCGCCATGGATCCACTGGCAACCGATACCGCCGCGCCAGCAGCGCGTTCAAGCCATGCCACACATTGGAGTTCATCTCCGACCCATAGATGCGTCATCGCCATCCCACCCGCGACGAGGCATTCCAGCCAGCGGTCACCGAGGGCCCGCGCCGCATCGAAGGCCTCACGTCCTCGTTCCAGCGCCAACCCGGGTTGGAGATTCGTCCGCGCATATGTGTGGATGCTGTAAAGCATCAGGGAGTCGTCCTTGGCTCGCTGGCTCTCGGTGATCTCGCCACTCCGGTTGTGATGTAGGGCTCTGATGTGCTCCATGCGACCTGCCATGCCTGTTGCCGTCGGATCCGTGACATGGGCATACGCCATCAAGATCAGTGCGGACATCGACCCTCGCTTGTCACCGAGCTCTTCGTAGATTCGGAACGCCTCCTCCGCCAGCTGCTTCGTTTTCCCAAACATCACCGGTGCCTGCATCAGGATCTCTATCCGTGACGTCCCGCTCTCCTCGGCTGCGATCGCCGCCCGCTTCACTCGTCCGGCCTCGATGACCGCCAGCTCCCGCATTGCATCGGCTTCCTCGGAACGGGCTTCGATTTCTCGAGCAATGTGGAGGGCTGTCTGAAAGGCAGACTCCGCCGCGTCGAGGTCGACCTCGACGAGGGTCATGTAGCCCTCGCCGATCGGTGCCCGGGTGAGCGCTTGCCCCAGTTCGAGACGAGCCGCCAGCTCCAAGCGCCGGTCGCTCGAGTGCACGGCCGCCTGGCACACACCGAGGGCCAGGTCGACTGCCATTTCGAAGTCCTGGTTGGCCCGGGCCGCCGACGCTCTCCTCAGCCTTACTTCGCTGTCGATCTCGGGGAATGCTGCTGCCAGCGCGCTCATCTCCGCCAGGTTGGCGAGTCGGTCGATCCCTCGGTCGAGGACTTGGAGAGCGTCGTCTCTTACTCGCAGCATCGAGATTCGATCCTCTGGCTTAGATGCCGCAGTCAGGGCGGCATCTATCAGCCGGACTGCCTCCTCGGGGGCGGAGACTTCCATCGCCGCCCGTGCCCCCGCCATCGCAGAAGAGACTGCTAGCGCTTGATCGCCCGCTCGCAGGGCGTGATGAGCCAGCATGGACAGGTTCTCGTTTCCCCCCAGAGCGGCCATCGACTCAGCGATGGCACCGTGGATTGCTCGCCGACGTTGCCTCGAGATCGAACTCAGCAACGCCGCCCTTATCTGGTCGTGCGAGAACGAGAAGTCGTAGCGGGATCCAGAGGGCTCTTCCACCAGCAGACCCAAATCGATTGCCTTTTCCAGGGTCTCGCTGAGCTGCCATTCCGGCCTTTCGGGCTCGCCCTGCACCCGCGCCAGCATCCGGGCCAGGTCCGCGAGAGCGAAGCGCCGCCCCAGGACTCCGGCGTCGGCAAGGAGAGCTCGACACTCCTCGGGCAGTTGAGCGAGCCGGCGCTCGATCAGTGACTGGATGGAGGAGGGCACCGCCGGACCGCTCAATTTGGTCATGGTCCAGGTGCCGTTGATCAGCTGGAGGGCCTCCGCCTCCCGGTACGCCCGAGCCAACTCCTCTGCGAAGAACGGGACACCCTCGGATCGGGCGTGGAAACTGGCAACCGTGGCCTCATCCACCGGAGCGCCGAGAAGACCCTTGAGCAACTCCCCTGTCTGAATCCGAGTGAGGCGTTGCAGTCGTAACACCTGGGTCACGCGCATCCGGTCAAGGTCAGCGATCAGCTTTCCAGCACCACCCGAGCTCGAGTCCGAATGAGGGCGGAGGCTGATGAGCAGGAAAATGGGGCCGGAGGCAAGGGTCCTGACGAGATAACGAATCAGCTGGATGCTGTCGTCGTCGGCCCATTGCACGTCGTCAAATAGGAGCGCCAGCGGCCGCTCCCTGGTCAGAGCCAGGAAGGCCGAGGTCACCTCGTCGAAAGTCCTCAGCATCTTCTCCTGCGGCGAGAGCCCCTCCGTTCGTGCCCCATTGCCGCCGACCGCTTCCTGGGCTCGGTCCAATGCTTCCAATGCCATCGCCTGCTGGGCGATGGCACTTGTGCGAGGTGACTTGAGCAGTGAGCGAAACAGGAGAAACGGACCTCTCAGCTCCTCGTCGGCCGCAACGTCGAGCACCCAGAACGGGGATTCCATCCCGGTGGCAAGATCAGCGGTGGCTTCAAGCATCCGAGTCTTCCCGATGCCGGCCTCCCCTTCGATTACGACAGCCCGCAGCCCTCCGGGAGCTGCCAGCTGCTCGGCGATAATTCCGAGTTCTCGGGACCTTCCCACGACCGGTGTCGAAGTCCGGGGGGCATCGACATCGAAAGCCGCCGCAGAAACGGCTCTTATCTCCCTCGTGATCCGGTCGCCATGATCCTTTTCTCGCCAGAGGATCTCGAATAGGCGCCACCGCTCGGGGAAGCCCTTCAGCCAAAAGAGGCCCCGGTCGACGATCCGGGCACGACTCAGGGTTCCGGCGAGATCGTGGACTAGTTGGGAAATAAGGATCTGGCCGCCCTGTGCTTTGTTGGCTATGCGCGATGCGGCATGGACGGCGGTGCCATGGGCATCGCTCATCGACTGGGTGACGTCACCGCTGTTGAGCCCGATCCGGACCGAGATCGGCAGGTCGGGGGTAGATAAGTTGCGCTGTTCGATGGCCTGCTGAACAGAAACGGCGGCTTCGATGGCATCGTGAGCGGAGTTGAACAACGCCATGAACCCGTCACCCAGCGACTTCAGCCGGGCACCTCCCGACTTTTCCAGGCACGACCGGACCAGATCGTCGTGGTCCCTGATCACCTGGTTGGCGACGGCGTCGCCGACTCGAAGCCGCAAATCCGTAGAGCCCTCGAGATCGGTAAAGAGGATGGTGACGGTCCCCGTTTCTCCCTCCAGCGAAGCCTTGGGGGACGTGCCGGCGAAGCCGGCGAGGGGGTCGGATCCGATCTCCGACTCGGTATCGCTCATCTCGTGCCCATTCGTTCTTGACGTTACCGCGCGGCTAGCGGACCGACCTCGGGGGGCAACACACCCTATGAGCTTGCGTGCGACGCCCGTCGATCGAACAAGAATGGATTGGCACCAACCAGGAGGGGCCCGCGAGCGAGCCGCAGTCACAAGTCGAGAAGGTGTTGGCCAATGCGCCTTTTATCGCCGACCTTGGCATCACCTTGGTCGGATCAGGCCCGGACTGGCTGGAGACCGAGCTCCACATCATCCCCCGTCTCCGCCAACAGCACGGATACGTCCACGCCGGGGTAATAACCACCCTCGCCGACCACACTGCGGGTGGAGCGGCCTCGCTCCTGATCGACTCGGGGCAATCGGTTCTCACGGCCGACTTCACGGTCCACCTTCTCCGTCCCGCCTCGGGAGCGCTGTTGCGGTGTCGGGGTGAAGTCGTCAAGGCTGGGAAGCGACTGATCGTTACCCAGGCCGATGTCTGGGACGACAAAGTTCATTGCGGTCGATACCTGGGAACCATGGCGGTCGTCGATCTTGCCCTGTAAGCCGGCACGACAGGTGTCAGAATCCAGCGCCCAGCGGTGTTAAACAGCTGATGAGTCCGCTCTCAGACGCCCGGTTCGCCGAAGTCTTTCGCCGTCACTACCCGCGTCTCGTCGGTCTGGCCCGTCGTGTGCTCGGCGACGCCAGGGAAGCCGAGGACGCCGCGCAGGAAGCTTTGCTCGCGGTCCGGATCGACCCGGTGACTGAACGGGGCGATGATGACGTCGCCGCCTGGCTCTCCCGGGTCGTGATCAACGGCAGTCTCAACCGGCTACGAAGCCGGAGACGCTCCGATGTGCTTGCCCAAGTGGTCGGCGCACGCGAATTGCCACCGCCGAGCGACGAGCCAGCCCAGGCGGCCGAGGATGCCGACGAACGCGAACGAGTCCGAGCCACCCTTGCCGTACTACCAGAGCGACAGGCGGCCGCCCTGCTCCTCCGCCACGCTGGTTACAGCTATAGCGAAATTGCCACCGCCCTCGGGGTTGCCGAGGGGTCGGTGGGCGTGCTTCTTGCCCGTGGTGAGCGCGCATTCCGACGAGCCCATGAGGAGATGAACCAATGACAAACTGCGCCGACTCGGCAACTCTGCGCACCCACCTTGACCACCCAAGTGCCGCCCTCGATGCCCATCTCGATAGCTGCCACACGTGCTCGGGTCTGCTTCGCTCTGTTGCCGCCGATGCCGGTTTCACAAAGCGCTCGCTGGCTCTGCTCGACCCGGCGGAGACGTTTGCCACTCGTCTCGATGTGAATGCCGCCCTCGCCGTCGCCCTGACCGAGGTCGCCCCCGCTCCCGTTGTCGCCGGATCTACAGATCGTCGCCTTGGAGTCGTTGGCCGCCGCATTGTCTTTGCGGGAGCTGCTGCCCTCGTGATGCTGATCGTGGGGCTGACCCCGGCCGGACGGAATACGGTCGCCGACGCACTGGACGCTTTCCGTGGAGAGAGGCTGCAGGTCGTCGTCGTGGACACCGAGGCATGGGCGGCGTCCTTAGACCCCGAGGGCGTGCAGGCCCTGGCCACCATCGGAGAAATAGATATGAGCGACATGGCCGAACCCCATGAGGTCGCCAGCGCCGCCGAGGCGGAGGCGGTGTCGGGCATCGCCGCCCCGAGGCTCACTGCGGCACCCGACCGGTTTGTCGCCATGGCACCGGGAACTGCGCGACTGGAATTGCTGGCGCGGGAAGGAAATGGGGTGCCCGCCGAGCTGGACGGCGCCGCCCTGATCCTGGAGGTTCCCGGGGCGGTGGGGGCGGTTTATGGCCCCGCCGACCGTCCGCCGGATCTCGTCATCGGTCGCAGCGGCCCCCTGGTCATTCGAGCGGAGGGTGCACCCCTCGAAGCCATCCGGTCCTTCGTGCTCTCTCGCCCGGAGTTGCCCGCCGACTTGAGATCTCAGCTCGCTGCCATGGGCGACTGGCGGTCGACGATCCCGGTGCCGGTACCGGTGGACGGCCCCAGCTGGAAAGAGGTGGAGGTAGCTGGGCGGCCGGCGATTGCCCTTGGCGACGACTCCGGGGTCGGCGCTCTCGTCATCCGCCAGGACCCCGACGGAGTGACGGTGGTAGTCGGCCGCGTCGCCGTCCGCCAAGCCTTGGAACTTGCAGCCGGAGCGTGACGTCACCAACTGAAACGGCCATTGGCGGGAACGGCGCCATCCCCATCGCTGCCACCGGGCTCTCCAAGAGCTATCGGGACCGCAAGGTGCTCGACGAGGTTGACCTTCGCGTGGATCCGGGCCAGGTCGTGGGGCTCCTCGGACCCAACGGAGCCGGGAAGACCACCACTGTCAAGGCGCTGCTTGGGATGGTGCACCTCGATGGAGGTGAGGCCACGGTCCTTGGCCGTCCCGTCGGCGACCCCACTGCCCGCAAAGCTCTGGGTTATTTGCCCGAGAAGTTCCAATACCCCGACTGGCTCGACGGCCGCCAAGTCCTCGAGGCCCACGCCCGTCTCATGGGGCTTGCGACGGATGAGCGAACCAATGCCATCGCCGACGCATTGCGTCTGGTTGGACTCGCTGGCCGCGGCGACGACCGGGTCAGCGGTTACTCGAAGGGAATGCAGCAGAGACTGGGCTTGGCCACTGCAATCCTCGGACGGCCGGCTTTGGTGATCCTCGACGAGCCCACATCGGCCCTCGACCCCATCGGACGACGCGAGGTCAGAGACCTCATCCGGACGATGCGGGATCGCGGTACAGCCGTGTTGCTCAACTCCCACCTCCTGGGAGAGGTCGAACAAGTCTGCGACCATGTCGTGATCCTCCACCGAGGCCGGATCGTGCATTCCGGGTCGTTGGCAGACCTGGCCGCCGGGGTTGAAGTTCGGGTCACCCTCGATCGCCTCAACGAAGAAGCCCTCGCCGTCTTGGGGGGATTCGGTCGCATCGCTGCCCGGGACGCCAACACGGTCCTCCTCGCCCTCGACGACGCCTCTGCGGTTCCGGCTCTTGCCTCTGCCCTCGTCACTCGCGGTCTCGGGCTGCAGGCGCTGGTACCGCTCCATCGCTCCTTGGAGGACGTCTTCGTCGACCTGGTCGGGCCACTCGGAGAAGGAGAGGCGCTGTGACGGTCGTCAGGCTCACCCTCCGCGAGGCGGCCAACCGCAAGGTCCTCATCGTCGGAGCGGTGGTAAGCGTCGCCTTTCTGGTGCTCTTCTGGCTCGGTTTCAGCATCGCGTTCAACTCGATTGAAGGTCCCTCCGATCCCACCGATCCTGCGGTCGGGGCGACGATCATGACCGTCCTCGGCCTCTACGCGGTGCAGTTCTTGGCGGCGTTTATGGCGGTTCTTCTCGCCAGCGGCGCCGTTGCTCCCGAGATCGACAGCGGACGTCTGCACGCCATCCTCGCCCGGCCGCTCTCCCGGACATCATGGCTGGCACAACGGGCCGGAACCTTCGCCCTACTCGCCGCAGGCTACATAGCTCTCATGTCGGGTGCGATTCTCTTGATCGCTGCTTCCATCGCCGGCTATGGCGCTATCGCCCCCTGGCGGGGGGTGGCCTTGCTGGCGCTGGAGGTCATCGTTCTCGTCGCTCTGGGGACAGCGCTGTCGGTTCGCTTATCGGCCATTGCTGCCGGGGTGATCGTGATCGCTCTCTATGGCGCCGCCTGGATCGGCGGCATCATGGACATCGTCGGCACAGCCCTCGGCAACGTCACCCTGCAGCGGATCAGCACCGGCGTCAGCCTTGTTATCCCCTCTGACGCCCTGTGGCGTGGAGCCTCCTACTACTTGCAGTCTCCTGCCTTCCTGATCGCCGCCCGGGTCGAGGCGGACACCGGCAACCCCTTCGCCGGCAATGCCCCGCCGAGTGGTCTCTTCGTCGCCTGGGCAGTTGCCTATGGGACGGCCTGGTGGTTGCTGGCCGATCGCTGGTTTCGCCGCCGGGACCTCTGAGCACCGTTCTTGCGTAGAAATGGCCGCATAAATGCGGCCATTTCTACGCAAGAATGAAGCGGTGACGGCCCAACCGGCTCGTTGGCGGGTACTCCCCGACCGACCCATCGAATCGATCGCTGACTACGCCAGCTTCGGAGGCGGACGCGGCCTCGCCCGTTCCCGCGACCTCCGAAGCGAGGAAGTCATTGCCGAGCTGACCCGGGCAGGCCTTCGGGGCCGGGGTGGAGCGGGGTTCCCCACCGGCGCCAAATGGCGATCGATCCACCGAGGCGGGGGCCAACACCACTACGCGGTGTGCAACGCCGCCGAAGGGGAGCCGGGGACGTTCAAGGATCGGGCGTTGATCCGCTCCAACCCGTATCAGGTGATCGAGGGTCTGGTCATCGCGGCAAGAACCGTCGGGGCCCAGGAGGCCTTTGTTGGCGTCAAGGAATCATTCCGAGTCGAGGCAGGGCGCTTGACAGAAGCCATCTCCGAGTTCGAAGAAGCTGGTTGGCTCGATGGACTCGGCGTCACCGTCGTCGCCGGTCCGGAGGAGTACCTCCTCGGCGAGGAGAAAGCAATGCTCGAGGTAATCGAAGGTAACGAACCCCTGCCCCGCTGGCTACCGCCGTATCTGCATGGCCTCTTTGCCACCGCCCCCCAGCTCGGCTGGGAAGCCCATGAGGCCGAGCCCGGACATGTGGGAACCCACACGTCCAACCCCACTCTGGTCAACAACGCCGAAACACTTGCCCACGCCGCCTGGGTTCTTTTCCACGGGGCCGACGAATTCCGGACCGCGGGCAGCGAAGAATCGCCGGGGACGCTTTTGTGCACAGTGGTGGGCGACGTCGTCCGTCCGGATGTCTTCGAGTTGGAAATGGGAACCCCGCTCCAGGAGGCATTAGACCGGGCGGGCGGAGCCCGGCCGGGACGGATGATCAAAGCTGTGGTGCCGGGAGTAGCCAACGCGCTGCTGACGAGCGAGCAGCTGGAGACTCGCCTCACTTACGAGGATATGCAAGCGGTGGGTTCGGGGCTGGGTGCGGGCGGCTTTACCGTCTATGACGACTCGGCCTGCATGGTCGAGGTCGCCACCACCCTCTCCAATTTCCTGTATGTCGAATCCTGTGGGCAATGCCTGCCGTGCAAGCTCGGCACCGGCCACGTCACCCGGGCGCTTGTGAGAATTCGGGACGGCTCCGGCTCCGAGACCGAGCTCGACGAGATCGAAGAACGGCTCCGTATTGTCGCCGACGCCAATCGCTGCTATCTGCCCGTCCAGGAGCAGAACCTGATTTCGAGCATCCTCCGGCTCTTCCCCGACGATGTCGCCGCCCACCTGGAGGGCGGCTGTCCGGCGGGCAACCGAGCAATTCCGATCCCCAAGATTGTCGACCTGGTTGACGGTGTCGTGAGCTACGACCAGCGCCAGGAGCGGAAGCGACCCGATTGGACCTACGGCTGAGCCGGCTCCAGTAATTCGGCAAGGCGAGCCTGGTCACCACTGGCAAGAGCCGCTTCGGCGCGGAGGCTCTCACGATCTCGGTAGATGGACGCGACCGCCCGCACCACTCCGGCCTTGCGAAACCCGACCAACACGTCCCGTTTTCCGGGATCGCCATTGACGATTTCCTCTTCCCAGCCGGCGAGGTGGCCGGTGACATTGATCGGAACGTCGTAATGCTGGCTCCAAAAGAACGGCGGTTCCGTGAATGGAACGTCGTAGCCGAGCATGTTGCGAGCTGCGCTCTGGCCCTGGCGTTCGGCCAACACCCAGTGCTCGACTCTGACCGCCTCCCCGTCGGGACCGGGATAGCGAGCAACATCGCCGGCTGCCCAGATGTGGGGATCGCTCGTGCGGAGGTGGCTATCAACGGTGATGCCTCGATCAATCGCCAGTCCGGCGGCTTCCGCCAGCTCGGTTCGCGGGTTGACTCCGATGCCAACCACCACCAGGTCGGCGGGCACTTTGCTGCCGTCATCCAGCACGACTTCTTGAGGCGTGATCTCCCGGACCGACCTTTCGAGTTGGAAGCGGACTCCGTGCTTACGGTGAAGATCGGCAACGAACCGTCCCAGAGCCTCACCGACTACTTCGGCGAGCGGGGTCTTCTCGGGGGCGATCACGGTGACCTCAATGTTCCGGTGCCGTAGCGAGGCCGCCACTTCCAAACCGATGAATCCGGCCCCGACCACCGCTGCCCGAGTCGAGTCTCCCAACGCGGCGATGATGGCGCGGCTGTCCTCGAGGGTCCGGAGATAATGGACGTGGCTTGCGTCGCCTCCGGGCACGGGGAGACGGCGCGGTTCGGCACCCGGCGCCAAGAGGAGTGCCCCGTAGCGGACATCTTCGCCGCCGTCGAGCCGAACGAGCTGGCCAGCCGGATCGATCGCCTCCACCTGTCGTCCGCTGATGAGTTCGATGCCGGCCTCGGCGTAAAACTGTGGCGACCGCAGCGGCATCCAGTCTTCCGGGGCCGTTCCGGCGAGGTAGTCCTTCGAGAGGTTGGGACGGTCGATCGGCGCCTCGTCGCCGATGAGGGAAATCGGACCCTCATACCCATACCGCCGCAGGGCCTCGGCCGCAGCTGCTCCGGCTGCGCCCGACCCGACGATGACCACCGAACCCGGCGTCGAGGGTGGCGTTGGCTTCTGCTCGGAGCGCGCCTTGGGTCCGGTGACGAACACGCGGCCTTCCTTTTCATCGGTCTCAAAGACGGGGATCGGACTGAGCGCAGGTGCTCCTACCGCCTCGCCGCTCTCGAGGTCGAAGGCGGCGTGGTGCCAGGGACAGCGAATCTCATTTCCCACGCACAGCCCTTCTGCCAGTGGCCCCCCGTAATGACTGCACCTGCCGCTGATCGCCCGCACGCCGTTGCCAGTCGCGACCACCGCCACCGGTTGGCCTTCGAAGTGGCCCGCCAGCGGAATGTCAGGCTCGAGATCTTCCAAAGAAACACCGTCGGCGGCGAGGTCGGGGCCGGTCAACTTGATCTCACCCGCCATCTACTGACCCTCACTTTTCTGATCCGTTTGCAGAATCCGTGCGACCCTAAGTCTAAAATCGGTCACTGTCAACTTTAGAGCCGCGGCCAACGCTCGCTTAACCTGCCGGCGTGTACGCCGAGTTCCGACGCCGCTTCTGGCTTCCGCCCCGTGCGCATGGAGAGATCATCGAGGATCGTCGGGTCAGCTGGCTCGAGTTGTTCTACGACCTCACCTATGTCGTTGTCATCGGGAGGATCGCCCATGAGCTGGCGGGCGATGTCAGCTGGCGCGGGGTGTTCCGCTTCGCTGTCGTATTCGGACTCGTCTGGATCGCCTGGATGAACGGCACGCTCTATTACGAGCTGCATGGCCGAGAAGACGGTCGCACCCGAGTCTTCGTCTTCATCCAAATGCTGATCCTGGCTCTGCTGGCCGTCTACGCCGGCGACGCTTCCGGTGAAGACGGACCCGGCTTTGCCATCGTGTACGTCCTTTTCCTCGCTGTCCTTACCTGGCTTTGGTACTCGGTTCGCCGACGGGATCGCCAGGAGTACATGGTGGCCACCGCCCGCTTCCTCTGGGCAATGGTCATCACCATCCTCACCATCGCCGCCTCGATCCTCGTCCCCAACGAGGAGCGGGTCATCATTTGGGCGGCCTTGGTCTTGTTCTGGGTGGTGGGAGGCGTCGTCCTCGCGGGGGCGCCGGGTTTGGACTCGGCCCTCCCGGTGACCGAGTCGCTGGTGGAGAGGTACGGCCTGCTGGTGATCATCGTTCTCGGGGAAGTCGTAGTCGGTGTGGTCGAGGGCCTGTCCGAAGCCAAGCGCAGTGCCGAGGTGATCGCCACCGGTCTCTTCGGCCTGGCGATCGGCTTCGCCTATTGGTGGACTTATTTCGACTTTGTCGGTCGTCGGCGACCGCGGCCGATCCCGCGTGTCCGCCTCCGGTGGTTATTCACCCACCTGCCGTTGACCATGGCCATTGCCGCGGCCGGAGCGGCGATGATCAGCCTGATCGAGCACGGCCACCAGGAATCAACCCCGCCCGCCACGGCATGGTTGCTCACCGGCTCGGTCCTCGTAGCTCTGGCGGCGTTGATGATCAACCTGCGAACCCTCGAAGAGAGCGACTCTGCGCATCAGTCGGTCTACTTGCTCGCAGCCGGCGCGGTGGCAATGTTCTTCGGTTCGCTGCGTCCGCGGCCGTGGGCTCTGGCGGCCCTGCTGGTGATGACTCTTCTCGGGCTTTGGTTCTACGCGGTGGTTCGTCGGAACCCGGCTGTGCGCAGCGTGGAGGACGACGGCACTCTCGCATAGCTCCACTGGTGCCACCCATCTAGTGTCTCGAAGTCGTGGACCCTCTGCAGCGGACGGCGGGAATCGCAGCGCTCCTTGCTGCTCTGGGAGGAATTCTTTACGGGTATTTCTTCGTCATCGCCGGCGACGTGGCGGTGGCCTCGGCGCTCCTGATGCTCGGTGGACTGCTGCTGACGCTCATCATCGTGGTCCTGGGTTCGTCGTTGGAGAAAGTCAACCGCCCTCTGGCTCGTTGGGCGATGGGGGTGGGCTTCCTCGGGGCGGTGCTGTCGATGGTCCACGGCGGTTACGACCTCGCCAACCAGATCCATCCCCCGGGCGCCAGCTCCGGGGACTTTCCCAACCCGGTCGATCCCCGTGGTCTCGCCACATTCGGCCTTACCGGAGTTGCGGTTCTGATCCTGGGAGGCCTCATGGGTAGGTCAGCCGAGTACCCCGTCGGGCTCGCCCGCGCAGGCCAAGCACTGGGGCTCATCATGATCGTCATCTACCTCGGACGGTTGATCATCCTCGACCCCACCAACTCGGTCGTCCGAGTGGCGCTCGCCCTCGGCGTCATCGCCAACACTGTCTTTCTGCTCTGGATCGGTCGTCATTGGCTAGTTGCGAGAAGGCCTCCGCCCTAGAGGTTGTGGCCCCAGACCGGAAGCGCCAGCGATGCTGCGGCTCAGGTCAGAAGTCCCCAATTAATGACCATGAGCACTGTCGCCAAACCGGCGATAACCGGCGGAATCGGCAACGCAAAGCCCCACCAAAATGCCGCCCCCAGCGGCAGGAGCGCCAACGAGAGAATGGCGCCCGACCGGGCGCCAGTCCACAGGAGCCATCCGGCGACGCACTCGATCAGGCAGACGAGCACAAACGCGAACAGCAAGGGGACGGTGGTCTGCAGCCCGATGCGCTCGAATGGTCCCTTCCCGTACGTTGGGAATCCCATGAAGTAAAGAAGGCCCCGCCCGTCGGCGAGGCTTCGAATGCCAAATACTCCCGGGATTCCGAAACCCAAACCGAGGACCCAATGAAGGATCGACGCCGTTCGCAACCCAACCATTGGCTCGCTGAATCTACCGATTACCGAAGCGATGCCTCGAACAACTCCCAGGTTCCCGGGATCCCTTGCAACTCCACCTTGCCCCGGGGTGAAAAGTTGAGGTCGGATCCGGTTGCCAGGTCGATGACTGTCCGCGTGATCAGCACCTGGTTGGCTCCAGCTTCCCCCAACACCCGCGCAGCGATGTGGACCGCGATGCCGCCGATGTCGCCGTCTCGCTGTTCGATCTCACCGGTGTGTATCGCCGCCCGAATCTTGAGCCCCAATTTGGCTACGGCAGCTTGGAGATCGAAAGCGCAGCGCAGGGCGCGAGTGGGGGCATCGAATGTGGCCAAGATGCCGTCACCGGTGCTCTTGACAATCCGGCCCCTCCAGCGATCAGCCAACTGACGGGCGAGTTCATCGTGACGGTCGATGAGTCGTCGCCACTCGCGATCTCCCCGGCTGGCCGCTTCGGTCGTCGAACCGACAAGGTCGGTGAACAAGACCGTCGCCAATACCCGGTCGGCGTTCTGGGCTGCCTGCAACAACTGGTACTGCTCCTCGGTCCAGGAGTAGGCCTCCAGGTAGGGACTGGTAAGAACCGAGCTCTCGGGACGGTACGTGAGGAGAACCACACCGGAGCTGAAGGTCCGGGAGCCGACGAGGCGCAGGTTGTGAGTATCGATCCCGTCGCGAAACAGGTGTTTGCCGCTGCCGAGGATCGTCGGATAGAGGAGCAACTGGTACTCGTCGATCAAGTCATGTTTGAGCAGCTCGTCCACCAAGTCGGGGCTCCCGTACACCACCAGATCACCGCCCGGCGCCTCTTTCAACCTGGCGACCTCGCCGGCAACGTCTCGGGAGATGATGGTTGAGTTGTTCCAGTCGGCTCTAATCAGTGTCGTCGAGACCACGTATTTGCGAATTTCGTTCATCCGCTTGACGAGCTCGTCGTCGCCCCGCGCCGAGGGCCAGAATGCCGCCCAGATCTGATAGGTCTTTCTTCCCAGTAGGAGAGCGTCGGCATTGAAGACCCTGGCCCTGTTGACCTCTTCGTCATCTTCGCCCTGCACTCGAAGGGCCCAGGCGTTCTTTCCGTCCCGGTGCTCGTCAAATCCTGGGCCCTCGACCACACCGTCGAGGGTCATGAACGCGGTAACGATCAGCCGCATCGAGAGCTAGCTGTCACCGTCATTAGCTGGACCTACGTTCCGGCCACATATGCGGCGAGGTGCTTGCCGGTAAGCGTGGAACCAGCCGCCACCAACTCAGCCGGGGTGCCTTCGAAGACCACCCGGCCCCCATCGTGGCCGGCGCCGGGACCGAGATCGATGATCCAGTCGGCGTGGGCCATGACCGCCTGGTGGTGCTCGATCACGATCACCGACTTCCCGGAGTCAACGAGTCGATCGAGAAGGGCGAGCAGGTGGTCGACGTCGGCCAGATGGAGACCGTTAGTCGGCTCGTCCAGCAGATAGACCCCACCCTCCTCCGCCATCTGGATCGCCAACTTCAGCCGTTGCCGTTCGCCGCCGGAGAGGGTGGTCAGCGGCTGGCCGATATTGAGATACCCGAGCCCGACTGCGTGCATCCGTTCGAGAATGGCATGGGCGGCCGCCACCCCGGCCTCGCCCTCGGCGAAGAAGTCCCTGGCTTCGGTCACCGACATCGCCAGCACCTCACTGATATCCCTGCCGCCCAGCTTGAACTCGAGCACCACGCTCTGAAAGCGCTTGCCCTCGCAGACCTCGCAGACGGTGGACACCGTCTCCATAAAGCCCAACTCCGTGTAGATCACTCCAGCGCCGTTGCAGTTCGGGCAGGCGCCCTCGGAGTTGGCGCTAAACAGCGCCGGTTTTACCCCGTTCGCCTTGGCGAATGCCTTTCGAATCGGCTCCAAGAGCCCGGTGTAGGTCGCCGGGTTGCTGCGCCGCGAGCCTCGGATTGGGGTTTGGTCCACCGACACCACAGAGGCGTCCGCCGGGATCGACCCGTGTATGAGCGAGCTCTTGCCGGAGCCGGCGACACCGGTGACGACGACCAAGACCCCGAGCGGGATGTCGACGTCGACGTTTTGCAGGTTATGGACCTTGGCGCCGCGGATCTCGAGGTGGCCGGTCGGGGACCTTACGGCCTCTTTGAGAGCGGTCCGGTCATCGAGATGGCGTCCGGTAAGGGTGCCACTTCGCCGCAAGCCCTCGATGGTTCCCTCAAAGCAGACCGTCCCACCGGCGGTGCCGGCCCCAGGACCGAGATCGATGACGTGGTCAGCGACCAAGATCACCTCAGGTTCGTGCTCGACCACCAGGACTGTGTTGCCCTTATCACGCAATTGGAGGAGGAGGTCGTTCATTCGTTGGATGTCGTGGGGGTGGAGACCGGTTGTGGGCTCGTCGAAGACGTAGGTGACATCGGTGAGTGCCGACCCGAGATGGCGGATCATCTTGGTGCGCTGAGCTTCGCCGCCGGAGAGGGTTCCCGACGGTCGGTCGAGTGAGAGATAACCGAGGCCGATCTCGACGAAAGAATCGAGCGTGTGCTGCAGGCTCGCCAAGAGCGGCGCCACTGACGGCTCGTCAAGCCCACGGATCCAGTCAGCGAGGTCGCTGATCTGCATTGCGCAGGCATCGGCGATGTTGACCCCCTTGATCTTCGACGAGCGCGCCGCTTCGCTGAGTCGCGTGCCCCCGCAGTCGGGGCAGACGGTGAACTTCACTGCCCTCTCCACAAACTCTCGGATGTGCGGCTGCAGGGTATCGACGTCCTTTTGGAGGAACGCTTTCTGAATACGAGGGATCAACCCCTCGTACGTCATGTTGACGCCAACCACTTTCACCTTGGTCGGCTCCTTGTAGAGAAAGTCGTCAAGCTCTTTCTTGGTGTATTTGCGGATCGGCTTGTTCGGATCTAGGAACCCCGATTCGCTAAAGATCCGCACGTACCAGCCATCTCCGCTATAGCCGGGGATGGTGAACGGACCCTCGCTGAGGGATTTGCTCTCGTCATAGAGCTGCGCGAGGTCGATGTCGTTCACCGAGCCCATCCCCTCACAGCGCGGACACATACCCCCGGTGAGGGTGTAGGTCTCTACCCGGGGACGGTCCTTGCCCTCCCCTCGCGCCACGGTGATGGTTCCCCTTCCGGTCACGGACGGAACGTTGAAGGCGAAGGCACTTGGGGAGCCGATGTGAGGCTTGCCGAGCCGGCTGAAGAGAATGCGCAGCATGGCGTTGGCGTCGGTGGCGGTGCCAACGGTGGAGCGAGCGTTAGCTCCCATCCGCTCCTGGTCGACGATGATCGCGGTAGTCAGGCCATCGAGGAAGTCCACGTCGGGCCGTGCCAGCGTCGTCATGAAACCCTGGATGAAGGCGCTGTACGTCTCATTGATCATCCGCTGGGACTCGGCGGCGATGGTGTCGAAGACCAAGGAGCTCTTCCCCGAGCCGGATACCCCGGTGAAAACTGTGAGCCGCCGCTTGGGGATTTCGACGTCGACGTTTTTGAGGTTGTTCTCCCGGGCCCCGGCCACACGGATGTAGTCATGACTGTCGGCGAGCGCCGACTCCGCCCCCTGTTTCTTTGCCTTACTCAGCTCACGGCCTTCTTGATGAGGGCGCCGATTGCCTTCTCTTCGGCCGAGGTCAATTTCATCAGGGCAAAGGAAGTCGGCCACATGCCGCCGTCGTCGAGGTTCGCATCGTCATTGAACCCAAACGTTGCGTACCTCGATTTGAACTTGGCCGCCGGGGTGAAAAAACAGACGATCTTCCCGTCCTTGGCATACGCGGGCATCCCGTACCAGGTTTTCGGTGCCAGATCCGGCGCATTGGCCTTGACGATGGCGTGGATTCGCTTGGCCATAGCGCGGTCCGGTTCTGGCATCTCCGCGATTTTCGCCAGCACTTCTTTCTCGCCTGCCTCCCGGTCCGCACCACGTCGCGCCTCTGCCTTCTGCTCCCGCACCCGCTCTTTCATCGCCGCTCGTTCTTCGGCGCTGAAGACTTGGGGCGATTTGCCTTTGGCGGAGGCGCTCTGAGCGGTCTTCTTAGGGGCCTTTTGGGCGCTCATCGTTCTCTCCTCTGAACGCAGCCGTCTTGGGAACGCATCTAGCCTTGCTCGATCCGAAGCATGTTGCCGGCGGGGTCCCGGACTGCAGCATCGCGGACGCCCCAGAACTGGTCGGCGGGCTCGGAGAGCACCTCCACGCCGGGGGCAGCCGCGACCTTCTCGAAAGTGGCGTCGAGATTGTCGGTCCTGAAAAAAGCCGGGCCCAACTCGCCCTTGGCGAGCAGGGCAGCGATGGCGTCGCCGTCCTCCTGGGAACGGCCGGCATGCGGCTGCGACAAAACGATCTGGACCTCGGGTTGGCTGTCGGTGGTGAGGGTGATCCAGCGGAACCCACCGTTCTCGACCTCGTTCTGCACCTTCAAGCCGAGGGTGTCGCGATAGAAGGCTAGGGCGGCGTCAGGATCGTCGACGAGGATGTGCACATGGCTGAGTGAAATGGTCATGACCGGACACTACGCGCGGGGTCGAAAAATTGCTTCTCCAAAACTGCTCACTTGGGAGCGCTTCCAGCACCTACTTTCCGCGGCCGGGTCACCACCATCATCTGGCAATGGGGCAAGGCGAGCAGCGCTTGGTGATCACGGGCCCGGTAGGCGCTCGGAGTCTCGCCGACGAGTTCGGTGAATCGGGAGGAGAAGGACCCAAGGCTCGTGCAGCCCACCGCGAAACACACCTCGGTCACGCTCAGGTCTCCCCGACGCAACAGTGCCTTCGCCCGCTCGATGCGCCGGGTCATCAGATAGGAGTACGGCGTCTCGGAGTACACCGCCCGGAAGCGACGGCTGAAATGAGCGGGCGACATCAGCGCCGTCCGCGCCAGCGCCGCTACGTCGAGAGGCTGCGCGTACTCACGGTCCATTTGGTCGCGCGCTCGGCGAAGCCAGCGCAATTCGTCGAGGTCGACGCTCATGCGGCCATTGTGCCTCAGCCGGCGGTATACCCCCCGTCGACGACGAATTCGGCCCCGGTGATGAACGATGCATCATCACTGGCCAAGAAGGTGATCACGGCAGCGATCTCCTCCGGCTGGGCGAGGCGGCCCATGGGAGTCAGGTTGGCCAACATCACCGGGTCGGTATCCCCCAGGATCGGTGTGTCGACGAAGCCCGGATGAACCGAGTTGACCCTCACGTTCTCCTTCGCCCAGGCGAGGGCAGTGCTCTTGGTCAATAGGCGCACCGCCCCTTTGGCGGCGTGATATGCGGGAGAGGTTCCGAAGCCCCCGACGATGCCGAACATGGAGCTGACGTTGACTACCGCCCCATTGCCCGATTTCTTCAACGCCGCGCTGGCTGCCTTGTGGCCTAAGAAGACGCTGGTCTGGGTGATGGCGATGACCCGGTCATAGGTCTCCTTGGGCGTCAGCTCGATTGAATCATTGTCACCAATCCCTGCGTTGTTGACCAGAATGTTGAGGCCGCCGAACTCGGCTTCTGTCGTGGCAACCGCCTCCGCCCAAGCGGCTTCGCTCGCAACATCGAGGCCGATGAAGAGGGCTCGTCCTTCGTCGCCTTCTATCTCCGCAACCACCTTGCCCGCCGACTCCTCCTGGATGTCAGCCATCACAACCGCAGCGCCCTCCCGCGCCATTCTCAGGGCCGTCTCCTTGCCGATTCCGCTGGCCGCCCCGGTGACCAAAGCCACTTTTCCATCAAAGCGGGACATGTCGCTCCTCCCTTGGATCTGGTGTGCCCGAATTGTCAGGTTACGACGGAGCTCGTTGGTCCTTCGGGGGGTTGGTTGACTATCGCCCTACGCCGATGGTCGAGGCTATCTCCGCGCTTGCGGCATGTTCCAATCGAAGTAGACACCAGCGACACGGATAGCGAAACACACCGCAGCCCCGAGGATCGGAAACCACAGGCTTTGCATTCCGCTCTCGAAGGCGATCACAACGATGGCCGCCCCCACCAGTGCCGGGATCGCATAGAGCCCAGTGCGCAACACAACCGGGATCTCCCTCACCAAAACGTCACGAAGGACCCCACCGCCAATCCCCGTGATCGCCCCCAGCACCACCGCGCCGAGTGCTCCCACACCATGAGCGAGTGCCGTGCTGGCGCCGGTGACGCAGAATAGAGCAAGGCCGGCTGCGTCGAAAACGAGGATCGGACGCTCGAGCCTCGTAAGCAGAGAGTGGCCCAAGAAAGTAACGCCGCCCGCGAATATCGCGATGGCGAGATAGCGCCAGTCTTGAAATGCCTGTGCCGGGAGGCCGATAAGGAGGTCGCGGGTGATTCCCCCGGCAAGTCCGACGACAACGGCGAGCACGACCACGCCGAAGACGTCGAGCCTGGACCCAACGCCCGCCAGACCTCCGCTGATCGCAAAAACGAAGGTGCCGGCCACATTGAGTATGAGTAAGAGGGCCGGGTCGAAGGCCTCGAGACCTGGCATCCGTTGCGAGGCTATCGCACAGAAACAACTTGGGCCACGACCAAACAATCGCGGAGCGAGGCGTTTATGTTTCGTCGACATTCATCTGTCGAAACCACTCGAGCACGAAGGGGCAAGGGAGGTCCCAGATGTGGCTGGTGATAACCGCCTGGGTCGCGGCATTCCTTGTCTTCTCGTCGTTTTTCATGAAGACAATGATCCCCTTGCGGATCGTGGCGATCGTGAGCAACGTGGCCTTTATCACCTACGCCCTTTTGGGGATCACGTACGGCATCTTCGATCGGGTCTATCCGATCCTGGTGCTCCATGCCTGCCTGCTGCCGCTGAACGTGCTTCGACTCCGCCAGCTCAGGCGCCTGACTGCTGCCGTCCAGCAGGCGACGCACGAGGACGTGCTCCAGTCACTCATCCCCTACATGAAGACCGAAACGCAGCCGAAGGGAACGGTCCTTTTCCGCCAGGGCGACCCGGCCGACCGCTTCTACATGATCCAGGAAGGCCGGGTGCTTTTTCCGGAGATCGAAAAGCGCATCGGACCCGGGGAAGTGTTCGGCGAGGTCGGTTTGTTCGCCCCGCAAGGCGTCCGAGCGCTCAGTGCGATCTGCGAAGAGGCGTGTCGCCTCTCTGTGATTTCGGGCGAGAAGGTGCTGGAGCTCTACTACCAAAACCCCAAGTTCGGCCTCTTCCTGATTCGTCTCGTCTCTGGTCTGGTCATCGAAGATCGGCCTGGAGCGACCACGTGACCATGACGAGCGTGGTTTCCCTGACTAGAGCAGGAGATTGGCGAGCTGACGCCAGGAGTCGACCGGGTCGTTGTCGAGGACATAGACGGCCAGGTGATCGGCGCCGGCCTCGAGGTGAGCGGTAAGACCGGTGACCACGGTCTCGGGAGGGGCATGGAGCACCAATGCATCGACCAAGCGATTGCTCCCTCCGGCTGCCAAATCGGAGGAATCCCAGCCTTCCCGGAGCAGATTGCGCCGGTAGTTCGACAGCCGCAGGTAGCGCTCAACGATTGCCCTTGCCTCGGGCGGCGCAGGAGATGCGGCGGGGGTGAGTGCCACCATGGGCGTCGGCGCCAGCAGCGATCCGGCACCCATCACCTGACGGGCAGAGGCGGTATGGCGAGGGGTCGTCAGATAAGGATGGGCCCCTCGCGTCCTTTCGGCTGCCAAGCGGAGGACCTTGGGCCCGAGGGCAGCCAGGAGCCGGCGCTCCTTGGGAACCGCTCTCGCGTCGAGTTGATCGAGATAGTCCACGATCTTGTCGATCGGTTTCTCGAACTCCTTGGTCGACTCCGGGTGCCCGATGCCAACCCCGAGAATCAAGCGATCCGGGTAACGCTCTTCGATCCGTTGATAGGAGGTAGCCACCAGAGCGGCATCCTCCCTCCACATGTTGACGATCCCCGTCAGCACCGGGATTCGCTCGGTGGCGGCGATGATCTGTTCGACGGCCTCCAGATCACCCGGTGGTGAGCCACCGACCCAAACCGCCCCGTATCCGAGGGCCTCCGCCTCTCGAGCCATGTCGGGGGTGATCTCTCCCAGCCGGCGCCAAACGCCGAAGCTTCCCAGCGAAATATCCATCAGTAGCGGCTCCTTCTCATTCCATCTCTTCTCCCTTCGGCCCCAGTGGGCGGTCCGAACCAGGTCGCCAGCGCTTCGGGCAATTTTGAGTCCGATAGCGCTCCCGCCCAGGCGACGTGTCCGTCGGGTCGAATCAGCACCGCCGGTGGGGCGGAAACCTGGCCCAGAACCGGCAGCTCCCATGGGCCTCGATAGCTGGCATTGACCATCTCTACTCGATCGGCCCACGGAGAAATATCGCGGCCACCGGGTTGTCCCAGGTTGAGGAGAGCGGGGCGAGCATCGTGGAGGAGGTTGTAAACCCGCATCGGGCCATCGGTGGTATGCAAGTCAAGATCGGGCATGCGCCTCCCGAGCAGCGGGTGTCCCTCTCCGAGGTCGTATGAGATGTCTAGCCCGGAGATCATCCCGGCAATGCGCTTACGCGGTTGGTCCATGGTCAGCATTTCCAGGACACTGTCGCGGAGAGCTCGGCTGCGCTCGTCGATGCGCATCAAGGCGACCTGCGCCATGGTGTTCTGCAGTACCCGGGCGCCGACCGGATGCCGTTCGGCGTGGTAGGTATCGAGGAGGCTCGCCGGCGAGATCCCCTGCACCACCTGGGCCAGCTTCCATCCCAAGTTCACGGCATCCTGGACGCCGGTGTTGAGGCCTTGTCCACCTTGAGGGCCGTGCACGTGAGCGGCGTCGCCGGCCAGCAGCACCCGTCCCGCCCGATAGGACGCCGCCTGCCGGGTCATGTCGGTGAACCTTGAAATCCAGTTGGGACTGTGCACGCCGAAGTCTGTCCCGTAGGCAGCGACGAGCGCCTCTCTCAGGTCTCGCAGGCTGGGCTGACTCGCATGCTCGATCTGCTTCTCGAGCAACACGACCCCATAGGGTCCTCCTCCCTTCTCGCGGTTGACCGGCCCAATGCCACCACCCTCGGGGCGCATGCCGATCTCCGGCTCCTCGTCCATTTCCGCCTCGGCGATCATGTAGCTGGCCGTCGGATCCCACCCGGGGAATTCGATGCCGGCCGTCTTCCGAACCACGCTCCGGCCCCCGTCGCAGCCCACGAGATAAGTCGCTCGCAGCGAACTGTCGTCGGACAGCTTCACAGAAACGCCGGTTTCGTCTTGGGTGAAGCCCACCACTTCTCGGCTCCGAAGGATGGGGACCGCGAGCTCATCGACCCATCCCGCCAGGATGGGCTCGATCCGGCTTTGCCAGAGGGCCAGGATGTAGTTGTGGCGGGTCGGAAAGTCGCTGATGTCTAAGAAAGTCCCGGCATAGCCCACGAAGGGATGCACTTGGCCCTCCGCCAAAAACCGATCGGCGATGCCACGCTGATCGAACACTTCGATCGTGCGCGAATGGAGGCCCCCCGATCGTGACCCGTCGAGATCCTGGGTGGCCCGTCGTTCGACGATGACGACCTCGATCCCTGCCAACGCCAGCTCCCCCGCCAGCATCAACCCAGTCGGACCCCCTCCGGCTATCACCACCGAGTGCTCGGTCAACGCTCCTCCCCGGTACGATTGGCTGGAGTCCGATCGCGCCCGATTGCGTTGGCGCCAAGCCTCATTGCCCGCTGAGAACGGCGAACTCATTTCCGTCGGGATCCGCCAATTGCAGTCTGGGAGGGCCTTCTTGACTGCGATCGACCCTGCTGGCACCGAGGGCTGTCAAGCGATCGATCGCGGTTTCCTCTCCATCATCCGTCCGGAGATCGAGATGGAGACGACTCATTCCGGCTGCCACCTCCCCAGGAGGCCCAAAGGTGATGAATGGTCCCCGACCGTTTGGAGCACGGATCGCAACATCGCCGTCTTGGTCGTAGACCACGGGCCAACCGATCGCTTCTCCCCAGAAGTAACCGGTGGCTGGATTCGCGGGCTCGAAGACGACTGCTCCGAGGAATTCGGTGTCCGCCAGAAACTCCCCGCGCAGGACGATGCAGAACTCGTTGCCTTCGGGATCACCGAGCACCACGTGCTCGGCATCGGGGCCTTGCCCGATGTCGATGGGCCGGGCGCCGAGCGAAGTCAAGCGGTCGACGATCTCGCGCTGGTGGTCGACGGATTCGCTGACCAAATCGAGATGGATCGGATTCTTCGTGGTCTTCGGTTCCCGAACCTGGCGGAAGGCGAGCTTGAAGGGAGTGCCATCGGTTGGCAGTACGTACATCTCCTCACGGAACTCCCGTCCCAAATCCCAACCGAGGGCGCGCGCCCAGAACATGGCGAGGGAAACGGAGTCGTTGGCGTCGAAGCGGAGGTTGGCAAGCCTCGTTGTCATCTCAGGGCCGGAGCTGGGATCCACTACTCCTTGGCCGAGGTGTTGAACATCCAGCGCACCCCGTACTTATCCATCAGTGAGCCGAAGTAGTCGCCCCAGAATTGCTCACCGAGGTTCATCTCGATGGTGGCGCCCTCGCTTAGTGCGGCGAAATAGCGGTCGGCGTCGCGGCGACTGTCGAGCTCGAGCATGATGTAAACGTTGTTGCCCTGATCGACAGTGAATCCCATCGACTCGGGGGCATCGGTCCCGTGCAGCATGTAATTGTCGACGATCGGGAGCTGGATGTGCATGATCAGGTTCTTATCAGCCTCGCTCAGCTCCGGCCCACCCGGCTGGGGTGGGGCATCTCCCATCCGAGAAATGTCCCCCACGAAATCGGTGCCGAAGATCGATTTGTAAAAGTTGAACGCCTCTTCAGTCTGGTTTGCGAAGTTGAGGTAGGTGCTTACCCGAGCCATCTTTCCCTCCTTGCGTGATGCCAGGTTAAGCCACCCCCGACGTTCTCGAAGGGGCTCTGTGAATGGTCAAGATGCTTCGCTCACAAGGGTGAGATGTTCGAGCAGGACCCGCGCCCCGGAGTGGTCGATGTCCCGCGTCGCCGTGACCAAAACCACCTCGCCATGGCGGGCAAGGTCCAAGAGATGTTCCACGGCAGCGGCGGCAGGGGGGCGAGCCAGCTCGGCGCGATAGCGGCGCGCGAACTCCTCGTATTTGGCGGGCGCGTGCCCATACCACCGGCGCAGTTTCGTGCTGGGGGCGGACTCCTTCAGCCACTCGTCGAGGCCCGCCTCGCTCTTTTTCACCCCGCGGGGCCAGAGCCGATCGACCAGGATCCTTTGCCCCGGGGGGACCTTCTTCTCATAGATGCGATGGATGGAGAAGGGCACAGACCCCACATAATCTCAAACCAGCCCCGCTATTCATCACCAGCCAGGGTTTTGCCCATCGTTGGCGTGCAGCGGTTGTGGGTCGAATCGTCGAAGCCATAGCTCCCAGTCGTCTCGGGCGGGACTTTCGATGGCTCTTCGCCGCCTCCTGGGCCACCAACATCGGCGACGGCATCGCGGTGGCAGTAGGACCGCTTCTAATGGCGGCCCAGACCAGCGATCCCGGGCTCGTGGCCATGGCCCTTCTCGTCCAACGCCTCCCTTACCTGGTAATCGGTCTGTACGTGGGAGTCCTGGCCGATCGACTCAACCGAAGGCGGATTGCCATCGTGGTCAACGCCTTGCGAGCTTTGGTGGTCGCCACCTTCACGGTGATCATCGCCAGCGGAAAAGCCAACGTGGTCGTCGTTCTGACAACGCTCTTCATTTTGGGTATCGCCGAAGTCTTCGCTGACATCACCAAGGCGACGCTCCTCCCCATGGTTGTGGCGGAGAGAGACCTCGGAGTGGCGAACGCCCGAACCGTATCCGGATTCATCACCGCCAACCAGCTAGTGGGACCGCCGATCGGGGCCTTCTTGTTCGCAGTCGGGATGGCCGTGCCGTTTGGTGCTCAGGCAATGTGCACGGCTCTGGGGGCAGTGCTTGCCTCTCGGATCGCGCGAACACCATCGGTGAACTCAGGTGAGCCCTCGCACCTCGGGCGCGACCTCAGGGAAGGATTGCGCTGGCTCTGGAACCACGCCCCGCTTCGCACCATGGCGGTGACGGTCTTCGTCTTCAATATCACTTTTGGTGCCGCTTGGTCCGTCCTAGTTCTGATCGCAATCGACCGCCTCCAGGTCGGCGAAGTGGGCTACGGGCTGATGATCACGGCCGGTGCGATTGGAGGGCTCCTCGGAGCCGCCGCCTATGGGGCCCTGGAGTCGCGGTTCAGCCTGGCCGACATCATGCGGATAGGTCTGGTAGTCGAATGCCTCACCCACTTGACCCTGGCAACCACTACCACGCCGTGGGTGGGGATGGCCATCCTCTTCCTGTTCGGGGCCCATAACTCGATCTGGGGAACCACGACCACCACGATTCGCCAGCGAGCCGTGCCTGCCGACTTCCTGGGACGAGTCAGCAGCATCAACCAACTGGGATCCTATGGGGGACTAGTGGCGGGTGCGGCATTGGGTGGGTTTGTCGCCGGCAGATGGGGCGTCACTGGGCCCTTCTGGTTCGCCGGCATCGGCTCGGCGGTCACGCTCATCCTGATCTGGCGTCAACTCTCTCACATCGCCCATGCTGGAGCCGAGCAGTCGTTGGGCTGACCTCGCTCACCCACCTTTTCGACTGGGGCGCTTGAGGGTTGGATGTGCCGGTGCGAGAGGTCAGAGCAGTCGAGTTTGAAGAAGTGATGCTGGCGACGAACTTGTTGCAGCGAGCTCGTCTCGCTCACCATCAGGCCGGCCTATGGGAAGCCGCCGATGTGCAGTGGTGGTGGCGCCTGCCGCGGCGGTCTGACAAAGCCGAGAAGCTCTTCTGGGTCGACTATGGAGGGCCCGTTGCCGGAGTCCTGCTGACGAGCTGGATCGATCAGGCCTGGCAATGCGACCCGGTCATCGTCCCCGGGGCGCCAGGGCCGCCCCCGGACCTGGTGTGGACTCGGGCGTTGGAGCATGCCATAAGGCACGTGGACACCAGGTTCGAAGTGCCGGTGAGCGACGATGATCGAGCCTTCACAGAGCTAGCCCAGCGAGCCGGGCTTACTGCCGGCGGCCGAGACTCCACCGGCTGGATGGATGCTGCCGATCGGCCGGCCGTATCAGCTCTACTGCTGGCTTCGTACTGGTCGATCGGACTCAGCGTCGGGACACCCTGCATCCGCTGCGCCGTCGAAATGGGGACGGGGTGGCGCAGCGACTCGCCCAGTGTTCCCTTTACGACCCGGAGCTCGATCTCGCGGTCGAGACCACCGATGGGGTGGTCGCCGGCTACTCGCTGTACTGGTTTGACCCGACCACAAAGGTGGGTCTCGTCGAACCCGTCAGAGTCGAAGAGGAGTTCCAACGGCGAGGTCTCGCACGAGCGATGCTGACTGCCGGAATCGATCGCCTCTTCAAGAGAGGCGCCCAGCGGGTCAAGATCTCATACGACACCGACGCCGCCGGCGCTCTCTATCAAGGTGTCGGGTTCCTGCCGACATCTACCGCCACTTGGTATCAATCCTCCAGTTAGCAGCGGTCCACCCTCCGCCACGGCGTTCGTTGGTTGACCGCCCTCGTCATCCGTAGAAAACTCGTCGCCATGAGCTATGGCTGGTGGGTTTTCATTCATCTGGTCGGTGTGGTGGGCTTCGCGGCTGCTCACGGGACCTCCATGGCAGCGACCGTGCTCATGCGTCGCATACGTGATCCGCAGCAGGTTTCGGGGATCCTCCAGCTCAGCGCCGCCACGGTGAATGCCTTCTACATCTCGACTCTGGTGCTGCTGGTGGGCGGGATCGGTGCCGGGATTCAGGGCAGGTGGTTCTCGCGGGGTTGGATCTGGGTCTCGCTCGGCTTGCTGATCGGCGTCGGAATCCTGATGTTTCCCATGGCTCGTGGACATTTCCGGCGCGTCCGAATGGTCCTGGAGCTGATGGGGAGCGGAACCACGGTTACCGGCGACGACTTCGCCCGGGTGCTGAACTCAGGCAACCCGATCCTCACGGCGGGGAGCGGAGTGGTTGCCTTGCTTTTTATCGTCTATTTGATGGTGATGAAGCCCTTTTGAGCGCCTATCGCCGCATCCTGGTCGGGGCCCATGGGACGGCGACCTCGGCGGTGGCCGAGGAAGTCGCTGCCAGTCTCGCCAATCAACTTGGGGCAAGTCTTACCCTCGTCCACGTCGGTGACGACTCGCTAGCCAGCGCCAAGATCCTGGAGGAAGCGGCGGAGCGAGCGCGGAGGGCAGGGGTCGAAGCCGAAGGTGCCCAACAACAGGGTGAGATCGCCCAATCGATCATGACGGCCGCCACCGAGCGGCTAGCCGACCTTCTGGTTATCGGCGACCACGGGATAGGGTCGGGGAGTCGGTTCGCGATGGGGGGTATTCCCGATCAGGTGGCTCATAACACCCCGATCGACATCTTGGTGGTGAGGACAAGCGATCCTCAGAATCGGCCGCCCAGCTACCGAAAGGTCTTGATTGGCACCGACGGATCTCTAACCGCCCATCAGGCCGCGCGTCACGGTCATGCCCTGGCGCAAGCACTCGGAGCCGCGGTCAGCCTGATGTTCGTGGGAGACCCACTGATTGGGGACATCGTCCTTCGCGATACTGCCGCTCGTCTCGGTGGCGAGGAGATGAATCTCATCGTGGCCAAGGGCAACCCATCGGCCAAGATCTCGAAGGCCGCCGGCGATCACGACCTGGTGGTGGTTGGCAGCAAGGGAATGACCGGATCTCGGCGCTACATCCAACGAGTGGTCCCCAACCGGGTGGCGCACGAAGCCCCATGCGACGTGCTCATCGCCAAGACCGTGGGTCGCCAATTCTTCGACCTCCGTCCCGGCGAAGGCGCCGTGGTGGAGGTGGAAGGAGAGAGGGTGGCGGCCTACCTCCACGAAGACGGTTCGACCTACCTACTTTCGGCTCGTTGCACCCATATGGGCTGTGTGGTCGGCTGGAACAGCCGTGCCCGAACCTGGGACTGCCCGTGCCACGGCTCCCGATACGACTACGCCGGGGCTGTGATCAACGGCCCCGCTGCCAGGCCACTCCCCCCACTCGAAGCCTGAGGAGGTCCGCGCATACCGCAGCGAGTCTGCCCCCCACATCGACGTATCCTCGTGCGGTGACGTACCTCAGGGGGCTCGGCGACCGCCTCGCCACGATCGGGGCCGAACCGTCCGACGACGACGATACGCGCCACCGCAAGGCACTTCTTGTCCGGATCGCGGTCCTAATCCTGCCGATCTCTTTCCTCTGGGCCGGCCTGTATCTTGCATTCGGCGCCTGGTCGGGCTCGTTGGCGTTGCTCTACGCGGTGATCTCAATCGGGTCCATCGCTCTCTTCGCCAGGAACGGCAACTTCCGTCAACTCTTGCGCATCCAACTCGCGGACATCCTCCTCGCCCCTACGATTTCGATGATCGCCCTCGGCGGCTTCCTGCCCGGCGGATCACCCGGCATTTGGGGCATCCTCGCCCCGCTCGGCGCCCTGGTCTTCGATGGCGTGCGGGCCGGCATCCGATGGTTCTTCGCCTTCGTCACCATCTTCCTGGCGTCGGGGGTTGCCGGGATCGCACTGGGGATCCCTTCCCCGCTGCCGGAATGGTTTTCCGGTCTTCTCCTGGCGATGAACGTCACTGTTGGCGGGACGATCTTCTTCACATTGCTGGCCCTGTTCGCAAGGCAGCGCGAGGAAGCGTTGACCGCTCTCCGGTCAGAACAGCAGCGGTCCGAGGGACTGCTCCTGAACATCCTTCCCACCTCGATCGCCGACCGACTCAAAGGCGAGGCTCGTACCATCGCCGACCAGTTCGCGGCCGCCTCGGTGCTGTTCGCCGATGTGGTCGATTTCACCGCCCGCTCGCAGGATCTGCCGGCTGCCGAGATCGTCGGACTGCTCGATCGGCTTTTCAGCCATTTCGACACGCTGACTGAGCGGCACGGGCTCGAGAAGATCAAAACCATCGGCGATGCCTACATGGTTGCCGCCGGGGTCCCGATTCCACGGCCGGACCACGCCCGGGCTATTGCCTTGGTGGCACTCGATATGGTCGGCTCGACCGCGCCCGGAGGCCCTTGTGGCGACCTTGGCTTCCAACTGCGAATCGGGATCAACTCGGGGCCGGTCGTGGCCGGCGTCATCGGTCGGCACAAGTTCCTCTACGACCTATGGGGAGACGCGGTGAACACTGCATCTCGGATGGAGTCGGGTGGCACACCAGGTCGGATTCAGGTCACTCGGCCCACCTACGAGTTGCTCAAGGATGAGTTCGAATTGGAGCGGCGGGGAACGATCGAGGTCAAGGGCAAAGGCAAAATGGAAACTTGGTACCTCTTAGGGAGATCCCTCGACGCCCACGAATCTCAGAGCAGGAGACAGGCGCTGGCTGATCGCGTAGCGAAATGATGCTCGGGTTGCCATCGCCACGTCGTACCTGTCGCAATGGTCAAGATCGACCAAAGGAGAACAAATGCCGGAATTGATGGTGGATTTCATCACCTCATTGGACGGATTTGGCGCTGCCGAAGGTTGGCCCGGTTGGTGGGGGCTCGAGGGTCCCCAATATTTGACTTGGCTCCAACAGCAACCACAGGACTACACGACTCTCATGGGAGCCAACACCTACCGGCTGATGTCGGGATTCGCCGCCCAAGCAGCGAAATCGGATGACGCCACCGAGGAAGACGCCGCCATGGGCGTGGTCACCAAACAGCCCAAGGTGGTGTTCTCCTCGACGCTCAAGGAGCCGTTGTCGTGGGCCAACACCCGGCTGGTCGCTGGGGATGCTGTGGAGACGGTGAGAGCGATGAAGCGCGACGGCACCAGTCCGTTGCACACCCTCGGCAGCATCAGTTTGTGCCGCTCGCTCCTGAAAGCCGGCCTCGTGGACCGCTTCCGAGTTGGGGTCTTCCCGGTCATCACCGGGAGCACCGGCCGCGACCGTATCTATGACGGCTATCCCGACGTCGCCCTCGAGCTGGTTTCCCACCAGACATTTGACGACAAGATCCAACTCCTCGAGTACGTTCCCACGGTGCTCGAGGGGCCGCCCGGCGCCAACGCTGCGCCCTGACCCGACACCCGTCTACATCAACTGGTAGGGGGTGAAAAGCTGGGGTTCTTCGCCGTCGCCAATCTTCGCTTTGAGCTCTGCGCTCGGTTCACCGAGGAGTTCCCCTGAGACCAAGCCCGTCTCCAGAATTGCCGGCGTTAAGTGGGCGAGGTTCGCACTGTGCTCGATGAGCGCCTCGGAATCCCTGAAGCGCTCGATGACGATGGCCTCCGACTGGTCCTCGTTTAGATAGGTGTCGTACTGGAGCGTGCCGGAGTCCCTGGCCCGGACGATTTCCAGGCACTGAGCGGAAAGGCGTTTGAACTCCTCGACCCTGTCCTGATGAAATTTGAAACGAACGATGCCCATAAGCTCACTCATTGCTCTAGGCCTCCTTCCCTGCGCCTCAAAGGTGTTACGAGCTCCTATTGGCGTACTGCTCCTTGGCCCGCTTGAAGCTGGCGGCGATCAGTTTCTCCAAGACTTTGGTGTCGACGTCAGCCAGCTTGTTGACGTAGAGACAGCCAACGCTGGTGGTGTGTTTGCCCAGGTCCTTCAGCAGATCCGGGAAGTTGCGGGGGTAGACGTAGAGAGTCAGGTTTTGCTTGCGCGGGGAAAAACTGGCCAGCGGCCAGTCGCCCTCTTGTGAGCTGCGCTCCGACTTGTAGTGGTATACGCCGAAGCCAACGATGCTCGGGCCCCACATCTTGGGCTCCATTCCGGTAACCCGCTTATAGATCTTGAGAAGCTCGAGGGCATCCCGGCGCCGGGTGTCGTTCTCCACGCTGTGGATGAAGTCTTCAACGCTTGCGTCTGTGACCTTGGTCTTGAGTTCTGCCATGGAGTCTTTATCAAACCCTTTCCTATCGCCACCGTAACACCGTGGAAAAGCTGGCCATAGAGCCAGTTATGCCCATCCCCAGCCGACTGACCAATCCTTCAGCCGAGCGGCCGTTGAATCAAGCTCGTAGAGGCTGTTCTCCGGTTGACGGCGGGCGAGCGACTATTTCGTTCTCTCTTACGCAGATGCCGATGTGCGAGCCAGATGGCTGTTGCCATAACCGCCATGACATCTGCGAACCCGAATAGGGCTGCCCAAGGAAGGCGACCGACTAGCTCTCCACCTTCGAGCTGAGCGAACAGGCTGCCAAGCGGTGTGAGCAAGGGCCACAGGACAAGGATGTTCCGCGCTGCTAGGTATGCCAGCCCGTACACCACGCCGAGCCCGGAAAGGAAGATGACCTCCTCGAGACCCATTCCGTAACCGACGTGATAGACACCATATAGGAGAGCGGCACCGAAGACCGCCGGCGCCGAACCCAATGATGCTTGGAGCCGCTCCTGCACAAACCCTCGGAAGAAGATTGATTCGAAAAGACCAACCATTAGCGCCATGCCAAGCAAAGTGACCCAGCCTTGAGTTTCAGGCAGGTCATAGCCCCAGAGCGTGATCGAAAACTGGACGGCGGCAAAGAGCAATGCCAGAAGCGCCACCCGGGGCAGACTCGACAGCGAGAGTCCCAGACTTTCCAGCGGGCGCTTCCGCGCCCAGACGGTGTAGACGACAGCACCGACCACGCCGACAAGTAACCCAATTGCAAAGAACAGGAAGAGAAGAAGGTCGTTTTCCTTCACAACGACGAAAGCCAACCGGTAGAACGCGATTACGGCGCCATACAGCGCCAGCATCACCAGAAGATCCGGAACGTCAACTGCTCGACGGAATAGGAGGTTCCGACCGCCTCCTTTCACGCTCAAGAACAGGAAGAGACCAACGCCGACAGCTGCCGCCGCGATGGCATAAGCGAGACCCGTGAACAACCCGATTAGGAAGAGGCCGAAAACTACTGCAAGCGCATGGGCCCACAAAGGTCCGGCGTTCGGTGGACCTGCTCGCTGACGACTCTCTTGCGATTCGATCGGTTTGACTTCGCGTCCAGACATGACACCCTCTTTAGAAGTTCTCCGGTGAGGATTGCTCTGCTGAGCAATGCCAAACAGAGTCTTTAGCCACTTCGCCATGGCGGTCGTATAGAGGCGCTGACCTTCGGCGGGCTGCTCGGTCGCAAATGGCTGGCCTATTGAGATCGCCGGGATCCGGGATCGTAGATCGCGGTGAACACCATCCCGGAACCAACAAGCCGACCACAACCGACCGGAGGTTCCCTCTGATCGCCAAGACAACCGCAGCCGCTGACCATAACTGGGGCCAGGATGACTCCCACCAACAAGAGGTTGACAACCGACCAATAGCAGTCGAGGTTCACCAATCCGGCGAGGACGTTGGCCTGGAGAAGCCAACCCTTAGGCCGTGACCAGCATGTGGAATGGCGACCTCGCTCCTCGGCGCGTACTCGCGCCTAACGCCGCCGCGAACTGCCGTGCCCTGAACGAACCGGAAGCCACCATAGAGTCGCCACGTCTTTTTGCTCCATTTCGAGGCGGCCTTTTAGAAAACTACTTCGTTCGGACCCCTCGATGACCCGGCAACCGAAGCTCCCCTTTTCCACCCAGGGCGCGAGAACCACCCTAAGTACTTCGGCGTAGTCGGATGCGGCGTCGGACCCAGACCACTCGTAAACGCCCCGATAAAAACCGGTCTGCGTGTCTGTGAGCCAGAGCTTGGTCCTGAACCCGCGATGGGCAGCGAAGAGCACGGTATTGAACAGCGACTCAAACCGAAAGAGGGCATGGGCAAATCGGTTTGTTCCGATCAGTCTCAGGCGGAACCGGACGACGAGAAGAACCCGATTAAAAGAAGGTCTCTCCTTCATCGATGTCGTTTCCCGGTAGATCCGCGAAGTGCTGCCATCTGCAAAGGTGATTGTTCGGCCAACCTCGAATCGGGGCATCTCGATTTTTCCCCGAGCCAGCATGATCAGCGTGTGCAGGATGCACCGAATCTCGATCAGCATCACTTTGAGAAGGCTTGGTGGCCCAGCCTCGCTCACCGTACGTTTCAGTTGGATGGCAGAACCTCAATGAGGGAGACCAATTCTCCGAGGAAAAAAGGCTCGGCAGACAGCTAAGTACTGTTTCCAGGACGACGATCGGACTGCGGTCGATCCCCTGGAGGATGCTTATGGCGCCAACCATGGCCTTCATGAGGGCTACGCCTGCGCCGACCAGAGGGGCGATGGCGAGGTCCCGTCGGTCGAAGAAGCGTTCCGATGGCATGTCATTCGTTGAGGATCACTCGGAAGGCGTGATCGCCGACGAGGCCTCCCTCCATTAGGGCCAAACGCTGGACGTCGGACCGATTTGATGCCGTTGCTTCTCTCCCTCGGCCGCTTCCTCGATAAAAGCAATTACACCCATCCCCAGCCGACCAGGTTCCAGGCAACGAGCTGGGCGAGGAGGAAAATAGAGATGAGGTAGAGGGCCAGGTTTTGCCGGAGGAATGAACGATCCCACCAAGCCCTGAACCAACCGATGGCACCGATGCCGATGAAGGCCCCCGCCAGCCCTGCGAACACCAACGGGACGTGTAAGGCCAGCCGCTGGCCCAGAGGCAATTCGAGCCAGCCGACAAAACCGGAATCGACGAGCCCGGGCAGGGCTGCGATCAGGGCGACGACCCCGAGGACAAATAGAGAAACAACCGAGGCGAGAGCCGTGGCCAGGCGCCGAGCGACGGGATGGTCGCTCACAAGCTTTCGCCCGGTCCGGCGGCGGACCAAGGCTCGAGTGGCGGCTGCTGCAAGCGAACCGATCGCCACCGCCCCGGCGAGTGCCAGTGCGACCCACTGCCACATTTCCGGACCCGAAGCCTTGAGCAGCTCGATATTTCGCCATGTTGGAACCGGGCTCGCCAGGTCAAGTGTTTCACCGTCTTCGGAGAGAAAAAGGCCTTCGGAGATCTCGGTCAAGCGATGCTGGCCGGCAACGAACCATTCGCCAGTTTCGAGGTATGGCACCCCAGCCTCGACGAAAAACCGGGCGCTCGGCGTCATGGGGTCGATGACCTTCCACTGCCGCGCTCTGTACTCACCGACGTAGGCAGCCCAACGCTCGGATTCATCTCCGACTGGCACGGAGGCGACGGCGCGGACCAACGCTGGAAGGTCTCGGGGAAGTTGGTAGCTGGCCAGCGGATCGGCTGGCCAGTCCTGATAAGGGAGCTTGAGCACTCGATCGGCGTAGATGCTCTGGGGGTGTCGAACGAGGGCGGTCAAAATCGACGCCGGGAGGTAGCCCTGGAGGGTGTGATCGGACGAGTTGGTCAAGACCGCAATGCCAAGTTGGAGTTGCGGAAGCCACCACAGATCAGACAGGAACCCGAATCCGCCGCCTCCATGGCTGAATAGGTCAGCCATATGCCCTGCGACCCACCTGGTTCGATCTACGCCAAGCGCGTACCCGAGAGGTGAATCCTCGTGGGGAGCCGGAACGGATCGCATCTCCCCGATCAATGCGGGGTCGAGAACGGTCCGCCCGTCAATAGTCCCGTCACCAAGTTGAAAGCTGAGAAAGCGAGCGAGGTCTTGCGCGTTCGAATACAGCCCGCCTGCCGCGGTCATCGGCACCGCGAGAGGGATCTTTGAAAGCGGAGGCACATGGCCGACGGCCCGATTGGCATATCCGCGAATGTCCTCGAGATCGAAAGAACTTGCATACATCCCGATCGGCTCGAGGACCTTCTCGCGCATCAAGCTGGGGAAGGGTTGACCGTAGGCCCGTTGCAGGATGTAGCCGGCGAGGTCTATGCCCAGGTTGGAGTAGGCGTAGCCGAGTCCAACGGGAAAGCGGAGCCAGGTATCGGAAATGCTCTCGACGTGTGAGTCGAAAGTGCCCGTGGCGAGTTCGAGATTGTTCCCGACTGGAGCCTCATGGGTGAAGCCCGCAGTGTGGCTGAGCAACATCCTCAGTGTGATCTTGCGTTCGGGGTGCTCTTCGAAGGCACTGCGCACCGTGAACTCGGGCAGGTAAGTCACGATCGGCTCATCTAGATCAAGCCTGCCTCCCTGCAATGCGATCATCACTCCGGTTGCAGTGAAGACCTTCGAGATCGACTGAACGCTGAAGATTGTCTCGGTCGTCACGGGAAAATCTCCCCCTCGCTCGAGTCGACCAAAGCCCTCGATCCACAGCACCTCATCGCCGTCGACGAGGACGAGTGCGAGCCCAGGAATCTTCTGCTCCGCCATGAGCTCGGGTATTTCTTCTCGGAAGCGAGCGACGACCGCAGAGACGGCTTCATCCGGCTCCGAACTCTGGGCCCAAGCTGGCCAACCGGCAACGACAGTCGCTGCCGCCGCTACGGCCAGGACGCCACCAGTCAGGCGCGGCCTTCGCCCGCTGGAACAAGACCGGAAGAAATTCAACAAACCTTTTACCTATTCCAAGTGATCGAGCGCACGCCCGACCACTCGAGATTCATCCGCCGGCGAGGAATCTCCTAGAGGCGAATGGCACAGGTCAGAACGTTCAACCAGAACTCTCACAAGAGAAGAGGGCCCGGTCAGCCCGGGCCCTCTTCTTGATGAGTCGGATGCTCTTTCTAGGCGATTAGGGCCTTGCGCAGGGAGAGAAAGGTCACTCCCGAAGCGATGAGTGCGATTCCGACCACCAGGGCGAAAGCCGAGAGTGCGTAAGCCAGAAGACCAAGGTTGAGAGCGGTCATCAGGCTCGTGGCATTGACCCAGCTAGCCCTCGCCGCGTTGGGCACCATGACGGGCTGTCCGTCGTCGCCAACGACCTCGTTCCCGGCCTCGTCGACCTGGGGGACCTGGCGAGGCATCTCGGAGTAGCGCAGCCCCTCAGTGCTGTCTAACTGATGGTGCTCGATGATGGCGGACTGGGCATACATGCTCATCGGCCCTCGCACCGGCACCTCAGGGAAGATCGCGTCGTCAGGAGTCGTTATGTCCTCCTCGACTGCCTGACTCCAGGTGTAGACCGCTCCGAAAACACCGCCGGCGAACGAGCCGATCCCGACCACCAGGGTGAGAATTCCAACGATCGCCAGCAGCCGGCGACGGGCGTGCCCCGTACGTTCATCGAGAGCCTTGATGGCTCTCCTCTCGACAACGGTTGTCATCGTGTCCTCCTTTGAACACTTTCGAAAACTGACAATGTCAGTGTTCAAGATCAGGGGCTCCCCCGGTAGGGCCGGCAGGTCCCTATGGCTCGGGACCTGTGGCCCTATTGCGTGAGGTCAGCAGCTGCCAATTTCGGTTTTGGAATGACTACACAAGTCCTGGCAGCCACCTAGCGATGCTCGTCTACTACTTCGGACACGTCGAGGGCACTCTGGCCGAGGTTGCCCTACTCATCAGCGATTCCCAAAGCGACCTCTCAGCCTGGGCTCAGTTGGCCGTCAGGCATGGAGAGGAATTGACAACCCGCATCAACCCTGGACCCTTTGTGCCCGCCAAAGATGTGCGTATCGACGTGGGGAAGGCTGAGCGCCGTTCGGGTTCGGTGGTGATTCCCATCAAGTGGCAGGCGACCGGAGCAGAAGCTCTTTTCCCGGAGATGAACGCTGATCTGGTTCTTCAGCCCATCGGCCATATGAACGTCCAGGTGGTCTTCCGAGGTTCCTATGACCCGCCATTCGGGGGGATCGGACGATTGCTCGATCGAGCGCTGATGCATCGACTGGCTGAAGCTAGCGTCAAGTCATTCGTCGATCAGTTGTGCACCGCGGTCAACGAGCGCTTAAACGGAACCGCTTAACGGGAAATCCGCCGCCGCCATTCAGAGGGCGGGTACTGGTGACTGGATTGAGCTTCGATCCGGGCCATATGAGCGGCCGCGCCAGCACGATGACCAATGCCCATCTTGGTCAGCAGGTTGGAGACGTAATTCTTGACCGTCTTCTCAGCCAGAAAGAGATTGTCAGCGATTTCTCGGTTGGTTCTCCCGGCGGCGATTTGCTGAAGGATGATCCTCTCGCGCTGGGTTAGCCGCGCCAGCAACGGGTCATCGGGCGGACGACAGGCCTGGGTTGTTGGCGCGTCCCTGAACACGGTCTCACCAGCGGCCACTCGCCTGATGTCACCGAGCAAATCGAACTCCTGAACCCGCTTGAGTACAAAGCCTGCCACACCTTCTCGACGGGCGGCCTCGAGCGCTTGCTCGTCAGCAAATCCGGTCAAGATGAGAATTCGCGAGTTGGCAGAAATCCTGCGGGCTCCCCTGCATACGTCAAGGCCGGAACCATCAGGAAGGTCGAGGTCAACCACAATTACATCGGGTTCGTGGATCCCGATGCGGCGAATGGCGTCTGCAACGCTGGCGGCCTCGGCCACAACTTGGAGGTCGGCCGTTGCTTCGATGAGCGTGCGCAGTCCATGACGCACCAGATCGTGGTCGTCGACGAGCATCACCCGTGTTGGTGTCTGGTCGCTAGCTCTTGCGGGTGCGTCTAGGGCAACCCCAGGAAGGTCAGTCGCGTTGACCATATGCCGACTTTCGGCTCAACACCCCCGCTTCACCGGTGATGGACCACATGATGTCTTTCATGCTCACCATCCCCAGAAGCTTGCCGCCGTCAGCAACCGGCAGGTGCCGGTAACCAGCTGCGAGCATCCATTCGGCGGCGTCCGTTACCTCGATGTCGGGCTCCATCGAATCGGGGTCTCGCGTCATGTATTCGCTGGTTTGCGTGGTTTCGGGATCTCGTCCTTCTGCAACTGCACGGACGACATCTCGCTCCGAGATGATTCCGACCAGATAGTCATGCATCGTTATTGCGAGGGCTCCGTGCTCCTCGGCGACCATCCGCCGTGCCACATCAGCTATGGATGTGTCCATTCCGCAGGTCTGAACCGGGCGGACCATTACTTCGCTAACCAACATTTCTAAACCTCCTAGAGCACCTCGATTATCTCCCTCGGTCAGTGCCGCCGCCAGGATGCAAAAGTCCCCGCCCGTAGGGCCGTTCGACTCTTAGGGCTGTCTTGGTCGCTCAGAACTGGATGCCAGTCAGGACCTTCGCCTCTGTGCAGTCCTGCACGATTTACGCCACCTTGACACCGACGGGGCCCCGCCAAGGGCCTCTCAGAAAGGAGGTGATCTTGTGACGCTGTTGCTTGAACGAGAAAAGCGATCTGAGATCACCCGGACCCCCGTCCGCCATGTAACCGAATGGGTGCTTGGCCTGGCCGGGGTGGTAGCCGCCGCAGTGGGCGCGTGGATGTACTACGTCCCGACTGATTGGTTCCTCGGAAACCTTGTCGAGGGTTGGTACCTAGGCATGTTTGCGGGCGCCGGTCTTCTGTTGTTCGCCGCCTTCGCGGTGCTCACCCGAAAGGCGTACGTCGTACACCGAGACTGGACAGCCACTGCTATCTGGGCGGCAGGGTTCGGAATCGCCGCCCTCGCGGGTGCGGTGGTGTTCGGGCTGATCTGGATGCTCTGATCCCCAACGCCAAAGGATCCGGGGACCCTTGTGGGCCCCGGATCCTTTGTCTGTGTCGTGGCCTCTGGCCCTAGGCGGAGGGCCGTTTGGCTCTACCGACTGTCCTGGGCCACCCCGCAAGCTGGTGTCAACTAAGTCAAAGGAGATGTCCATGACAAGTCTGCCAAGGCCTCCCTATCGCAGTGTCATTATCGCCACGGACGGTTCTCGATTGTCGCGTTCGGCATTGGCCGGCGGGGCGCTACTCGTTTCCCAATCCAAGGCCGAGCTCTATGTCTTTCATGCCGCTACGAGTCTCGACGTCGAGCAATCTGTCCTGGATCAGGCCGCCGAAGTGCTCGGGATCCAAGAGCACAAAATGGTTGTCAGAGACCTCGAATTTGAATCGACACCGGCCGAGATGATTGCGGAGTTCGCCCGCGAACTTGGTGAGGAAACGATCGTGGCGGTCGGAACCCACGGCCGGGGGGGAGTCGGCCTTTCCGTACTCGGATCTACTGCCGTTGATCTCTTGGCTCGCGCCAGCCAGCAAATAATCGCATACGGTCCAGAGTCGAACTCCCCCATGGAAATCGCCAGAGTGGTGGCGTGCGTCGATGGTTCGGAGTTCTCCGAATTGAGCATCGAGGAGGCGTCCAGGTGGGCCAACGCTCTCGCCGTTCCACTTTGGGTGATTCAGGTGGTTCGACCATACATGCCGGCCAAGATGGGGGTTTTCGAGACTGCATATGTCCACAACCTCGCAAAGGAAGTCGTAGGGCTCCAAGAGAAAGTGGAGTGGGACGTGCTCCACTCACCCTCCCCAGCCAACTCGATTCTCGACATGTATGGAAAGGACTCGGCAACCATGCTGGTGATGGCTACCCATGGGCGCACCGGGTTACAGCGAATGCTTCTCGGGAGCGTTGCGACCGGCGTGGTGAAAGGAGCCTGGGGCCCCGTCGTCCTGGTCTGCCCACCTCAATAGGGATCGGCGCACACCTCACCAACCGAGGCATAGGATGGTGTAAGTTCCTACCGGCGTCGTTGCAGTATCAGGGCCAATACCGCGACGGGTAGAAGTCCCCCAAGAGCCGAGATCAGCCACGCCTGACTGTCCATCCGCACCACTCCAAAGACGTCGCGGAATGGACCGACAATGGTTCCTATCTGCAGCAGTAGACCGGCCGCGGCAGCCGCGGCAAGACGGGGGTTGAAGTGGTTGCTCCCAGCGGGAAGGCGCACGACGTAGGCATACAGGAGGTGAGCGGCCACCAGTGCAGTAAACATCGCGGTCCGGGCCTCTTCCCAACTCCCCCCGCTGTCTCGGACTGCGATCAATGCAGCTATCGCTCCCCCAGCCAGCACGAGCGCACGGATTCCCAGCACCGCCAGCCGCCTTATCGAAAGGAGCTGGGCCGCCGACGAGAAGGCTGATCGATAGAGCAGGTCTTCGCGTTGGCGATCGAAGCCGAGCGCCAACGCGGGCAGGCCATCGGTCAGCAGGTTGATCCAAAGAAGCTGGAGGGGAAACAAGGGAATCCCCAAGTCGGGAAAAAAGGCGAGCCCAGCGAGCAAGACTGATATTTCAGAGAGATTTCCGCCGACCAAATAGTCGATCACCTTCCTGATGTTGTCGAATATCCCTCGGCCTTCACGGATTGCTCTCGTGACCAGGTTGAGGTCGTCGTCGGTGATGACGAGGTCGGCCGCCTCTCGCGCTACCTGGCTGCCACCGCGGCCCATGGCGACTCCGATATTGGCGCGACGAAGGGCTGGAGCGTCGTTCACTCCATCGCCAGTGACCGCGACGACGTGGCCGATTGACTGAAATGCTTCCACCAGGTCGAGCTTTTGCTCCGGATCAACTCGTGCGTAGACCCGCACGGAACCGAGATCAGCGGGTACACCTTCCGCTCGCAGCTGGCTGCCGGTCAGAACCTCACCGTCGCCAGAGGGCAATCCGGCAGATCGGGCTATTGCCGAAGCGGTGCCGACATGGTCACCCGTGACCATTACCAGCTGGACTCCGGCGTCGGTTACGTTTTTCACCGCGTCAGCAGCTTCTGCCCTGAGGGGATCGTGCAAGGCCACCAACGCCACGAAAACTAGGTCCCTTTCTGCGGCGGCCAAGTCGGATGGAAAGTCGTCCAACGTGCGGGTGGCCAGCGCCAGCACTCGCGAACCAGCTTCCGCGAGCCCATCAACCGTTTCAAGCAATCTGGAGCGGTCTTGTTCGGTCCAAGGTCTCGAGCCGCTCCCATCTGTCAACACCGACCCACTGACCGCGAGAACGGCCTCCGGCGCCCCTTTGGTCAGCAGCTCGAATCCGCCCGCGGCCTCGTGGAGAGTGCTCATCATCTTCCGGCGCGAGTCGAATGGCAGATTTCCGACCCTAGGAAGAGCCTCTCGCAACTGCTGGATTTCGGCCGGGTCGAATGCCTCCAAGAGCGCGACCTCCACCGGGTCGCCTTGGGGGGGATCAGTCGTTGCGTCATTGCAGAGGGCACAAACGCGCAAGACCCGATCACGCAGGGCTCCCGTGGGCTGCCCGAGAGTCGATCCCGCCTCTCCCGCAATGACTCCCGATATCCGCAGCCGGTTTTGCGTGAGGGTGCCGGTCTTGTCAGTCAAAAGCACGGTTGTTGAGCCAAGGGTTTCGACCGCCGGCAGGTTGCGCACTATGGCGCCGTGGCGGGCCATGCGTCTCACTCCCAGGGCGAGGCTGAGTGTGACCACCGTTGGAAGTCCTTCAGGGACCGCCGCCACGGCCAATGCCACCGCCCCGAGAAAAGCTTGCTCCACCGCGTCGCTATTTCCCTGCAGGCGGAGAAGAATCAAAAAGAATACGACTAGGGCGATCGCAATGGCAGCCTGACCTAGCCGCGCCGAGAGCGATGCCAGCTGCCTCTGAAGCGGTGTCGGGGGCGACTCCCTCTGGAGATGGGTGGCGACGCGCCCGACTTCCGTGTTCTGTCCCGTCGCCATGACGAGGCCACGCCCTGAGCCGGCAGTCACCACGGTCCCCGCGTAGGCCAGCCATGTTCGATCGCCGAGGGGCAAAGTCATGTCACCGTCCGAGGCTGGAGCCTTCGCGACTGCAAGGGATTCACCGGTCAAAGCAGATTCATCCACCTCAAGCGACCAGCTGTCGGTGATCCACAAGTCAGCCGCAACGCGATCTCCTGCCGCCAGGAGCACCACGTCGCCCGGCACCACCTCCGCCGCCGCGATCGTGATCGGCTTTCCTGAGCGCAGAACAAGAGCCGTGGGCGCCGACGCCGAACGTAATGCTTCCAGCGCCGACTCGGCCCTCTCCTCCTGGACCATGGCGATGACGATGTTGAGAATCACGATCGCAGTGATCGCCACGGCATCTCTTGGATGCCTGAGGGCAACAAGACTCACCATGGCAGCTGCCACCAGCAACAGGGACATCGGCTCGCGGACGTGATTCCAAATGCGCCTGCCTAGCGACGCCCGAGCCGCCGTCGGCAGTTCGTTGCGCCCGTTGGCCAGTCGATTGGACGCCTCGGCATCAGTGAGACCAGCTCCGACGTCGGCTTTCAAGCTCTTGAGGACCTCGTCAAGTTTTGCCCGGGTTTCGCCCCCGGAAAGAGAGCCAGTCATGGCGGGAAGAGCATGACCAAGGACATCCGCCGGGTCAAAAGCCGCATGGTCGGCTGGAGCGACGCCCGTATGTCGCAGCGGACAACGGCCTAACTAAGAGGCTTCACCACGAGCACGTCGCACTTCGCAATGTGAAGCGCCCGGTGGCTTGTACTTCCCAGCACGAGGGAGGCGAACTCGCCACGGCCTCGCGTGCCGATCACCAGTAGGGCTGCTTGATGTTCCGTCGCATAGTCGACGAGAACGTCCGGCGGATACCCGGACAGGTCGACAGCCTTGACCGGTACATCAGCCTCCCTGAGGATCGGATCGAGCGAGCCCCAAACGGCCTTGCGTTGGGCGGCCTCAATCGCGGCGACGTCTATCGGAACTGCTACCTCCATTGGGAGGTGGAAATAGATCGGACTCTGCACAACATGAACCACGTGCAGATCAGCGTCCCTCGCTGTGGCTTCCTCGATCGCCCGGCGCAGCACTTGTTGTGCATGGGCTGAATCGTCCACTCCGGCCACGATGATCACTTTGGTCCTCCTTTTGCGTGATTCAGTTCATGGGGCCGCTACGGCTCAGTGGTCGAGCCGGCGGCAGCGGTCTCCTGGAGAGAAATGGCGATCTCGGCCGCCCAATCCCGGATTTGCCCCCAATCGCGGAAGTCACCGTAGGGGGCTCGGAGGGCGCCAACGATGGCGCGTTCGAGGAAGCTGAGCAGGGCTTTGTCGAGCTTGCCTGCGAAAAGCCGGTGCTCACGCGCCTTGGTCAGATCCATCAATTGCTGTACTTCCACAGGATCCTCGGTCGGCTTGGGCGGGTTCCCAATCGGCCCACTGGAAAAGAGCCAGACGGGTTTGTTCGCCAGCCTCTCCGCGATCCGCTGTGTCATCTCGATGGCGGGCTTCATCCAATGGCCGGCGTAGACGGCGCTTCCGACCACGATTGCGTCGCAATCGTCGATGCCGTCAATCTGTCCTGGTTCTCGGACGATGACCTCGAGGCCCCGGCTGTTCAGCTCCGAGGCGATGGCGTCGGCGATTTCGTCGGTCGCTCCGTGTTTGGAAGCGGCGCTTACCAAGACTTTCATTTCTCTTCCCTTTCTGCTCGGCTACCCAGAGCCGCTTTCATTTGACTAGAGGCTTCGCAAGCGCTTGACCATGCCCTCCGCTCAACCGTGGAAGCTTCCGGCGAGCAGGCTCCAGTGCGAGTCTGCAGAGAGGTTGGTCTGCAGTCGGGTGCTGGCCCTAGACCAGTAGGACATCTGTTCGTACTGCTCCGGGATCCTTCTCCCGCTGACCTCGGTGGGTTGAAGCCGAACCCACGTTGTCGGCTGCTGCCGGGGAACCCAATCCTCGAGCCCTATTGCCTCCAGCTTTCGAGTCTCTTCCGGGTCGTGAACGGTTTCCGCCCGACCGCGGACGATCACACTCCAGCCGCCGCGTTGGGCGGCATTCCAGCCGTCGGCCTCAAAACTCACCGCGGCTCCAATCCATACTGCATCCATCTTTTCGCCCGCCGCAGTCCGGAAAACTATGGTCCCGTCAACGAAGCGAAACAACACTGGAAAGATCATCGGCTCACCCGCCGCGATCACGCCCAATCGGCCAATTGGCGTGCTGGAGAGAAGCTCCTCACATTCTTTCTTGGTTAGCACGACCATCCCGCGACGATCGGTGGGCGGTACAAAACTCATGCCTTCTTCCTTTCCTTTGAGCCCAGTGTCCCGAAAATTTCGCTGAGCACTAGGGCCGACCGGCCCTAGGAGAAAGGCCGTTCCGCCCAAACGGTTTTGGAGACAGTTAAAAGGGCTCCCCTGAGGGGAGCCCTTTTAATTGCCGCTCGAAGGCCTCGGCTAATCGACCTGCCGTACATTTTTCGACTCAAGACATTTTGCTGCGAATCAGTTTGTTAATGGCCCCGAGGTTCGGCGCCCAGCCGACGCCGAACAACTTGCCCGAAATGACTGGACCTCCCGGGTTCCAATATGTGTTTTGTAGCCGCTCGACCGTCGGCATTCGGAAGTCGTAGGGTACGAAGTCGAAAACCTTTCCGTGCCACTTTCTTTCCGCCTTTGGTTTTCTGAGCTCTTGGACTATGGCCACCACTCCGATAATGGCGAGGAGCAACTGCCAAAGAGTTCTGAAGCTCGGTTTGCGCCGTTCGCGTTCCATCCAGCAACGCTATCCGAAAGCGACGAGCACTGCACACCCGTGGAGGTCGCCCCGGGTGCCGACCTTGGCCGCTGGCTCAGGGAGTTGCTCGGGAGGCGGCGTCACGTGGCCGCTTTGTTTCGACCACCTCTTCGGACTGAAGCGACCGAGCGATCAAGACGCCCGCCTTCCAACCAGGTGCCCGACCGCCCTCTGGCGGGCGCAAGGCGCGGGCATCTACTCCGGCTCGGGTGAGCAGATACGAAATCACCGAATTCGAGTTCCACATCTCCCCCGAGTTCTTATCTGTTCTCCCCCAAACCAGGGGCGGCACCGTGGCCACCAGGTCGATAACGTCGCGGGCCTGACCTTCGTCTTCGCTGAGGAGTTGCACCTCCACAGCCTCCGCGGCGTCTGAAATGACTCCACTCGACCAGCACCTCACCTCGTATCTGAAAGGCCGGAACCGAGCCAGCCGGTGACTGAAAACCGGCCCTTCGAGGACCACGCCTCTTGCGTGAAGATTGGCATCGGGGCTTGGCCAGGCGTTCTCCACGACGAAGCGGTTCTTCGACAGACAAACCTCCAGAGCCGTGTGGTAGAGATTGAGTGGCTTCCTTCTCTCGCTCCGGGCCTTGAAAATCTCGTAAATCCGGCCGTTAAAGCGCACGAACCCCACACCACCGGCGCCAAGAGGCAGCCACCAAAGGTAAATGCCAGTATCGGAAATTTTGTCTCGGTGACCCCCGGCAATCGACGTCATGTGCATCGGCTCTGCTTCAACAGCCCCAGACCGCCTCACTCCAGACGAACCGGGTACTCCCGGATGTGGATGCGGCTCCCGTCCTTGGCTGAGAACTCCCACACGATGAGTGCACCGAACTGATCACGGTCCATTTCATAAGGGATCTCGACCGACCATTCCCCCCAGCACCCAGTGCCGCAGGTGGCCATGACGACATCTTCGAAAAGTGGCTCCCCGTCGTCGTCGGTGAGCATGACCTGAGACACCGCTTCGAAGACATTGCTGAGGCCGCTGACCTGGATTGGGCTGCTCACCGGCTCGCCCCAGGCAGGTCGATCGACGAAAATGGGGGGCAACAGGTCGAAGTAGTCATCTCGCTGCTGGGGCCCGTCGAGTTCCATCCCCTCCGCTGAGAAGACGGTCACCGACTCGCCCTCGATCTCGAATGCGACCGAGTCGATCTCCGGGAGCCGGGTGAGGGTGTAGACCACCTGGGCGAGGCGGGCAAACATGCCAAAACTGCCTCCGCCGTCGTCGAACTCACCACTCAGGTTCACCGTGGCGACCCCATCCTCTACCGAGGCGCCCAGGCCTTGCGTTCCCTCGGGGATTGCGGTCGAAATCGACGGGGTGCCGGCTTCCTCCTCTGGCTCAGGCCCAGCCAGCAGGACCTCGAGGGCCTGCTGGGCCGAATTCCCCGACAAATTGACCTCTCGGTGCACCGGCACCAGGAACGGTCCGGGTGGCTCCTCTCCCTCGAGTTGTTCGAGCAGGAAGTAAACCGCCAATCCTGTGGATTCGGCCGCGGTGGTGGTTGTGTGCGGTGCCGCGGTGGTCGACGGAGCGGGGATTGTGGTTGTACTCACCGCTGAGCCGGTCGTAGTCGGCGCGGCGGTGGTCGTCGAACTCTCGGCTCCTCCGCACGCCGCTGCTACGAGAGCCAAAACGGTCGTTCCCACAGAGAGAAACTCCCGGCGCCGCCCGATCATGCATCGAGAGTTAGCCCGCTGCCTTCCCTCTCCCCACCGTCCGACCATGGAGCTCATGTCGGGCGGGCGGTTCTGACTCCGACGTCGCGAATCCCGAGTCCGATCAGGATGAACAAGAAGCCGATCAGGATCGCCATCCCGGCCACGCCAAAGGCGACCACGGACGTGAATAGAGAGGCCTGGAGGAATGCCGCCGACTGGGCAACCTGTCGGCGAGGATCATCGCGCTCGAGTTCTGCATAGCGCAGCCCGTCGGTCGCGTCCAGGGCGTGCTGGTCGATGATCTGGGCTTCGCAATAGGCGCTGAAAGGCCCGTTGACCTCGTCACCGGCCAAGCAGGTCGCGTCGTCGGAGACCGTTATCTTCTGATCGCCGAGTGTGCGGCTCACCACTATCCAGGTAGCTGCCCCACCCACAATCAATACCAGACCGATCAGGATCGACAGTATCGAGGCGGTTCTTCTCATCAGGGTCCTTTCTCCACGTCGGGGACACCACCTTGGCAGCCCGGCCCACGAGTTTGTCTTGGGATTCATAAGTCAAGCAAGGGGCCAGTAGCCCTTCGTTAGCTGCCGAATGGCCCTACCCCTCCTCGGTCACGGCGCGCAAATTGCGAGGGTCCGCAACGCCAGGGGAGCCGCCATGAACGATTCGTCCAAAGTTTTCGACCGCCTGATCATCTTTCTGTGTGTAATTGGAGTGCTTGCGATGGCTGCGACTTTGGTAGTCGCCATCCGGGGTCCAGCGGCAGCGGCCGAGACCAGCCGCAGCATGGTCGATGTCTCTTTATCTGAGTTCTCAATCAGCGGTGATTTGAACGTCCCGGTAGGGCCCGTTTCCCTGCGTGTGACCAACAATGGGACGGTCGATCACAACCTCCGGTTAGAGAACGGACACGCCACTCCTGACCTCGGTGCTGGAGAGAGCGCAGCCCTCGATCTGGGTGAGCTTCCAGCGGGCTCTTATCGGCTGTTTTGCACCATTCCCGGACATGAGTCCGCCGGTATGAGCGCCTACCTCGCCGTAGGATCGGAGGGCGAACACGCGGGACATGGAACCACCCCTGACTATGCGGCCATGGACGCGTCAATGGTGCAAAGCATCTTCCAGTTTCCGTCGGCCACCATCGGCACCGGCAATCAGCTGCTCGAACCGACGATTCTTGGCGATGGGACCAAGCAGTTCGAGATCACGGTCGCCATCACCCCTTGGGAGGTAGAGCCTGGAAAACTCGTCGAGGCATGGACCTACAACGGCCAGGCACCCGGCCCCGCGATCAGAGTCGATGATGGCGACCGGGTGTCGGTGGTGGTCTCCAACGAGCTTCCCATGGGTACCGATGTTCATTTCCATGGGATCAAGCTCAGCAATGCCATGGATGGCGTATCACCTATCACTCAACCGCTGATCGAGCCCGGGGAAACGTTCGAGTACCAGTTCACCGCAGAAGGTCCCGCGGTTGCCATGTATCACGCCCACCACCATGCCCAGCTGCAGGTCCCCAACGGGCTGTTCGGTACCTTGATCATCGGCGACTTGCCGCTACCGCTTGGTCGCACTATCGGTGGTCACGAGATACCCGGCGAGCTTGCGTTGTCCGCAGAGATACCCATGGTCCTCAACGATGCCGGTGTGATCGGTTACTCCCTCAACGGCAAATCCTTCCCCGCGACCGCCCCCTACGTCGTGGGCCTGAACGAGTGGTTCCTGATCCACTACTACAACGAAGGCCTCCAAATCCACCCCATGCACCTCCATGGATTCCCCCAGCTCGTGGTTGCCAAAGATGGATTCCCTCTCGACGAGCCCTATTGGCTCGACACACTCAACGTAGCGCCAGGAGAGCGATTCTCCGTTCTCGTCCACGCCACCGAGCCCGGGACCTGGGTGTGGCATTGCCACATCCTCAACCACGTCGAGTCCGAAACCGGAATGTTTGGGATGGTCACCGCGGTGATCGTGGAGGCGTGAAGTGTTCGTCTACTACTTCGTGCACGTCGAAAAACCGTTTGAGGCAGTAGTCCACGATCTCACCGACGCCCCCGGTCGGCTCACCGCTTGGGGACGGGTGGCCTACGAAGGATGGGATGAGCTCCGAACCCGGATCCACCCCAGCTATCCGGCGCTCACCAAAGAGGTGGAGGTGACGGTGGGAAAGCTCCGGCAGCGGGGAGGAGCGACGACTGTTCCCATCTCGTGGAAGGCCACGGGTATCGGTGCCCTGTTCCCGGTGCTCGAAGCCGACCTGGTAGTGGAACGAATCGGTGCGGACCTGACCCAGATCACCCTCCAAGGGCGGTATCGACCCCCCTTCGGAGCCGTCGGTCGCCTGCTCGATGCCGCCCTCTTCCACAGGCTGGCGGAGGCATGCGTCAAAGACTTTCTCAACCGTCTGGCCGAGGCGGTTGGCGCAGTCGGGGATGACGACTCCGGTGACGCGCTATCCGTGTCATCGAGGGTCTGAGCTTCCTCTCCGAACGGAGGGACGTTCTCCTCTAGCCCCACCCCGGCGGCATCACCTTGGCTCGCGCGGAGAAAGGAGTTCTGTTGCTCAAGGTCGACGTTGGAAATCCGCCTGTGGCGCCGCGCCGTAGCGCCGCCCTCACTGCCGTAAGGGTCTTGCTGGCCTTCCTCGGATTGGCTGCCCTAGGCGGGGGATTAACGATGATCGGCGATCCCAGCGGGGGTTTGATCGGAATGCCTGCGGACTGGATGGCGCGCGTTCCCCTGCTCGACGATTGGCTGGTGCCGGGATTGGTCCTCGCCATCTGGTTCGGGCTCGGTTCTTTGCTCACGCTGGCGGGTATGACCTGGCGTTTTGAAATGATTGGTACACGGTGGCTCCAGCGCTGGGGAGGGGGGCGACACTGGTCATGGGCCGCCACCGTCATTCTCGGGATGACTCAGGTCACTTGGATCGGAGTCGAATTGCTGTTGTTGCCCGAGACCATGTGGATTCAGGCCCTCATGGCGGCGGTGGGAGCACTAATGGCGGTATTGATGTTCTTTCCCGGCGCCCGCCGCGCTCTGGCCCTGCAGGCGGCTTCGGCCTCGCGATAAGGACTTTCGACCATGGTCGGAGACGAAGAACCGGCAGACGCTTGGCCGATGAAAGGAGAGACATAGTGACTCAACTCGCGTCGCCGGCCGCGGAGCGAGCCCCCGCCCGGCTTCGCCGCAGCCAGAGCGACAAGGTCGTCGCCGGCGTCTGTGGCGGTCTCGGCCGCTATTTCGGGGTAGACCCGGTCTGGTTCCGGCTGGCATTCGTGATCCTCGCCATCGGTGGAGGATCCGGTCTGCTTCTGTACCTGGTCGGGTGGCTGGCCATTCCCACCGAGTCGGGCGACATGACTGGGACGACCGTCATGGCCCGGCACGGCACTCAGGGATCGCTCTGGGCCGGTCTGATCCTGGTGGGAGTGGGCTTGGTGTTCTTGGCGAACACGCTGGTCCCTTGGTTCAACCGCTTCATGTGGCCGGCGGCGGTCGTGGCCGCCGGGCTTGGACTCATCTATTCGGGGAGGAATCGTGCAAACGCTTGATGCCGCCCCTGCTACCAGCACTCCGTTGGTGTCGCAGAGGCGCAATAGATTCGGTGCAACATTGCTGGGCGCAATGCTGTTGGTACTCGGTGGCCTTTGGGCGTTCGACGTAGCCGACGCCATCGACATACGGGCCACCGTTGTGCTAGCGGCCGTTTTGGCTGTTCTGGGCCTCGGCCTAATCGTCGGCGCCGCCAACGGCCCGCACAGCGGGCTCATAGTGGCTGGAGTCTTTCTCTCGTTCGCCGTCGTCGCGGCGGCGGCGGTTCCCACCCCCTTTGCCGGGGGGATGGGTGATCGCCGGTTCGTGGTAACGGAGCAATCGCAACTGCGGTCCGCCTATCAGGTCGGTGTCGGGAATCTGGTTCTCGATTTGAACGAGATGCACCTGTCTCAAGCGAAGTCGGTTTCGATCTCGGTCGGGGCCGGCGAGCTATCCGTCCTGCTACCTGACGAAATCCCCGTGCGCATCAATGCCACTTCCGGAGCAGGTGAAATCAATCTCCTGGGTCAGCGAACCGACGGCGTTGCAGTCTCCAGGGAATATCAAAGCGACGGGTACGCGGCGTCGGATGTCCGGTTGAACCTGGACCTCAACGTTGGTGCCGGATCGATCGAGGTGAAACGATGAAGCTTCATGTCGGGACTCTGTTCGCAGGGTTGGTCTATCTGATTATTGGTTTGGTCTTCCTCGCCGAGACAGCCGGATGGTGGACCTTTCAATGGTCGGACCTGCGTTTGATCGGACCACTCGCTCTGGTCTTGATCGGGCTTGCGGTCTTGGTCGGAACGATGACCCGGAAGAATCCGACGGACTAGGAAAGATCCGCCCTCCTAGTCGTCGTCAGGAGGGACCCCGCCCAAGAGCGGGGCCCCTCCACTTTTTAGGGCCGGACCCGAGATGGAAAGCACGTTGGCCTCCATCTTCTTGAGTGATGACAGTCGGCCCGGGTTGTCCCCCGGATACGGACTAAGGCCTCTATCTGGGGCCATCAGAGTCTCAAAAGATGTTGGCCGAAAGGAGACATTTGTGAACAGGGCAAGACTCTTGTTCGGATCTGTAGTTATCGCTATTGGCACGTTGCTACTTCTCGACTACACCGAGGTGCTCGACGCTGGAGAAGTCATCGGCAGCTGGTGGCCAGTAGTGCTGATCGCCGCCGGCCTATTGTCCCTCACGGCTAATCCCAGGCATTGGATCGGACCGGTGCTGATAACAGGTCTGGGTGCCGTGCTGTTGCTACGAACCACAGAAGTCGTGGACACTTTGGAAGTGGTCGGCCCGGCTGTCCTTGTGGCGCTTGGCGTCATCGTCATCTTCGGGAGGGGATTCACGCCCCGATCAGTCGCGAGCCAGGACCGAATCAACAGCTTCAACGTGTTCTCCGGCTCCGAACTCGCTTCGAAGTCAGAGCACTTCGAGGGCGGCTCGATCGGTGCACTCTTCGGCGGGGCCGAAGTCGATCTCCGAGACGCCAAGCCGGCACCCGGTGCCGAACTAGATGTCTTTGTGGCCTTCGGTGGAGCCGAAATCAAAGTGCCCGAGGGCTGGAACGTAGTCACGCACGGAATGCCGATCTTCGGCGGCTTCGACAACGTAACCGCTAGAGAGAGGGTCACTGCGGGAGCTCCGACGCTCGACGTCAATGCGACCGTCATCTTCGGGGGCCTCGAAGTCAAGCACTGAAGCGCGAGTCCTCGGCGGCCAGCCAAACGGGCGGGCCGCCGATCCGCATGCAACCGCTGGCCCGATTACCTGCCTCACACCGGCAGGATCACTTTCACCGTCGTGCCCTCGCCGGACCGACTCCGAATTGTCGACTCACCGCCTGACTTTTCGGCCCTCCAGCGGATATTGGAAAGGCCCATGCCCTCTCGGGCGGCGCCGACGTCAAAGCCCTTCCCTTTGTCCTCGACTTCGATGTGAAGAAAGCCCCCGCTCTTTCCGATGCTTACCCGCACCGTGTCCGCCTTGGAGTGGCGCAAGGCATTGCTTGTTGCCTCACGCACGATCTGGATGACATCGTCGATCAGTTCGTCCGGGACCGAGTCACCTCCTCCTTCTACCTCGGGGGCAACGTCGACTGTGACAGTGGTTCCGTAGGGATCCGATAGTTGTCGGACGAGACGCGTTATGTCGGAAACAAGACTCCGAACGTTCCACGCGGGCGGGCGAAGATCAAAGATGAACTTGCGCAAAGACGCGATCGCCTCGTCCAGGCGCTGCACCGCGTCGTCGAGGTCGTTGCGCTCTCGCTCACTTTCGGAGCGAAGAGCCATGCCTTGGAGCAGGAGGCCGACCGCAAAGATGTCTTGGATGATCGCGTCATGGAGATCGCGGGCGATCCGTTCGCGATCATCTACGACGGCCAGCCTTCGTAATCGCTGGTGAGTTCGCACGTTCGAGATCGCCGAACCTGCTATCACCGCAAGCGCCTCGACGAGCATCTCGTCTTCCTCCGTGAACCCGCTCGGCTTTTCGGTCAAGTAGAGGTTCCCGAACACCCGGTCGCCGCTCCGGACGGGAACACCGAGGAAAGAACTCATCGGCGGATGATGCGGCGGAAATCCCGACGAATCGGGGTGATCCTGCAGTCGATCGAGGCGGATCGTCTTGGCCGAATGGATCAATGTGCCGAGAACTCCTCGCCCCACCGGAAGCTGACCGATACGTTCGGCTACGCCGGGCTCGAGGCCGACGTGGAGGAACTCGACCAGAGTGCCGTGCTCGCCGATGACCCCGAGGGCGGCGTAGCGGGAGCCGGTGGTCTCACGAGCTAGCTCGACCGTACTCCTCAGGAGGGCGGCGAGGTCAGAATGGGCGGTCACGACCGCGGCCCCCTCGACGAGCGTTACCAGCTTGTCGGGTGAGATACCGGTCACTCCGTCAGCCTATTGACTCCGCTTTGTGGGGTTATCGTGGCTCGGTGAGAATTCTGCTGGTGGACGACCACGAGATCGTTCGCCGTGGGATCCGTGGACTCTTGGAAGGACAGGAGGACTTCACGGTGGTCGGTGAAGCGGCCAGTGCTGCCGATGCCGTCCGGAGAACCGGATTCGACTCGCCGGATCTGGTGATTATGGACGTTCGGCTCCCCGACGGATCGGGAGTAGAAGCCTGCCGAGACATCCGATCCGGGTTCCCAGATGTCAAGGTATTGATGCTTACCTCGTATGCCGACGAGGAGGCCCTGATGTCTGCAATCCTGGCCGGGGCTTCTGGCTACCTGCTGAAGCGAATCGACTCCGCGGAGCTGATCGAGAGCGTTCGCAAAGTCGGTCGGGGGGAATCGCTCCTCGATCCGGAGATGGTGACCAAACTCTTCAGCCGCCTGCGTGGCGGAGCCCCTTCCGATCCGCTTCTCTCCAAGCTGTCGGAGCAAGAGCGCAAGATCCTCGATCTGATCGCGGCGGGTCGAACCAACCGCCAAATCGCCGAGGACATGTTCCTGGCCGAGAAGACAGTCAAGAACTACGTCTCCAACTTGCTCGGCAAGCTTGGGATGGCGAGGCGTTCTGAGGCCGCGGCCTACGTGGCGCGGGTGACCTCAGGAACCCCGAGCGAGCCCCCCGAGGAGTGGAAGTCCTGAGGCATTCACGCAGATGATCAGGAATAGGCTGCCGAGGGGACCTCAGGAGTAGGACTACCAGGTCTTGGTCAGCGGCCGGGCAACTGGCCGGGATAAACGAACCCGGTAATCGACTGCCACGCACCCCGAGGGCATTGCCAAAATCGGGTTTAGATCGAGCTCTGCGATGGCTGGAAGGTCAAGTCCCAGACGGGCGAGCCGATGCACCAGGTCCAAGAGAGCGGCGGGGTCAGCCGCGGTAGCCCCGCGATAGCCACGAACCAAGACCCCTGCTTTGCCGCCGCTTATCAACTCCTCCGCATCGATGTCGGTCAACGGCGCGATCTTGAAGGAAGCTTCGCCAATCAGCTCGGCAAACACGCCGCCGGGCCCGAATGCGACCAGCGGACCGAAGACCGGATCTTGAACCAAGCCGGCGAGAAGCTCGACACCTCCCTTGACCATGGTCTGCACAACCAGCGGTCCGCCGATGCGTTCGGCTGCGGAGCGAACAACCTCATCGCTTCCTAGATCGAGGGCGACACCTCCCAGTTCCGTTTTGTGCACCCCTGCGGCGCCGGTCTTGATCGCAACCGGAAAGCCCAGCTCTCGCGCAGCTGCCACCGCCTCATCGGCCGAGGACACCTGCCGCTCCGGTACGAGCGGAAGGCCGTAAGCGAGCAAGAGCTTGCGGGCCACGGGTGCCTCGAGCCAGCACTCGTCCCGGTCACGCAGTGCTTCGTCGACCACCGCCTGAGCAACCGATCGGTCAATGTTCGCAAGACTGGGAACGGATCCCAGCGGGCGTCGCAGCCAGTCGGCACGTTCGGCGGCCCGCCCAAGGGCGCGAGCGGCGGATTCCGGATACGTGAAAGCGGCTGCTGCACTCCGATCAGAGCGCAGAGCATGGGGGATGCCCTCAGCACTCATCACGACCGCCAAGACCGGTTTGGCTTGACTCTGCGCGCTATCGGCAATAGCCGACGCAACCGCGTCCGCACTTGCGCTCACCGCCGGCACGAAGAGCACGATCACTGAGTCGACTGCCGGGTCCGCGAGGGCATGTGGTAGCACCGACCTGTACGACGCTTCGGTAGCTGATCCCAGCATGTCGATGGGATTTCCGAGGCTCGCCTCGGGCGGAAGGAGAGAACGGAGGGTTTCAAGCGTTGCCTCGCCGAGTGGAGGTAGCTCCAACCCGGCGGCGTCGCAGGCGTCGGCACAGAGAATGCCCAAACCCCCGGCGTTGGTCATCACCGCCACTCGGCGACCGAGGGGAAGCGGCTGCGCCGATAGCAGGGACGCGACATCGATCAATTCCTCGAGTGACTCGGTGCGAATCACGCCGGCTTGCTGGAAGAGGGCATTGACCGCCGCCTCGGAACCAGCGAGGGCTGCGGTGTGGGAGCTCGCAGCTCTCGCTCCGGCTCCGGTGGAGCCGCTTTTTACGGCCAGGATCGGTTTTCGCCGCGCCACTCGCCGGGCGATCGAGGCAAATCGCCGCGGGTTACCAAAGCTCTCCAGGTAGAGGAGGATGACGTCGGTGGCGGGATCATCCTCCCACCACTCGAGCAAGTCGTTCGAGGAAATGTCCGCTTTGTTTCCGATCGAGACAAACGCCGAAAGGCCAAGGCCCCGGGAATGGGCCGCTTCGAGGAGGGCGAGGCCCAGGGCGCCGCTTTGGGACGAGAAGCCGATGTTGCCCGGCGGTGCCGAGCGAGCGGCAAACGTGGCATTGAGCTGTGTCGACGCTGACGTAATTCCGAGACAGTTCGGCCCTAACAGGCGCGCCCCGTAGGCCCGGATCAACCCCAACAACTCTTGTTGTCGCTGCTCTCCCTCTGATCCAACTTCGGCGAAGCCTGCCGAGATAACGCAAATGGCTCGCACCCCGGTCTGCAAAACGGACTCAACGCTTTGAATGACGGATTTCGCCGGGACTGCGACCACCGCCAGGTCGACGGTCTCTGGGATCGCCGCCATGGATGCGTAGCCCCTCACGCCCGCCAGCGGGGAGCCGTCGCGGTTTACCGGATAGACGGCCCCTGCGAACTCACCTTCGAGAATATTGCGGAAGAGCTCCCCTCCGATCGTGCCCCGGCGAGCCGAGGCACCAATCACGGCGACGGTTCGGGCCTCAAAAAACGGTTGGAGGGATGCCACCACCGCCCCGTGATCACGGCTCTCGACCTGGGACGAATAACGGGAAGTCGTCGCAATCGGAAAGATCATTTCGACCTCGCCCCCGGATGCGACCCGACTGACTTCGAATCCGATGCCTTCGAAGACTTGAATCATCTCGCGGTTTTCGGCCATGACCTCGCCGATGAAGTACTCGATTCCCTCACCTGCGGCGCGCCCGGCGAGCTGTTCGAGGAGCCTCGTCCCGATCCCTCGTCCTTGATGCGAATCGGCTACGGAGACGGCGAACTCAGCACGCCGCGGATCGCGGAGTCGAACGTAGTTGGCCAGCGCCACAATTCGGTCCTCACCCAATTCTGCGGCTGAACCGAGCAAAGCTCCGGTATTTGTCCAATCCGATTCGAGTACCGGGTCGACCAACCTTTGATCGACCTTCGGAAGGCCGTGAAACCGGTAGTAGAGGCTCTGCCGAGAGAGGGTTCTGTAGAAATCGATCAAGCCCTCGCGGTCGGCGGCTGTTGGAGCTCGGAGCCGCAATGTGCGACCGTCGCGCAAGATGACGTCGATGGGCTGATCGATCGCAGCGTTTCTGGTCACCGAGCCGTCCTTTCTAGATAGAGAACAAGATCGCGTCGTGGGTCGCAGGCAAAGGGTCGAACGGCCCTCTCCGAGGGGACCTTTGAACCTGATCACCTCTGCCTGGTAAGAGGATGATTGCAGTCAGAAGGGAGATACGAAGATGCTGGTAGGAGATGCCATGAGAAGCCCAGTCGACACCTGTTCGATCGACACCACCGTTGCGCAGGCAGCGAGGCGTATGACAGAGGACGATCAGGGGGCGATGCCAGTCACTCTCCATGGGTCGCTCATCGGGATCATCACCGAACGTGACGTTCTTAGGTCCGTCGGTCGGGGTGAGAACCCGGGAGGGACAAAGGTCAAGTACTTGATGACTCCGGATCCAGATCATCTCGGGCCCGACGTAAATATTGAAGATGCCGCGAACTGGATGCTCGCTGCCGGCCATCGACATCTGCCTGTCGTCGAAGACGGCCAGGTACTCGGCATTCTGAGCGTCAAGGACGTGCTGTGGGCGCTCGCCGGTAGGAGTGTCGTTCGGCCGTCATAACGAATCCGGCACCCCAGGCAATCGCCGGGACGTCCCACGGCAGGCTGAGCTGACGTTGGTGGGAACGCGACCCAACGTGTGATGTCACCGGTCCAGCTCACAGACACTTCCGCCCTGGCCGCATGAGAGAGATAGCCATGCAATGCTTGGGAGAAAGCGAAAAGGCCGGTCTACCAACCTGATTGGGAGCCGCCTACCGAGGGGAGCGGAGACTTGATGAGAGGACGAGGACCGGCAGGGATTGCAGCGGCTCTGCTGATGACGGCGTGCCAAGGCCAGGGAGTCGAATCAACAACAGAGTCCACCCCGACCGGCGAACTCACGACCAGTGCACCCGCGACAAGTGTCCAGGATGCCGATCTGGAGGTGATCAAAGCCGGCGTGGCTGCCTTCTACTCAGGGGACGCGGAGCGAGCCGCCGAGCTATTCGAGCTCGCCGACCGCACGGACGACCAGATACGCGCTGAGTCGGCTTATCAAGCGGCCATCGGCGGCCGATTGAGCCTGGGTTGCTCGAGGATCTCGGCCGGGAAATTTAGCTGCCTCACGCCTTACCAGAACGCGATGACGGATGCGATTGGCGAGGGCGGCGGCCACGACTCGTGGCCGGTCGTGGTCGAAGACGGCGTAATCACGCAATTCGGGTTCACCGAGCACACGGGGATGGTGATCGAGATGGGGGCCTTCCTGGCCAGCCAAGGTCGCCTCGCCGGTTATGAAGACTGCGTCTTCGGTCCATTTCCAGAGTCGTGTGCCAGGATCCAGCTCGAGAACCTTGAGGACTGGGTCGAATGGCGCCAAGACGTTGAGCCGGCCGACCAGGTGACGATCGCGTTGGAGTCCTGGTACGGAGGAGACTGTCAGGTAGCCCTGTTCCTCGCCGGCACTGACTTCGGTAAGGACGGGGTTTGCTCGACATCGTCGGGGCCAGCCCAGTCGATCGAATATGAGTCGACCCTCGAAGCGCAGGTCTCCATCGAAAACTGTGAGACCACATCTGCTGGAGGCGACACGACACGCCTCTCATGCGAGGTGCACTACTCGAACGCCATGAACAACGCCGTGGGCAAGCCACCCGCGGTCACGGCTCGAGCGTTCGATGTCTGGTTTGCCGGATTGGTGGGTCTGCCCCCCGATTTTCAGCCGTGGTATGAGAGTGATTACCCGGAGGACACCGACCTGCGTGAGAGCTTCAGGCTGTTCGCCGAAGAGGGTCAGCTGAGCGCTGAGTATGCGACCGCGGGCTGCGCATCCACACGGACGCCCGAGTGCGCCAACCTCATCATGGACAACCTCGACGCCTGGGCCGCCTGGTACCAGGCGAACGGCTGACCTAGCTGGCCCGCTCGGCCTGACCGGAGCTGGAAGGACCGATCGTCGTGAGCTCTTAGGGTCTTTGGGCTCTGCCTACCCCACTGGAGGTGGGTTAGCGGTGCAGAGGAGGTGACAGTATGTGGTACTGGCACGGAATGGGTTGGTGGGGTTGGTGATGATGGCCGCCTTTTGGGTCTTGATTGCCCTGCTCATCGTCTGGGCGATGCGCTCCAGCACGACAGGCTCGTCGACGGAGACGAGGGAGAAAGATCCTCGAGGAATCCTCGACGAGCGTTTCGCCAGACGCGAAATCGAGGCTGAGGAGTATCAAGAGCGGCGCGCAGCACTCGAGACTCAGCGACGAAGGTGAGGCTGGCCGACACGCTCGATGTCGACCGGTCCATTGAGGTCTGACGGGCCGTCTCGGCTGACAGACCGATAGAAGGTTGGCTTGACGGCTGTCGTCCCATTCAAAACGGGGGATTCGCGTTGAGCGCACAAAGGCAATGGCCGGCCACGAGATGCTCGTTTCCGCAGTCCACTTGTGGGGCAAGGGTCATTCGGCCCTACGCAGAGCAAGACGTTGGGCGGAAAGTCAGGCATGGACCGCTTGCCTGCCGACGACCTGATCTGGATCTACTCCGATGACCTAGGCAACCCCATGTATACCGGGGCACTCCTCATTCTGGACGGGGACAATCTCCACGACTCCCGTGGTCGGTTCCGATTAGTGGCCGTTCGGCGAATGATCGAGCAAAGGCTCTACCTGGTCCCTCGCTTCCGCCAGGTGATTCATCGACCCCGGTTCGGATTGGGCACACCGCTATGGATCGATGCCCATACCTTCGACGTGGCAGATCACGTCCGGATACGCAGACTGAGCGTTCTGACCGGCGACGAGGACCTTCTCGAGGCGTGCGAAGAGTTGCTTCGGGGCGAACTGGACAGCTCCAAGCCGCTTTGGGAGATGTGGTTCATATTGGGGATGGAAGCGGGGCGGGTCGCCCTGCTCATCAAAGTCCATCACGCGATTGCCGATGGAACGAGGGGACTGGCCATCCTCGCGGCCTTCGTGGGGACCGACCCTGAATTAGCCTCACCTTCCCACCAGGCTTGGATACCAGCGCGGCCGCCGTCCAATTCCTACCTACTCGGGGACAACGTACGCCGGCGTCTCCGAGGGCTGAGACGGAAACTGTCGCATCTGGCGCATCCGATCAGTGCGCTGCGGAGGGTCCGTGGGGCTTGGCCATTCTTTGCAGAAGTGTTCGCTACCCGTGCTCCACAGACCAGCCTGAATCGGACCGTAGGTCGTAATCGCAGGATGGCTCTGTCCCGGGGGAGTCTCGGAAGCTACCGAGCGATCGCTCAAGTCCGTGGTGCCAAGATCAATGATGTCCTTTTGTCTGCTGTCGCCGGAGGTCTGCGCGACCTTCTGAGCAGCCGCCACGAGCTCGTCGACGACCTGGTACTGCGAGCGATGGTCCCGGTCTCCCTGAATTCAGATGGTCTTGCGCGCGGGAATGTCACTTCGGGGATGGTTGTTCCCTTGCCATTAGGTGAGGCAGACCCTGTTCGCAGGCTCGAGATGATCGCCGCGGAGACCGCGATACTAAAGACGAAGGCCCGTCCCACTCTCGGCCTCATCTTTCGATCGCAGCTCGCTCAGAAGGCTCTCTTGCGCGTGTTCCGACGGCAACGATTCGAAAATCTGTACGTCACCAACGTCCCCGGCCCACCGGTTCCCTTGTCCTTCCTTGGGGCAGAGGTCCAGGAGATCTTTCCCATCGTGCCCACAGGGGGGAACGTGACCCTCGGCATCGGAGCACTCTCCTACGCCGGTCAGCTCAACGTCACCGCGGTCGCCGACAGCGAGCTCTGCCCGGATCTCCATGTCTTTGTGAAGGGGTTCGAACAGTCTCTCGGCGCCTTGGCAGATTCGACTCTGGTCGGGTCAACAGGACCCGTCGACCAACGTGGTGACGGGAGGACGGGTGTGGCGGAATTGACCGGAATGAGCCCGTGAGCCATGCGGTCACGCTGGGCCCGTGGGAGTTCAGGCGCCAACCCGTATCGAGTCGTCGGTTTGCACGCCGTCTGTGGTCACGCCCCAACCATGGCTTCGGAAGGCCAGTCCAACCAGAGCAATGAGACGATAAGAGCAGCATTGATCACCTGGATCGGAATCAACCAGGGATGAAAGAACAGGATCATGAGCAGGAACGAAAAAGCCAGGGCTGCCACTGCTATGAGCCGCCACCACGAACCTGTCAACCAAAGTCCAACGCCTCCTACCACAAGCAGCACCGCGGCCGCCAACGCCAGGGTCACGGCCAAGCCCCTCTGCTCGCCCACCAGCCAGGACCGACCGGCGTCGAAAGGAGCGTCAGGCTTGACGGGCGAAAGCCACATCGCCAGATGGACGCCGCCGTGAGCAATGAGAAAGGCGATGAATATAAAACGCCACATAACAGAACCTTCTTTTCGGGAGCCTCTCCTCGAGGCGTAAAAAATGATGTCTGGGACAAGTGGGGCATGGTTAGGGGCAAAAGTCCTCAAGCTGGAGCTTTCAGTCGACGGAGCTGGTCTCACTCCGTGTCTGATTCATTTCGGCTCAAAAGTAGAGGAGACGCAAACCCTCTTCAGACTTCTCTGGGGACCTTGCCGGTGAGCGCGAGGACGAAACGCATCACCTTGTGTCCCGGATCAGCGGTGGGGTCGAACATGCAGGGACAACCTCCATCGATCACCGACATGCCATGGCCCCGCCCGTACTCGGTGGCCGTATCCGAGACGCTCCCTTCACCGAACGAGCGGTGCATCCACGCGTGCTTGATCCCCAGATCGGATGCCTCCCGCATAGTGTCCTCAGCAATCTCGGGACGGGTCCCGATCACGACCGCATCCACACCGCCAGGGATCGACTTCAGATCCTTAAAACAGGGATCACCCTCGAGGATCTCGGCGTTCGGATTGACGGCGAACACCTCATAGCCACGGTCGCGCAGCCGCTGGTAGACAACATTGCTCCCATGCCCCTTCGGGTTCCTCGACACTCCCGTTACGGCTATCCGCTTGTTGGACAGAAACTCAGCCGCTGCTTCGTTAATTGTCGACATGACTCGCTCCTTCCGATCGCGTCCGACCTGACCTTTGTTGGTTGACCCCCATCACTGCCAGTCCGATCGCAACCTGAATAGGGGCATTGGTCACCAAGTCCAGGTCATGGGCCAAGGGGCTAAGCCACCAACGCCGGCCCGATGGTCCCGACCAGCTGTCACGGGCGGGAACGGCATGGACACAGCGAGAGATCAAACACCGGAACAGGGCGTAAGGGACGACTGAGCAAGCACAGCCTCCTCGAGGCGAGGACCGCGACCGCTGGGCATCACTTCGGCATCAGACGGCTTCGCCGGAACGATCGAACGCCCACCAGAAAAGCCTAAGCCCCCTGCTGCGCAGGGGGCTTAATGCAGTAGCGGGGGCGGGATTTGAACCCGGATTGGCTCACAGCCTGGCGGAGGTCGTTGTCTTGCTCTCCGACTCCGAACGGCTCGACGCGGGTGCTGTTAGAGGCCGTCGGCTCCTTCGAATCCGGTGACGGATTAGGAGAACGGCTGCTATCCCGGGGATCAACCCGAGGAGCACCTCGTCGAACGACAGACCGTCGATGTTCGGCTGCAGTTCCGCCTCCGTCGCCCATCCAAACCAGACTTCACTGATGACGAGGCCGAGCACGAAATACCCCGCCGTTGCGTAAAGCCACGTCCAACGGTGCGCTGCCCAGCCCATCATGAGCTGAGCGATTAGGCCGAAGGCGAGCGACATAAGTAGGAGAACTTGCAGACCTGTATTCCCGAGGTCCCATTGCACGGCGCACCTCCTTTCCACGAAACGGCGCCCAGACCATCCGTCCCTCGATCATCGCGAGATCGAGGAATGGGGGTAGAGGCGTAAGGCCTTAAGCGAAGCCAAATGGCGACGGGCTGGGGCGTTTGTCTTCATGCTGTCTTCAGTCGTGGCAGTGGTTGTCGCGAGCATGAGGGTCCCGCCAGACAAATTCCTGACCGCCCACAGGTGCGGGTGAGTGCGTTGTGGAAGACGGCTACGACTGGACGACCGAGGTGGCCGGCCGCGGGGCCGTGATCGGGTCGGCGTGGCGGTGCACGACTTTCCAACCGTCGTCCTCGCGACGGAAGATCATCGTGACGCGCAGCGAGATGGGGCTGACCTCATTAGCTCCGCCGAGCTTCGCCTGCGCGCGCTCGATCTGCACGACGTAACCCAGGTCGGGGGTGGTGTATCGAGACACCTCCTCGACCGCTCGAAGCAAGCCGTCGGTCACCTGCGCAGCGGCCAACGCGACGGCCTCGTTGACGGCTGCCCAGCCGCGAACCGGAGGGCCGAGCGGGTTGGCGAGCGTGACGTCGTCCTTGTGCGAGAAGTGGGCGGCGTTCGTTGTGTGGTCACCATGGAGGAAGGCGGGCAATGCCCGGGAACGGAACGCCTCGACGGCGCTGTCAAATGTGTCTGCACTCGTGGCATTGAAGGTGTTCATGCCGCCACCCTATGGAGGCGCCCCGCCCACGTCGTCCGAAGAATTACGTAACTTCGACCTGGGCCATGAGCCCGTGCTCATGCGCCCATACAGTCAGTTGGCCTCGGGAGCCGAACCCGAGCTTCGTGAGAATTCGGTCGACGTGTGTCTCTACCGTGCGCACGGACAGCACGAGCCTCTCCGCGATCTCCCGGTTGGACAGGCCACCTGCCACCAGCTCGGCCACCTCAGACTCCCGACGGGTGAGGCCCCGCCATGGCGCTTCGACGTCATCTGCGAGCACGGCTGCGACTGCCTGGTCGACGGTCATGTCGCGACCATCGTCGCGGACGGCGTCTGACACAGCCGCGCCAAGCTTGGTGCGCACTGGAGCCAGCAGCCGTTCCGTCAGAAGGCGTAGTGGTGGCGGCCCTGTCACCTCGTGGAAACGCTCGAACTCGTCGCGCACGCCCGTCAGACGTAGCGCCAGCCGCGGCCGCGAGGTCGCCAGCGCCAACATCACCAGCGCGCCCAGCCCGAGGGAGATGCCGAATCGGTCGCCGCTCTCGACAACCGCGGGAACGCCCTCAGCCAGGGCCGCCCGCGCCGCAGCGAGGTTGCCAGCACGCAGGTGGGCGATACCGAGCACCTGCAGAGTGCGTGCGCGCACGTTGGTGAGATCAAGGTCACGGCAGAGCTCGGCACAGGGCTCCAAGATGGCGCAGGCGATCTCCGGAGGCGCGGCGATGGACGCGCCTGCGCCGAGTAGCAGCGACGCGGCCGCCACGCCCTTCCGGTCGCCCGCGGCCTCGAAGATGGACTTCGCCGTCCCGACCAATTGGGCGGCCGCACCCACGTCCCCGGCGGAGAGCTCCAGCCGACCCCGAGTCAGCAGGGCGGTACCCTCGCCCACCCGGTCACCGATGGAGCTGGCGATCTCGAGACTTTCGGCAAGGATGTCTTCCGACGGCTCCCCTTGGTCCTGTGCAAGCCAGGCAGACCCGTTGAGGGCGGCAACACGGTCTGGCGTTCGCTCGGGCACGAGGTCGAGCACGTCCCGCAGCCGGCGTCGGCCCTCAGCGAAATGGCCGCGGATCGCCCAGAACGCGCTGAGCTTCGCCACCATATGCAGCGCGGCGGCTGGATCGTTCTCCTGCAGCCAGTCGAGCGCAGCCCGGACGTTGTCGTGCTCGGCGTCGAGCCCTGCCAGGTACTCGTTGGACTGCCAGATGGGCGGGCGATCGAGCGGCTCGACCTTGTGCGCGAAGACCCGCGCGTGTGCCTCCGCGATATGCCGTGACTGGCGATGGAGGGTCAGTTGTTCGACCGCAAACTCGCGAACCGTCTCCAGCATCGCGTACCGAGCCTGGTTGGGCAGCGGTCGCAGCAGGCTGTGGTCGACGAGTTCCTGGACGGCCCCGACCACATCGGCGACATGGCCCGAGGCAACGGCTTCGAGATCCACCAACGCAGCGCCTCCCCGGAACGCCGCGCACACCGCGAAGACCTCCCGCGCCTCCGCGCTCAGGAGATCGTGGCTCCAAGCGATGGTCGAGCGCAGAGTCTGCTGTCTATCGGGTAGGTCAGGCCCACCACCAACGAGCAGATCCAGCGACTGGTCCAACCTGGCCAGCAGGGCCTCAGGAGGAAGCACCCGCGTGCGCGCCGCCGCCAGCTCGATCGCCAGAGGCAGGCCGTCAAGTCGTTGCGCGATGGCGCCAAGGGTCGAGGCATCGGCGCTGAAGTCGGGTATGAGCGATCGTGCCCGCGCGACGAACAGCGCAACGGCGTCGGAATCGACCGGCAGCGGCGGCACGGGGAAGACCTGCTCGCCGGTCAGACGCAGCGGGGCACGGCTCGTGACAACCACGTGTGTCCCGCGGCCCGCTGCAACGAGCTCAGACACGACACCAGCTCCGTCGAGCAGGTGCTCGAAATTGTCCAAGACCAGAAGCGTGTCGCGCTCGGCGAGATATTCGGCGAGACGTTGGACGAGGGGGCGGCCGGGCGAGTCCTGTAGTCCCAGCCGCTCCGCAATGGTTGGCACGATTAGGGCCGGATCGTGGATGGGCGCCAACGGCACGAAGACGGCGCCGTCGCCAAACTCGTCGCTCACCCGCTCGGCCAATTCGATGGCGAGCCGGGTTTTGCCACTGCCGCCCGGCCCGGTGAGCGTAATGAGCTGGCGCTCGCGCAGCAGCACACCCAGATCGGCGAGCGTGCCTACGCGACCCACGAAACTGCTGAGCGGCCGCGGCACGCGCATGACCAACTGTAACGCCAGACTCACGCGGCCCAAGCCTCGTTAGCGACGTTCGGCAGTGGCCCCGCACGCGATGGACGCGCGATGGAGGGCAACGGACACGCTCATTCTCGGTTGGCCCGATACACCCGTACTTCCACACGTTCCAGAGTGATGAGACCGTCTCCGATCATTTCGTCGAGAGCGGGTAGCACGGCTTCGATCTTGTCGTCGGTGTCGACGCATTCGATGACGATGGGGAGGTCTTCGGAGAGCCGAAGGATGTGGGCGGTGTGGAGACGGCTGGACTTTCCGAAGCCTTCGACGCCCCTGAGGACGGTGGCTCCGGCGAGTCCCTGGCGGCGGAGGGTCTCGACGATCGCTTGGTAGAGGGGACGGCCGTCGTGGGTGTCGGATTCTCCGATGAAGATTCGGAGGAGGCGAGCTATGCCCTGTGGGTCCATGTCGGAGCCTTTCGTCAGTTCGTGAGGCTATAGCCGACTGCGGCGAGCGCCACGCCGGCGATGAGCGTGATGATCAGGTTGAAGAGGGCCCTACTCCGAAGCGGTGGGATGCCGAGGCGAATGGTTTCGATCATCCAGGTGGAGAAGGTGGTGAACCCACCGAGGAAGCCGGCGGCGATGAGGGTGGCGCTGGATTGGAGATGGTCGATTCCGACGACGACGCCGATGAGAAGGGCGCCGGATAGGTTGACCGCCAGGGTGCCGACTGGAAGGTCTCTGTCGATCCGCTGTTGGACGACGCCGGAGAGCAGGTAGCGGGCCAGAGCCCCGACGGCGCCAGCGAGCGCGGCGAGGATGATCATCTGATCACCGTCCCGAGCCGCTGCCCTGCTAGTGCGAGAAACAGACCGCCGACAATCGACACTGCCACATACCCGAGGGCGGTGGCCGGTTCACCGAGTTGGAGGAGTTGGAACACCTCGAGGCTGAAGGTCGAGAAGGTGGTGAAGGATCCGAACACACCGATCCCCCAGAACTGGATTGACAATGGGGCCGTGACGGTCTGTTCGCGGCGAGCCAGATAGAACCCGAGCAGCAGTGAGCCGCTCAGATTCACAATCAAGGTGGCGAGCGGGACCCCCCCGGGGGCCAGTAGAAGCGCGTAGCTGATTCCGATACGGGACGCCGAACCGATGAGCCCACCGGCCATGACCGCGGTCCAGGGACGACGAAGCCGGGTGGGAATTATTGTTCGAAGTGGCATGGCGCTGGAAGATCTGTCAGGAGCCATCAGCCACTCGGGCGGTTATCGGCGAGCCCCATCGCCGTGACGGCTGACCCTAGCCGAAGGTGATGGAATCCTGCCCATCTATCGGCCGGGATCGTGATCGTCGTATCCATGCGGTGAAAACAGCGACCGTCATCGCGGCTGAGGCGAACAGGAAGGCGGCGAGTGGGCTGACCAGGGTCCAGAGGAGACCGGCTATCCCCGAGGCCGCCAGGTTGCCGAAACTCTGGATAGCGGCCAGGAACCCGAACGCCGAGCCGCGAATCGTTTCCGGAGCGAAGTGGTGAGCGAGGGCAGGGTCATGACAATCCGGCGTTCACCATCGACACCTACCAACACGGGCTCCCCGGGATGCAAGCCGAAGCCGCCCGCATCTTCGAGAAGCTGCTCGCCGGGGGACGGGAGAAGATCCGGTAGAAGCCACGGTGGAAGGGTGCCGGGGGACGGGAGGAGCCCCGGTCGACAGTTCGCCGACCGGGGCTTTCAGTAGCGGGGGCGGGATTTGAACCCGCGACCTTCGGGTTATGAGCCCGACGAGCTACCAGACTGCTCCACCCCGCGGTGTGTTACTTATTTTAGAGCTTTCAGTCGGCTATCGACAAGGCGGCGTAGTGAGAGGTCCGGTCCCGGCTCGGGAGGCCCGCTGCTCATGGCCATCAACTGTCTCGAGTCGCTGTGCCGGGCCTTAGGCCGAGTCCCGGAGGCGCCGATGTAGAGGCAGTGACCGTGGATCCGTCGCGTCGCAGCCCTTCTGGGGTCTGGCTGGCCGGTGCCTTACT
>DATEDN010000065.1:0-5832 GCA_035281645.1 Acidimicrobiia bacterium | reverse complement strand
GGCAGCGCCGGGAACGGAACTTGTTGGTACTGGCGGTCTGCCCCCACCGGTTGGGTCTTCATCACTCGCAACGCCGATGGCACCGCCGTCTTCGCGTTTGACCCAGATACGGATCCCGGTGGCCCTCTGATTGTCGATGTGACTTATCCGGTCTGTACTTCCGAGCCCACGCCGGTCGAGCCTGACATCTTGCTTGCCTGGGACCTGGCGTCCCAATACGTCCACGTCGAGCCCGATCCCGACCTCAACCCACGGGTGCCGTGGGGCTTGACCGGAGCCGAAACCCACTTGCGAGTGGTGCCGCCCCCGCCATTCAGCGACTCGATAGTCGATCCTCTGGGCCAGGTGCTGGAAGTCAACGGCCGGGTGATCGGAGTGACCATCAACTGGGGAGATGGTGCCGTCTCCAGCTTTACGGAGGGGGAGTTTTCCCAGTTGAGCGGTTATCCCAACGGCCTCGCCCGTCACGTCTACGAGGTCAAGACCTGCACACCTCCCGGGAGCACGCCACGTTGTCATCCTTCGTTGAGCTCATATCCGTTGAGCGTCGATTACATATGGGAGGTGTCGTGGAGGGCCGATGCCGCATCTTTTGCGCCGCTCGCTATCCCCAACACCTCGACCAGTGTCGCCTATCCGGTTCGGGAAATCATTGCCGTCCTCGACGTTCGGCCTTAGGTGGTCAGGCTGAGGCAATCCACGTTCTAGGGACCGTTATCCGCGTCCAGCGCGGCTGCGAACCCTGGGTTCGCCTAAAGGTGACCCCAACGCTGGAGATCGAGGACGGTGTCGATCAGGGTTTCGCCGGTCGGGCGGAAGGTCATGCCGAGTTCGGTGCGGATCTTCTCGGTGTTGACGCGGGGATGGCGGCCAAGGTGCGTGAGGACGTAATCGCGATTGCCAGCGGGCTGAAACCTGGCGGCCAGGCGGGTGACAAAACGGCCCAGCGGATTGTCCAGCCCAATTCGCGGCGGTTTGCCGAGGCCGAGGTTGGCACCCCGGATCCAATCCACCAGACGCCGCTGGGTCCAGACCTCGGCTGAGCACAGATAACGGCCACTCGCCGTCGGCGTCTCCATCGCCAGTCGGTGGGCCTTGGCCACGTCTCGTACATCGACGATCGCGTAGTCGAGGTCGAGGATGCCGGGATACTGGCCGCGCAATAGACCTACCAGGACCAAGGCACTGGTGTTCAGCGAAGGCACCAGAGATGGCCCCAGGACCACCGAAGGGTTGATGACGACAAGATCGAACTGGGTTTGGCCTCTCGTGAACCCCCAGGCTGCCCTCTCGGCCGCGACTTTGGAGAAGTAGTAGGGATTGCGCTCAACCGACGAGTGATCGTTCCACATGCTCTCGTCGAAGGTTCCATCCGGCTCGTCGGTGATGGCGGCGAAGGAGGAAGTGAGCACTACGCGTTTCACCGAAGGATTCGCCTTTGCGGCATTGAGTACCGACAGCGTCCCATTGACGGCGGGGTCGATGAGGTCGAGTTGAGGATCTCCGACATGGAGCACGTAAGGGCTGGCCGTATGGATCACATACTCGGAGTCCGCAAACGCAGTGCGGAATGACTCGGGATCACCGAGGTCTGCGGTGACAATTTCTGGTCCAAGATCGACCACCCCTTCTGGGGCTCGCGACGGATCTCGAACGGTCGTTCGCACCTCGTGTCCGGCTTCCAGTAGATCGCGAACCACCTGTGAGCCGATAAACCCGCTTCCCCCAGTAACACATACTCGGGCCACTCTCGCACCCTAACCTGCGGTCAAATGCGCAGGCGGACCCTGGGACTCATCACCGGCATAGTCATCGTGGCGGCCTGCGGGGGCGATGCCCAAAGCACTACCACGGCCGGGGTGACCGGGCCGACTTCGGCCGGGGACGGGCCCATTCTCACGATCGAAGGTCGGTCGTTCGGCGCCGTCCCTGACCTCGCTCCTGGCGAATCGATGACGATCGTCAATCTCGATTCGGTTCGTCACACCTTCACTTCAGGCGAGGATGCGTGGGAGTCGGTCGAATTGCCGGGCGACTCCGAGGCCACCTTCGCCGTTCCCGCCGGACTGGCACCGGGCGACTACATCTTCTTCTGCGAAGTGCATGCGGACATGGGAGGGCGTCTCACCGTTACCGGCTGAGACCAAATCGAGGAGAGAAAGTGAATCAGTTGCAGGAATCGGCGCGCCTGTTGTTTCGCGGTGCGCTGTTGGTATTCGTGGTGACCATCGTCATCGGAATCCTCAATGGACTCGATGTGTGGGAGCCGGAGCACAACATGCTCCTGACCCATGTCCACTCCGGCACCTTGGGGTGGATCACCTTGGCGGTCGGTGGGTCGGTCCTGTTGATGTTCGAGCGTGCCCTCGACGACAAAGCAGCTCGCACTGGTCGCCAGCTGGCGACGGCCCTGGTCGTCATCGTGGTTCTATATGTCATTGCCTTCGCCGCCGGGACCGGTATCTATCGCCCGATCGTCGGAACTCTCCTCCTCATTGTCCTGATTTGGCTCCTGGTATGGACTGCAGGGCGCTACCGAGCAAGCGAGAAGTCGACTGCGCACCTGGCGATTTATCTGACCGTGGTCTCACTCGTTATCGGTGCGATTCTCGGGGTGCTGCTGGGACTCTTCATCGCCAACGGCAGCCTGCCCGGATTCAGCGCGGAGAGAGCAGCATCGCTGGGCGGCGCCCACCCGGTTTCGATGCTGATTGGCTACTTGATCTTGGCCGGTGTCGCTATCACGGCATGGCAGCTGAATGGCGCCAATAGCCGGGTTGGCCGGGCGGTCGCCTGGATGCTTTTCGCCGCCGGGCTAATTGCCATCGCTTCGTTCATCTTCAACATCGAAGAGCTAACTCAGGTGTTCTCGCTCCTGCAGGTGATTGCCATCGTCACCTACTTGGTCATCATGTGGCGCCACCTTCGGCCAGGATCGACCGGATCACCCTTTGCCCGCATGGCGGTTGTATTTCTGGCGGTCGGAATCGGGCTGCTGGTATATGTCGTTCAGCTGGTTGTCTCGGGCGCCCTCGATCCCGAGACCGGCAGCGGTCCGTTGGGTGTCCTGATCGCCTTCGACCACGCGATGTTCATCGGGGTGATGACTAATGCCCTGCTGGCCGTCATTGCCGGGTTTGCTGGCTGGACCCCCAACCGGATCTTGGTGTGGGGGGTCAACATCGGAGTGGCTGGTTTCATCGTCGGCCTGATGATCGACTCGAGCCTGCTCAAGCGGATCTTCACACCCATTCTCGGATTGGCACTGCTGTGGGCGATCTTCACCGCCGTTCCCGCGCTCTCCCGGAGGTCTGCTCCCGCTTGATGCGCCGCTTGCTGCCCGCGTTGGTTGCGGTTCTGGTGATTGCCCTGAATGCTTGCGCCGAGCCCGCCGCCACTCTCGGGGACCCCGCTCTCGATGCAGGGCGAGAGACGTATGGGAGGCTGTGCTCCACTTGCCACGGGCCCGGTGGTGAGGGCGTGAGCGGCCCGGCTTTGGCCGGTGTGGTGGAGACATTCCCTGAATGCGAGGATCACCAGCTATGGGTGACGCTCGGATCGATGGAATGGGAAAACCAGTTTGGACCCACTTACGGGGCGAGCGACAAAGAGATCACTGCCATCATGCCGAGCTTCCAGAATGTCCTCACCGAGGCGGAAATCGCCCAAGTGGTCGCCTTCGAGAGATTCCAGTTCGGTGGCTTGTCAGCGACGGAGGCTGTCACCGGATGCGGCGCTGACTGAGGAGTCGGGCGCCGATTCTTTTAGCGGAAGTCGCAACGTCATCGTGGTCCCTACGCCCAGCGAACTCTCCAGAATGAGGTCCCCTTTATGGGCCCGGGCAACATCGCGGGCTATGGCCAAGCCCAGACCCGTGCCCGGAATCCCAGCTGAAACGGCACTGCTGGCACGGAAGAATCTCTCGAAGATACGAGCCTGATCGGCAGCTGAAATGCCGATTCCTTGGTCGGCGATCACTAACTGGGCGATGCCGTCAAAGGCTCGCAGGTTGATTGTCACCGCCCCTTCGGGTCTCGAGTACTTGATCGCGTTCGAAACGAGGTTGGCGACTACGCGCTCGAGTTGCTCGTGGTCGCCTTTGACGAAGACACCGGGGTCAAAATGTGTGGCGAGATGAATGTCACGGCCCACTGCGGCTGGACTCAGGTGGACGGTCACCTTTTCCACCAGAGCGGAGAGGTCGACCGTCGTGATGCTGGTCCCAGCCTCTGTCGTGCGCTTGAAATCGAGGATGTCATCGACCAGGTTGGACAACTCGGCGGCGCTCTTGCGAATCGTTTCCAGGTCGGACTTGGTTTCTCCCTGCGCTCCTTCGAGGAGCCAGTCTGTGTACCCGATGATCGCAGTCAATGGTGTTCGCAATTCGTGAGTCATGTTGGAAACGAACTGGTCCCGCATTTGTTCCAACTTCTCCTGCGCTTCGATCCTCTGCGTCGCATCGCGGATCACCACCGCGCGCCTCACCCTTCGCGACTGCTCAATGACCTTGCCCTCCGAGACCTCTGCCCAGAACTCGCTGTCATCGGCGCGCCGCCCCCGAGTTATGACCGCCCTTTGTGCCACCATGACATCGGCGTCGAGGGGATGCACCAGGAAGTCGGTGAACTTCTTTCCGACGACACGTTCGCCCAACATGGCCTCGCTCGAGCGATTGGCCCGCCGAATGGTGTCGCTCTCGTCCACGACCAAGACCGCGTCAAGCGCCGCATCGAACACCCCCTCGATTTCGGCGAGGAGATCGCGCCGACGGCTGGCCTCGGTGGCTACCAACAGAAGAGTTATCTGGATGACAAAGAGGAAAACCTGAGCAGCGGTGAGGGGGTGGATCGGGCTGTCGACTTCGGCGAAGGGGCCGAAGCCTTTTTCGGTCGACCAGACGACCAAGAAGGCAGTACCAGCCAGGAGAATCGCAGTGCCGCGCTGGCCGACGAAGATGGTCGCCAGAATCAAGGGCAGGAGGATGAAGTAGGCGAAGCTTCGTCCAGTGACCTCCTTTCCTTCGATGGCGATGACCAGTACCAAGATGGTTATCAGCCCTACGAAGATCGTCTTCAGCCACATCCCCCGCGGAGTTCGATCCTTGACCACCGAAACGATGGCCAGGGCGCCGGGTGTGATCAGGGTGATGCCCAGGCCGTCGGCGGCGAGCCAGGAGAGCATCGCCGGCAGAACCTGACTGTCAAAAGTGATCGCCGTCGCCGTGCCCCCGATGACCGCTCCCACGGCCGGGCCGAGCAGGGCCGCCAGGAGCAAGGCACCGATGTCGGCCAGACGGACGATGCGGTGAGATTGTGGGAGGCGGGCGCGAAGGATGGCGCCGGCCACCACCGCTTCCGCCATATTGGCCCCGGCGGCCCCCACGGTGTGGAACCAATTCACATCCACGAAGGGGGCGGCCGACAAGATGGTTCCCAGACCGACCCCACCGATCACATAGGGCCGGACTCGTCGCGGGCTAGCTGAAGCGACCGCGGCGGCAACCCCCGCCGCCGGCCAGAAGATGGTTACCCCTACCGCCTGGGCGGAAAGACCGATCCCGGCAACCGCAGCCAGTGCGTAGAGAAGCGAGGTGCCGACAAGGGCTACCCAGGGCGCGATCGGTCGGCGAGGAATCTCCACCCCGACGAATCGGCAGGCTCTGACATCGCCTGTAGGTCGTTTGGGCTCTGCGCGGAGGGGTGTTTGAACCCTGCGAGTAGCTCTTCCGACTCAATTTTGGCAGCCGCCCTGTCGATACAGCCTTTTCGGCTTTCACCCAAGGAGGAGCGGAGTGTTCAAGTTTCGTCTGGCCAGCAAGCTGGCGATGGCCAG
>DATEDN010000064.1:0-1555 GCA_035281645.1 Acidimicrobiia bacterium | reverse complement strand
GTGGTCTTGTCGGTGACCGCCTCCATGGTCACGACCAGCTCGTTCTTGTTGTTCAGCGCGTACACGACCTTGGCCTTCACGGTGCCCGGGAAGCCTTCCTCCCCGTCCTTGGAGGTGTAGGCGAAGCGAATCTCCGGACCGTCCGGTGTCTCCGCGGTCTCGGCGTCCCAGATCACCTTGTCCCAGCCCTTCTTGCCGCCGTGCAGGTTGTGGGGGCCGTTGTTGGCGGCAAGCTTGTAGGCCTTGCCCTCCAGCTTGAACTCCGCGCCCTTGATGCGGTTGGCGATGCGGCCCACCGTCGCGCCGAAGTAAGGAGTGGCCTTCACGTACTCGTCGAGCGTGGCGTAGCCGAGCACGATGTCGTCGAGCTTGCCCGCCTTGTCCGGCACGTGCAGCTCCGTGATGATCGTGCCGTAGTTGGTGACCTTCATCATCAGGCCGTTCTTGTTGGTTAGCGTGTATAGCTGCACGGTTTTTCCATCCACGGTGCCGTAGTCCGCCTTGGCGACGGCTGCGGGTTGTTTGAGCTCGGGAGCTTGGGGAGGTGCTTCTGCGACCGCTGTCTCGACCGGTGGACTCTCAGGCGTTGGCGCAGGACCGGTCGGTTCGGCAGGTTGCACTTGGCCACCCGAGCAACCGGCCAAGATGCCGAAAACGAGCCCTAGACGTCGAAACCACATGGTCATGGTGAATGCCTCCTGGCCTTACGAGCCAGCCGCGAAAATAGCCAGCTTGCTCGTCGCGATCACTTCTTTTCGAAGCTGACCCTGAGATTCTCCGTATCCCGTAGAGCCCCAGGCCTTCGAGTTGGATCGACAGGCCTTCGCGCCGTCCCGGCTCGAGCCCACGGAATCCGTGCAAGTACCCGGCTAGAACGAGGACGATATCGCCCTCATGGAGCGGCTCCTCCACGTCATCGATCAAGACGCCGTGCCCGCGGCAGACGATGATCGTGGACCGAATCGGGTGCCGTGGGGCTGCACACCTGGCCCGGTCCGAGCCGCACCCAGGCGGTGCCAAGCCGAACCGTTTCGGCCAGGAGCTCCACCAGGACGGGATTGCGGCGACAGTCCCGTTGCTCTCCGAGAAATGCAGCTCTTGGCCAGCCGACCATCGAACGTGTGAAGTGGGAGCGCATGTCCATCGCGGGCTTCTTCGAGTATTACGTAGTCGGCAAAATCAGCAGCGCCATTTTCGAACCTGTCGAGCGCGCGCAGCACCAGCCCTTCGCTCTCGAAGCGGACGCCATCAGTTTGATGCAATCGGCGCAGGGCCGCCGCGATCGTGACGTGGTCGAACTTGTAGGCGACACGAAGCACCCAGGAAATCTCCACCAGGACGACGAGGGGAATCCAGGCTCCGCCGCCAGCGACAGCTTGGCGGAAAGCCTGTTCTGCCCGTCCAAATTGTTCGACGTCATCCCGGACGAGCAGCCTCATGATGACGTTGGTGTCAAACGCCTCCACGCTGTGCTCCAGCCTCCTGGATCGCGCGCTCCATGTCTTCCAGAGTCACGGGACCAATACCCTCCCCTGGTGTCAATCGCGCTGCCAAG
>DATEDN010000063.1:0-3271 GCA_035281645.1 Acidimicrobiia bacterium | reverse complement strand
AATCGCATCTTCCAGCGCCGCGTCAGCCCGTTCGGCATCGCAGGGTCCCCCGAGACGGGTTCGGAGCTTCGTCTGCTGCGTGCGGTGGACGTGGACGCACAACAGATCCTCCAGCCCTACCGGAGACGCTGGGGGGCCGCGTGAACGTCTTCGACGTCGCCGAGGAGCTGGCCGGCGTCATCGATGACATCACCGGGCTCCGCGTCTATCCGTTCCCCCCGGACGCGCTGGCGACGCCGTGCGCCATCATCGGCTACCCGGACACCATCAACTTCGACCTGACCATGAAGCGCGGCGGGGACTCCATGGTCCTCCCGGTCTACCTCGTGGTCGACCGCAATTGGGATCGGGCCAGCGCCGAGCAGTTCGCCGGTTACACCGACTCCGCCGGCGCTCAGAGCATCAAGGCGAAGATCGAGGGCTACACCCCCACCGACTTCGGGGCGGCCCGGGTGCGGTCAGTCTCGTTCTCGGTGATCTCCGTGGCCGGCCTGGAGTACTGGGTTGCCACATTCCTCGTGGACATCTACGGCAGCGGAGGCTGACATGGCTTTCATCCTCGGAAAGGACGCGACCGTCACGGTCAACTCCCAGGACATCACGGCGTTCGTCACCGACTATGACATCACCCGCACATCGGACAGCATCGACACGACGACCCTAGGCAAGGCCTCCCACACGAGGCTGGGCGGTCTCAAGGACGGCTCCATCACGCTCAACGGCATCATGGATGGCGCCGGCACGACCACCCCGGACGTCAAGATCGGGGACGCGCTGGGGACCGTCGTGGCCTTCTCCCTCGACCCCGGTTCCTCGTCAGCCCCCTACACCGGCAACGTGCTCGTCCAGTCCTACCGTGAGTCGGCCGCCGTCGCCGACGTCGTGCGCTGGACGGCCACGCTCGAGATCACCGGGGACGTCGGGTGATCGACCGCGAGGCGTGTTGGATCTACGGCGGCGCCCTGGATCGTCATGGTTACGGTCGCGCAGGGGTCCCCCGGGAGCGCAGGACGGTCCTGGTCCACAAGGCGGCTTACGAGGTGCTGGTGGGGCCCGTTCCGCCCGGGTTGGAACTTGACCACCTCTGTCGCAATCCTGCCTGCTACAACCCGCGGCACCTGGAACCCGTCACGCACGCCGAGAACCTGCGTCGCGGACGGAGCGCCAATCGGGAGAAGACGCACTGCCACGAGGGGCACCCCTACTCAGGGGACAACCTTTACCTGCGAAGCGATGGAGGCCGGGATTGTCGGATCTGCCGGAAGGCCAGGGATCAGCGCCGGAACAGGAATCGAGCGGCATGACGATAGATAGAGCCGCCTTCCTCAAGCACCGTCTCGGCGAGCGGGCGGTGGAGCTACCCGGGGTGGGCACGATCCGCGTCCGGGGGCTGTCGCGGCAAGAGGTCTTCGACATGAAGAAAGAGAAGGACGCGGAGGCCATGGAGCGGCGCTGCGTCGAGCTGGCCGTGGTCGAGCCCAAGCTGAGCGCGGAGGATGTTGCCGAGTGGTACGCCAACGCGCCGGCGGGGGAGATCGACATGATTCTGACCCCCATTCAGGAGCTGTCGGCCCTCGCCGCCGAGGGAGCCGCCAAAAGCGACGTACCTGCGGTTCGAAGAGGATCCAGAGCTTGAGATGGAGTACTTCGTCGCGGAACAACTCGGGATGACGGTGGCGGAACTCCCGCACCGTATGTCCGGGGAGGAGTTCCTGGGCTGGGCGGTTTACTTCGGGCGGAAGGCGCAGCGCAGGGAGCTGGGTAATGGCTCGTAGCGTCGACGTCAACCTGCAAAGCACCGTCGAGGATGCCGCCAGAGCCGCCTCAGGGGCCCTGAGGGGCGAATTGGAGGACGCCCTTGCCGGTGCTGCCCGGGAGATCGTGCGGGGCGCACAGGGCCGTGTGCCGGTCCTCACCGGCGCAGCCAGGGCCAGCCTCCGGGTGGAGCCCGCCGACGAGGGGGCCCGCATAGTGGCGGGCGGCACCCAGGCCCCCTACTTCCACATCCTCGAATACGGCTCCAAGTTCGTGCGTGGCGGGCACCACCTGGGGAAGGCGACCGGCGCGGCCCTGGGGGACATCGAGCAGGCCGCCCTGCAGGCCGCGACCGATGCGGCGCGACGGGGAGGGTTCACCGTTGGCTAGGCGGGCAGAAGTCAACGTTGACATCAGGGGGGACGCCTCCGACCTCACTGCCGCGTTTGACAAGGTCGGCGCCAGTGCTGCCGACATGGCTGATGACGTCGGCAAGCAGGCGAAGCGCATGTCGGATGACGTCGACCAGGGGGCCGGCAACATCGCCGGTGCCATCGACTCCTCGGAAGGGAAGTTCCGGGGGTTCGGGGACGTCGTGGGCGGCACCGGGGACATCATGGAGGGCTTCAAGACCGGCAACCTCGCCGGAGTGGCCATGGGCTTCGCCGACCTCGCCGGAGGCATCACCGAGTTTGCCGTGCCGGCGCTCAAGGCCATGCGGACGGCCATCCTCTCCGGCCTGGCGCCGGCCCTCACCGCGATCAGCGCCCACCCCCTCATCGCCGGGATTCTGATCGGCGGCGCCATCATCGCCGGCCTCATCCTCCTGGAGAAGAAGTTCGGCGTGGTCACCGGCACCGTCAACATCCTCAAGGACGCCATGAGCGGGGTCCTGGAAGCCATCGGCGGGGTCATCCGGGGCTTCCGTGACCTCTGGAACAACACTATCGGCGGCAAGGGTTTCACCATCGGCGGGGTGGACCTGCCCGGGCCCTTCGACATCCCCAGCGTGGACGTCCGCATCCCCCGCCTCCACTCCGGCGGCGTGGTCGGAGGCGTCCCCGGCTCCGATCAGCTCCGTGTCCTCCAAGCCGGCGAGACCGTCCTCCCCAGAGGCCAGGGCGGGAGCGGAGGCGGGATCAGCATCGTCGTGCAGGGCTCGGTCATCACCGAACGGGACCTGGGCAGGATCGTCGCCGACGCGCTCCGCCAGAATCGACTGATCGGAGTGACCTGACATGCCGTCCGGGCCCAGGATCAGAACCGACAACGTCTTCGGGACCACGACCGACAACCCGCTGACCGCCGGCGCCACCACGATGAACAGCGCCGGCCTGGCGAACCTCGCCGCCGTGTCCTCGGCGCACGCCATCATCGTCCTCGACCCCCTGCGGGCGGATGGGGCCCCCGAGATCGTCGTCGTCACGGCCCACACAGGCTCCGCCACCAGCGCCACGATCACCCGTGGCGCCTATGGCACGAGCGCCAGGGAGCACGCCTCGGGGACGTTGTGGGT
>DATEDN010000062.1:0-17199 GCA_035281645.1 Acidimicrobiia bacterium | reverse complement strand
TGGTTTGGGGCAAATGGACTCAACGCCTCTTTCTTCCCCGCTGCCGGGGTGACGATGGCCGCATTGCTTTTGACCGAGCGTCGGCAGTGGGCGATCGTCCTCGCCGCCGCTGGGCTCGCCGAGTTCGGAGTCGACCTTTGGCACGGCATCGATTTGGCCCCCACGATCGGATACGTGGCCGCCAACCTTGCGCAGCCTGTCCTGGGCGCCGCCCTCCTTCGTGTCTTTGTGAAATGGCCGGACCTCGGCAGAGCCGATGACCTCGGCAAGTTCCTCGTCTGCACCGTGGTCGCGGGCTCGGCGTTGGGGGGGATCCTGGGTGCCTCGACCTTCGTATTCCTCGACGGAGGCGAGGGTTGGGCGAGCTTCGCGGCACAGTGGTGGACCGGCGATGGACTGGGAGTCCTGGTCGTTGGCGGTGCCATCCTCTCGCTTCGCGCCCCGTCGATAAGCCGTCTCACCCCAACCAACATCGGGGTCGGCATCGCCATCGGTGGTACCGCCGTCGCCACCACCGCGCTGGTGTTTGAGTTCGAACAGTTCGGCTTCGTTTTCGTACCGCTCGTGGCGCTGGCCCTCGTTGCCTTCCGCACCGGATCAAGGGGTGTCGCCCTCACCGGGGCAGCGATGGCATTTGTGGCTGCGGAAGCAACGGCCGGAGGTTCTGTCTTCTGGACGATTCTCGGCGTCAATCCGGCCACCGGACTGATATTTCTGCGAGTCGGGCTCATCGTCGTCATTGCCGGCGCGCTCGCCTTGGCCGCCGAGGTCACCCAGCGCGAATACGCGGTCTCGCTACTCGCCAGAAGCGAGGCTGAGCGGTCAGCGGCCATCGAGCTCGCGAGAGTACGTGAGAGCGAGCTTCGTACCAGAATTCAAAACGAATCCCTCAGCCGCAGTGCGGCGGCGCTAGCCGAAGCCTCGACCGAGCAAGACATCGCGGCAGCCGTTGTCTCGGTATTGGTCGATTGGGGTGCACCAACGGGCGCACTTCACATTGTCGAAGGAGAAGCGCTTCGGACGGTGGCATTGGCCGGTCCCGGCTTGATTGATCGGGAGGCCGATGAAGCGGTTTCGATTCCTTTCGCCTCGCCGACAGCTGAGGCTGTTCGGCTGCGAGCGCCCGTAGTGGTATCAAGTCGCGACGACCTTGATCGGCGATATCCCGAGCTCAGGCAGGAAAATGTGACGGAGACGTGGGCGGCATTTCCCGTGATCGCCAACGGTCAGGTCAGGGCGGTTCTCTCGCTCACGGTGGCTGAAAGTCAATGGGTGACCGAGGACCGATACCGATTGCTCACGACTTTGACCGACCAGGCTTCTGTCGCTCTGGAACGGGCAGACTTAAAGCAAAAGGCCGAAGCCTCGGCGAGGAACGACGCCCTCCTCGCCAGGATGGGGGAAGTCCTCGAACGAGCGACTCGGCTGCACGATCGGGCGAGTGCCTTGGCCAAGCTACTCATCGATGAATTTCCCTCGCTCGTAGTGGTTCACTCTTTTGACGAGTTCCAACGCTTGCAGGTGCTGGCTCGGGCCGCGAGTGATGAGGCGGCGGCTCGGATAAATGAGTCGGTCCTGGCGGAGCAAGCAAGAGTCGCCCTTGCCAACGACGAGCAGGCGCGCACGATTGTGGGAGCAATTCAGCTACTCACGAGTCCTCTTCGTGCCCGGGGACGGGCGATCGGGACGCTTTCTATCGGCTTCCGACCCGAGGCCGGAGCCATCGCCCCCGGGTTGGTTGATCGCATCGCTCGAAGGGCCGCCCTGGCCCTTGACAATGCCCAGCTCTACGAGCAGGAGCGAGGCGTCTCCCACACGCTACAAGTTGCCCTGCTCGGTGGGGAACCGCCCGCCATTCCGGGAACAACCATCGGCACCGCTTACCGGCCCGGCACGGCGATACTCGAGGTCGGCGGAGATTGGTACGACGCGTTTGCCCTTGCGAATGGAAGGGTGGCGCTGGTCGTCGGCGATGTCGTCGGCCACGGGCTTGAGGCAGCGATCGCCATGGGACAGCTGCGGGGCGCCGTTCGTGCTCTGGCACCTCTCGGCTCGCCTCGAGAGGTCCTAACCCGCCTCGACGAGGTCGTCGAGATGCTCCCCGATGCGGCACTGGCCACGATCGCCTACGCCGAGCTGGATACAGAGACAGGCGACATCGCCTACGTCTGCGCCGGCCATCCTCCTCCGCTATTGGTCCCCGCAGACGGTCAAAGCCAGCTGCTTTGGAACGGCCGCTCAACGCCGCTCGGGTCCTCCTTGAGGCCAGAGCGCGTCGAGGCTCACTTACGCCTGTCTCCTGGCGATCATTTCGTGCTCTTCACCGACGGCCTAGTGGAGCGTCGGGCCCACCGGATTGAGAATCGCCTCGACTTGCTAGTGGCCGTGACGGAAGCCGCAGGAGGCGATAGCTCCTCCGAGCTGGTCGACCGCATTGTCAACGCACTTCTCGATGAGGGAGCACAAGACGACGACGTCTGCGTCCTCGCCGTTCGATTTACGCCGTGGGAAGCTCGATTCACCCACGCTTTCGGAGCCGCGCCGACCGAGGTAACCAAGATGCGGAGAGCTCTGGCACTGTGGTTGGAGCACACGGATCTTGACGCCGGCCAGCGCAATGACGTGCTACTGGTAGCAAACGAAGCTGCTGCCAACGCAGCAGAACATGCATACGGATTTGATGGCCTGGGTGTCGTGCACGTGCAGGCGGAACTGCGTGACCGACGCATGGAGCTCTTGGTGCGGGACAAGGGGAGGTGGCGACAGCCGCCTGCCGAAAGCGATCGGGGTCGCGGGCTGAAGATCATCCGCGCACTGGCAGACGATGTAGTTATCTCCCCAAGCGGCAGCGGAACGGTCGTGTCAATGTCGATTCCGATTCGAACTCAGGTTTTGCCGTGAACGACAACGGCACCCTATCGATCGAGCGGGTCTGGACTGAGGGAGCGGACGTGCTGACCCTACGGGGCGACCTGGATCTGACGAGCGTGGGTTCGCTTATCAGCGCGCTCGACGCCACCGAGGCGACGAAGGTCATCCTCGAATTGAACGCCGTCACGTTCATCGACAGTGCCGGGATGCGAGCCGTGGATCAGGCACGTCGCCAGCTAGCGGGAGGCAGGCGATTACTCATCGTCGCCGGGAGTGACTCTCCTGCTGCCTGGGCCTTCCGTGTGGCCGGTTACGAGGAGAACCTGATCGTGCCTTCGCTCGATGAGGCGATTCAGAGCTGAATCGCTGTTTGTGTGTTGCACTTACACGATCAGTCGATAAAAACGCCAGAGGTCGTTTTTCGATCGGAAGGATCTCGACGCCAGAAAACCCGCCTCTTGGGCGTATTTTACGAGGGTGCTCGGACGCATGACTGTCCCCGTCCCAGCTGGTCATAGGTCCCGAGGATGCCACCGAATACTCGATCGGCCAGCTCATTTGTCGTCGTTATGTCTTCCTCCTCCAACCAGCGCCCATCGCCGATGAACCCATAGGGCGGCGGCGCCAGCTCCGAAGGTGTTGGCCACCAGATCCCAACCCGTGTTCTCAAACCCGCCGATATTTGTTTCGGGGGAAACTCGAGTGATGAGAAATTCGACCATCTCGTTGACAGCACCGAAGCCGAGGCCTCCCATCAATGCCAAAAAGGCTCCCGATCCCGGCTTCGGCTCGACCGATTCCGCGAAGGCCAGGCCCGCAAAGCCGAAGCCGATCGCGTGCACCAACTGGTCGAAGCGAAGGAAAGAAAGCAGTTGGACGTTATAGAGAACCTTCGCCCCTTCGATGGGGATCATGCCACCGGCCATGTGAAGCCCTCCCCAAAGAGCCAAGCCCCATATGACCTGATCGGAGAAGCTTCGGCGGGAGTCCCAATAAGCGAGACCGAAGAACGCCAGAGCGATGAACCCGGCGTAGAACGCCGTTTGAGCATTGTCGGTCGCAATTCCAAGGGCGAGGAATCCGACGTAATAAACGGCGACAACGCCGATCAAGGTCGGGTGGGTTCTGAGGCGCCGCCACACGGCGGCGAGTGTACGAAACGCCTTTTCTGCGGGCTGCAACCGTGGTTGAGCGACGGTTGCAGCCCTGGTCTCGTTAAGCGGGGAAGGTGACGGTGACGGTCGACTCGTCGTTGCCCCGAACCAGGCCTAGCTCGAGGGTGGCGCCGGCGTTGGTGAGGACTCGGTGGAGATCATCCAAGGTCGATGTCGACTCACCGGCGGCGGCGACGATGAGATCGCCCTCGCGGACCCCAGCCGCATCGGCAGGTCCACCCTCCTCGACCCCTCGGACCAGAAGACCATCACGCTCCGGCAGTCCCACCGCTCGCCGGAGATGAGCAGCCACCCGGGCCGGGGCCAGTGCCACTCCTAAGCGTCGGGTCTTGGGGGCTTTTCCAGAGGCGAGAGCGTCGATGCGGGATTTCAGTTCGCCGTCGGCCGGCAGCGCCAGGTAGAAGCCTCCGCCGAGGCGGTGGGTGTTGATCCCGAGCAGGCCGCCCGAGGTGTCCACCACCGGCCCGCCTGACGATCCCGGGAGCAGGGGAGCGGTATGTTCGAAGCCCCCGGCGATCCTCCGCCCGCGGGGCCCACGGAAGCTGCGGTTAGCTCCGGAGACGAACCCGAACGTGACTCGCAAATCACGCCCTCCCGGTCGTGCAACCCCGATCAGAGGCAGGCCGGGAGCTATCTCCATTTTCGACCAGGCGACCGGTTCGATCCCATCGGTGGGGGCGGCAATCACGGCGAGATCGCCGTCGATATCGACCCCGAGAACATCGCCTTCCGTGCTCCGCTCGTCGTGGAAGCTGACCTTGATTCCGTTGCCGGAAAGATTGTGGGCGTTGGTCAAAATTTGGCCTTCACCGATCACCACTCCTGAACCGACGCCTCCGCGGTTTCCCACTCCGACGACCTTGGGGCCTACCTGGGCTGCGGTCTCGCGCAAGGTCGCTCCCATTTCCTCCAACAATGACGCCGCCATCACTCCTCCTTAGATAGTGACTTGCAAGTTGCAAGTTAGCATGGTGAGAATGTTGCGGTCGTACGATGCGGAGGTGGTGAGCGATCCCCTCGATGCTGCTCTGGCTCGGGTTGGCGATCGCTGGACGCTGCTCTTGATCGATGCTCTGCAGGCAGGCCCACGGCGTTTTGGAGAGCTGGCCGACTCGGTCCCCGGCATTGCCCCCAACATCCTTTCCAGCCGCCTGAAGCGACTCGACGAGGAAGGGATCGTGCTCTCCCGCTACTACCAGGACCGGCCACCGCGTTTGTCCTACCAACTCACCGAACCGGGGAAAGAGCTGGCCTCGGCCCTGCGCCTACTTGCCGCCTGGGGGGCGCGTCATTCCCCTGAGGCCGATGCGCCCCGACACGACCTCTGCGGCACTGCCCTCGAGGCCCGATGGCACTGCCCCACCTGTGACCGCACCCTGGAGGGGGACGGGTCGACATCCGAGCTCGGGTACCTCTAAATGACCCGTTCGGTTTTTCCGGCCAGCGGTCGATAATCGGCCATGGCACGTCTTGACCGGGGCAGCAACGTCTTCTGCCTGGAATCGTTTTGGCACGATCGACTTGACGGCGACCGCCTCAGCGTGCGTCCGCTGCTCGAGCTGCTCCATACGACTCGCGGCACCAAATACATCCATCTGACCTGCAACACGATCGAAGAGCTGAGCTTCAACCTCCGCCAGCATCGGCGCTATCGGAGCTACGGCGTCCTCTATCTCGCTTTCCACGGCCGTCGGGGCCGTCTGCTGCTAGCCGACGGCAGCGAGCTTGCGGTTGAGCGCCTCACCGAGATGGCGCGGGGCCGACTCAGCGGGTGCCTGGTGCACTTCGGGAGCTGTTGGACTGCGCTCGGCGAAGACCAGGTTTATGACTTCCTCGAGCAGACCGGGGCCGCAGCCGCCACCGGCTACACGAAGGCGGTGGATTGGATCGACAGCGCGGCGATGGACCTCCTGATCTTGGATCGAGCTCGTGAATACTCCAATGCCAAGTCGCTGATCGACAAGTTGGCCGACACCTATTCCGGCCTCAACGAAGAGACGGGATTTACCGCCTACCAGCTCTGATCGCCCGCCAGCATCACGAATCGAGGCGTCTCGCCAGCGAAGCTGGGGCGATGCACCGGTAGGCATCCTCGACGATCTCGGTGACCTCTTCCCAATCGACCGGAACGTCGAGGTAAACGCCCAGCCATCCTCGATGACCGACGTACGGTGGCCGAAAGAAACGGGTTGGCTCCGCTGTCACCCGCGCCTCCTGTATGCCCACCGGAGCCGCGCACCAGAAACCAAGACGGTCGTCGTGATGGTGGTCGGCATAGGAAACAAAGACCTTCTTGCCCCTGACGAACCAGGTTGGCTCGCCGTGACTGAGTCGTTCCGAGGTCTCGGGTAGACCGAGGCAGATAGCACGTAGCGCATCGAGCGGGTCCTTGCTCACTGACCTGATTCTGGTCGGACAAATAATGGAGGTACTTTCCTGCTCCCATGAAGTCCGGGGCCGATCTCTTGATCGTCAACGGGGCGATTTTCACCGGAGAAGCCAATCCCGGGCTGGGCTCGTTGGCGATCAAGTCGGGAAGGATCACCGAGGTTGGTCCCGACTTGAGGAATTGGCAGGGCCTGGCCACAGAGGTCATCGATGCCGGGGGCGGGTTGGTAACTCCCGGATTTATCGATTCCCACGTCCACGCCGTCACCGGTGGGCTCAAGCTGCTGCGCTGCTCGCTCGATACCGCCGCCTCCGCTCAAGAGGCCATTGCTCGTGTAGAGAGTTATGCCAACGCCCACCCCGAGAGGGAGTGGATCTGGGGCGGCGGGTGGTCCCTCGATTGGTTTCCGGGAGGCACACCCTCCGCCGGGCTTCTCGACCAGGTCACTGGGCGCCGACCGGCATTTCTCTATAACCGCGACGGGCACGGCGCTTGGGCGAACTCGGCCGCCTTAGAAAGGGCTGGGATCACCGCAGTCACCCCAGATCCAGCGGACGGTCGCATCGAACGCCTGCCCGATGGGTCCGCGCAGGGGACGCTCCACGAAGGAGCCATGGCCCTGATCGAGGCGATCTTGCCCCCGGTGCCAGCATCCGAGTGGGAGCAAGCCCTGGCGGCAGGCCAGCGCTACCTGCTCTCGTGCGGCATCACCGGGTGGCAGGACGCGGCCGTGGAGGTCGAGCATGAAGCGGCCTATCTCGCCCTCGCCGGCCGGGCCGAGTTGGTGGCGTCGGTGGTGGCGGCTCTGTGGTGGGATCGTCATCGCGGTCTGGAACAAATCGCCGACCTGATGGGGCGACGGGCGCTGCAGGCGCCCGGCTATCGGCCCACCTCGGTGAAGCTGATGCTCGATGGGATCGTCGAGAACTACACCGCAGCCTTGCTCGAGCCTTACCTCGACGCCTCTGGCGAGGCCACCGCCAACTCGGGGATTGACTTCATCGAGGCCGCCGAGCTACGAGAGATCGTGCCACGGCTCGATCGCCTCGGATTCCAATGTCACTTCCACGCGATCGGCAGCCGGGCGGTTCGGAATGCCCTTGAGGCTCTCGGGGCGATCCCCCCTCCCGGCTTCGCCGGCTCTCCCCCCTTCGGGGGGAGAAACCTGCATCACATAGCTCATCTGCAGGTCGTCGATCCCTCCGATGTGGCGTTGTTCAAAAGGACGGGCGCCACCGCCAATGTGCAAGCCCTGTGGGCCTGCAATGAACCGCAGATGACCGAACTCACGCTGCCCTTCCTGGGCCCGGAGTCGGTCGAGAATCAATACCCCTTCGCATCACTCCAGGCAGCCGGTGTGCCGCTAGCCATGGGGTCCGATTGGCCGGTCTCAACGGCGAACGTCTTCGAACAGATGGAGGTGGCGGTGACTCGTCGCCACCCTCTTTATCGGGAGAGGGACCCGTTTCAGGCCCATCAGGCCTTGACTCTCGAGCAGGCATTGACGGCGTTCACGGCCGGTTCCGCCCGCGTCAATCGGGTGGATGATCAGGTAGGCAGGATCGAGGCGGGAATGCGAGCTGATTTGACCGTGGCGGATCGCAACCCCTTTTTGGAGGCGCCGATCGGGGAGACCCGGGTCACCCATGCCATCAAGGGCGGACGCCCGGTTTACCGGCAAGAATGACCGAATGACAACCACCGCCACCGGCATCAGTCTCGTCACCGAAATCCCCGGGCCGCTGAGCCGGGACATCCTTGCCCGACGCGAGGCCGCCACTCCGCAGGGCAATGCCAAGCTCACGCCGATCTCAATTGCCTCGGCTCACGGGAGTCTGGTGCGTGATGTCGATGGGAATCAGCTCATCGATCTCGCCGGAGGCATAGGGGTTTTGGCGGTGGGGCATACCCCCGACCAGGTCGTGGAAGCCCTCCAACGCCAGTCAGGCGAGTTGATCCATATGTGTGCCATCGTTTCCACCTACGAGGCTTTTGTGGCCGTGGCCGAAAAGCTCAACGACATCGCTCCGGGCGATTTCGCCAAAAAGACCGTGCTGATGAACACGGGGGCCGAGGCTGTGGAGACTGCCGTCCATATTGCCCGTAGCTATCAGAAGCGGCAGGGGATCGTGGTGTTCGAGGGCGCCTATCACGGACGCACGAACCTCACGATGTCGATGACCTCCAAGTTCAATCTCTTCAAGAAGGGATTTGGTCCCTTCGCTCCCGAGGTCTACCGCTTTCCGTTCCCGAACGTCTACCGGCGCCCGCCTGGCATCAGCGAAGAAGCTTTCGTCGACTGGCATCTATCCCTGCTTGACCAGAGCTTCATGGCGATCGTCGACCCCTCCCACGTGGCGGCGATCGTCGTAGAACCGGTCCAGGGGGAAGGCGGTTTTGTCGTCGCCCCCAGGGCCTGGCTGCAAAAGCTCCGCCAGCTGGCCGACGAGCATGGAATCCTGCTTATCGCCGACGAGATTCAGTCAGGGATGGGTCGCACCGGAAAACTCTGGGCGATCGAGCACTCGGGGGTGGTTCCCGACATGATCACCACCGCCAAGTCGCTCGCCGCAGGGATGCCTCTGTCAGCGGTCGTCGGTCGGTCGGAGGTAATGGATGCACCTCATCCCGGCGGCCTGGGCGGCACGTACTCGGGCAACCCCCTGGCCTGTGTCGCCGCCCTCGCCGCCATCGACCAAATCACCGAACCCGCTTTTCTCAGCCGGTCGGCGTTGTTGGGGGAAAAGCTGCGTGCCCGGCTCGAGGAGATGAAGGCGCGACACCCCCATCTGATCGGTGACGTCCGGGGCCTGGGGTCGATGTTGGTGATGGAGTTCGTAAAGGATCCCGTCAGCAAGACCCCGTGGATGGAAGCCACGGCCGCGGTGACCGCCGAAACCGTACGTCGAGGGGTCATCACTATCCGAGCCGGGCTCTACTCGAACTGTGTCCGGTTCTTGCCTGCCCTTGACATCGCCGACGACCTCCTCGATGAAGCGCTTGATGTCGTCGCACAGTCGATCGACCAGGTTGCCCTCGAAATGGGGGTGAAGGAGTGAAGTTCGGGCAGTTCATCTCGGGGGAATGGGTGGAGGCCAGCAGCGGGGGTACCTGGGATCTGATCAACCCCGCCACCGAGGAGACCGTAGAGCAGGTGCCTTTCGGTGATGAGAAGGACGCTCGGGCGGCTCTCGACGCTGCCGATGCCGCGTTCGGTGAATGGAGCCATAGCAATCCATATCACCGTGCCCGATATCTCGAGAACGCCGCGGCAACCATTCGCGCGCGAGTGGATGAGTTCGCTCGCATCACCACCGAGGAATCGGGAAAGCCGCTCGAGCAAGCCAAAGCCGAATGGTTGTCCTGTCCCAACTATTTCCTATGGGCAGCCGAGGAGAGCAAGCGAATCTATGGCCGCTCGATCCCGGCCCGGATTTCGACCCGCCGGATCGACGTCTTCTACCGGCCGGTAGGCGTGGTGGGCCTTATTACTGCCTGGAACTTCCCCGTCTACAACCAGGCGCGGGCGATCAGTTCTGCGTTGGCAGCCGGCTGCACCGTTGTATCCCGTCCCAGCGAGTACACCCCACGCTCGGCGATGATGATCGCCTCCTGCTTGGCGGACGCGGGTCTGCCGCCAGGCGTGCTCAACGTGGTCAACGGAGCCCCCGAGCCCATCGGACAGGAGTTCTTGGCCGATCCCAGGTGCCGCAAGATCAGCTTCACCGGTTCGACCAGGGTGGGGAAACTGCTCATGGACGGAGCCTCGCGGACGGTCACCCGGCTCGCGCTCGAGATGGGGGGCAATGCCCCGGTGATCATCTTCCCTGACGCCGGTGATACTGCCCAGCTGGCCGAGGTGAGCGTGACCACCAAGGTTCGCAACGCCGGCCAGGTCTGCGTCGCCCCGCAGCGCTTCTACGTCCACGAGCGGATGGTCGACGACTTTGCCGCCGCCGCCGTCAAAGCCACCGATCGGCAAGTGGTGGGGGATGGGACTGACCCTGCCACCACGGTGGGGCCGCTGATCAATGCCACCCAGCGCGATCGGGTGGAGAGGATCGTCTCGGAAACCGCCTCATTGGGCGCCAAGGTGCTGACCGGTGGCGCTCGTCCCGAACGCAAGGGTTACTTCTATCAACCCACCGTGGTGACGGGGGTCCAACCAGGGAGCCCCCTTCACGATGAAGAGGTCTTTGGCCCAGTGATGCCGATGATCCCCTTCACCTCAGTGGACGAGGTGATCGAGATGGCCAATCGCACCGAGTATGGATTGGCCGCCTTCGTGCACACCCGCGACCTCAATACCGCCATCCGTCTCTCCGAGGAGCTCGACTACGGCATGGTCGCCATCAACGACTGGGCGGTCGCTACTCCCGAAGCGCCCTTCGGTGGCGTCAAGCAGTCGGGGCTCGGACGAGAGTCGGGTCCGGAGGGAGTCCATGAATACCTCGAGCCCCGGACCCGTTACATCGGCGGTGTCGAGTGAAGGACCGGCCGATCCGCCTCCTGGAATTGGACGGCGATGCCGAGCATCGGGGTGGGGTCCACGGAGCCGCCTTTCATTCTGAGATCCGCCGCTACACCCAGGAGCGGGTTCGGCTGGCAAGCAACGGCTCGTGGGCCGGCCGGCCCGCCACGGCGGAGGATGCCATTGCCCTCGCCGCCGAGACCCTGGATGCCCACCGGCGTTACGACCCCGATCTGTATGAGGAAATGGACGCCATGGCCCGAGCCGGGGGAATCAGCACCCCCGAAGCGGTGATCGTCGGCGGGTTTACCGACTTCGTAGACATCGTGCGGGCCGCGGGGTCTTCGTCGGTCCCAGAGGAAGACGACTGCACCGCCGTCATCGTTCCCGACGATCTGGCGGGCGGGGCTGGCTGGCTTGCGCAAACCTGGGACATGCATGACAGCGCCACCGAGCACGTGGTCATGCTCCAGATCGAGACTCCCGGCGCTCCCGCTGCACTCGTCTACTCGACGGTCGGATGCCTCGGCCAAATCGGGATGAACGAAACCGGAATCGCGGTCGGCATCAACAACCTCACCGCCGCCAACGGGCGAGTCGGGGTGACTTGGCCTTTCGTGGTACGTAAGGCCTTGAAACAGTCTTCGCTCGATGAGGCGCTCGCCTGTGTGCTCGAGGCCGATCTGGCCGGGGGGCATAACTACCTTCTTTTTGACGACACCGGCAACGGATTCAATGTCGAGGCGATGCCCGGCTATCGGGCGGTCACCAAGCTCGAAGGCCGACCGTTGGTACATACCAACCACTGCCTCGATCCCGAGGCCCGGATGTACGAAGCCACCCGACCCCGCGATCTACAGGCGTCGTCCGAGGCACGCCTTGAGACGGCAACCCGGTTCCTGGGGGCAATCAATAGCGTCGGAGAAGCCGATCTGATGGCCCTGACCCGGGAACCCGGTGCTATCTGCCGGCGTTCCGAAGCTCCCTATCACACCGAGTCTTCGGGGGCAGTCTTGATGCAACCGCGCACCGGAAGAGTCCTGGCTTGTTGGGGGATCCCGGCGGACAACGAGTTTGAAGAGTTCAAGGTATGAGCGAGCTCCGGCTCGCCAACCTCACCGAGGAGTTGGCGGCCCAGTGCGCCGCGCTCGAGCTGGCCGCCTTCCCCCATGCCGACCCGGACGAGCTCCTGGGGGAGGAGGACATCAGGGCCTATGCCCGGACCTTTCCCGCGGGATTTTTCGTGGTGCTCGACGGCGACCGGGTAGTGGGCCAAGGGGCGGGGATCTTCCTCGACTTCGATTTTGACCATCCCCAGCACACCATTTCCGAGATCACCGGCGAGCACCAATGCGGCAATCACAACCCCGAGGGGGCCTGGTACTACGGGACGGACATGGCGACCCATCCGGATTATCGACGCCAGGGGATTGGCCGCCGCCTGTACGAGGCGCGGAAGGACCTCGTCCGGCGGCACAACAAGCGGGGAATCATCGCCGGGGGCCATATGCCGGGCTTCGCCGCCCACCGCCATCAAATGTCCACCGCCCAATACATGGAGAAGGTGCGAGACGGCGTCCTCTACGACCCCACTCTGAGCTTTCAGATGGAGAATGGATTTCGGATAGTCACCCTGCTCAAGGGCTATCTCTCCGACGAGATCACGGGTGGGGACTCGGCTCTGATCGTTTGGGACAACCCCGATTTCGCCGCCGCCGCCGCCTGCTAGCCGCTGAGGGGAGGAACACTCTCTTATCATCGCCGACTGGGCGTTTGCGCCCTCGAGGAGGTATCGAACATGACCACTACCAGAATCAAAACCCGCGGGCGCCGCGGCCAGCGGGACGTTCTGCTGTCTCTGTTGGCATCAGGTCGGATCGACCGAAGAGAGTTCCTGCGTCGCTTTGGCGCCGGAGGTGTACTGCTGCTGGGGGGACCCGCCCTCCTAGCGGCCTGTGGTGGCGAGGGAGGTGCCGGGACGACCGGAACCAACGGGGGCGGAGCCCTCGTGGTCGACAACTGGATCGAATACATCGACATCAGCGAGGACGGTCAGAGCTACCCCACGATCGAGAAGTTCACCGCCGAAACTGGGATCGAGGTCACTTATACGGAAGGCGTGAACTCCAACGAGGAGTGGTTCGGCAAGTACCAACAGCAGCTGGCAGCCGGTCAACCGATCGGAATCGATATGACGATGCTCACCGACCACTTTGCGGCTCGCATGATCCGCCTGGGGTACTTGGAGCAAATCGATAAGGCCAACGTTCCGAACGCCGGCAACCTTGTCGCTGGGTTGCAGAGCCCTGCATTCGACCCCACCCGTGACTACACCTTGCCTTGGCAGTCATTTTTTACCGGAATCGGTTATGACATCGATCAGACGGGCCGGGAGATTACGAGCCTTCAAGACCTGCTGGACCCTGAGTTCGCCGGCAAGGTCGGCCTTCTCGAGGGTTACGACGACACCCTTGTGTTGTTTCTCTTGATGGAAGGGAAGGACCCAGAAACGGCCAGCGTCCAGGACTACGTCGATGTCAGTCAAAAAGTCAAGGATGCAATTGACTCCGGCCAGATCCGGGATATCTATGGCAACGATTACTTGGATGCCCTTCAAACTGGAGACCTGGCGATTTCTCTGGCCTATTCCGGCGATGTTGTCGCCAACCAGGCCGACTTTCCATCCTTGAGGTTCGCCTTTCCGGAGGAGGGCTTCCGGATTGGGACCGACAACATGATGATTATCAAAGGGGCCGCCAACAAGGCCAATGCGGAGGCCTGGATGGACTTCTACTACCGCCCTGAGATTGCAGCCGAACTGGCCGCCTACATCCTTTTCATGTCACCGGTGGAGGGAGCCAAGGAAGCGGCGGCAGAAATCGATCCGGCTCTTGCGGAAGAACCCCTCGTGTTCCCGAGCGACGAGGTTCTGGACAATGCATTCCTGGCCAAAGCCTTCACCGAGGAAGAGGAGCAGACAGTCACCGAGGCCTTTGCAGCCGCGGTCGGCCTATGACGGAATCCTCCGATCGCGCCGCGGTCGAGTTGGTCAACCTGACCAAAACATTCTCTGAGTTCGCCGCCGTCCAGGACCTTTCGCTCGCGATCGGAAATGGGCACTTCTTTGCGCTGCTCGGACCATCAGGCTGCGGCAAAACGACCACGCTGCGGATGATTGGCGGCTTCGAGGAGCCAACCTCGGGCACAGTAAGGCTCCAGGGAAGAGACGTGACCGGCCTCAAGCCCTACCAACGACCGATCAACACGGTATTTCAGAGCTACGCCCTCTTTCCTCACCTCACGATCTTTGAGAACGTGGCTTTCGGACTGCGACGTCGCAAAGTCGACGACACCGAAGTCAAAGCCAGAGTCGGGGAGATCCTCGAATTGGTCCAACTCACCGGGCGAGAACGACACCGCCCGCGACAGCTCTCGGGTGGCCAGCAACAACGAGTGGCTTTGGCCCGGGCGTTGGTGAATCATCCCCGCGTATTGCTTTTGGACGAACCGCTGGGCGCGTTGGATTTGAAGCTGAGGAAGGAGATGCAGATCGAGCTCAAACAGATCCAGCAAGAGGTCGGCATAACTTTCATCCACGTGACGCATGATCAGGAAGAGGCGATGACAATGTCCGACACCATCGCCGTGATGAACCATGGACGAATCGAGCGGATGGGAAATCCCGACGAGATCTACGAAGACCCTCGCACCGCTTTTGTGGCGGGCTTTCTCGGTGCCTCCAATCTGATGAGCGCCTATGTAGTGAGCGGTGATCGCGGACAACTCGCGCTTGAGGATGGAACCGAATTGTGGATCGAGCCGACGCGGTTACCAAACGGAGCCCGAACAGTGAACCTCGGAGTCCGCCCCGAGAAGCTCCATCTCAACGCAGCCGACTCGCTCCTGCAGGCTCCCAACCGGCTGGCGGGCGTGATCATTGACGCCTCTTTCACGGGTGTGTCGACTCAGTACCTGGTCAACACCGAACAAGTCGGCGAAGTGTCTGTGACGACCCAGAACTTGGGTGACCGAAGGTATCGAGCCAACGACTCCGTGTTCGTGGAGTGGTACCCGGAGCATTGTTTCGTCGTCAATTGAAGGCCAGCGATGACGACCGCTAGTGCAAGCTCCAACGTGAGCGCGACTCCCGCGGAGATAGGCTCCCGCCATTGGAGAGTCCCCTATCTGCTCCTGCTCCCCGGAGCCCTGTGGCTGCTCTTGTTCTTCTTCCTTCCCTTGATCCAGCTGGTCATTACGTCCCTGCAGGAGGGATCGCTGGAACGGGGATACGACCTCGCTTGGGCTTGGGACAACTACGCGGCTCTCTTCACAACATATCGGGCCCACATCCTGCGATCGCTCCTGTTTGCCGGAATAGCCACCCTATTGGCCTTGCTGATTGGTTATCCGCTCGCCTATGCGATCGCCTTCCGATCCGGCAGATTCAAGAGCCTCTTCCTAGTGCTCTTGTTGATGCCGTTCCTGGTGCCATTTCTGCTCAGAACCCTGGCCTGGCGGATCATCCTCGCTGACGAAGGCCTAGTGGTCCAAACGCTGCAGACGATTGGGCTCCTTCCGACCAATGGACGAATTCTGGCCACTCCTGTCGCGGTTGTGGCCGGCCTCACCTACAACCTCATGCCCTTCATGGTGCTCCCCATATACGTCGCCCTAGAGAAAATGGACAAAGCGTTGCTTGAGGCATCCGCCGACTTGTACGGGGGCCCACTTGTGTCGTTCTGGAAGGTGACATGGCCCCTCTCCCTTCCCGGAGTCATATCCGGTACCTTGCTCACCTTCATCCCCGCCGCCGGCGACTATGTCGAAGTCGAACTCCTCGGAAACCCGCAGTCGGCGATGGTTGGCAACGTCATCGAGAGCAAGTTCTTGAACGTGATCGACTACCCGTCGGCGGCGGCCATCTCGGTGGCCCTCATGGCGGTGGTCGTGTTCCTCGTCGTCTTTTACGTCCGCCGGGTGGGCACCGAAGAGTTGGTGACGTGAAGAAGTCGAAATTCGGCTGGGTCCTGCCTTCCTACCTCATCGCAGGCCTCTCTTATCTGTTCATGCCGGTGTTGCTCGTGATCATGTTCTCATTCAACGACTTGCAGGGCCGCTTCAATGTCCGCTGGCAGGGCTTTACCTTTGAACACTGGCTTGATCCGTTCCGGGTTCCGGCGATACCCAGGGCCCTCGGCACCAGTCTGTTGATCGCCTTCCTTTCCGCCTTTTTCTCCACCGTGCTCGGCACCCTGATCGCGTTGGCCCTGGTTCGTTATCGCTTCCGAGGCCGGGCCGCCACCAACGTCGCCCTCTTTATGCCGATGGCGACCCCCGAGGTCGTCATGGGCTCCTCCCTGCTAGCTCTATTCGTTGCGATGCGGGCAGGCACAGGCTTTATTACCTTGCTCATCGCCCACGTTCTTTTCAACATTTCATATGCAGTGGCGACCGTTCGGGCGCGGATTGTCGGGTTCGAGCGGCATTTGGAAGAGGCGGCGATGGACCTCTATGCCGATGAGTGGCAGACCTTCCGACGGGTGACTTTGCCGATGATCCTGCCCGGAGTCTTCGCCGCCTTCCTGCTCGGCTTTGCTCTTTCCTTCGACGACTTCGTGATCAGCAACTTCACGGCGGGAAGCGTCCAGACCTTCCCCCTATACGTCTGGGGGGCGGCCCGACGGGGGATCCCCGCCCAGGTGAATGTGTGGGGAACGGTGATCTTCGTGGTGACCGTGACGGTGATGCTGCTCTTCCTCTGGGGCCAGCGCCGCCGCCAGCAGCGCCTCGGTCTCGCCTAAACGAAACCTAGGGTTCTGGGTTGCGGATTCCGCATGTTTCTGCATTCAGAATTATCCGGGTGATCCCGGATTGAGTCGCTAGCCCCTTTCCGCCAAGTCTTTCTCGTGGAACCGGCAGCAGCCGGCTCTCGTCCAAGCGGCAATGCGAGCACTCGCAGCCTTAGGAAAGGAAGCTGATGAAACGGGCCACTCTTTCGGTGATTGCTCTCTGGCTGCTGCTCGTGGCATGTGGGGCGAATTCGCAGGCGCCCTTCACAGATGAATTGACGGTGATCCAGACGGCTGTGCCCAACACCACGGCCCCGCCCGCCGCTGAGGAAGGCGACAAGGGCGGAGTGGGAGTCCCGGCCGTTGACAACCGCCAGGTGATCTACGACGGTTCGATCCAACTCCAGGCCGCCGACACCCGGGATGCCTTCGATCGGATCGTTCTCCTGGTGGAGACTTCGGGTGGATTTCTCGCCGCCTCCCAGGTGGGCGAGGCAATCCTGG
>DATEDN010000061.1:0-4796 GCA_035281645.1 Acidimicrobiia bacterium | reverse complement strand
GTCGACGTTTTCGTGGCTGCTTCCCTCGACAACGGCGGCCGCTGTGTCCTCGACAACGACGCCCGCATCAACGGCGGTGACGCCGCCACCGGAACCAATTGCGTGATCGATAACAACGATCCCCAAACCAACGGCCAGGGGGTTGTCACCGTGAACCTCACCCACACCAGTACAACCGAGACGGACACGATCTATGCCTGGGTTGGGGAGAACGGTGAGACCTTCGACCAACAGGATGTTCGGGGGGAAGGAAATATCCAGCTCACCTGGGGCCCGACTCCCACCGGGCTCAGCCTTCCCGACAACCTCAACCATACCTTCGGAACCAATGCCTCGGTCAAGGCGCAACTCACCGGTGCGGGCGGAGCCAACGTAAGCCTTGGAAACCAGAACATTCGCTTCGTTGTCCGTCGAGGGACCACAACCGTTCTTTCTCAGACCATTACTACCACTTCTGACGGGAGTGCGACTCTCGTTTATTTAGGGCCCAACGACCCGACCACCGGTGACGATCAGGCCATCGTTGACAACGTCACGGCCTTCTGGGACCGGGACCGTGACAACCAGGACGATGGCACGAATGAATTCGACGACAGCGGAACCGTCACCTGGGACGAGGCTGGTCCACCCGTGACGACGGCCTCACTTTCCCAGAGCGAGGTAAGCACCTTGATCGGTACCTTCACCTCAATTTCGATCACGGTTCGTGACGGCAACAACCAACCCGTTGTTGGCGCCCTCGTCAGCTTCCAATCCACCTCGGGACAGAGCACCGTGGCCTCGACCAACGGCGCCGGTGTTGCTGGCTTCGGCTATACCGTTGCTCTTGACGGCACCGCCGATCTAATTGACGCTCGAGTGGATCGCAACGGCGACGGCGATTTGTCAGATCCAGGCGATCTCAACTTCGGCGCTGTTGCTGATCTCACTCATTACTGGGTAGAAACCGGCCCCGAGTTGACGGGTTCAGTGCAATTCGACCTCATCGCCACTAATGGGGGAGCCAATACGATTGATGTCGTCCAAGTCGGGACTTCGAACTACTACCGGTTGAGTTATGACGCGAACGATCAATTCAATGTCAATGGAGGCGGAACTGAATCCTTAGATCAGTTCGAGAGTGCGCTGGAAGGGCTCTCGCTTCCCGATCTCGATGGCAACGGGGGCACGCGTCTCGACACCAATCCCTACTCGAACGTCACTTCAGTCACAAGCGTCTTCGCTCTGTCGACCTAGTTTCCAAACGCCCGGAACAAGAACGCGGCCATTTGCTCTCTGGTAATGGTTGAAGTTGGGCAGTACAACGTTGCGGTACACCCGGTCGTGATGCCCGATTCTCGAAGGGCATTGATATCGGCCTCGTGGATTGAATCAGTATCGTCTGTGAAGTAGTCAGTGATCGAGGGGGCCAGTGCGAGAGTCCGCACCAGGAAACTCGCCATCTCAGCTCGGGTGGTCAGTTCGTAAGGGCAGTAGGCCGATGCGGAGCAACCGGACGTGATTCCATAGTGTCGTAACGCGTTGATTGCATCCTCGTGACCAGAAAACGCGTCATCGACGAAGTAATCGATGGTCGGGACTGGTAACGCCTGCGAGCGGGTTAGGAAGCTGGCCATTTGCCCCCGATCGACCGGGTCGAGAGGGCAGAATCGAAATTCGGCACAACCGATTGTGATTCCCTGGCCCACCAACCACTCGATCTCATTCGAGAACCGTGAGCGCTCGTCATCCCAAAACGTGCCGGTAAAAGGAGGCAGAGGATCGACCGTCAGCTGCCCAGGCACGAACCAGTCGGAGAGGGGCCATTTGTAGACGGTGGAATCGAGACCCATCCCGTATTGCCATCCGTCGCTGACGAATCCACCTTTCCAGATGGTCCAATCGCGTTCTTTGTCAATGTTGAAGTAGATGAATCCGACGGCGTTGGGATCGTTCGCCAGATGCGTGAACATCTCGGCGATCCAAGCCTCCTTGTCCCCACCAAAGGGCGAGCTCGCTGTTTGCGAAACTAGGAATGGCTTGTCAAGGGCAAACGTTCGCGCCTCGTCGAGGGCGCCGCCCATCGTTTCTTCGACTGTTGTCCACCGACCCCCGGGAACATTGGTGCCCCAGTTGTAAGCCGAAATCCCGACTAGATCGACAACATCGGCGCCCGGGTAGTAGTCGACCATGCGGCGAGGCGGGGTGGACCAACCATTCGGGGCGAAAACCCAGCGGACGTTCCAGTCCGGGCTCCCATTGCGATTCGTGACATCCACGAAGCGACGGAAAGCAGGGCGGAAATTGGCAGGATCCATTCCGTACGGGATCCAGTCCCCGTTCATCTCCGGCATCGGAGCCAGCATCACCGAACGGCCGCCGCCTCTCGCCAGCCAGGCGTCGAAAGCGGCGCCCATACTGGCGATTCGCCCGTCGAAATCACCGGCCGCTATCTCGGCTGCTGTCCCGGGAACATGAATATTTACAAACGGAGTCGCTTCGACAGACCAGATCTCCTCGAGGAGATAGGAGAGATTGTCGGTGATGTCGGTGACGTCGAACCAGATCCCGCCGATAGATACCTTCTTTGAAGATGCGTTGTTGACTTCGTTTATGTGGGCTCGCGAGTACCACTGCTGGGGCGCGTAGAGGCCGGCAATGATCTGATTGGTCGCGACGGCTACTGCCGGCTCGGCGCTAGCCCGCAGAGTCCCACCGAGGGTGAGGGACATCAAACCGGCGAACAGCAACCAGCGGCTAAAGGATTTCCCCCTCATGGACCGGGCAATCTAACGACTAGAGGGCAGAAGCCAATGCTTCGAGGGACTTATGGGAGGCGGAGCCATCGCCGTAAGGCGAAGGAATGTCGACGAGTTGGGACCAGCCCGCGTCGAGGAGCCGCCGCGACTCATCGCCGATTGCAGGTCCGGCTTGGACGAGAACAGCGAAGGTACCCATCACCTCGGGGCGCTCAGTGGAGTTGCGGACCACAACTAATGGCCGCTTTACCAGCGAGGCCTCCTCGGCGATCCCGCCGGAGTCCGAGACCATCAAGGCAGATTCGGCTTCGAGGGCGAGGAAATCCCGGTAGCCGATCGGCTCTGTGACCCGCAGCTTTTCCAACAGGGTTCCCAATCCGAATGCTTCCGCCCGGGCAACCGATCGTGGGTGCAGAGGGAGAATGACTGGCAACGGCAGGTTGGCCAGCTCGTTGAGGATCGTGGCATAGCGGTCGGGGTCGTCGACGTTCTCGGGGCGGTGAAACGTGGCGAGCACGAACTCACCGGACTCGACTCCGAATCGGTTGAGGACCTCGGCCCGGTTGGCTGGCATGAGGCCCCGCACCGCCTCGACCACGGTGTTGCCGGTAAGGGTCACTCGGCTGGCGTCGATCCCTTCCGCCGCCAGATTCGCCACCGCGGTCTCGGTGGGGGCGCAACAGAGATCGCTCAGATGATCGGTGATGATGCGATTGTGTTCCTCCGGCATTTGTCGATCGCCGCTCCGCAGTCCGGCCTCAATGTGACACAGGAATATGCCGCGAGCATTGGCGGCCAGGGCGCCTGCCGCCACCGAGTTGGTATCGCCCTGGACCACCACCGCTCGAGGTTGGTGCTCCGCCAGCAATCCATCCAACGAAGTCGTGGCAGACCCGATCTGCTCTCCCCGCGAGATCCCCCCGATCTCAAGGAAGAGATCGGGCGTGGGAAGTCCGAGGTCGCGGAAGAAGACCTCCGAGAGATTGGGGTCGTAGTGCTGGCCGGTATGGACCACGAGGGCCGCTTCTTCCAGCAGCAAAATGATGTGAGCCAGCTTGACGATCTCGGGACGGGTCCCCAGCACCACCGCAATCGACTTGGGCGGGAATCCGTAGCGGTTGCTCATAACCTCGCGAGCAATGGTACGGGGTGTCCTTCTGGTCCTTGAGATCATCGTGGCCGGGCTTGGCCTTTACAACCTGGCCATTGCCTTAGCCGGTTGGAGAAATCCACGTCCTTCGCCGGGGCCGGCGATCGAGCGGCGCCCCTTTCGGGTGGTGATCCCCGCCTACAACGAGGAGCGCGTCATCGCCCGGCCGATCAAGGATCTGCGTGCCCAGCTGCGTCCCGGAGACGAACTCTGGGTTTTGGCCGACCGTTGCACCGACGCCACCGCCGCCGTGTCCAAGGTGGCAGGGGCGATGGTCCTCGAGCGCGAGCAGGGACCCGACGGCAAGGGGGCGGCCCTCGGCTGGTTTCTCGACCAAAGGCCGCTTTCCTCTGATCAGGCGCTGGTGGTGATCGACGCCGACAATCTCGTGCCGCCGAACCTTCTTTCCCGGTTCGGGGAGGAGCTCGGCTTGGGACACCAGGTGCTGCAGGCGTATCTCGACGTTTCCAACCCCGAGCAGTCCGTCATCTCCACCGCCTCTGCCCTCAGCTACTGGGCCTCAAACCGCATGGTGCAACTGGCCCGCACCAACCTCCGCTGGCCGGCCGATCTGGGAGGGACGGGGATGTGTCTCACCGCCCGAGCGTTGGAAGAGTCGGGCGGGTTCGGCACCAGCTTGGTAGAGGACCAGGAACTGGGCGTCCGATGCTTCTTGGCCGGATTCTCGGTCCACTGGCTCCACGATCTGCGGGTGTCCGACGAAAAGCCGGTCTCAGCCGATGTAGCGGCGAATCAGCGAGCTCGCTGGCAGAGCGGGCGGCGTCAGGTGGCCAGGCGCTGGTTCTGGCCACTTCTGACCAAGAGAACCATGGGCTCCTGGGATCTGGCTCTGCGCCTGATCCAACCTTCTCGGGCTGGCATCGCCCTCCTCAGCGCCTTGCTGGCCG
>DATEDN010000060.1:0-5565 GCA_035281645.1 Acidimicrobiia bacterium | reverse complement strand
CACTTTCCGCCATCCTGCCGTCCACGCCAAGATGGCCGTCACGCTCTCCGACATGTCGAAACGAAACGGTCGTCCTCGTTTCACGCTCGGACTCGGAACAGGTTGGCTGGTCGAGGAGCACACCCTCTTCGGTATTCCCTTTCCGGCCCGTGGCTCCCGTTTCGAGATGCTCGAGGAACAGCTCGCCTACCTAAGCGCGCTCAAGAGAAGGGAAGGGTTCGAGGGCAACTACTACCGCCTCCAGGAGTTTGATCAACATCCGTCCTTTGAGGTTCCGCTGCTCGTCGGGGGATCGGGAGCAAACAAGACTCCCGACCTGGCCGGACGCTACTGCGACGAGTACAACCTCTTTCCCAAGCCCTATGACGATCTGGAAAAGAGGATCCGCCGATGCCATCGAGCGGCTGAGAAGGCCGGTCGTGATCCGCAGGGCATCAAGTTGTCGTTCGTGGCCACGCCTATCGCCGGCGTCGATCAGCCAACCTACCGACGGGTGCTCGAGGCTGCCGCCGTCGAATACGATCGGGAGCCAGGGACTCTTGAGGAGCGGCTCACAGCGCGGGGAACTCCATTCGGAACGCCCGATCGGATCAAAGATCGATTCCTCGAGTTGGAAGCCCTCGGGATCAGTCGTCTCTATCTCCAGGCTGGCACCACCGATCTTGACGAACTCGAGACCAGGATTCGGCCCTACCTCGAGGCCAGCAGGAGCAACTAATCGCGTCGCGACGAGCCATCCTCGGCCTGCTGGCGGTTGTGGTGGCCTGCAGCGGAGAGGGGGCTGCGACTTCAGCTGGATCGTCAGATTGGCAACCTGCACCGAGCTTGGAGGTCGCCCGCTCCGAGAACCCGGCCGCGGTTCTCGGCGACACGATTTACACCATGGGCGGCCTCGTCTTGAATCCCCAGGGAACCGGAGCCACCGATTCGGTCGAGCGACACGATAAGGGAAGCGATGGTTGGGAATCGGTGATGTCGCTCCCAGCCGCACGCCACCACTCGATGGCCGCGGTCCTCGATGGTCGCATCTACCACCTGGGCGGCATGGACGGCTCTGGCTTCAATCCGGTCGCCACCTCCTGGGTTTTCGACCTCGGAGGAGGGTGGACCGAAATCGCCGGCCTGCCCGAGCCCGTGGGAGCGGGAGCGGCGGCGGTTATCGGTGGCGTCATCTATGTCGTCGGCGGCGTGCCTCGGGGAACCGGTCTTTTCGCCTACGACCTCGGAGCCGACTCATGGGAAAGCCTGGCCGACATGGCGCAGCCTCGCGAGCACCTCGCCGCGGTCACGTTCGATGAAAAGCTGTGGGTCCTAGGTGGCCGGTGGGGTGAGGAGATGCTGAACACGGTCGAAGTGTTCGATCCCGTCACCGGCGCTTGGTCGTCGGGGCCGGCGATGGCCGAAGCCCGCTCAGGATTCGGTGCCACCGTGGTAGGCGAAAGGATCGTGGTTGCCGGAGGCGAAGTCTTCTCTCCAACCAGGGCTCTGGCCTCGACCGAAATCATGATGGAGGGCGCCTGGTTGCCGGGAGAACCACTTCCGATTCCACTTCATGGAGTGCCACTGGTAGCCGTTGGTGAAATCGTCTATGTGATCGGCGGTTCGGAGACCGCCGCCGCCGTGGACAACTCTGGCCAAGTCTGGTCGCTCCGTCCCTAGTTCTCATTAGTACGGTGCCGCCATGAGATTTGCTTTGATGACCGAGCCCCAGCTCGGCGGTACCTATGCCCAGTTGTCGGCCGCAGCCCATCTGGCTGAAAAGGTGGGCTTTGAGACTTTCGCTCGTTCGGACCACTTCTACTGGTCGGGAGATAAGCCCCAAGCCGCTACGGAAGCATTCGCCAGCCTGGGCGGTCTGGCCCGGGAGACGACCGCGATTCGTCTGACAGTGCTCGTGAGCCCCATCACCTTTCGCCATCCTTCGGTGATCGCCAAGGCAGCGGCGACTCTCGACCAGATGTCGAACGGGAGGTTCGATCTCGGAGTGGGGACCGGCTGGATGGACGCCGAGCACGAGAGCTACGGCATCCCGTTCCCGCCATGGCGCGAGCGATTTGACCGCCTCGAAGAAGGGCTCCATTACCTTCGGGCCGCATTCACCGGAGGCGAATTCGCAGGCCGCTACTACCAAACGACCGCCGACTCGCTCCCCCGACCGACGGGTCTCCGCCTCATCGTCGGTGGCAGCGGTCCCGAGAAGACTCCTGCCCTCGCCGGTCGCTTCGCTGACGAGTACAACCACTTCGTCAACCGCGCCGAGGTTATTGGGCCGAAAGTCGAGCGGATGCGAGAAGCGGCCGCCAAAGCAGACCGAGACCCCGATGCCATTGTCGTCTCCGTCATGGGACCGGCGGTGGTGGCCGAAAACGAGAACGAGCTCGACCGACTGCTGGGCGATGGAGCCAAGATGCGAGGGATCGAAATACCCGAGTTGCGACAGCGCTGGGACACAAACGGCGTGCCATACGGCACCGTGGAGCAGGTGCAGGAGCAGCTCTCCTCGCTTGCCGATGTCGGCGTGGAGAAGTACTACTTGCAGTGGCTTCGTCTGGAGGATGCCGATGGCCTCGACCGATTTGTCGAGGTTGCCAAGAATTTGACTTGATTCGAAAGGGTTTGCCTTTCGATGTTGCCGGCGAACGTCGGCGGCTGCGGTAATCGGGGCCGTAGGTAGCCTTCCCTTGTGAGCGAGACCCTCCTCCGTATCGAAAATCTCCATGCCGGGGCCGCCGGAATCCCGATCATCAACGGCATCGACCTCGAGATCGAGCGCGGGCAGGTCCACGCCATCATGGGCCCCAACGGATCCGGGAAATCGACCCTGGCCAATGTCCTCATGGGGCATCCCCAGTACCAGGTGACCGAGGGGCGAATTCTGTTCCTGGGGGAGGACATCACCCACATGCCGGCCGATGAAAGAGCCCGGCGAGGGCTTTTCCTCGCCTTTCAGAACCCCGAGGCAGTTCCCGGTGTGTCGGTTGTGCAATTCCTCCGTCAGGCTCTTACCAATCGGACCGGGATCGACCTCTCCGTGCTCGAACTGCGCCTCAAGGTGATGGAGGCGATGAAGTCCCTCGGGATGTCTTCGGGTTTTGCCGACCGCTATCTCAACGAAGGTTTCTCCGGCGGCGAACGCAAGCGCAACGAGGTCCTGCAGATGGCGGTTTTGGAGCCGGAACTGGCGATCATGGATGAGACCGACTCCGGGCTCGACATCGACGCCCTCCGCACGGTGGCCGACGGGGTCAAAAAGCTCACCGGACCGGAGCGAGGATTCCTGATCATCACTCACTATCAGCGGTTGCTCGACTACATCACCCCCGACGTCGTCCATATCCTCCTCGACGGACGGCTGGTCGAGACGGGCGGGCCCGAATTGGCGGGTCGGCTCGAAGCCGAGGGATACGACGGCATCAGGGCCCAGCACCAGACTGAGCTCAAGGTCTAAGCCATGCTCGAGGTTCGCAATGACTTTCCGGCCTTCGCCTCTGGCGCCGGGCACTTCCTCGACTCGGCCGCCTCCAGCCTCAAGCCGAAAGTGGTCCTCGACGCAATGCACGAGTTTGGCGGGAGCACCTATGCCAACGTCCACCGCGGTGCCTATCGGTTATCGACCCAATCGACCGAGCTCTACGAGGAGGCCCGTTCAGTCGCCGCAAATTTCATCGGCTCCCCGCGTCCCGATCAGGTGATCCTTTGCCGCGGGACGACCACCGGCCTCAACATGGTCGCCGCCGGCTGGGGCGGGACTCACCTCCGGGAGGGACAGCGGATTCTGCTCACCCAGCTCGAACACCACGCCAACATCGTCCCCTGGCAGATGGTGGCGGCTCGAACTGGTGCGCACCTCGACTACGTGGACCTAAGCGCCGATTTCACCCTCGACTTCGAAGACTTCCAGCACCAGCTCGAAAAAGAGCCGGCCATCGTCAGCTTTTCCGGAATGTCGAACGTCCTTGGCACCATTCCCCCGATCCGACAGATGGCCGACGCCGCCCGCGCCGCCGGGGCCATGGTGGTCCTGGACGCCGCCCAGCTCGTTCCTCATCGCCCGGTCGATGTCACCGATCTGGGCATCGACTTCCTCGCCTTCTCCGCCCACAAAGCCTTAGGCCCGACGGCGATCGGAGTGCTTTGGGGCCGCCCCGAGCGGCTTCAGGAGATGGAGCCTCTGGAAGGCGGTGGAGAGATGATCTCGAACGTCGAATTAGACCATTCCACCTGGACCAGGGTCCCGCACCGTTTCGAGGCCGGGACCCCGCCGATCATCGAAGCGGTGGGATTCACCGCCGCTCTTCGCTACCTGACTGAGATCGGTATGGATCGGGTCGCCCAACACGACCAAGAGCTCACCGCCTATGCCGTCAAGCGCTTGTCGGAACTCGAGGGCCTGAGGATCTATGGGCCGGCCGCCAACGAGGAACGCGGCGGTGCCATCAGTTTCACTCTCGGCGATATCCATCCCCATGACCTAGCGACGATTCTCGACCAGCGAGGGGTTTCGGTACGAGCCGGACACCATTGCGCCAAGCCGCTGATGCGGGCTCTCGGCGTCTCAGCCACGGCCCGGGCCTCCTTCTCTGTGTACTCGAACACCGACGACATCGACGCCCTGGTCTCGGGACTAGAAGAGGCCGCCCGGTTGTTTGGGATCTGAATGGCTTTAGAAGAGCTTTACCGGGAAGTGATCCTCGATCACTATCGGAGCCCGCGAAACCGAGAACCGTTGAGTACTCCCGAGGTGACCGCCGAGGGCGTCAATCCGCTTTGTGGTGACGAGGTGACCATCGAACTCGACTTCGACGAGCAGAAGATCGCTGCCATCTCGGTTCGGGGCCATGGCTGCTCGATCAGCCAATCCTCAGGCTCGATGATGAGCGAGGCCATCAAAGGCCTCGACCGGCAGGAGATCACAAGCCTGGCCAATCGCTTTCAGGAGATGCTGACCAGCGAGAGCGAGAACGGTGAGTTCGGACTTGGAGATCTGGAGGCTCTGAAGGGAGTCAGGCGCTATCCGGTCCGCATCAAATGTGCCCTTCTCCCCTGGTCGACCTTGACTGAGGGCCTCGAATCCGATGGGGGTGGGTCGACGGGCTCGCAGTCCCCAATTACCAGTTAGCAACGTAGGCGATTAGAACCCACTGGTTGGGGTAAATCCCGACTGTCTGGGCAGTGGGAGGTTGAGATTCAGCGTGGCTACCTATTCGTAGCGGGAATTGTGTGCTCGCTGCTTGCGGTCGGGCTCGCCATAGCGGTAGCTAACGATCGGCAAGAACAACTAGCGACGATGACGCTTGTGCCGGATTCCGACGCCACCAAGCTTTTTGAGGATGCTCCCGATGCGCTGGAGCTCAAGGATCCGGTCACCAAAGTCCAGCAATCAGATCCGTTCAATATCCTCGATCGACGGCCCCGACGAGTCACCACTGCAGACGTCACCGAAGAATCCTCTGCTGACAATTCCATGACGGAAACTCCAACTACGACCGAGCCGGCTCGCACAACATCATCGCCCACCACAACCTCGTCTCCGACAGCTACTAACACGCCGATCACCACTACCAC
>DATEDN010000059.1:0-11548 GCA_035281645.1 Acidimicrobiia bacterium | reverse complement strand
TGGTCCGAGCCCTCCGACGACGCCCATGCCTTCTGGAACGAGCGCCAACGTTCGGTCGGAACCTTGCTTTGCGGTCGTCGCATGTACGAGGCGATGAGGGTCTGGGACTCCTTTGACCTCGACGATCTCCCCCCGGTCCAGCGCGAGTTCGCCGAGGCATGGAAAGAGACCGACAAGGTGGTGTACTCCTCCACCCTCGACAGTGTCTCCGAACCCCGCACCCGCCTGGAGCGGAAATTCGACCCGGAGGTGGTGCGGACCATGAAAGCCGAAGCCGAGCGAGATATCTCCATTGCCGGCGCCACTCTGGCGGCCGAAGCCATCCGAGCCGGTCTGGTCGACCGCTACATATTCCGGGTGGTCCCCGCCATCGTCGGCGGCGGGACCCCAGCCCTTCCCGATGGAGCCCGGCTCGACCTCGCACTCAATTCCACCCGTCGTTTCAACGACGGCTCCGTGGTCCTCGACTATCGCCTGCGGTGAGTTTGCCCGGACGCTCTCAACTGCGCCTCCTGAGTCGCTGCCCGGCGGGAGCATCCCCGTAATGTCCGAAAATGATGAAGCTGGCGGCCGACGTGTCTGAGCTTTCGCACCCCCTAGCCGCTCGGGATAGAGGGCCATTAGCAACGATCTCCCGTGAAGAGCTGAAGAAAAAGCTCGAATCCGGTGAGCCCGTCAGATTGATCATGGCCCTCAATCGATGGGCATTCGAAGCCAAGCACATTCCCGGATCCCTCCACTTCGACACCCCCGAAGAGCTCTACGCCGCAGTTGATCCCGGTGAAGAGGTCGTGGTCTATTGCTCGAACGTCGACTGCCTGGCCAGTGTTGCCCTTTATTGGGCGCTCATCGACCGTGGTTACAGCAGAGTTCGACGTTATGCCGGTGGCCTGATCGACTGGGAAGATGCCGGCTTGCCGCTCGAGGGTGGTTTTGTCGACCCCGGGTAGATCAGGTTCGGCCGCCACCTCTCTCGGGAACTCCGATCATCTCCAACTAGACACGGTCGATCCATAAGGTGACCTCGCTCGCGTTGAAGGACACCCTCATGGAGAGCAGGATGTTGGGGTCGTTGTGGCCGGTCAGTGTCCTCACCCTCGGTGGAGGCGGGATCGGCCAAGTATGGGGGCCGACCAGCCGTGACGAGGCAATAGCTACGGTGCGGGCTGCGGTCGAGGGCGGGATCTCATTAATCGATGTCGCCCCCAGCTACGGGGACGGAGAAGCCGAGGAGGTTGTGGGCTCGGCATTTGCCGGCCGGCTTCCCGACGGGGTCAGGGTGTCGACCAAACACCACGTCGGCCACGACCCCATCGAGGTCGAAGCGAAGTTGATCGCTTCCCTCGAGGCGAGCCTCAAAAGGCTCCGCCTCGACTTCGTCGATGTGCTCTTGCTCCACAGCCAGATCGTTCCCCGGCCCGATCCGGAACGGGAGGCCTGGACCACTCCCCTCGAGCTGTTCGAGGAGGCCGCCCGACCGGCGCTCCAGAAGCTGGTCGACGGGGGAAGGGTCGGTGCCTGGGGGATCACCGCGGTCCAGTTCCCCGAAGTCCTCGATGCCGTCTTCGCGACCCAACCGACCCCACAGGTGGCGCAGATGGTGGCCAACGCCATCGACTCCCCTGGCGACATGAGCTGGACCCCCGCCTCCACCGGGCCGCGTCAACTCGTCGTCCAGGCCCAGCAGGCCGGCGTCGGGGTGATGGGAATCCGGGCCGTCCAGGCGGGCGCCCTCACCGATCGCCTCGATCGCGATCTTCCCCTCGATCATCCCGTCCGCCTCGATTTCGAACGGGCCGGCCCCTTCCGCCGGGTCGCCGCCGAGTTGGGCGATTCGGCCGCGGCCCTCGCTCATCGGTACGCGATCTCGATGGAGGGCGTCGACACGGTGGTGCTCGGGGTGAAGAACCGGTTCGAGCTGGCCGAATGCCTAGCCGCCGCCGCAGCCGGCCCTCTCCCCGCCGAGGTCATCGAACGCGTCGACCAGGCCACCGCGCCTATTCGTTGAAAGGTCGACACGCAGGCGGCTGATCCAAAGTCCCCGAACCCCGCACCCGGCTGGAGCGAAGGTTCAACCCGGCAGTGGTGCGAACGATGAAGGCAAACCGACCGTGATCGGTCGATCGTCAGTGGAGGCTAGCCCCGTGGCGCGCCTCAGCCCACCCGGAGGGAGCGCGGGTCGACCTCGCTCTCGATAACCACCCGTCGTTTCGACGACGGCTCCATTCTGGCCGACTACCGCCTCCGATGACGTATGGACCGATTCCACCCATCACTCGACGGCTCCATCGGCGACGAGCGGGTTAATTTCGACTGGACACCGCGATGCGAGGAAGGACATGGCTTGGTTCGACCCGCATCCGACCGGCCCTGCCAAAACAGGACGTACACCAAGCATTGGACCCGCGAGACCCTGGATACAAAGGCTTCAAGGATTACACGCCCCGATTTCTGAAGAAATATGACCAATGGGTGTGGTTCATGGCCCCGCGCGTCTGGAAGACGGGAGCCGAGCCTGGGCTCAACCTGTACCGGAAGCACATGGGGCGTCGCCATTTGGACATCGGGCCAGGGACGGGCTACTTCATCGTCGAGAGCCGCCCTCCAAAAAACACCCATATAACCCTTCTCGATCCCAATCCCAGCGTCCTCGAGCATTGTGCCGAAACGCTGGCGGCATGGGCGCCGACGATGGTAAGGGGAAACGTGCTCGAGCCCTTGCCCTTGGAGGGACCATTCGATTCCGCAGCCTTGGTCCACGTGATCCACTGCCTGCCAGGACCGATGCCAGCAAAGGCGCGGGCCATTGAACACATTGCCGCAGTGCTGACCAAAGATGGCGTCCTGTTCGGGGGAACGGTTCTTGGTTTTTCCGCCGACCACACACGGTTAGCGCACATTTTCCTTCGCGTGGCCAACTTCCAAGGCGCATTCGACAACCGCGGCGACGATGTCGAGGGTCTGCGAGCGATGCTGGAGGATTCCTTTGAGGAGGCAGAGGTCCTGATTCCATCCGGCTCTGTCGCCTATTTCGTTGCGTCACGACCGCGGCGTTGACCGCGTCTCCTCTTGGGAGATCTGCTCTGGGGTTTTGGGATCAGTCGAATCCGACGAAGTTGAAGGTCTCGTCGAGTTGGACGTCGACCTGGCTTCCATCGTCGAGAGTGACCTCGACCTCGTAATGGCTCTCCTCGTCACCCACTTCGGTCTCGGTGACCGTGCCCGTTTGACCCAGCTCCTGCTCAACTATATCGAGCGCCTTGTCCGATGCCCTGGTCAGCGCGTCGCCGCTGATAGCCACGTTCGGAGCTTCGCCCACGTCCTCTGCGACGTCATTGGCGCCTGAATCCTCATCGGGGACGGCCTCGGGAGGATCGGTCCAGCCTTCGGAATCGTTCTCGTCGGGTTCCGTCTCACGCTCCTCGCTGACAACGTTGCCCTCGTCGAGTTGGACGTCGACCTGGCTCCCATCGTCGAGGGTGACCTCGACCTCGTAATAGCTCTCCTCGTCCCCCACTTCGGTGTCGGTGACCTCGCCCTCTGCTGCGTTCGCATCGTCATTCCCGGCGAGGGCGACTCCGCCGAATATGGCCAGAAGGGCGAGCGCCACGGCGGCTACCAACGACTTCTCAATAGATCTCACACGTTCTCCTCAAAGGAGCGGTGCGGCGTTCAGTCGCCCGATTTTGGCAAACAGAGGCTGACTGCAGCCTGACACCGGCTTTCGTCACTCCACGATCCCTTGCTATTGAGCGAGTGGCAGGCGGACCTCGAAGGAAGCTCCGATCGTCCCGGATCGAGCCAGTTTGAGAGTGCCCCCATGACTCTGGACGATTTCGCGCGCGATCGCCAGACCGAGACCCGAACCACCCGTGTGCGCCGTACGGGAATCATCCAGACGGGTAAACCGCTCGAATACACGCTCGAAGTCGGCTTCCGGAATCCCTCCACCATCGTCTGCAACGACGAGAACCGCTTCGCCTTCTTGCTCGCTCAGCGAGACGGCCACGTGCTCTTTGGCGTGACGCTGTGCGTTCTCCAAAAGATTACGAACCGCCCGGCGAAGCTGGACCGGGTCACCATTCACGAGCGCTCCCGAAACGCCACGCAGGTCAACGTGCACTCGGTTGTCTGCTCTGAGCCTCTGGCCCTCGGCAATCACGACATCGTCGAGATCCACTGCTTGGAGGACGGGCTTGGCCTCTCCCTCGTCGGCACGAGCCAAATAGAGGAGGTCGTCGACGAGCTGCTGCATCTCGATCACATCACGAAGCAGGTCCTTCTCGTCGCCAGCCGCGGTTGGGTTGCCCGTGCGGCTCTCTAACTCCAAAGCGGAACGAATGCGGGTCAACGGGCTGCGCAGCTCATGAGATGCGTCAGCCACGAACCTCCTCTGTCTCACGATGGAGCTTTCGAGACGAGCAAGCATCTCGTTCATCGTCTCGGCCAGACGGTCGATCTCGTCGCCGGTCCCCGGCCTGGGTACCCGCCGGTGGAGTGCGCCCGATTCGATCTCGGCGACCTCGGCCCGGATCTGTTCGACCGGGCGCAGCGTCCTTCCCACCATCGCCCACGTGAGCCCAGCCGAGACCAGAATCAGGAGGGGAAGGACGATGGCCAAAAGGCCGATGAGCGATTCCGCTGCCTCAGCCACGACTTCGAATTCGTTCCCCACATGAAGGTAGATCTCGTCGCCCACGGGTCGAGTGAGCAATCGAAACGAGTCATCGTCGACCCCGAGACCCGACGTCGTCCGAATCAGGTCAGAATCCCCCATCGGAACCTCGAGCGGCAACGGTCCTGCACCGGAGAGGTTCGGCGTGGAAGCGAGCACCCTCCCATCGGCGGTGACCAGTTGGGCGAGACCCTCCCCGGCCCCGGCGGGGAAGGTGCCACCGGAGTCAGGGTCCTCGTCGATCAGGGCGCTGAGGTCGTCGGCCCTCTGCATCAGGGCCTCGTCGATCGTGGCGGTGAGAGATGACCGTTGAAAAGAGACCAGGATCACACCGCCCAAGACCAGAATCAGAGTCAAGACACTCACCGCGACGGCGGTGACTTTGAATCGGATCCCCCGGAATAGCAGCGTCATCCGCCATCAGCCCGCAGGCGGTAGCCCGCACCACGCACCGTCTCGATCGCGTGGCGATCGAACGGCTCGTCGATGCGGGTCCGAAGACGCCGGACATAGACCTCGACGATGTTGGGGTCTCCCTCGAACCCAAACTCCCAAACGCCGTTGACGACCTCCAACTTCGAGACAACCTGGTCTTTGCGTCGCATCAGGAACTCCAGCACATCGAACTGCCGTGCCGTCAATCTCAGCTCTGTGTCACCACGCCAGACGCGACGTCGCGCCGGATCCAGAAGCAGGTCACCCGCCTCGAGTGACAGCGGACCCTTACCCGAGGATCGCCGGAGGAGAGCACGGATTCGAGCCACCAGCACCACAAACGAAAAGGGTTTGGTCAAATAGTCATCGGCTCCCGTATCCAAAGCCTCGGCCTCGTCGAACTCCCCATCCTTGGCGGTGAGCATGAGCACCGGAGTCCAGTCACCGGCTTCTCGGAGGTCGGCACAGATCTGATAACCATTCCTGCCAGGCAGCATGATGTCGAGAACTATCACCTCATAGGATCCCTCGGTCGCCAACCACAGACCCTCTCTCCCCTCGAGAGCAACGTCCACAGTGAACCCTTCGGCCTCGAGACCCCTCTTCACCAGCGAGGCGATCCTCTTGTCGTCCTCAACCAACAGGACTTTCACCGGTCCATTGCTAGCACCGCGAGCTGACTCCAACCTGACCCCAGCCTGACGGGGGTTCAGCCCGTAGTCAGGATGCGGGTTGAGAATGGCGAGGATGAGAGACATTCGCCGAACGCTCCGCACCGCAGCCTTCATCGTGCTTGTTCTCCTTGTCGCCGTCAGTTGTGGCCCCGGTCCCACGAGGGAGACCAGCGAGCCCGATCCATCAACCGGCACCAACTCGGCCGCAGGATCGGCCTACGGCTTGCCCCAAGGCGACGAGCCGGTCGATCTCGATCCTGGCGAATTCACTATCAACATCGACAACCCCTTTTGGCCGATGGCACCCGGGTCGCAGTGGATCTACCGAGAAATCGATGAGGAGGGGAACGAACGCGAGGTAGTGGTCACGGTCACCACCGAAACCAAAGAGATCGCAAACGGGATCACGGCCCGAGTGGTGCGGGACACGGTCACCGAGGACGGGCGGCTGATCGAAGACACCTTCGACTGGTACGCCCAAGACTCCACGGGAGCGATCTGGTACTTGGGGGAGGACACCGCCGAGTTCGACGACGGTGAGATCGCCACCACCGCGGGATCTTTTGAAGCCGGCGTCGATGGTGCGCTCGCCGGCATCATCATGCCCGCCAACCCCGCTGACGGCATGCGATACCGCCAGGAGTACTACCTGGGCGAAGCCGAGGACAACGGTGAGATCCTCAGCATCGACGAGCAGGCCGAAGTTCCCGCGGGACACTACGAGGACGCCATCCTGACCAAGGACACCATCACCATCGAACCCGACGTGCTCGAGTACAAGTTATACGCCCGGGGCGTCGGTCCCGTCCTGGTCTTCGGTGTCTCCGGCGGAGGCGGACGCGAAGATCTCATCGTGTTCCATTCCGTCGACGAGGCCATCGCCAGAGCAGCTGGAACTACTCCGCTCGGTGAGGCCTACCTCAACGAGTGATTCGCGGCTGCGGTGTCGTCCGCAGATCCGGTGGCGCATTGGCTTCGCTGACGCGGCAGCGGCTGGGCCGTCGCGGTGATCACCCCCCGCTTCGAGCGGAGGTGGACTACCGCCAGGTGGCTCAGCTCGAAACTTTCGATCTCGATGCCACGAGCGGCGAGGCGGTCACCGCTGCTGGCGGTGAAGGAAGATGCGGCGGTCGAGTCGGATGGACACTGTGGGTTACACAAGAGCTGAACTGGAGGCGAGCCGGGGACGAGGTGTTCCCGACCTTCTCGGGCGACACACCAAGCTGCTATTTGTCGGCATCAACCCCGGGCTGTGGACAGCCGCGGCCCAAGCCCACTTTGCCAAGCGGGGCAACCGGTTCTATCCCGCCCTTCATCTGGCCGGATTGACTGACTCGGTCATCGATGCCTCGGCCGGTTTTCGCCCCGTTGATCGTCAGCAGCTGATCTCCCGCGGCATCGGTATCACCAACCTGGTCAATCGGGCCACGGCTCGGGCCGACGAGCTCGACGATCAGGAGATTCGTCTCGGCGCCGCCGAGCTGGAAAGACGCCTGCTGTCGATCAAGCCAAGGGTGGTGGTGATCCTGGGAATAACCGCCTACCGAGTCGCGTTCAATCGACCCCGCGCCAGCGAGGGATGGCAGGAGGACCTCGGACCATCAAGCCTGATGGTGACCGGCAACCCGAGTGGCCTCAATGCTCGTCAAACGGTCATGTCGCTGGCGGCGCGGTTCCGGGAGGCCGCCCAGGCGGCGGGCGTCGCGCTCACTTAGCCGGCTTCGGGCCCACTCGGAGTCAGTGGACCCTCTCAGGCCTCCAGCTTCGCTTGCGCATCAAGGGTCGTGGATTGGCGTGTCTACTCCCGGGCGTTCGGCCAAATTAAGAAGGGGTGAGCGATGACTCGGGCTAGCGTCGAAACTCGGATGACGACGACAGATCTCTTGAAAGCGCGGTTGGCGATAGTGCGCCGAGATTTCGATCACGTACTTGATCGTCTCGAGGATGACTTTCTTCCTTGGACACCTGCCGACGGTCTGCGAACAGTGGGCGAGCATCTCTTCTGCGTCGTCGGCAAAGAGATCGAGCTGCTCGATTGGATGAAGAAGCGTGGAGAGGGTGAATGGGTAGAGATCGAGCCAACTCATGTCGGCGGCAAGGAGGATTCGGTCGAGGGCTGGAGGATCGTACTCCTCGATGCGCGCAACCAAACGCTCGGCCTGCTCAACTCTCTCTCCGAAGTCGACCTGGAAGCTGTCGTCAAGTTTCCCGGTGATTGGTGGGAGGGACTCCTGTTGACAGAACTGCCGATGCACGAATGCTTCCGCACGATCGCGTTTCACGAGTGGTACCACACCGGGCAGTTGGACTCGTATCTGGCTTTGAAGGGCCGCCCCCCAAAGGAGTGACGACGGCAACGACCGCAATGCGCCGCTCACCAGCGATCTGACCCTCAGCCGAAGAAACGGCCTACCGCCCGGCTTGTCGGAGTGGGCGCGAACAACGGCTCTGATCTCGGCAGGCGATTGGAATATGCCCGCGATCGTGCCCTCATCGTCGATGAGCCGGCCACCCTGCGCCTCCGAGCGTGGCTGATCGAAAAGGGGTCTCGCCGCCGTTCGCCAACTCGTTCCAGGGATACGGGATGCCTCCTGGGGAGCCGACGCCGGGCTCAGAGAGGGAAAGTCCGGTTACACGTCGGTGTGGGACTTCGTCGACGAGGAGCCCTACCGAGCCTGGGATACCCCTCCCGAGCATGAGCGGATCCGGCGAGAGCTGATCTTGCCCAACGTCGTGGGCGTCAGACGCGGTCAGTTTCGGATTGAGGGATGACTCTCTTCATGGCGTCCAGCTCCTCCTGCGCATTGTTTCGATCACTTGCCGGGGGGCGATGTGGTTGAGATAGATGGCGGTGGTGGCGAGCGAGACGTGGCCGAGTTGGCGCTGGATGATCGGAATCTCGACTCCTTCCATCATCAACTCGTAGGCATGGGTGTGCCTGAGTCCGTGGGGATGAACACGCTTCTCGATTCCGGCTTTCCGAGCCAGCTGGGGTAGCAAGGTTTTGAGATAGGAGGTCTTGAGCGGGGTGCCCCGCATGGTGATGAACAAAGGGACGGCTCCTCCAAAGCCAAGCTGAGTCCGCCGGTCGAGCCACCGCGAGATCATTTCGCATGCGCCGGGGTCGATGCCGACCAAGCGGCTGCGATCACCCTTGCCATGAAGGACGGCGATCGATCCTCTGGTCAGATTCACGTCCTTGGAGAGAAGTGCGAGAGCCTCGGAGTGCCGCAGACCCGCCCGGTAGAGCACGGTCACCAAGGCCCGGTTGCGGATACCGATCGAAGTCACAGAAGAGATCTGGGAGAAAAGGGCCGCTACCTCCCCGGGAGTGAGGATCTCGGCGGGATATTTCTTGCCCTTGTTCGCCGGTTGGCGACCCTTGTGATAACCGGGCATGGTGACGGCAGGACGCATCGGTTCAACGTAAGTCGTGCAACCCCGATCGGCTAGATACCTGAGCCGATCTAGTTGGTGGGCCGCCGCTTAGGGGGACTCGCACGACGCGATACTGGCCTAACCGTACATGGAGGCGTCGTGCTGAGTGAAGAAGACCTGATCGCTGCTCTCCGGCGGCATTGGGATTACTCCGGCAAAAACGAGGACCTGGCCCACGAGATCTACGACGACGAAGCGGTGCTCGAATTCCCCCAGTCGGGCGAGCGCTTTGAGGGGGTCGACAATTTCCGGGAGTGGCGGCGCCAGTACCCCGCCGAGGTGAAGTTCCACCTCCGCCAGATCAACAGCTGCGAGGACCTAGCAGTCACCGAGTACCTGATCAGCTACAACGGTGCGCCGTGGATGTTCACCGTCAGCATCATGCGATTCCGCGACGACAAGGTCGTCCACGAACGCATCTACATCATGGATGGCTGGGAGGCACCGGATTGGCGAGCACCATGGCGATCGCCGCAGCGGGCCGACTCAATTTTTCCCGATCCCTAGGTTCGGTACTCAACGCCCTGGAAGGGGAGCGCGCACTTGAGAGAATCGTTCGCGGAAAGAAGACTCAAATGACCGAAACCAGCCGACCCAGAGCTGCCGTCGACCGGATCGATCGCCGGGTCACACCGTTTCTCGCCGGCCACGGGCTAACCTTCCTTCGCCTGGCTCTCGGCTTGGTCTTCCTGTGGTTCGGCGCCCTCAAGCTATTTCCCGGATTGAGTCCTGCCGAGGACTTGGCGGCGCGCACGATCGATGTTCTGAGCAACGGCCTCATTCCCCGCTCGCTCGCTCTTCCAGGCCTCGCTCTCTGGGAGTCGGCGATCGGAATCGGGCTCATGGCAGGAAAGTGGATGCGGGCAACGCTTTTGCTGCTCGTGGTTCAGATGCTGGGGACCCTCGCTCCGCTGGTCCTCTTTCAGGACGAGACCTGGCTTCGCTTTCCGATTGCTCCCACCCTCGAGGGTCAGTACATCATCAAGAACGTCGTGCTGGTAACCGCCGCTTTGGTATTGGGGGCCACGGTGCGAGGAGGCGAGCTGACCTCCGAGCCCATCTCGCGATAACGCGGACTTGACACGTGGTCAGGCGACTCGGATCTCTACGACTACCTGAACCGTGGCTCGGGACAGACTTCCTGGTCCTTGCCAGCTGATCTAGTTGATGAATTCGCTCACGAAGCTCGATGATTGCTCTAGCGCTCCGGCGTTGCCGAGATCCTCTGGAGGGTGGCAGCGAGGCGGCTCGATGCGCTTGACCAGGCCTTGAACGAACTGCGAGCGCCTCCGGGAAACCGCCCAGAGACACTTCATGGCGCGATGCGTTATATACTGCTCGTTGTGTCAATATATATTGCTATTTCGATAGATGTGCCTCGAGGAAGTAAGCGATGCGCAGGACCACTGTCGAGCTAGACGACAAACTCTTACGGCGCGTGCAGCGGCTCTTGAAAACCTCCGGCGTCAAGGACACGATCGAGAAGGCATTTCACGAGGTGGTGCGAGCCGACTTGCGTCGTCGCCTCGCGGCTCGGGTTAGAGATGGGCAGGGAGTCGATCGGGGTGAGGACATCCTCCGCGACACTCGTCCCGTGCGACTGTGACCCTCTATTTAGCGGATACCAGCGCCTGGCACCGATCGCACCATGAACGAATAGCACGACTTTGGGAATCTCGGCTCGGAGACGACGTTCTGGGGATCTGCGCCCAGGTCCGGCTCGAGATTCTCTTTAGCGCTCGATCTGAAAAGGACTACGAGCAGCTCGCAGCGGAACTTCTCTCGCTTCACCAGTTTCCCTGTGGAAGCGACGAATTCGACCGAGCTCTCGAGGTTCAGAGACGGCTAGCGGGCCAAGGTGGGCTTCATCATCGAAGCGTCAAGATTGCTGACTTGATCATTGCTGCTTCGGCCGAAGCCGCCGAAGCCACACTTTGGCACTACGACGAGGACTTCGAAAGAATCGCAGACATCACTCGACAGCCCACAGAATGGCTGGCTCCGCGAGGAACTCTCTGACAGTCAGGTGTCACCTGGTCGGTTGAGAGCGCGAAACCCAAGCCACCGACTAACGAGTCCTGCCCGTAGATTCGGAGGATCGCCAAGAGTGCCTACTACCTAGCCCGCGGGCTTCGCCAACTCGGCGCGATCCTGCTGTCCGTCTCATTGTGGAGTTCGATCAGAAGGTTGCCGAGAAGCCGTTTCGCTCAAGAAACTCGATGATCAAAGAGGCCCTTCGACATTTCCTCGACTGCCCACATGCCAACTGGGAAGCTGGCGACCATCCCCCTATTCCTTAATCTCACAATGTCCTGATCCCGTTCGA
>DATEDN010000058.1:0-16977 GCA_035281645.1 Acidimicrobiia bacterium | reverse complement strand
AGTGCGCTGAGAGCCGCCGCGTCCACTCGCGATGAGACGATCCGTCTGGAGGAGGACGCCCGTGCTTCGTCGGCCCCGCCACTTCGCTATCCTGCCTGCCCTCCTGTTCGTTCTCACGTCAACCGTCCAGGCGACCAGTCGCCAGGCCGAAGAAGGCGGAGGTTTTCAACCCGGTCAAACGTTGATCGGAGGTCCTGGCGGGGATTTCATCTCTCCGTTCTCGGGAGACGTCGAGACGGCGATCTCCATCGGACCGACATTGAAGGCAGGCGGCGGACTCGAACTCGGTCTGACCCTCCACCACTCCTCGAAGATTTGGGTCTCCAGCGACTGGCTCGAAGAGAGTACCGCGCTTAAACGACGGGGCGCCTTCGGCGTTGGCTGGAAGATGCACCTCGGGCGCGTCTACCAGGCGTGTGACGGTGGAAACTGCTCCGGCATCGGCAAGTTCGTGTATGAGTCGCCCGATGGCGCGCAGCACGAATTCGGAAGCCAGAATAACGCGGCACCCGAAGGCGCCACCCCGATCCACTACTACGGCACTTCCGACGGCGTCTACATCCGCGCCGAGGCGCTCGATCCGAACGGTGTGGCGCTCAACGAAGACCCGAACCAGTGGGGCGGGATGCCGAGCGGCTGGCGGCTGTACATGGGAAACGGTATCGTCCACACGCTCACGCGAACTCTGGAGGGTAGCGGGGACACGAATCATACAGAGCCGAGCGAGGACTACACGGACGACTTCCGCGGCTGGTACACGACGAAGATCGAGCGCTGGACCGGCTCGGAGTCCGGCGGGGTGATCACGACCAGCCCAGTGGGCCAGATCACCGTCAGCTATGGAAGCGGCGCAACCGCTCACTGCATCAGCGCAATCGAGTTTCGGGCGCTTCCGGTGCTGACCTCAGACCCGAACCTGCTGACCGAGCAGAGGCGGATCACCTTCCACAACCGCGGATACCTCCTCGACCCGAACAGCACCGTGGTGGAGGGTGGCTACACGTACCAGATCGACTTCCCCGCGCTCAGCGGCTCGCAGCCGGCCACCGCGAGCTACTCGTTCATCTACGATGGCCCGCACACGCTGCTCTTTAATCCAGCCGCCGATCCGAACTTCAACCGCACGACCGGAACGCCGGGCAAGGAGTTCCTGCTCAAGGAGATTCAGCTACCGATCTCCGGTTACAAACACACCTTCGAGTACGACCTCTCCGAGGGGTACAACTCAGCCTACGACCTTGATCCGAACTCACCCACGGAAATCACTGGGGAGATGGTCGCGCGGACACTGCCGACTGGAGCAACCATCCGGTACAAGTTTGGCACGTACTACTACATCGGAGATCCCGTCACCGGTGGAATCATTTACCTTCGAGACGTCCAACAGAAGGGCGTCTACGTCGATGATCCGAATTCCTACACAGCTGACCCCAACACGTACATCGGGGACCCGAATGCGCTCGAACACGTAGGGTTCTGGATCTTCGAGCGCTTCCGCGGCACCAACTCCCACCCGCAATGGAGCAAGATCCGCGACGCCTTCAACAACGAGACCGTGTACGAGACACCCCAGCTACCCGGGCAGGCGGGCATCGTCAAGTACTTTCGCGGTCGTGCGAGCCAGACGTATGGCGGGATCGCTGACGCGGTCCTCGTACGCACGCAGAGAACGACGTACGCCGGGCCAGTGGCCCAGCATCAATGGACCATACTGCATGACGAGCAGGACAAGATGGTCCAAGTGCAGCGCCAGCAGCCTGGACCGTTCGGTCAGTTCGGGGAAATTCGCGGATACAATCTGGAGGCGGTTCCGTTGGGTGACGGCATTCTTCCCGAGTACGTCGCTCCTCGGCGGAAGACGATAAACACCTTCGAGCCTTTCACCAGCAAGAACGACCTCCGCTGGAAGCTGTGGTCCACAAGCCAGTTGAAATCCTCGGTAGTCACCGATGCCCTCGGAACGCCGCTTAGGCGTGCAAACACTACCTACGCTCCCGACGGCCGCCCGCTCCAGGTTACGAGATTCCTCAACCCGGCCAATGCCGATCCGAACACGAGCGGCAACATTCGGACGGAATACGTCTACGACCCGAACTCCCTCAATCTCGAACGAAGCTTTACTCTCCGGCTGGGTGATACCCACGCATACGGGTCAAGGACTGAATACCACCTGAACGGTGTCTTCCCGCACCGAAGCTATGTTCTTGACCCCAACAACCACCTCGCGGTCAGCAGCAAGGCCTTCCACTATGAGTCTTCCGAGGTTGAGCGCGATCCCAACTCGGGTCTTGTGACTGCTACGTTTGATGCCTCAGACAGGCGGACGGACTTGGAGTACGACCTGCTTGGCCGTCCAACGAAGGTCGAGCCGCCGGGTACGGAAGCTCCGACGGTAATAACCTACCCGAGCATCCACGAGACGGTGACAACGAGGACCGACGGAGTGAACACGGTCCGCGCTCGCAGCATCGTGGATAGGCTGGGCCGCGTGATTGAAGCTCGCCGCCTGACGGAGGTGGCCGGCTGCGAGTCTCGGCAGACGACACGCTACGATATCGCCGGCAGAGCGGTCTTCGTCTCGGAGCCGGGATTCGACAGTGCTACCTGCGGAAGCCTTGGCCCTGAGCGCCAGGGCGAGATGTACGCAGCGTCACGCGGAACCTCTTCAGTCTTCTTCCGAGGAAACGACTACTGGAATGATGCGTCTCCGACTGATCCCAACGCCATCTACGATCCCCTTGGTCGTCTGCTGCGCGTGAAATCAACAGACGGCCACTTCACGAATTCGTCCTTCAGCGGCCTGGGCACAACCGTCACCGTCGAGGACGTGGCTCTCGAAGGTGGCCTGGGCGATGTCTCCACCTACTACGAGCGGGATGTTTTCGGCAACCTTCTCTTCGTGGATGCTCCCGAAGGAGCCGATGCGGTTTACATTTACAACCATCTAGACGAGCTCACGCGAGTCCAACTTACCGGCGCGGACCCGAACTCAGCAACGACGCAGGTGTCTCAAATCCGAACCTTCACGTACGACCTTCTCGGCCGACCGCTCACGACCACGAACCCCGAAAATGGAACCGTCCAATACCTGGAGTACGACGCTCTTGGCAGAGCGCTTGAACTGATCGAAAGCGACGGGACGCGTTTTCAGAACCACTACGATCCCGCTGGGCGCCTCCTCAAGACGGTCGATGCAACCGACCCGAACTCAACCCCGCTGACGTTGGTGGAGTTCGAGTACGTGAACGACCCCAACGGGCACCCCGGGCAGGGGCAGCTCTCGCGGGTGAAGAGCTATGACGAGACAGGCGCTGTCATCAGCGATCGCTTCCTCGAATTTGGGGGCCTGAATGGACGACCGTCCGAGGACGCACTGACCTTCGCTGAGTGGGATGGGGTAGCCGGAATCGGCACCCTCGACAAGACTTTCCGCACGTGCTATGACCAGTACGATAATCTCGGCCGCCTCACGACGATGCGATACCCGGCTTCGGATGCCTGCGGAACGGTTCCGTCTTCCGTTGCTCAGCTGGAATACACCTACGCAAATGACGGTCTCGTCGGCATCGAGGACATCAGTCGCTCGCGCTCGTGGCTCGACGGCGTGACGTACAACCCTGCGGAGGGGCCCCGGAAGATCGTGCACGGCAACGGCACAGCTACCGCCATAGTTCCCGACGTCATGAATCGGCCGTTGGCGATCGCTGTTCGTGGAAGCAGCTCAGACCCCGTGTTCGATCCAAACAACCAGTCGCCCTACGTCAACGGTACTCTCTTCTTTACGGGCCAGTACTCCTATGATGGCGCTGGCAACATCTCCGCGATCGGACCCGCAGTACCAGGCGATCCAAACACCACAGATAGTTTCAGCTACGATAAGCTGTTCCGACTTGCATCAGCAAATGTCCATACTCTCGACCCGAACTCCGTTCTCAACAAGTACGCTCTGACGCACAACTTCGATGATTTCGGCAACATCCTCTCTGCCGCAAAAGCTATGAACGGCGGCACTCCGGGGACTACGTACACGCCAACAAGCCAGGCTACGAATCGCCTCCAGTCAACGAACAACGCCGTAGCATTCTATGATCAGCGCGGGAACATGCTTGGTGATGCCGAGAAGCAGTACGCTTTCGACCAGCGGAATCGTCTTCTGGCAGCTGCAGATTCTCTCTCGACCGTGCCCCGCGGCCGCTATTCCTACGATGCCGGCGGGGAGCGGATCATGAAGGCGCATCCCAAGTCCGGTGAAAGGACGTTCTACATCCGCGACGCCGGCGGAAGCGTGTTGACAGAATTGACCTTGCCTCCTCGGAAGTTCGACGAGTACTACCAGAAGGACTATTTCTATGCGCTGGGACGAGTCATCGGTATGGCGGAGGAGAAGGCGCCGAGCCCGGTACAGGGAGTGTGGACCTCCTCAACATACGACCCCGGGTTTGAGGAATGGCCAGCCAGTGGCTCAGCGACGATCAACTGGTTAATGAATCCTGCCGAGGAATCTGTAACGGCCTATCGAGTCTTCCGCAAGAACAGCCCTACGGGCTCATGGGTCCAAAAGGGGTTGGACTTCTCTCCGACGACCACTTCGTTTACGGAAACCAGCGGGCCCGGTGGCGTGGCACCGGGTGCGACCTATTACTATCGAGTTGCAGCGGTCAATGGTGCCAGTCTTGAAGGGGTTCCCTCTAGAACCGTGATGGTGGTTGTTAACGCAGCACCTTCTCTCGCGGTGCCGCCGACGCCAGACATTCAACCTGGATCTCGTGGGATGACCATCCGTTGGGGTTTGAGCTCGGACGATACAGCGCCGACGCAGACTGACTCGACACCAACCTCCATCATACAAGGCTACAACATCTATCGTCGAGCCGGCGCTTCTGGATCGTGGGTCAAGAGAAACATCGTTCCCCTTACGGAGCCGGTGTTCCTTGACCTTGATCCCAACCTTGAAATGGGAACTGAGTACTACTATCAGATTCGCTCGGTCAGCACACAGGGCGTGGAATCGCAGGGTAGCATTGCTTCAGCTGCACTCGGAGACTACGTGCCCCCCATGGCACCTACCGGAGTGACTGCTCTCCCGGGCCCAGGTCAAGACGAGATCACCGTCGTATGGAATCCATCAACGGAAGCAGACATCACCGGATACCGTGTCTACCATACCGGTGTCTCAGGGTATCAGGCAGTTGGTTATGATGTTAGCTCGTACACCGTCACAGGCATTACAGACGATGCTGACCACCTTTTCGCCGTCTCGGCGCTGGACGCGTCCTCCGAGTCAGTGCTTTCGCAGGACGCTATGGCAAAGCGCCGTCTAAGCACCCTTGCTCCCCCTGAGTCCTGGCCTGGATATCCCAACCACGGGATCGGCTGGGACAATGAGTCTTGGGTCAACTTCGGCTGGGATCATCCTGAAGATGCACGCGTGCGAATCTACCGTAAGCCTGAGGAGGAGCCTTGGGCTGCATACGAACCGATCTTCACGAACGCAGGGCCGCACAATTTTTTCGAGTACACCGATTCATCCTTCGACTGGTGCAGGGCCTACACGTATCAGCTTCGCGCGTTCGATCCCAACACGGGTCGAGAGTCCCCTAACTCCACTGACCCCGACCAGATCGAGTACATCACCGAGCGTGTCATCGCGCCAACAACGCCGGTGGCGACTGGAGATCCGAACGCCGGAACGATCACGATTACTTGGGAAGGAATCGACCACTGCGACACCTCGGGTAATGGCTTCGAGGTTATGAAATGGTATATTTATCACACCGGACTAGCTATTGATGAACCCGTTGAGCATGATCCTGAGGATCGATCCTACACCCTGGAGGTCGATCCTAACATATGGGCGTACGGCTTTGCCCTCAAAGCCCAAGTCCGCAATCTTTACCGCTATGCCTTGAACAACTCTGATCCATTCGCGGAATTCACATCCATCATCTCCCTTGACATTTGCACAAACGTCAACGGTGATGACCTGGGGGAGCATCCTTACTGCCCTGACTACGACTGGAGTAACTCCAGTGGCGGAGGGGGAGGAGGCCTTCCTCCAGAGCGCACGCAGCCGCTGCTGAGGCTCATCCGGCCAGGACCTGGAGCCACGCTAAACCTTCGCTCTGACGAGGATGATGGCACACGAATCGCCTCGGCTCGTGGCGGCTCGCCTCCGTCGGACGATGCCTCCTCACGCTCTAAAGCGGATGAGCAGCCGATCGAGGAGCTGATGGTGGTCACCGTAGACTCTGCCGGCTCGCCTTCAGGACACCGTGTCATCGGCTCGCCGTCTCCGAAGGAGTTCGCGTACAGCTTTTTCCATACGGACCACCTTGGTAGCCCGCGGGTAGCCACCGATCCCAACGGCATGGTGGCGTATGAAGCAAAGTATTTGCCATTCGGAGAAGAGGTTGTCCTATCCGGAGCCACAACGTCGAGTCTTAAGTACACAGGGCATTCCCGCGATTCTGAGACCGGCATGGATTACATGATGGCAAGGTATTATGCTCGAAGCTCGGCGCGTTTCCTATCAGTAGACCCGTTGCCTAATGTAAATGGCTACTGGTATGTGTCGAACGACCCCTTAAACTACATCGATCCATACGGGATGACGGAATTCAATGCCTATGACGATGGCATGGCATCTATGGCTGAGATGGGTCAGTGTCCACATTGCGGAACGCTCACTCCAGGGCTCGGCGGTGCGATGGCATCGGAATCAGTATGGAAGGCATCTTGCGATGGTGTTAGTGGAACATGGGAATCTGAGATGGTTGGAACACCCGGGATTGGCCTTGATTATGAAGGCAGCGATCCATTGGGGGCCCTAGGTGAGACAACTGCCGTGGTACCTGATTCGAGTCAATATAGCGCTTTTAGCAATTTCATAAGGCAGGTGGGCGAGTTTTCTCGCGGTGTGAAAAGTAACGGGCCGCGCGTTGTGCGAGTTCCCTACACGACACATGAAAATCGTAGCTGCGGTGTTGGTTGTGAAGAGACAGTTCTGGTTGGCAGAGAGCGAATGGAGCTTGACTATGAGATCGGTAAGAATAGCGCAAGTATGGCCTTCGGAGCATTGCCGTCTGGTAAGCTCTCTCACCTAAAGCTACTCAAGTTAAAATTAGACTGGTACCATCGATTTCCTGAAGTCTTGCTTGGCATGACGCTGAGATATGGGCATAAGATCCGAACTCCCGCTGGATATACCGAGTACGTTTTGCGCGGTGGATGGGGTGCTAAGGAGGGCATGTTTGAGGTGGGTTTTCAGAACGGCAAAGTGACTCACCAATGGTTCGAGCCATTTATAAGAGGCAAAAGGTGAGTGTCGTATATTACGACTTTAAATTTCGTTCGAAGTGCTCCATTACGGTGCTTCCGGGACTCCCTGGTGAGGGTCCGTCTCCGTTTCAGTTCCATGACGTTGGAGAATCCTCATTTAGAGAGGGAATCGCTATTCGGGTGGACCCTGTCGAGTCGTCCAGTTGGGTGGGTAACTTTCAGCGAGGAGTCGGCGGAATTAGTGCAGTGTTTCACACATTCTTAGAAGACCAGATAGGAGTGGTCGCGGAAGGAAGAGGATACCTAGTGTCAATTCACCAGCCCTCAAGGTATTCGATTATTGAGAGTGTCGATCCAATTATGTGGGTCGGTGCGATAGAAGCACTGGATGTTCTGTTAATTGGTGATCCTACCAGAATTCATTGTTTTGGGAAGGAAGGGCTCAAGTGGCGCAGCGAGTGCATCTCAACGTACTCCTATCGAGTGAGTAGTGTCAGCGAACGACGCATCACCGGCACGGGAGTGGATCTTCCCAATAACGCACTAGTGGAGTTCGCAATCGACCCGAGAAATGGTTCCACTAGAGGAGGTGTGAGTCGTTCCCCTTCGTGTGTGGATGATTCCGAATAGTGCGTGAATCGAGTAATTGCAGTGGTTCGTTGCGCTAGATATGCCGAACTGGCACGGCCCGAGGCGGTGACCCGCGTTGAGTGCGTGTGGGCCATCCATGATCGGTTAATCTGGAATCAGCCAGACGCCAGGGTACTAAGGATACTGACCATAATTAACTTGCCATCTCAGGTGTCGTTGTGATTCAATCGGGGTATGAGACGAGACATCGCGTTGGAAGAGAGCCTGGTCACGAAGTACGCGGCGGTGGCATCGGCGCTGGACGAGCGCGGGCGGCGTTTGTGGGCAGCCGCCGAATCGCGCGCCATTGGCTATGGAGGAGATGCCGTGGTGTCCGCGGCCACGGGCCTGGCTCGTCAGACGATCCGCAACGGCCGGAGCGAGATTGAACAGGGCATCGACCTCAAGGGTCGGGTGAGGCGACCGGGTGCGGGTCGGCCGAAGATTCACTCGACGCAGCCGGGACTGAAGGAAGCTCTCGAGCGTCTCGTCGATCCCCTGACGCGGGGTGACCCGCGGTCTCCATTGCGGTGGACCTGCAAGAGCCGGGCGAAGCTGGCGGCTGCTCTTACGGAACAGGGATGGACGATCAGTTCCACCACCGTGGGGCGCTTGCTGTGGGAACTCGGCTACCGGCTCCAGTCGGTGCGCAAGAGGCGAGAGGGGACGTCCCATCCGGACCGCAACGCGCAGTTCGAGCAAATCAACGCGACCGCTGAGGGGTTCCTTCGGCGCCGGCAGCCCGTGATCTCGGTGGACACGAAGAAGAAGGAGCTCGTGGGGAATTTCCGTAATGCGGGCCGGGAATGGCAGCCGACGGGAACACCGGAGGAGGTGCTCGTTCACGACTTTCCGGATGACGCCACGGCCAAGGCGATTCCCTACGGTGTCTACGACATGGCGCGCAACGAGGCCTGGGTGAGCGTCGGGCACCACCACGACACGCCGGCGTTCGCCGTGGCATCGATCCGACAGTGGTGGAGGTCGATGGGCCGGAAGGCCTATCCCAGGGCCAGGAAACTCTTCATCACCGCAGACTCCGGGGGCAGCAATGGGTATCGGTCGAAAGCGTGGAAGCTCGAGCTTCAGAGGTTCGCTGACGAGTCGAGCCTGCGAGTTCGAGTCAGTCACTTTCCACCCGGCACCAGCAAGTGGAACAAGATCGAGCACCGCCTCTTCTGCCACATCACGCAGAACTGGCGTGGCAGACCGCTGAGGACCCTTGAAACGCTCGTCGAGCTCATCGGTAATACACGAACGGACGCCGGGCTCCGCGTCAGAGCCAAGCTCGACAATCGCAAGTATCCGACAGGTGTCACGGTCACGCGGACAGAGTTCAAGCAGCTCACACTCGTTCCAGACAAATTCCATGGCGAATGGAACTATGAGCTTCGGCCACGGAAGTTGGCACATTAATTTCGATCAAATGCCTAAAGGTCCAGCATCTTATGATCGGCCGGTGGGATCGTACTTGTGATCGCTTGGTCGCCGGAGTCGTGGAGTGTCGGGAGATTAGCGCCAGACTCGTACTTCCGATGATCTGGGGTCCAGCCGATCGCGAGTTTCGAACTGCTCCCGACCCGTGGGCTGCACCCAGTAGTCCGGAGGGCTTCCGCCTGACGGCGCGATCGCCTAAGTCGCGTGTCACCTGAAGGATAGCAATCTCAGCCAGGTTCGTACCATCGATCGCCTGGGGTCCAGATGATCGAGTCCCGAGTCCGGAGAGTGACTCGTGACAAGAATCGTCTGGGGAGCCAGACCTTCGCGCCCCACGAGGTGGGGCTGGACATACTGAGCCCTGGCCGGGAGACCGGTCAGGGCTCACGTGTTTTGGCGCGGGGGGCGCGCGATTCCGCGGATCGGCAGGGCGTGGTGAACGACTCTCTACCCGTTAACCTTGGCTCGCTGTCGGCGACCGTGGCTCCCGCCAAAACTCTCTGGACTCTCCGACCTGTTAACCATGTGTCGGTTAGCGGTTAACAGCCCCTACAATGACTTGTTGTGGAGCCTCCGAGCAGAGTACCGAGACCTGATCCGACCACTGAGGAGCAGGCTGAGGCGGTCTCTGTCGAAGGGCATCGAAAAGGTGAAACACCCGATCAGGTACTTGAAGGCTGGCTGGCGGCGACGTCGCTACGCTTAGCGACGACGTAGCCCCTCCCCCCTGATCCGCTTTTCTTGTCCACGGGCGATGCACTCATCAAAGAAACTTTTGGTCAGATAATGCGGAAGCGCTCTCGCCAGCCCAGTCTCCCGCAGTATCTCCTCCAGGCTGATTCCCACATCGCCCAGTCCGATCATTGCTAATCCGTTGATCGCAGCCCGGTCTGCAGTTGCAAACCGAACGTCATCTAGTCGCCCAGTCATGAGAATCGCAAGCGCTTCCTTCTCCCCATCATCGATAGAGCCCAAGAATGCGTCGTCGAAGACAGCAGCTACTGAAATGAGTTCGGCAGCCGAGGCCGACGCCTCTATTAGTTCGTTGCGCTTTATCAGTTCCGGGAGTTGAAGCGCGACGTAACCCGGCTTGTTTCGCCGGGACGAGAACATCGCTTCTTTGCGCGCCACAATTGAAGGCACGAGTATTGTTGCTCTTCTACGGAGCTCGTCCCAACATCCGAACTCAGAGGTTCTTAGGATGATGTTGGCATCAAGAAGGTACTTCAACCGGAAGGCTTTGGTCTTCGAACTCATCGAGGCCGTACTCCGCGAGCGTCTCTGGCAGGTCCACGAGACTTGTATCAATGTACTCTGCTAGCTTCGCTCGAGACAAGCCTCCCTTTTGATAAGCTAGGAACGCCAATCGTACGAACCTCTCCGGTAGTGGAGACGGTTCCCACCACCGATCATGCATCGTCTCTCTGTCTAGTTCTCGGAATGCTACGTTTCGAAGTAGTTCTTCGACTCCTTCCTTGCTCATGTGGCCGAGGTTTGCGAGCCGCCACAAGAGAGCCTCAGTGGAGACTTCGAATTCACGGGCCAATTCAATAAGGTCACTGAACCTGATTTGGCCATCGGTAACTCGCGCTTGAAACTCGATAGTGATGCTATCTGACGGAAGCAGCAGGTTTGCAGCGAACGTGTTGGCCCGCTTTTCTGCCAGCTGCCAAAGGTCGGGCCGCTCAATTAGAAGTTCGGGCGGAAGTGCAACCCAAGTTAAAAGGTGGAAGAGCTCGTGGGCCGCACTAAAATTGCGCCGCCACGGGGGTTCCGTTCGCCTGATGAGGATAGCAGGGCCAAAATCACCAATGGCCGCGGCGGCGGATCCTCCACTCAGATCGTCGTACCATACCTTCACTCTATACTTGTTCTCCAGTGTCTTAATGAGCGAATCCGCGGGCCTCGACCCAAGCGCCAGGGTTTCAAGAGCGGTGTGGGCCAGCCGAATCGCATCTTGGTGGCTGACTTGAACGCTTTGAACCTCAGCAGGGGGCAAGCTCGGAAGAACATCGAAACCAGCTGCGACCTCTAGCTTGCGATATTGGCTGCATCGTTCAAGAAAGCGAGCTTCGAGTTCTCTCGTGTTTTTCGCCGGCCTATCACGCCAGAGTACCTTCGGGAGGGGGGACAGGTGGCGTTCTGGGGGCGCGACCAACTCAAAGAGGTCCACATGGAGCGCCGAGGCCAGTCTGGAGAGTTCCCAGGCCTTGACCTCACGTTCGCCGCTTTCGATCTGAGATATAGTCTGGTGTGCTTCGAAGCCAGCTCGTGCCGCTAGCTCTTGCTGTGTTATGTCGAGACGCTTTCTGGCCTCTCTGATACGAGCGGCGAGCAGCTTTTTCGGATCGGGCACCAAGCCTCCGGGGCGCCTGCTTGCGCCGGGGAAGATACTCTCTTTGGCCGTGTGATTCAAGATATTATTGAATTTTTTGTCTGTAGTCAAGCCCTTTAATCCCAAGCATTTATATCATCCAGGTTAACTCAATGGTCGAGGCCGCAACGATCGCTCACACCACTCCGACGGCCGGGACAGGAGAATGTGCTCCTGGACGTGCGGAGGCAGGAAGGAGAGATTAATTTGTTGCGTTACCCTCGCCCTGCTCAGCCCCGTCAGCCTCGCGATCTCCGCGTAGTTCTTGATCTTCCGCTCGCGGACGAGCCTCTCGAAGTGGTATCCGAGCACCAGCATCCTGGTGATGCGCGGCACCGTGGCCGGGTCGATGGTCGGCCGCTCTGGCGGGGGAGCCGGCGCGGCCACACGTCGGTGTCCCTTTCGCCCGCGGGTGATCTCCAGCTTGTACGTCACGGTGACGGAGCCGTCTGGGTGCCGTATCACGCCTCTACCTCCTGAACGGCCAGCATCCTGACGCCCTCCGGCCGGAAGACGACGTTGATGTCCTTCGTGCGCCCGTCGTAGTCGATCCGCTCGATTAGCTCCTGTGCCACTTCCGCTTGCTCAGGTGTCGTCATCGCGGCCCACACGGCGTCGAACTCGGCCAGGGCCTTGCGCAGGTCCGCGGCCTGGACGCGCTCGTCGGGGCCGGCCAGGCGGCGGGCCTCTTCGAGGGTGGCGGCCACCAGCTCGGGATCGGTGCCGATCGCGCGGATCCGGTCCACGACGAAACGCTCGATCTGGTGCGCCGGCAGGGAGGGGCTTGGGCAGGTGGACCAGCCGCGCCGGTGGGCCTTGTGGCAGATGTAGTACCTCCACCTGCGGCCCTGCTTCTGCGAGTACGAGGGGCTCATCGCCGCGTTGCAGGCCACGCATTGGAGCAGACCGGCGAGCGGGGCCTTGGGGGGCCGGGTGCTCCGGCGTCTGGTGCCGGTCGTCGCTCCGCCACCGATGCTGGACTGCACCCGGTCCCACAACTCGCGGTCCAAAACGGCCTCGTGCTCGCCAGGGTAGACCTGTCCGTCGAAGTGGACCTCGCCCACGTAGATGCCGCTGGTGAGCAGCCGCCGGAGGCCGTGGACGTCGAACTCGCCGCCGCCGACCGTCCTGCCGCCCTTCGTCGTCCAGCGCTTCAGGGTCCACCCGCGGCGGGCCAGCTCCTGGACGGTCTCGACCAGCGACCGCTTCTCCAGGAACAGCTCGAAGATGGCCCGGACCCGCTCGGCCTCGGCCGGGTTGACCACCAGCCGGCCGCCGTCGGGGTGGCGGTCGTACCCCAAGGGGAGGCTGCCGCCGGTGAAGCGCCCCTTCCTGCGGGCGGCATGGACCTTGTCGCGGGTGCGCTCGGCGATCAGCTCGCGCTCGTACTGGGCGAAGGTCAGCAGCATGTTCCGGTGCATCCGGCCGCCGGGGGTCGAGGTGTCGAACTGCTCCGACACGGAGACGAAGGCCACCCCGTGGTGCTCGAACTCCTCCATCAGCTCGAGGAAATCGCGGATGGACCGGGAAAGCCGGTCGGAGCGGTACACGATGACGGCGTCCACCAGGCCGGCCGCGATGTCGGCCCGGAGCTGCTTCAGGGCCGGGCGCTCCAGGGTGCCGCCGGAGTACCCGGAGTCCTCGTAAGCCGTGGGCAGCGCCACCCAGCCCTTCTCGGCGAACAGGCCGATGTAGGCCTCCCCGCGGTCCCGCTGGGCCTGCAGCGAGCCGAAGTCGCTCTTGGTGCGCTCCTCCACAGACTGGCGCGTGTAGATGGCGCAGCGGGTCGTAGCGGCGTCCTGGCGCCCGGGGATGACCTTCAGCCGCCTGCGGGCCTTCACGCGCGCCTCCGGGCCGGCCTCAGGCCGAAGAACAGGTTCCCGTTCCAGTGGCTGCCCGTGACCGCCTTGGCGACGGCGGTGAGAGACTCGAAGATCTCGCCATCCCACTCGAACCGGCCGTCGTCACGCACCAGGACGGCCACCGTGCGCCCCTTGTAGGTGCGGGTGAGCACCGTGCCGGGCGTCGGGGAGACCGTCGCCGTGGCGGGCGGCGGGTCGGCCAGGCCGCGCCGGCCCATCGGCATCCACTGCTCGGCGTAGGGGAGCAGCTCCTCGAGCCGGGCCTGGGCCCGGGCGGAGAGACCGCCGTACTCCTTGGCCTGGACGGCCCAGGCGACCCGCTTGTAGAGGAACCGGCGGTTGAACGAGGTCGGCACCCCGCCGATCACCTTGCGCCATTCCTGCCGCAGTTCGGAGGTCGTCATCCTCTCCAGCTTGGCGATCCTGGCGGCGATGCTCTCAGCCACGGGCGCGTCTCCTCTGTGGCAATGGAGCCTTGTTCTGGCGAGCAACATCAAGGCGATTCTGCCCGTCCCGCGCAGCTTTTCGGGTGGCGAGCAAGCGCAGGTAGGCGGCGGCGAGGACGCGGGCAAGGCGGCGGACGGCGGTGGCCGGCGTCTGCATCAGTCCACCTCCGGCGGGCGGGTGACGCCGAGGTTCAGCGTGCCCTGCACCGGCTCGGCGCCCTGCGTGGCAGGCGGCGCCGGCTGCATCTCCACGTCGGTGAGCACGCCGTTGGACCAGAGCTTCCCCTTGGCGATGGCCAGGATTTCGTCGTGGGACGGCGGCCCGGCGGCCCAGAGCTTCGTCAGCTCGCCGGAGTCCCATATGCGCCCGCGGCGGACGCCCTGCTCGACGAGGCGATCCACCTGGTCGGCGTCCGAGGCGAACCAGATCGTCTCCGGCAGGCCGGGAGCGTGGACCTCGACGGCGACCTTGCACTGGGCGAAGACAGAAAGCGGGGCATCCAGCAGCCACGGGGCGGTGGTCACCACTCCCATGATGTCGGCCTTGTTGGCGGCGACCGCCTGCTGCAGCGTGCGGGAGACCTTCTGGCCGGCCGGCGCCCGAAGGCGGATGCGGCCTCCGGCCACGGTCACCTCGATGACGCGCTGTCGCAGTTCGAGCAGGACGCTGGCGGCGGGGCGGGTCAAATCTCCACCTCCTCGTCGCCATCCGAGTCATCGTTGTGAGAGGTCCCAGAAATAGCGTCGGAAGCGTCGGTAGCGGAGTTGTGCCCGGCTGGTGGGGCCTTTCGCGCCGACGCTATTGCCGACGCTATTTCACCACCCCCACCAATAGCGTCTGGAATAGCGTTTCCCGAAACACCGCTCTGGGCGTGGCTTTCTCCGCTATCTACGCTATCGACGCTATTTCTGGGAGACTGTGCAAGGTGGATGAGGCGCTCGGTCCCGCCGGTGGTGACCTCCAACCCGTCGGCCGACAGGTTCTGCTGCAGTTCGTTGAGCCGGCGGGTCAGCGCGTGGGGAGCCTTTGGCCAGGATTTACCCTTTACGCTGATGCCGGCCGCGATGGCGGTCTTTTCGAGTTCGGCATGGAGTTCGGAGGCCGTTCCCGTCCATTCCTTGCGACCGCGCATGAAGCGCTGGAGGCAGTCGGCCACCTCGCTGCCGGCCAGAATCTCCTGGTTGCGCAGGGTGAAGTTGGCCTCATAGGCCTTGAGAAACTCCTGCTGAGTGTAGCCGGCGGCCTGAGCAATGGCGCAGCCCCACAGCGCGAAGTCCGCCATCCGAGGCAGCCCCGGCAGGATGATGCTCGGGCGCAGGGCCATCGCCCTGGCCAGCACATCCAGCGCGGCGCCGAACAGCATCGGTCGCTTGGCCTCGAAATCCGCCCAGAATGCGGTCTCAGATCGCCTTTTCCGGTTCCCGATGGCGTCCAGGCGAAACAGGATGGCCCGGTCGAGCAGGTCGGGCTTCGTGGCGGCGATGTTGATGCCGTTCATCCCGCAGCACCGGCGGAACTCGTAGATCACATCGTCGTCATCGGTGAACAGTTCGCGCTTGCTGAAGCCCTGCCCGGTGACGGCACGGCAAAACACGTCAGACATCCAGGCCGGCAGAGTCGTCAGGTTGTCGAACAATGGCATCCAGTTGTGGGCGAGCTGCTGGATAAACTCCTCGGGCTTGGTGGGAAGCGACAACGTCTCGGTGACCGAGGGGTCAACGAGCCGGCGCAAGACCATGAAGAGCGTCGTCTTTGCAGCGCCCTGGCCGCCGTGGAGCACCGGCACTGGATGGGCGATGCCGGGGATGAGGCACGCCACCACGTAAACGATGAGCAAAATCTGAAGGGGCTTACTGGTGACATTCAGGAAGGAGAGCAGGTCGCGCAGGTTACCTCCAGGAACGGGCATCACCTGAGGCCGCTGGTGCCTGTAGCGGCGGAATAGGATGGGGGGCTGCGCGACCACGCTCCATCCAGCGGGAGTGATGCGGATGGCACGCCACTGCTCGTCGGTGAGGTCGTACCAAAAAGCGCCGTCGAGTTCAGCCACTCTCACGAACAGCCCGTGCTCCGCTCCGTCGAACCGTGCCTTGGACTCGATGACGTTCATCGCCGAGCCGATGGCTTGGGAGTTGGGCACCTTCTTCATCGCGGCCCACATCGTGTGACTGAGCCAGTGCCTGAAATCCTTGCTGCGGCACGAGACGGTCTGCAGCACACCATTGACTGGGATGCGGGCCCACGAGTCGGCCTTGGTGTCCCTGAACAGCTCAACGCCGGCATCCTCGACAAGCTTTACGATGCGGTCGGCCTGCGATAGCCGCTGGCATCCGGCCGCCGGCTCCTTTGAGTCGTCCGACTGGGCGTCCTGCTCGTCGTCGGTGAAGTCCCCCGACTTCTCATCGACGAGGAGGAAATCATCGACCGTGAAGCCGGCATTCAAGTGGTCGTAAGCGTCCTTTCCCTGTTTCGCCTCCACCACCGAGCAGGAAATGGCGTGGTCTTTGAGGCTGCTGGCGATGCTGGCTGCATGGTGGTAGCCGGCGGGGTCCTTGTCGGCGATGACGACCACGTGGGCCCCCTCCAGCATGAGGCTGTACTCGTCATCCCAATTTCCTGCGCCCGAAGGGGGCGTTGTGGCGACGTACCCCGTGGCACCATCCTCGCCGGCCTTGTTGATGGCATCGGCGTCTTTCTCGCCCTCAGTGACGAACACCTTCCACTTCTTCTTGATGGCCTCCAGCACGAGCGGTAGGCGGTAGAGAACCCGCCGGACACCAGCCATGTTCCAGAGCCAGCCCCCTCTACCGTTAGCAGGCCGTTGACAAACTCCACCTCGCGCGACGCCCGCGGTTGATCGCGCGGAGGCTCCGGACGGTATCTATATGTGAAGGAGGTGCCGCCCGATGATGGGAGAGAAGGACCCGCAGTTGACCATCTACTACAACC
>DATEDN010000057.1:0-30984 GCA_035281645.1 Acidimicrobiia bacterium | reverse complement strand
TTCGGTCTCCGGCCGTGGAATCAGGACCCGATCATCGACCGCGACGACGAGGGGCCCAAAGGCGGCTGTACCTTCTAGGTACTGGAGCGGGTGGCCACGTGACCGCATTGCGACGAGCTCCTGCAAGGGCCGCTCGGGAGTGGCAATTGCTGCCAGGCGACGCATTTCGTGCGCCGGAATCACGGCGCGCGCTGGGCTTCGTCGTTAACGTTGCGCCCGGCCATCGGAACCACACGGAGGGAAAATGACCGATCCGGGAATGCCGCCACCTGAACCTATGCCACCGGTCGAGCCGAGCGCCCCGCCACCACCGGTCGAACCGATGCCTGCTGCGCCCCCGCCGGCGCCCGCGGCGAGCGGAGCCGGCCGGCCCGCCGATATCGGCCCTCGGTTCCTGGCAAGGCTCATCGACCACATTCTGTTGGGCATAGTGACCAGCGTCATCATCGTCCCTCTTCTCATCGCCAGCGCATTCAGCGGCGTAGGGACCGGCAGCTCATTCGGTTTTGGCTTCGACTTTGGAGTGGGGAGTCTGATCGCCTCGATCGTGACCGCCGTGATCACCATCGGGTATTTCGCCCTCATGGAATCGAACATGGGTCAGACCGTTGGCAAGATGGCCTTGAGCCTTCGTACGGAAGGTCCCGGCGGCGGGAAGCCGACCCTGGAACAGGCGCTGAAGCGCAACGCCTGGTATGCGCTGGCCATCATCCCCTTCCTCGGGGGTTTGGCCCAGCTCGCCATCATCATCTACATCGCGGTCACCATCAGCCAGTCGGCGGCCAAGGTCGGCTGGCACGACACCTTCGCCGGCGGCACCAGGGTGGTCACCACCAAGTAGGCGAATTGGTTCTGAGGGCCGGTAGATAGCCTCTACCTATCTGTGAACCCAGGGTTCACAGATAGGTAGAGGCGTCCTACGAACCCTGGGTTCGCATGGCTTCGACCAGTTCGTCGAGGTCGCCCTCCAGAACCTGGTCGAGGCGACGCACCGTGAGACCGATGCGGTGGTCGGTGACCCTTGACTCCTTGAAGTTGTAGGTCCTGATCTTCTCCGAGCGGCCGCCCGTCCCCACCTGGGCCCGGCGAGCCCCGGAGAGCTCGGCCTGTTGCTCCTCCATCTTCAGCTGATAGAGGCGCGCCCGGAGAATCCGAAACGCCTTCTCTTTGTTCTGGAGCTGGCTCTTCTCGTCCTGGCATGAGACCACGAGGCCGGTCGGGAGGTGGGTGAGGCGAACCGCCGAATCGGTGGTGTTCACCGATTGGCCCCCCGGCCCGGTTGATCGAAAGACGTCGACGCGGACGTCGTTGGGATCGACCTCGACCTCCACCTCGGTCGCCTCTGGAAGGACCGCCACGGTTGCGGTCGAGGTATGGATCCGTCCCTGGGCCTCGGTCTTGGGGACTCGCTGCACCCGGTGCACTCCCCCCTCGTATTTGAACTTCGAGTACGCCCCCTTGCCCTTGACCGCCACGGTGACCCGGGAAAAGCCACCTGCCTCCGATTCAGAGCTCTCCATGGGCTCGGTTCGGAATCCATGGCGATCGGCGTATTTCTCGTACATGCGGAGGAGATCACCGGCCCAGATCGCGGCTTCGTCGCCCCCGGCGGCGGCCCGGACTTCGACGATGACGTCCTTTTGGTCGTCGGGATCGGCGGGGTTGAGCTCGGCTCTTATCAGCGAGGCCAACTCGGTTGCTTCTTCCTGCTTCTCCTCCGCCATAACCGCGAACTCGGGCTCGGAGCCGGAAAGGACCTCGGCCTCCTGAAGATCGGCCAGAGCCGCCCGGTACCGACGGAAGAGTTCCACGGGCTGAGCCAGTTCAGAGTGACGCCGGCCCAATTCCGCGTAGTCGCTGCTGCCAGCGGCCATCTCCTGCTCGACATCGGCCAAGGCCTTCTCCATCTCGACCAGGCGCTCGAACAGGCCGGGCTCGAGGGGTTCTGCGGCCATCAGTGAACTGCGCGAGCGGCCAGGGAGGCCTCGGGCACCGGGCCTCGCCGCAATATCTCCTCCACCTGCTCGGCCTCGAGCGAAGAAAGAAGCGACGCCACCGCCACCTCGATCTGATCCTGCTCCGGCACGCGGGTGGTGAGCCGTTGCAGCCACAGCCCCGGCGCCGCCAGGAAGCGGCCCCAGCGAGTCTCCTGATGCTTGCCCGAGGCCTTGAGGATCTCGTAGGAAATTCCGGCGATGAGGGGGATGCCAACCAGCCGGCTGAGGATGAGGAGGGGCCAGGGCAAGCGGCCCAGCAGGCCGAAGATGACAATTGCCAGGATCATCACGATCAAGAGGAAGCTGGTTCCGCAGCGAGGATGCTCGGGCCGGTAGCGGCTGACGCGGTCGATCGAGAGCGGATCCCCCGCCTCGTAGGCGTGGATCGACATGTGCTCGGCCCCGTGATAGGCGAAAACCCGGCGAATCTCCTCTGATCGGCCCAACAGCCAGAGATATCCGAGGAAGATTCCCAATTGGATGAATCCCTCGATGGCGGCGTAGACGAAGGAGCGATCCTGGGTCAGAAAGCGAGCCGCCACTGTCGGCACGATCACGAATAGCCCAACGAAAAAGGCGAGCGCCAGCGTCATCGAGCCAGCGATCTGGCTTTTGGTCAGCTCCTTTTCATCTTCGCCAACCGACTTCTGTGCCGACCAGGACAAGGCCTTGAAGCCGATGCTGAGTGACTCCCCGAGAACCAGCATGCCCCGCACAAACGGCACCTTCGCCCAGGCGGAGCGCGAGGTCAACCGCGGCAGGTGATGACGGATCGACTCGATCGCTCCGTCGGGTTTGCGAACCGCCACCGCCCAGGCGGTGGGGGCGCGCATCATCACGCCTTCGAGGACTGCCTGACCACCGACCGTCAGCGCCGCCAGTGGCGATTCCGGCATCAGTTGCTGCGGGCCTCGCCCTTCTTCTTGCGGTAGTCGGTGGTTCCGTAGCGCTTCTGGAACTTCTCCACCCGACCCCCGGAGTCGACCAGTTTCTGACGACCCGTGAAGAAGGGATGACAGTCGTTGCAAAGCTCCACGTGCATCTCACCGGGCTTGGTCGAGCGAGTGGTGAAGCGATTCCCGCAGGAACAGATCACCGTGGTCTCGCCGTAGGTGGGGTGAATATCGGCTCTCATCAAAACTCCTCTTTCATTCTTGTAAATCTGGTCACGTTTACGTGAGGAGATTTACGCAAGAATCATTTAGCTGCCCGACGACTTGGCTACCTCGGCCAAGAACTCTTCGTTCGACTTCGAGTTCTTCAGCCGGTCTATCAACAACTCGAGGGCGGCTCCTGATTCCAGGGCAAGGAGGACCCGGCGAAGCTTCCATACCTGGGCCAGTTCCTTGCGATCGAAGAGAAGCTCTTCCTTTCTCGTACCCGAAGCCTCGATATCGAGGGCGGGGTAGATCCGCTTGTCCGCCAGCTTGCGGTCAAGGCGAACCTCCATGTTGCCGGTGCCCTTGAACTCCTCAAAGATCACCTCGTCCATCTTCGAACCGGTCTCGACCAGCGCCGTGGCGAGGATGGTCAGAGAACCGCCTTCCTCGATGTTGCGGGCGGCTCCGAAGAACCGCTTGGGCGGATAGAGAGCGGTCGAATCGACACCACCGGAGAGAATCCGACCCGAAGCCGGCGTCGCCAGGTTGTGCGCCCGGGCCAACCGGGTGATCGAGTCGAGGAGGATCACCACATCGGTCCCGGTCTCCACGAGTCTCTTAGCGCGCTCGATGGCGAGGTCGGAGACCTGGGTGTGCTCCTCGGCCGGACGGTCAAAGGTCGAGTAGATCACCTCACCTTTGACCGAGCGCTGCATGTCGGTGACTTCCTCCGGACGTTCGTCGACCAGGACGACCATCAGATGGCACTCGGGATTGTTGGTGGTGATCGATTGGGCGATCTCCTTCAGGACGGTGGTCTTGCCGGCCTTGGGCGGTGAGACGATGAGTCCTCGCTGACCCTTCCCGATCGGGGCGATGAGATCGATGATCCGGGTCAGAACTCCGTTGGACTTGCCGTCGATCTCGAGGCGGAGACGTTCGTCCGGGAAGAGGGGGGTGAGCTGTTCGAAGCGGGGCCGGCGAGCAGCTTCCTCACTCGACATCCCGTTGACCGTGTCGATCCGGATGAGCGCCGGGAACTTTTCCTGTGCCCTCGCCGGTCGGATGGGGCCTGCGACCAGATCGGCCTTGCGAAGGCCGAACTTGCGCACCTGCCCCGCCGAAACGTAGACGTCGCGGTCGCCAGGCAGGTAACCGGTGACCCGGAGAAATCCGTACCCCTCGGGGAGGATGTCGAGATATCCCTCGCGAACCTCGAGCTCGCCTTCAGGAATCTGCTCGTATTGGTAGTCACCGCGCTCACGGCTCCCCTGGCCGCCCTGGCCGCCTCCGCCACGGCGGCGGCGGCGGCGGCGGTTGCCGCGAAAGTCGTCGCGGTCGAAACCCTCGCCGTCGGGCTCGTCGATCTCGATTCCCGTGGCCTGGATGACCGGCTCGTCGGACCCCTCATCGGAATCGTCGGGGCGGGGAGCTTCCCCGTTCTCGGCCCGGGTTCGGACCGCGGGGAGATCGAGGGAGGCGGCGTCGGAATCGTCTTCGGTGATGCCACCGGCAGCCATCAGGGCGCTGATCAGCTTCGACTTCTGCAGTCCGTCGGCTTCGACTCCGACTGCCTCGGCGATCTCGCGCAATTCGTTGATCGACTTGTTTTGCAGTTGCGCTCGTGTGCTCATTTTCTCGCTCGTGTCGAGGGGGAAGGCCACTCCCAGCGCAGGTAGTTGGTTAGTCGGGTAATCGGCCGATCTGACCGAGCCCTTTACCCAGACAGGAACCCACGACCAGTGGGAGGTTGACCAACGGCATGCCCGCTCCTCAAAGCCGGGCGGTGAACTGAATAGTAGCAGCCAACTCGAATACGCAAATCATTCGATCGACCCTTTCTGCCGAGAGCGGAGGAGCGCGGCCAGCGAAGCGAAGTCGTTGGGGATCGAAAAGAGGCGCTCGGGATCGGTGAGCACGTGAGCGAAGCCGGACACTGGGTCGGGCTCGATACCGGTCGCGGCGGCAATGGTGGGTGCGAATTTGGTGGGATCGGCCGTGGCCAGCAACACCTGCTCGACCCCGAGGCGTCGATGGTCATTGCCAGCCAGCCACGCCAAGGCCGTATGTGGATCGAGGAGTCTTTGCTCTGTTTCATAGACCGCCTTGATCGCCGCCATGATCTGGCCGTCGTCGAACCAGGAAGCCACAAACTCATCGACAACATCGCGGTGCAGCGAAATAGGGAGCTCGACACGGCCGTTGGATCGAAGCTCTTCCTGCCAGGTCCGCACCTGATCGGGATCCCGGTCGGTTAGCTCGAAGAGGTACCTCTCGAGATTGGAAGGAATCTGAATATCCATCGAAGGGGCCAGCGTCGGCGTCACCTGGCCGACGGACAGAACCCCGCGCTCAACCCAATCGAAAAGGCCATGATTGGTGTTGTTGGCGATGACCAGCCGGCCAATGGAGCCTCCCATCCGGCCCGCCGCCCAGCCGGAGAAGAGGTTCCCGAAATTTCCTGTGGGGACGACGAAATCGGCTTTCGGCACCCGGCTGGCGGTCCAGACGTAATAGGCCGCTTGGACCACGATTCTCGCAAAGTTGATCGAGTTCATCGCCACCAAATCCCCGCGGAGCGCCTCGTCGGCAAAGGCTCGCTTGACGAGGGCCTGACAGTCGTCGAACGTCCCTTCGACCGCCACTGCCCGGACGTTTTGGTCTGTCACCGTCGTCATCTGCCGACGCTGGAATTCTGAGACCCGATCCTTCGGGTAGAGGACCACCACCTCGAGCCGCTTCGCTCCCCGGCCGGCTGCGATCGCCGCCGAGCCCGTGTCCCCCGAGGTGGCCACCAGAACCGTCACCCGTCTTTCCTGTATCTCCAACGCCTGATCAAAGAGTCGTCCCAACACCTGCAAGGCATGATCTTTGAAAGCCAGGGTCGGCCCCCAGAAGAGCTCGAGGAGGAAGCGGCCGTCGGAAAGCTGGCTTAGGGGTACGACCTCGGGGTGGCGAAAGCCGGAAAAGGAGTCATGAGCCACGTCGGGTCCCATTCCCGCCAGCGGGCTGTCGGCGAGGAAGGTCTCCAGCGCGTTCGAAACCGTCGCGGCATATGTCGGTCCGGGCTCGAGACGGGGCCAGGTCTCCGGCACGTAAAGGCCCCCGTCGGGGGCGAGGCCACCGAGGAGGATCTCATAGAACGTGGGTCGACCTCGGTCACCCCGGGTGGATACAAACCTCATCGGTCCTTACTCGACCCCCAACACCCGGATGGTGGCCGCCACCTGCTTTACGACCGCCAACGCCCGGAGTTGGTCGACAGCCGCCTGGTGGTTGCTTTCCGCGGCTTCATGGGTGATCAAGATCACAGTCGCCTCGTCGCCGCGTCCTTCCTGGCGGACAGAGGCGATCGAAACCTGGTTCTCCCCGAAAGCCGAAGCGATCGAGGCCAGTACGCCGGGACTGTCGGAGACCTCGAGCCGCAGGTAGTAACGAGTCGCCACTTTCGCCATATCCGCCACTGCCCCCGCTCCCACGATCACCCGTGGGGTCACCTGGGCTCCGGCGAGCAATTCACGGGAGGCATCGATCACGTCCCCCAGCACAGCAGTGGCAGTGGGCTCGCCTCCGGCGCCAGGACCGGAGAAGAGAAGCTGGCCGATGGCGGGGCCCTCGACGAAGACGGCGTTGGTGGCGCCTCGAATCGAAGCCAGGGGATGGGAGAGAGGGACCAGGGCGGGATGGACCCGAACCGAGATTCCCTCCGATAGCGATTCGGCGGTGGCCAGGAGCTTCACCACGTACCCGAGCTCGCGGGCAAACGCGATCTCGGCAACTTGAAGCTCATCGATCCCCCGCTGATAGACGGCTTCGGCGTCGGCCCAGACTCCGAACGCCAAACCACCCAGGATGACGGCTTTGGCGGCCGCATCCGCTCCCCCGACGTCCGCGGTGGGATCAGCTTCGGCGAAGCCCAAGCGTTGGGCTTCGGATAAGGCGTCTTCATAGGAAGAGCCCGCTTCGGTCATCGCTGACAGGATGTAATTGGTGGTCCCGTTGACGATCCCGATCACTCTGGTGAGCTTCTCCCCGGCCAGCGACTCGGTCAGGGGTCTGATCAGGGGTATGCCACCTCCCACCGCCGCCTCAAAAAGAAGAGAGACGCCCTTTCCGGCGGCGATGTCGAAAAGCTCGGGCCCTTCGGCGGCCAAAAGCTCCTTGTTGGCGGTGACGACGGGCTTGCCCGCCTGAAGCGCCCGTCGGACCAGGGATCCTGCGGGTCGTCGTCCCCCCAATAGCTCGACCACCAGATCGACGTCGGGGTCGTCGACTACCTCCTCGACCCGGGTGGTGGCAAATGAAGCCGGAAAAAGCCGTGAGCGCTCGGTGTCGCGGATGGCGATCTTGACCAGCTCGAGGTCGAGCCCGGTCTTGTGCAGGATCGCCTCGCGATCAGAAAGAAGACGACGCGCCAGCGAGCCCCCGACCACTCCCCCGCCCAGGATTCCAATTCCGACAGCCATCTCGCGAGCGATGGTATGCCCGGTTCGGAGCCCATTAGCCTGCGATCGATGGTGAAGCCACCTCCCTTCGGCACCGTCTTTGCCCCCCAAATGGCAGTCGCCAGCTTTGAGAAGGGTGCTTTTGGCAACTGGGAGATGGAGAAGACGGCCGATTTCTCGCTCCATCCCGCCGCTCATGTCTTTCATTACGGGAGCGCCTGTTTCGAAGGCTTGAAAGCTCATCGCGGCTTGGATGGCTCAGCTCGAATCTTTCGGCTCGATGCCCATGCCGCCCGCTTGGTACAGAGTGCAAAGCTTCTCTGTCTGCCGCCACCACCGGTGGAAATCACAACGGCCATGGTCGAAGAGGTTGTCCGGACGAATCGGGACGAAATCCCCAAAGCCCCGGGAAGCCTCTACCTGCGCCCAACGATCATCGGCACCGAGGCCAACATCGGCGCCGCGGCTCATCCACCAACCTCCGGCCTCTTCTTTGTGATTGCTTCGCCGGTGGGCGATTACTTCTCGGGTGGAGTCAGACCTTTGCGGATCCTGATCGAGGAGGAGACGCGTCGCTCAACCGAAGGGTTCGGGATGGCCAAAACCGGTGGCAACTACGCCTCGGCGTTGCGGACCGTGGTGGCGGCGAGAGATGACTTCGGCGCGGATCAGGTCCTTTTCGCCCCCAACGGCTTGGTCGAGGAAACCGGAGCGTCGAACTTTCTCCTCATCTCAGATGACGTAGTCGTCACCGCTCCGCTGAGTGGATCGTTCTTGCATGGGGTAACCCGCGACTCCACTCTCCGTCTCGCCGAGAGGCTTGGATATCGCGTCGAGGAACGCCCGTTACCGGTCCGGGAGGTGCTCGAGTGGGAGGGCGAGGCGGCCCTCTCCGGCACGGCCGCCGTTCTCTCCGGCGTCGGGACTTTCATTCACAAGGGCGAGGAGATCACCATCGGTGGCGGGGAAGTTGGCGCCAACACCATCCGGCTTCGAAAGGCATTGACCGACATCCACTCCGGCGCGGCGGACGATCCCTTCGGCTGGATCCGAGAGGTCTAGCCCTACTTCAACTGCGCCCTCGGCGGGATTCGAACCCACGCACCTGGCTCCGGAGGCCAGCGCTCTATCCCCTGAGCTACGAGGGCGGCGTGCCGAATTGTACCGGGCAACGGCGGCTCGCCCTCGGGCTTGCACTTCGCCGTCGGTATCATTCCGACATGCCGCGAGCAATGTGGAAGGGCGCCGTTTCATTCGGTCTGGTGACGATTCCAGTGGGCATGTACACCGCCACGGAATCGAAGACCCCCAAGTTCAAAATGCTGCGAGAAAGCGATCATTCCCCGATTCGCTACAAGCGTGTCGCCGAATCGGATGGCGAAGAGGTCGCCTGGGAAGAGATAGTCAAGGGCTACGAAGTTGAGAAGGGGAAATACGTCGTCTTCACCGACGAGGAGTTAGAAGCAGCCGCCGCCGGCGATCGCAATCGGCTGGTCGACGTGGTTCAGTTCGTCGACGAGGACGAGATCGATCCGATCTACTACAAGTCCTCCTACTACCTGGCGCCAGAAAAGACCGGAGCCAAGGCCTACCGAATTTTGCTCGACGCCCTGGTTTCCAAGCAACGAGTCGGTCTCTGCAAGGTCTCGATCCGCGACAAGCAGCAGCTCGCCACCATCCGCGCCAAGGACGGCGTTCTGGTGATGGAGACGATGTTCTGGCCGGATGAGATTCGCGAGGCCGAGTTTGAGGAGCTAGACGGCGATGCAGATGTCCGCCCCGAAGAGGTGAAGATGGCCGAGATGCTCATCGATGGCCTCACGGCCCCCTTCGAAGTCTCCGAATATCAGGACCTCACCCGCCAGGCAATCGAAGAGGCGGCTCAAAAGAAGATCGAAGGCGAGGAAATTGTGGCTCCCGAGGCACCGGAACCGACCAAGGTGGTCGATCTGCTCGAGGCTCTCAAGGCCAGCGTCGAAGCCACCAAGAAACGCAAGGCGGGATAAGACAAGAAACAAGAGACAAGAGACTTAAGACGTCAGATTGAAGTCAGGAGCCTCTGATTCCCAGGTGACTTCACGTGGGGCGACGTCGTGCACCAATCCCTTGTAGACCGGAGCCCGCAGGCGCCGATAAGGCGTCCACTCCCGATACTCGATCATCGCCACCAGCTGAGGCTCCACCCAGACAGGCTTTCCCGGCAGGTCCACCCGTTCGGCAAATGGGGAGGTCGGGCGCTCGCTCGCCTTGAGGATCGGCAACAGCGTACGCAGCGAGCGCTCGTCAAGTCCCGACCCGGCCGCTCCGGCCACCAGCAGCTCGTCGCCCCGATAGAGGCCGACGATCAACGAGCCGAACGATCCCGCCCGTCCTCCTTCCCCTCGGATGTAGCCGCCAACCACGGCTCGCAGATGGGATCGGGCGACCACTTTGCGCCAATCAGCCGATCGCCGTCCCGGTTGATAGCTGGAGCCCGACTTCTTGCCGACGACGCCCTCTAGGCCGGCATCCTTTACCGCCTCGAAGAGCGCCACGCCTTCCCCCCGTGTCGGGTCGACGCGGATTATCGGTCCCGCGATTTCGAGCTCGGCGAGCAACCCCCAGCGCTCTTCGAGCGGAAGCGACGTCACATCCTTTCCGAGGTACAGCAGGTCGAAGACCACCAGCTGCGATGGCGCCATCCCTAGTTGGAAAAACGAAGGCTTGCCGTCCGGGGCGACGGCGACGATCTCTCCATCGATCACCGCCGGAACCGGGGTTCTGAGACCGAGGAGGTCGGGGTAGCGACCGCCAAGGTCCTTGTTGTTTCGGGAACGGAGCAGGACTCGTTTGTCGTCGGCATAGGCCAGACAGCGGAACCCATCCCACTTGAGGTCGAACCACCAATCGTCTGAATCGAAGGCCTTCGGCCAGGCGGTGGCGAGCATCGGCTGGTAGACGTGCGTCATAGGTTTTCGATCGGATCAGGCTTCTTTCAGCGCCTCTGCCACCAGACGATTGACGAGAGCTCCGTCGACCTCGTCCTTGTGCTCCTTCATGATCTGACCGATCACCCGCCCCGAGGCCTTGGGATCCCCGGCCACATCCAGCTCGGCGATGGCAGCAGAAACCAGCGCCGCGGTCGACTCCTCGTCGAGTTTCTTGGGTAGCCAGCGGCTGAGATACTCGACCTCCCACGCCAGCTTCTCCACCATCGCCGCCCCGCGATCACCGGCTTCCCGGAACTCGCCTTTGGCTTTTTCCATCTTCTTGGCGTATGCCGCGATGACCTTTCGATAGAGAGAATCGTTGACCTCACCCTTGAAGCCAGGGGCAGAGCGCGCCAGGGTCACTTCGGTTTCGATCATGCGGATCACATCACGCCGCCGGGCGTCACGGGCCTTCATGGCGTCTTTCAGTTCGGCGTTCAGTTCTTCCTTGATTGTCATGTCGTGATCCTCTCGGCGAGGGCGGCGGCCATCAGGTCAGGGTGATCGGTAATGATGGCTCCCACCCCGAGTTTGGCCAATGCCGGGAGGGTGGTGGGGTCGTTTACGGTCCACACGGCCACGGACAGGCCGGCGTCGACGGCCCGTCTGGTTTCATCGGGTTGGGAGAGCGCCAATTCCCAGTTCGGTACCAGAGTCCCGTGGCCCTGGTGAAGACCATGGACGGTGGCGTCGGCCAGGCTGCCTCCGACATCGATCAACAAACCGGTGGCCACTCTCGGGTGCCGGAGCCGTACCTCGTCGACCGTGGGCCAGAAAAAGCAGGTCAACAAGTCGCCCGGTCGCGACCGGGCGGCCGTTTCCAGGGCCAGGCGATGGTCCTCTTCGAACCCGTGATCACCGGGAAAATTCTTGATCTCGAGGTTTAGCGGTAAAGGCACTGCCGCCAGAACCTCGTCGAGCGTCGGTGCCTGAATCTCCCCCGTGACTGGGTCATGGGACAAAACCAGCGTGCCTGAAGGGTGGCGCCGAACGTCGACCTCCACCATCGCCGCCACTTCCGCCGCCGCCTTGATTCCCTCGAGGGAGTTGTCGGGAAACCGAGCGGGCCAACCCCGATGGCCAATCACCACCATGCCCCGATTTCTAGAGATCATCTCTAGAAATCCGAAGGCGAAATCGATTGCGGGTCGCCTAAGCCATGAGTACCGTGCAGACTGATCAATCGACAAAAACCTAATTCACTAGTTCTGGTCGAACTTGTGAAAGCGTTCACAAAGGATCCCTGATGACCACCACCACCACTCTCACTATCACCACCGAATGGAGGGACCTCGCCGCCTGCCGGGACTCGGAGCCGAGTCTGTTCTTCCCCATCGGCAGCACCGGGCCGGCCATCGAACAGATCGCCGCCGCCAAACAGATCTGCGCCGTTTGCTCGGTACAAGAGGACTGTCTCCAATACGCCCTCGAATCCAATCAAGAGTCGGGAGTCTGGGGCGGTTTCGCCGAAGACGAGCGCCGGAGGCTTCGCAAGCGCTGGCTGGCCGAGCGCCGCCGCCGCGCCGGCTAAGCCTTCATCCCCCGCTCCGGGCAAATCCCACCTGTCGGGAGTCGCTCTCCTGATCGATTTCGACGTAAGCAACCTTTTCTAGGGGCACGCCCACGAGGCGGCTCTTGGTGTCCTCGAACCAGAGGATGCTTTTCCCGGTGCTGTAAGCCTCCTCGAGGATCGTCTTGATCGAGTCAGCCGACTCGGCTTCGATTTCGATCACGCGATTGGTGTCGGCGACACCAACTTTGACAAGCAAGACATCTCCTCCTGGACGAACCGATCGGGAATCGTAGACCTCTCCATCCCTGACCCCTTCCCTCGCGAAAGGGCGCGTCGTAAGCTCGATCCCATGAGGAGACGGCTGGGGCTCGTCATCGTCCTCGGGTCCCTGATCGGCGCCACCATCGTTCTGCATCGGTTGGCGACTGCGTTCCCGGTCTCGGCCGTGGCCGATGGTCCGTTGGAGGTGGCACTCGGCGCCGCAACTCGCCTGCTCGGCCTCACGATCGCCTACTGGCTCCTCGGGTCGACCGTCTTGTACTTGTTGGCCTTACTGACCCGAATCCCCGGGCTCCTCAAGGCGATCTCCCCCCTTACCTGGCGACCGCTGCGTCGCTTGATCGACGGTGGTCTGGCTTCGACCGTGGCACTTGCGATGGCGCTTCCCGTCCACGCCTCGGTCGCCCCCGGCTACGTCCCGATCCCGGCATCCGACCCACCGGCGGAACCATCGACTACCACCGTGGAGATTGAAACGACCACCACCACGGCCATTACGGACCACCAGACGGTTTCGCCTCCGATCGGGATCCTCTATCTCCCGATCGAGCCTCTCCCCACCACAGTCGCCACTGTTTCGGGCCCGGCGGAGGCCGAGCACGTCGTGGTCATGCCGGGCGACAACATGTGGCTGCTGGCCGAGCGCCGCCTCGGCGACCTACTGGGGCGCCCAGCCGCCGATCACGAGATCGCCCCCTACTGGCTAGCGGTCATCGGGGCCAACAAGGACCGCATCCGGTCGGGTGATCCCGACCTCATCTTTCCCGGTGAGGTCCTGGTCTTGCCGGCCTGGGATCTCGGCTGACCGTCGGCGCAGGAAATCAGGTGTTGTCGCCGAGAAAAATCTCGGATACCGAGCTCTCGGTGAAAATGGCGTGAACCGCCTCCGCCAGGATGGAGGCGATTGACAGAACCTTGATCTTGTCGAGCCGCAATGCGTCGTCGGGAACGGGCAGGGTGTTGGTGACGATCACCTCTTCCACCGATGAGTTCTTGATCCGATCGATGGCGGGCTCGGAGAAAATGGCATGGGTGGCCGCGATCCTTACCGAAAGCGCTCCCTGATCTCGAACCAGGTCGGCCGCGTTCGTCACGGTCCCGGCAGTGTCAACCATGTCATCGACGATGATTGCGTGCCGACCCTTGACATCTCCGGCCAACTCGTGGGCGGCCGAGACATTGTGAGTGTCCGGCTCCCTCCGTTTGTAGACGAAGGCCACGGTCCCATCGAGCCGACGAGCGTATTTCTCGGCCCGCTTCACACCACCAGCATCAGGGGAGATGATGGCGGTGGGCCCTGAAATCCGCTCCCGCAGGTAATCGGTGATGATGGGCAAGGCGGTGAGGTGATCGAAGCTGGGAACGAAGCCCTGCAGCTGGCCCGAGTGCAGATCGACTGAAACAATGCGATCGGCCCCCGCCGTCACGAAGAAATCACCGATCATCCGGGCCGTGATCGGTTCTCGAGGAAGCACCTTCTTATCCTGACGCGAGTACCCGTAGAACGGCATGACCGCCGTGATTCGGCGAGCTGAAGCACGCCGCAGAGCATCGATGATGATGAAGTGCTCCATGATGTTTTCGTTGATCGGGGCCGAATGGCTCTGGATCACGAAGCAGTCGGCGCCGCGCACGCTTTCGATGGGGCGGTCGTAGATCTCACCGTTGGCGAACGTGGAGCGATGCAGCTGGCCGATTCGAACCCCGAGGATGTCTGCCACCTCCTCGGCCAGAGGTAGGTTCGCCCCGCCCGTGAAAAGCATCATCCGGTTACGGCTTACGACGTCCATCTAGTCCTCGGACCTGCGATTTCGATAACGGGCTGCGAGCTTTTGAGCGTAGTCGGGTATCTCTTTCTGCGGAGAACGCTCGACTGCCAGCGCCCCCGGCGGCACGTCGTTGGTAATGACCGACCCGGCCCCAGTCACGGCCCCGTCGCCAATCTCGACCGGGGCGATGAACATCGTGTCGGAGCCGACGAAGACATCCTCGCCGATGGTGGTGGGCAGCTTCTCGTAGCCGTTGTAGTTGCAGGTGATGGTTCCGGCACCGATGTTGGTTCGCGCCCCTACGGTGGCATCGCCCAAGTACGACAGGTGGGGAACCTTCGCTCCCTCTCCGACCGAGGTGTTCTTCATCTCGACGAAAGTTCCTGCCTTCGATCGGGCAGCCAGCACCGTTCCGGGGCGAAGAGAGGCGAAGGGACCGACTTCGACCTCCTCACCCACCCGCGCCTTTCTCAGCACGGAGTACCAAACCCGGCTCCCGGGTCCGATTTCGGAGTCGACCGCATACACCTCGGGACCGAGCACCGCTCCCTCGGAGACCACGGTGTTGCCCTCGAGGTGAACACCGGGATAGAGGCGTACCCCCGGGGCCAGAGTGACCGACGCATCGATGTAGACCCGGTCCGGGTCTTGCATCCACACCCCCCGCTTTTGCCAATCGAGGTTGATCCGCTTTCGCAGCTGCGCCTCGGCCGAAGAAAGCTGGTCCTGGGAGTTGACCCCCGCCACCTCCTCCGGCTCTGCCTTCACAATGGCGACACCTCCCTCTTCGATCATCGCTGGTATTACATCGGGCAGGTAGTGCTCCTTCTGAGCATTGTTGCGGTCATTCTGGCTGAGAGCGTTGCGCAAGGCACCCGCTGCGAAAACGTAGACGCCGGCGTTCACCTCTGTTAGTTGGCGCTCGGTCTGGCTGGCGTCTTTCTCTTCGACGACCCGTTCGAGTTCGCCGCGACCGTTGCGGACGAGTCTTCCGTAACCAGTGGGGTCTTCGGCTTGAAAGGAGACCACGGCCGCCGCTTTTCCCTGGCGGGCCGCGATTGCCCGGCTCAACAGCGAGTCACGCAGGAGAGGCATGTCTCCATTGACAACGATGACGGTGTCATCGGGCCCCTCGCCTGCTTCGGTCATGGCGAGTTCAACGGCATGTCCGGTGCCCAGTTGCGGTTCCTGAACGACGGCGACGGTCCCGGCGGGGAGGGCGGCCGAGACGTCCACCGCTCCATGGCCGACCACCACCAGGATCTTCTCGGGTTCCAGGGGGACGACGGCGTCGAGCACCCAATGGATCATGGGCCGTCCCAGGACGGTGTGGAGCACCTTGGGAAGCTCCGACTTCATCCTCGTCCCCTGCCCGGCGGCCAGGACGACGGCATAAAGGCTCACGCCAGTGGGCTCACGTCGAGGGTCTCCAAGCTGGGGGGGCAGGACTCGAACCCGCTCTAACGGATCCAAAGTCCGTTGTGCTTCCGGTTACACCACCCCCCAAGGTGGTTTCTCGCCAGCAAGAGCTGGCTCGGCGCCGCCAGAATACCTTTTTGGCTGCGGACTCGTGGACCATGAGTTGAGGGGCAGCCAGAGGATATGAGTGTCTTCACATCAGATTTTCTGTGGTATACTCTGTGTACCTAGACCGAAAGGAGGAACTCAGGTGATTATGCGTTTTGAGCCCTTTGCCGAGCTCGACCGGATGTCGCAAGAGCTTTTCGGATCAAGAGCTCCCACCATTGCCGTTGATGCCTATCGCCTCGGCGACCGCTTCTACATCCACCTTGACCTTCCGGGAGTCGATCCCGACACCGTCGAAGTGACCGTGGAACGAACGACTCTTACCGTGGCGGGCACCAGGTCGATCGCCGACCCGGAAGGTGGGCAGTGGGTCGCCCGGGAGCGGCCGTACGGCGCTTTTGTTCGTCGGTTCCAGCTTGGCGACGGGCTCGACACCGATCACGTCGATGCTGGTTACGACCACGGAGTGCTGACCATCACTATTCCGGTGGCTGAGCAAGCCAAACCACGAAAGATCTCGGTGGGCAGCTCGGATAAGGCCCTGACCGGCTAACTCTCCCGTGCGAAAACGCCCCGACGGCACACGCCCTCGGGGCGTTTTCGATTTCTAATCGATCCTGGCGACGCCATTCGAGCGAGGAACTGCGGCCCTGCGCTCTCGATAGGCGGAAGGAACGGCTTCGGCGGCGTCCGTTGCTTCCCCCAGATCGGAAAAGAGGCCGAATAGCGCTGGCCCCGAGCCGCTCATCAGCACCGGTTGCTCCCAAGTCCGGGAGAGTTCGGCCATGTAGTCGGCCAACTCGGGCTGGAGATCGATCGCCGCCGGGGTGAGATCGTTGCGGAGGGGGCCGAGCAGGCGGAGCGAGGGAGGAAGACGGCGACCCTCCACCTCGGGGCCGGCGGGTTCGTCTAGCGAGTCCCAACGTTCGTAGACGCGGGCGGTCTCCAACTCAAAGGGAGGCACCGCCACCGCCACCGCCCAGTCCGGGATCGCTTTTTCTCTGGTCAAGCTTTCGCCGTGACCCTCCATTCGCTGCAGACCGCCCTTCAAGAAAAGAGCCACATCCGCCCCCACTTGAATGGCCGCGGACCGAATAGCTTCTTCGTCGCCGCTCGTGAGATCGGCGACCGCAGCCAACGCGGCGGCGGCATCACTCGACCCGCCTCCGAGCCCGGCGGCAACTACGATCGACTTCTCCAATCGTATGGAGAGCTGCGGACGATTGCCCCGCCTCAGGGCCGAGACGGCCTTCCAGACCAGGTTTTCGCCATCATCGGGAAGGTCTGCTCCGACAACCTGCAAATGGTCCTCGTCTGATTCCTCGAAGAACAGAAGGTCGGTCCAATCGATACATAGGACTAACGAGCGAAGCGGGTGCAGCCCGGTGGCGTCCCGGGGGCCGATCTCCAAGCTGAGGTTGACCTTGGCCGGCGCCTCCCAGACACTCATGAAGCTTCGGCCAGTCGCAGGAAGTCGGATGGACTGAGTTCCTCGGCTCGAAGGCGGGGATCGAATCCCGCGCTCTCTAGCACCTCAACCGGATCGTCGAGCTTCGATGTCAAGGAGCCCCGCAGCATCTTCCGGCGCTGTCCAAATCCGGCGGTCGCCAACTCGATTGCTCGCTCACTGAGCGCGTGAGCGGGACGGCGGTTGAGAGTGACGACAACGGAATGGACGCGCGGGATCGGGAAAAACACTTGCGGTCCGACTTTGAAGGCAACTCGAGCCTCGGCGTGCAATCCAGTCACCACACTCGGAAGGCCATAAGCGGCATCCCCCACCCGGGCGACAAGTCGCTCCCCCACTTCTTCTTGCACCATCACCGTAAATTTCTCCAGGGCGGGAACGAATCGGAGCCAATCCAGCAAAAGGATGGTGCCCACCTGGTAGGGAAGGTTGGCCACCACCATCCAGGGCGGTCGGCCCAGCAGCTCGTTGTAGTCGACGTCCATGGCGTCGGCATAGATGACCCGGACCGTGCTGTCCGCCAGTTCCTCCTCGAGGAGGGGCTCCAGCCGGCGATCGATCTCAACTGCCACCACCTCGGCTCCAGAGGCCCACAAGGCGCGGGTAAGGGTCCCGGTGCCCGGCCCCACTTCGAGCACTCGATCTCCGGGTTGCACCGAGGCCGTGCGCACCACTCGGTCGATGACGTTGGGATCGACGAGGAAGTGTTGTCCCCACGAGGTCTTCGGCTTGAGGCCGTGACGATCGAGAAGGGCCTTCACTCCTCGACGGGTGCGGGTGCTCATCGGCCAAAAACCGCGGCGGCATTGGCCGATGTTTGCTTGGTCACCTGCTCCACCGGAAGCGACCAAACCTGGGCCAATGCTGCACCGACCAACGAGACGTATGCCGGCTCGTTGAGCTCATGCCGGTGGGGAGGGGGAGCAAGGAAAGGGGTGTCGGTCTCCACCAAGGCTCGCTCGGGTGGAATCAGTTCGGCCGCCAATCGAATGGTTTCGCCAGTCTCGAAGGCGATAGGGCCGGCGAAGGAGAACCAGCAGCCCAGAGGCAAGAAACGTTTGGTCCAGCGACGCCCTCCGGTCCAGCAGTGAAGGATTGCCCGTGGACCGGCCCCGGTCCGCTCGAGAATCTCATGCACCTCGGCAAAGGCATCGCGGCAGTGGACGATGACCGGTTTCCCAAGCGCTTCGGACAAGCGCAGCTGCCCTTCGAAGCTTCGGCGCTGATCGCCTGGGAGTGCGAGGTTGCGATAGAAATCGAGCCCCGTTTCCCCCACCGCCGCGGCACGGGAGGCAAGCTGGCTGATCTCCGCTTCTTGCTCGTCCCAAGAAGACGCCTCATGGGGGTGGAGTCCGGCGGTGGCGAGGACACGATCGGGGAACCGGGCCGCTAGATCCAAGGCGGCAGCAGAGCTCTCTGCATCCACCCCGGGGACCACCAGCCAGTCGACCTCAGTGGCACGAGATATGAGTTGAGCGGGATCTCGATCATCGAGTTGGAGATGGCAGTGCGAGTCGACCCATCCCATTCAACGGGCGAGCGTAGCCCCGCACCGATGCACCCCAAGGGGTAATGTCGGCGGGCAAGCCGAGGAGTTGGGTCGATGGACGCTGGAATTGTGCGAAAGATCGACGACCTGGGACGAATCGTCATCCCGGCCGAGACCCGGCGTCTGTTCAACATCCGCGAGGGTGATCAACTCCTCATTTCCATCGAAGGGACCGGCATCACTCTTCGCAAGATGGAAGACACTTGCGCCTTTTGCGGCCGCACCGATGATGTGACTCCGTTCAAAGGCCGCGGCATCTGCTCGGACTGCCGCTCCCAACTGGTCTAACTGCGAACCCAGGGTTCGGAGGGCGGCCCTGCCTATCTCCCAGCCCGCAGAACGATCAGCATCGCTCGAGGAAGGCATACATTCGGGTCAGCGCCTCCTCGGCAAGAGCGATGGGAAAAGCGTCGAACCCGTGTGCACCGCCCGGATAGACCGCCAGCTCGGCATAGTTCCCCGCCGCCTTCCAGCGTTCAAACATGAGCTGGGTGTCGTCAAACAGGGGATCTTCGGTGCCGACGGTGAAGAGCGCCGAGGGGAGACCAGTCAGATCCGCCAGGATCGGGGAAACGTCGGGATCCTCGAGTCGGTCGGCGGGTACGAAGCTGCGGACGAAGTACTCGGTGATGGGAGTGTTGAGGACCAAGAGCCGCTCACCCCAAGCCCGACAGCTCTGAGATAGCCGGAGGTCGTAGGCGCCGTAAACCAAGTTGGCGCCCGCGAACGGAGTCAGGCCGTGCCGATCCCGCAACCGGAGCAACGTGACAACAGATAGATGGGCCCCGGCCGATTCCCCTCCGACCAGGAGACGATCGGTGCCGAACTCGTCGACGGCGTTCTCGACCACCCACATCGCTGCCGCTTCACAGTCGTCAGGAGCAGCCGGATAGGGGCATTCGGGAGCCAGGCGATAATCGACCGAAAGCACCGCCAGGTCGCAGGTATCGGAAAGACGCTCCAGGCGAGGGTCCTGATGATGGATCCCTCCCAAAACCCAGCCCCCGCCATGGATGTGGAGATAGACCCCGCGCGGACTATCGGGAAGGAAACAACGCAGCCGCAACTTCCCGACCTCGGTCTCGATCGTGCGCTCGACCGCTCGCTCGGACAGCCGCAGCGGCCCGAAGGCCGACCTTCCTTGCTCGCGCTCGCTCCGGGCCACCGAGGCGGGAATGGTGTCGACCCGTGGATATTCCGACAGCAGCTGTTCCAGCTGACGGTTGAATTCGATAGCTTCGGACGATGGCTCCACGTCGCCGATCTTACGATGAGACCGGGGAGTTCTTCGGCCCCGGCTGGCGCTCGGGGCCGGTCAGGAAAGCGGCCAACGTCTGGTCGCGGTGGCGCGGTCTCCGGCCTCGTTCAAATAACCGCGGGCTGTGGCTCAGCGGCAGGTCGGTGCACGGGTTCGGGATGAGAGAGACTCTGTGGGTCTGCGGTCTCGATGAGAACCAGGTCGTGGTCGACACGAGAAGATTGCCGCCCGGGGCGATCGTGGCAATCCGGCGAGCCACCAGCCTCCTCGAGCTGCCGGGTTCTCGCCGGCCGCCACGTCTGGGCAGTCACTTAACGTGGATCGATGCCCGGGACGTTGATCCTCTGCGCCACTCCGATCGGTAATCTCGCCGACGCCTCGCCGCGGCTGGCGCGGACGCTGGCCGAGAGCGACGTGATCTATTGCGAGGACACCCGTCGCAGCCGAGTTCTGCTCGAGTCCCTCGGCGTCAAGAAACGGCTGCGCTCGTATTTCGCCGGCAACGAGCGAGTGAAGCAAAGCCAGCTTGCCGCCGACCTCGAATCCGATCTAACCGTCGCCTTGCTTACCGACGCCGGCATCCCCGCCATCTCGGATCCGGGCTGGTCGGCCGTCAATGCCGCCCGCCGGGCGGGGGCGCGGGTGACGGTGGTGCCGGGTCCGAGTGCCCTGACCGCCAGCCTGGCGGTTAGTGGGTTTCCCAGCGAACGGGTGGTTTTTGAGGGCTTCCTCCCCCGCCGAGGACGAGCGCGTCAAGAGCGCCTCAACGAAATCGCCCTGGAAACGAGGACCACCGTCCTCTTCGTCGGCGCCGCTCACCTCCTCCAAGACCTCGAGGACCTGGCAAAGCTCGATCCCGATCGGCCGCTGTGTGTTGCCCGCGAGCTGACCAAAAAGTTCGAGGAGATCCTCTGGATGACCTGCGCCGAAGCGCTAGCTGTCTTTGGGGAGCGAGAGGCCAAGGGCGAATTCACTCTCGTGCTTTCGGCGGTCGCAAAACAGACACCGGACATCGAAACCGGGATCCACGGAGTCCTTGAAGCCATGGCCCGCGGACAACCGATGACCACTGCGGTGCGCCTGGTCGCGGCCGACCTCGGCCTCCCCCGCCGCAAGCTCTACGAAATGATGCTGGCTAGAACTCGGGATACCACGACCGAGCGATAGCCCCTACTGCAGGATCGCCGGCGGCGACCAGCAGCACTCTTTCGCCGATGTTGCCGACGAAGGCATAAGCCTCGCCTTCGTAGATCGACCCGCCGGCAGGGCCTTCGTCCACGATCGGTTCGGCGATTCCGGTGATGATCTGGAAGTAGTCGCCCAAAGCGTCTCTCATCTCCGACCCATCCTCTGGGGTGTCCCCTAGGTACTCGAGAACCAAGACGACATCGGTGCCGTTGAAATAGACGTCGTAGCCGTCGCCACCCCAACCCTCGGCCGCCTGTTCGGCGCCGCCGAGAATCTGATCGAACATCAACCGAAAACCAAGTTCCCCCCACGTCGACCCGTAAGACCGTTCGTAGCCTTCCAGCTCCCGGTCGGGGACCTCGACTTCGGCAGGGAGATCGGTTCCAAAGTCGGACGGAGTCAGGACCTGCTCGGTCGAAACCGGCGGATTGGCATAAAGGGCGTCGATCGCGTCGAATCCCCCATCGACCCAGATGCTTTGGATGAACGAGACGCCCGCGTCGTAAGGAAAGATCAGGCTGTCCTGAATGAACTTGGGAACCGAGTCGAAGACGGTGGTGTCGATGTTGAAGGCCTCTTCGAGGAACTCCTGCTGCTCGGCAGGCGAGAGCTGCTGGGCGAAAAGCGTCTCGACCAGAGAAGCATCTCCCTCGATCACGGCCTGCAAGGCGGAGCCCCTATCAAAAAGGTCGGACTCGAAAAGGCGGTCGAATTCGGTGTTGAATTGGTGATGCTGATCGGTAAGAGCGTGAGTGAGCTCGTGGACCAGCGTCGCCTCCTCGAGCGGGGTGAATTCGTCGTTGCGAGCGGTGACGACTAGCTCCTTTGTATCCCCCTCGTAGTAGCCGGCCACCTGCTCGCCGTAGAGCATGGTGAGGTTGTCGAGCAGGTCGTAATCGGGTGGTACGAGCCCGAGCAGCCGGTAAAGCGCCTCATCGGTCTCGACGTCCTCGTACTCCTCAGCCACTTGCTCGACCACGCGCTGAGTCAATTCCTCAGTGCTGATGACATCAATCGCCGGGGCCTCGAGGAAGCTGAGCTCGCGCAGCTCCTCGGTGCGCGGGATCAAGAGCGCGATCTCCGCCCGCAAGCTCTCGGGAAGCGCCTCGGTCCCGGGAGGAAGCGTCGCCACAGTCGATGCCGGACCCTGGGTGGTGCTGGATGAGGGGGGTTGGGTAGCCACTGACGCCGTCGTCGATGACGATGAGCTATCGGGAGTACATGCGGCCAGGGTCATCAAAAACGCGCCGATGAGGACCTGGCGGGATTTCACGCCCGCAGGCTACCGAGCGGCGATCGGTATCCGGCTCGTGACCCGAGATACACTCGGGCAGGTCGATTGGAGGCTTACCCATGAACCAGAAACCACCGTTTCGCGCTGATCACGTCGGCAGCTTCCTCCGCCCCCAATCGGTGCTCACGGCTCGCGAGGCGCACGCCGAAGGCAAGCTTGGCGCCGACGAGTTACGGTCCGTCGAAGACGAAGCCATCAAGACGCTGGTGGCACAGGAGGAAGCCGTCGGCCTGAAAGGCATCACTGACGGCGAGTTCCGGCGAACCTTTTTCCATATCGACTTTCTCGAAAAGCTCGACGGCGTTAACACCACCTGGGGCGAATTCTTCGCCAAGTTCAAACGGGACGACGGCTCCGAGGTTGGATTTCGGCCGCCCACGTTGCACGTCGATGCTCCTATCCGCCATTCTCGGCCGATCCAGGGACCGGACTTCGATTTCTTGGCCAAGCAGACCTCTCGCACCCCGAAGGTGAGCATTCCGGCCCCTTCGATGCTGCATTTCCGCGGCGGCCGCCAGGGCATCTCCTCCGAGGTCTATCCCGACTTGGACGGCTTTTTCGACGATCTCACCGCTGCATATCGAGACGAGATCGCCGACCTCGCTTCCCGCGGCTGCACCTACCTGCAACTCGATGACACCAACCTCGCCTACCTGTGCGACCCGGAGATTCGGGAACGAACCGCGGCCCGGGGTGACGACCCCGACGACCTCACCCGGCTCTATTGCCGGCTCGTTAACGACGCCATCCGCGATCGACCGGATGAAATGACGGTCGGAATCCACCTTTGCCGGGGGAATTTTCAGAGCGCGTGGGTGGCCCAAGGCGGATACGAACCGGTGGCGGAGATCCTGTTCCGTGAGATGGAGGTTGACGCCTTCTTCCTCGAGTACGACGACGAACGCTCGGGCGACTTTGCCCCCCTGCGTTTCATGCCGAAGGACAAGTCCGTCGTTCTCGGGCTCATGAGCTCCAAGCATCCCGAGGTCGAAGATGCCGATTTGGTCAAGGGTCGAATCGAGGATGCAGCTCGGTTCGTCGACATCGACCAATGCGCGCTCAGCCACCAATGCGGGTTCTCTTCGACCGTTCATGGCAACACGCTCACGATCGATGAGCAATGGCCCAAGCTGGAGCAAATGGTCTCAATCGCCAACCAGGTCTGGAGCTAGTTCACCGCCTCAGTCGGCACTCACCTCGAGCTGGGCGAGGCTGGCTTTGATTCCATCGACGGTCGCCGCCGCCGCCTGGAACACCAGGGGAACCGCCCACCACTCCACCTGCCAGCCGCCCACGCCCCGCTCGAGCTCGTTTCCGCCTGGGGCCCACAGTGCCGAGGCCGCGGCGACACAGGCCCGGCCGGCGGCCACCGCCCTGATGGCGTCGATGGGGTTGCGTTTGTGGGCCATTGACGACGATTCCCCGGCTCTCATCGAGAGTTCGCCAAAGCCTGAAAGGAGCGCCAGATCGAAGGCAATCTTCCCCGCCGCCAGGGCGATCTCCACCGCGCCGCCCACGGACCGGCGGACATACGACCGATCGGTGTGCCATGGTCTGGCCGGTGCGATAAGCCCGAGGTGAGCGGCGAGGCCCTTGGAAACCTCGGGCGACCCCAGGCTTTCCGAATCCCCGATGGGACCGCCCAATTGCACCGGTAACGACTCCCCCACCTGTCTCAGCTCCTCTCCCGCCCGAATGAGGGGTTCGCTCCAAGCTGAGGCCCGCTTTCCCAGAGTCGACGGCAGCGCCACCTGGAGAAGAGTGCGCGCTGTGTAGGGAGTGGTGTCGTGTCGGCTCCCCAGCCCCGCCAGCTCGTTGATCACCGATTCCGTTTGCGAGCCGAGCAAAGACACGGCATCGCGAATCTGGAGCATGAGAGCGGTGTCGATGGCGTCTTGGCTGGTGGATCCTTGGTGCAGGACCCTGCCAGCCTCCTCTGAGAGCCTCGACCGGAGGATCTCCAGCAAATCGATCAAAGGTGATCCGCGTTCCCAGGCGGAGGCGAGTAGCGCCGATGGATCGCCGTCGAAGTCCCGACAAGCTACGGCGATTTCCTCCGCTACCTCACGAGGCACCAACCCCAGGTCGGCGCGAGCCCGAGCCAGGCTCACTTCGAAAGAGAGCAGGCCGGCAACCTTTCGTTCCGCCGTGAAAATCTCGGCCATGGCGGGAGTAGAGAAGCCGGGATCGGGAAACGTCATCGTTCAGAAGTCGAAAAAGACGGTCTCATCGGCACCTTGCAGGCAGACGTCGAATTGGTAAACCTTCCGGTCCTCGACCCTCGCCACCGAGGCCAACAGAGTCGGGCGCCTACCCGGGGGAACCATGCGGAGAATGAGGTCCGCATCGTTGGCCTCCATCTCGTCAGCGAAGTAGAGGCGAGTGAACACCGGCCGCAGCATGCCCCGAGCCTGAACGATGACCGAGACATGCGGCGCCTGCAGTTCCCCCTCGGGATCGGGAATCCGGCCGGGCTTGATCGTTTCGAACCAATAGGCGCCCGTGACGGGATCGGATGCGGCTCGGCCGAATCCGATGAACTCCGGGGTACCAGCGCCGGCCTTGGCATATTCACCATCAGCATCCGCCTGCCATATCTCCACCAGGGCGTCCTCAACGAAAGCCCCGTCGCCGTCGAAGACCCGCCCCTCGATCCGGATCCGCTCTCCCTTCGCTTTCGGTCCGACGAGGACGTTGTTGTTGTCCAGCTTCAAGGTGAAGTAGGGCCCCACCGTCTGCGATGGGGTGGGTCCGATCATCCCTCGAGCACGATGTCCCAGCGCCATCCGAGGGCCCAGTTGGGAACCGTCACCTCGTGGTCGTAGCGAGCCACCATCCGGCCCCGGGCGTGCTCGGGGACCGAATTGAAGATCGGGTCGATCGGCAGCAGCGGATCGCCCTCGAAATACATCTGAGTTACCAAACGGGACCGGATACGAGGTCCGAGGAGGGACATATGAATATGCGAGGGTCGCCAGGCGTTCGGGTGGTTCCCCCAGGGATAGGGGCCAGGCTTTATGGTGGTGAACCGGTAGGTGCCTTCGGCATCGGATAGACATTGGCCGGCACCAAGAAAATTGGGATCTAGAGGAGCCGGGAATTCGGTTTCTCGCCAATGGGCATAACGACCACTGGCATTGGCTTGCCAGATCTCGATCAACGTCTTGGGAAGCGGGATGCCATCCATGCCCAGAACCCTTCCCGTCACGATGATGCGTTCGCCAATGGCTGATGCTCCCGTACCGGCATTGGTGGTGAGGTCCGCATCTTCTTTGGAGACCTCGGAGACGATCGGCCCAGGGCCGGTTTCTTCGGAGAGCGTGCGAATGATCTCGATCATCGACTTCTCCGGCGATCGTTTGATCGTCGACCGATACTCGGGATAACGGAATGGGGGGTGATCGCTCAAGTCGGTCGTCATGGTCCCTCATAAACGTTCTTCGCCACTCCGAAGGCGTGGTTGGCGGCAGGCACCCCGGCATAGACGGCCACGTGCATCAAGGCTTCGGCCACCTCCGCGGGAGTGGCGCCCGTATTGGCAGCCGCCCGAAGATGGACTTCGAGCTCGGTGTGACCCAGGGCCGCCAGGAGGGCGATCGTGATGAGGCTTTTCACCTTCCGCTCCAAACCAGGGCGAGCCCAAACACCCGCCCAGGCGGTCTCGGTGATCCACTTCTGGAAGTCCGCATCCAAATCGGTGGTCCTCGCCACTGCCTGATCGACATAGTCCTCACCGAGGACCTGACGCCTGGTCTGCATCCCCAGTTCAAACCGAGAGTCCATGGAGGCAACTTAGTTAGTCGATGGCCAGGCCGGTGTAGTTCTCGGCCATTGCGGTTTGCGCCGCCGGCGAGGAGGCGAGGTAGTCGAGCTCCGCCTCTTGCACTCGTTGGCCAAAGGAACCCTGATCCTCGAAGCGATGCATCAATGTCGTCATCCACCACGAGAATCTCACCGCCTTCCACACTCTGCGCAGGGCCGTCTCCGAATAGCCATTAAGACCTTCGTCGGAGCCTCCCAGGTAATGCTCGACAAGAGCCCGGGACAGATAGAGGACGTCGGAGATGGCCAGGTTGAGCCCCTTCGCGCCAGTTGGGGGAACGATATGGGCGGCGTCGCCCGCCAGATACAGGCGCCCGTGGCTCATGGGCTCGGTCACCATGCTCCGTAATGGCGTGATCGACTTCTCGATCGAGGGTCCCGCCGCGAGGTTTTCGGCAACCGACGTTGGCAATCGACGTTTGAGTTCCTCCCAGAAACGATCGTCAGGCCACTCCTCAACTTTCGTTTCAAGCGGACACTGGAGGTAGTAACGAGAAAGGTTGGGATTTCGCATCGAGCACAGAGCGAAACCCCGCTCATGGTTGTTGTAGATCAGTTCGTCGTTAACGGGGGGCGTCTCCGACAGGATGCCGAGCCAGCCGAAGGGATAGACCCTCTCATAGGTTCGTGGGGAGGGAATCAGCGTTCGACTGACGCCGTGTCCCCCGTCACAGCCCGCGATGAAATCGCCATCGATTCGATGAAGTTGACCGTTCACGGCGTATGTTGCGAAGGGCGTTGTCGTGTCGAGGTCGAAGAGCCTCACGTCCTCGGCTTCAAAAACGATCTTCTGATCAGCCTGGTCGCAGGCTTGGTAGAGATCCTTTTGCACCTCGGTCTGGCCATAGATGGTCACGAAGCGGCGGATGAGGCCCTCGAAGTCCACTCGGAACATCCGATTGGCGAAGGCGAGATTGACTCCTCCGTGGACAAAACCGTCTCGGGCCAGGCGCTCACCAAGACCCACCGAACCGAGGACCTCAACGCTCCCCTGTTCGAGGACTCCGGCGCGGATGCGGGACAAGACGTGATCCCGGCTGCGCAGCTCCAAGATCATGCTCTCGATTCCGTCGGCGGCCAGGAGACGCGCCAGCAGCGTGCCCGCGGGGCCACCACCAACGATTACGACCTGGGTTCGCATGCCCACCTGCGGCACAGGTTTAGTCGGAGTAGTTTCGGTTCCGATGCCCAGGGGTGTCGGCGATTGGCGCCAGACGATGTGGACGTGTCCCAGCTGTGCGCGGACCTTCGCCAACCGCAACCAGCCTCATAGCTGCAGCCCATTGCGGAGTCTCGACGACCATTTCGCCACCAGCGCTCCGCACGTGAAAGAGACCTTCGATCGAGTCCTTGGTTTGTTGGCCGATGCCGACCCACCCGTGTCGATCCTTCCTGAGAAGAGCCGGATTGCCCTTCACGTTCGCATGAGCTTTGCCGCTTTCGTCCCGGCCAAGTCGTGGCTGGACGGACACCTGATCCTGGCCCGCTCGGTAGCCGATCATCGATGGACCCGGATCGAGGAATTTTCACCCCGAAACGTGCTCCATGCCTTTCGCCTCCGGAATCCTGAGGAGGTCGATGGCACGTTTGCCAATTGGCTGTTGGAGGCATATGACGTCGGCTGCCAAAGGCACCGCTGAGATGAGCCAGGGAATCGCTACCGGGGGCCGTTAACTCGCGCAGCCAGCCGACCGAAACTACATCTGAGGCGAATGCCAGCTGAAGCCCGACCAAATTCCCTGTTGAACGCCATCCGAGCCTTCGCGCTCGCCGCAGCTGCCGTGGCCATCGGCTACGGCCTGATTCTGGTAATGGCCGGCCCTCCAGCCAACTTCGGGAAGGCGGGCGTGATCTATGCCGGCGCCTCCATGGCCGCCGGAATCGCACTGACGCTCGCCGGGTTGGCGAACAAAGGCCGGGCGCGGGTGGCTTGGACCTTGATTGGTGTTGGTGTGGCTTGTTGGGGGATCGGCGAGATCGTCTGGGTGATCCAGGGGGCCTTGACGGGCGAGATTCCTTATCCAGGGATAGCTGATTACTTCTATGTCGCCGGGTACCCGTTCATCTTTGCCGGCGTCGTCTTCCTTCCCTACCTGCGCCCCGGACGCTATGAGCGAATCCGCCTCGCTCTCGACGCCACCGCCGGCACCCTCTCTCTGGCGGCGGTGATGTGGGTCGCCTACCTAAGTCGGGTTGTCAGCGTGGGAGCCGATCCCATCGAGACCATCCTCAACCTGGTCTATCCGTTCGGTGATGTGCTGCTGGCATCCGCCCTCATGGTCCTGGCGATGCGGCGATCGGAGGTGCGACTCGATCTCAAAGTCCTGTTTTTGGCAGCCGCCGTAGCCCTCACCATGGTGGCCGACGTAATCTTCTCCTTGCAGGTGGCCGCGGACACGTTCGTCGAGTGGACCTGGCTCGACGGCATCTGGCTCTTCTCGTATAGCGCCTTCGCCCTCGCCGCTCTCATGCTCACTCAGCCCCCAACTGCCACTGACCACGCTTACCGGCCGGTCGAAGGGTGGCAGCTGGTGGCGCCCTACACCGCCGTCGCCAGCCTGTTCGTCATCCGCCTCCTCATGAGCTCAGGCAACAGCCTGATCCTCAATATCGCCACCACCGCGGTGACGGCCCTGATCGTCGGGCGGCAGGCAGTGGCGATCCGGGAACGAAAAGAGCTCCTGGAGAAACAGCGCGATGATCTCGTCGCCTCGGTCTCACACGAGTTGCGGACCCCGCTCACAGGTATCCAGGGCTACACCCAATTGTTGATCGATGTAGGTGACTCCCTCGATCCAGCTGAACGCCGTGAGATGCTGGAGACGATCAATGTCTCCGCCGGCCAGCTCGGGCACATCGTCACCGATCTCATCAACGTGGCCCGCGATCGGGTGCAGAACGTGCAGCTCCACCGCCGGCCCTATGACGCGGCGGAACTCGTCCGCGAGGCAGTCGCGACGGCGGCTCCCAACCGAGCCGTTGCCGTCGATATCGAACCCGACATCTCGGTTTGGGCCGACCCCCATCGAGTGCGTCAGGTCTTGGTCAACCTTTTGACCAACGCTATTCGTTATGGACGATCTCGGATCACCGTGGCAGCCCGTGAGGAGGGGAAAACCGTCATCTTCGCGGTCCATGACGATGGCGACGGAGTCCCCACCAAACATCAAACCGACATCTGGCAGCGGTTCGAACGCGGCGCCTACCGCCACAACGCCACCGTTCCCGGCTCCGGGATCGGCCTCTCCGTTGCCAAGGACCTCGTTATCGCCCATGGCGGCACCATCCGTTATCGACCCTCAGAATTGCTTGGCGGTGCCTGCTTCGAGTTCACCATCCCCACCGCAGAAGCAGTCGAGCTGGTCGGCTCTCTTACTTAACGGCTTCGGCGGGGGAGGAACACCAGCCTTTAGACGCGCACCAGGCGGGCGGCTTCGCGGAGATCGGCCACAAAGGCTTGGCGATTCTCTCGTCGGGAGGCTTCGTCTCTCGAACGCAGGATCGAGGAGGGATGGACCGTCACCAAGACTTGGCGCTCGCCCCAATCAAAGACCTTCCCCCGATCGGCCAACACCTTGATGCTCGAACCGAGCATTGCCTGGCAGGCCGTGGCCCCGAGCCCCACGACAAGGCGCGGCCGGAGTAGGTGGAACTCTCCTTCGAGCCAGGGCCGGCAGGCTTCGATCTCGTAACGGTTGGGCTTTTGATGGAGGCGTCGCCAGCCGGCGCCGGGTTTCCATTTGAAGTGCTTGACCACATTGGTCATGTACACGTCGTCAGGATCGATCTCGACCTCTACTAGCGCCGACCGCAGGAGCTTGCCGGCGGGGCCCACAAACGGCTCGCCCTGCTTGTCCTCCTCGTCGCCGGGTTGTTCGCCAACCAGAACCAGTTTGGCGGTTATCGGTCCGATCCCAAATACGGTCTGGGTGGCGTCCTTAAAGAGGGGGCAGTTGGTACAGGACTTGGCGACGTCGGCCAATTCTTCCAGCGCCTGCCTTCGCTTGACCACCGTGTCAGCCATGACTCAAGGGGCGTCGATGGGACGCCTCAAGGCCAGTAGCGCACCAAGGGCGGCCAGGGTCGATTCGGCACCCTGATTGAGGTTCAAGCCCTCGGCGGTGAGTCCGTCACAGCAGCCCCCTGACGTGGCGTCGTAAAGCTCAGCTCGCTGATCGTTGGCTCCCAAAAACCAGGAAACTGCCACGCGCGCTGGAACCATCCAGCCGGGATCACCAGTCACCTCGGCCGCCCGGACGCAGGCATCGGCCATTGCCCAGGCTTCGAGCGGTTGCTGGTCGAAGGAGGGCTTTCGGTGAGATACGAAACGTCCCGCCACCGGAGCAAAGCTGAAGCCGTGGTCACCGATCTCGGTTTCGATCAGCCACTCCAGGAGTCGAGTCCCCTCGCTCACCAGCTTCTGATCGTCGAGGGCGCGACCGCAGCCGATGAGCGCCTCGGGCAGACGGGCGTTGTCGTATCGAAGGGGGCCCTCCGGCCAGAGCCAGCCGCCATCGTGGCGTCGCCCCAAAGGAAGCTTCCCGGAAAGCCGGGCGATCGCTTCGCGGGCCGCCTGGTTCGAGTTCACGGAATTGAAGGCGAGCAGTCCCAGGGCGGCATAGGCCACCGGACGCCACCAGTCGCTATCGAAATCGAGTGATCGCGAGAGCGCTGCCTCGGCTCGGACGCGGCCAAGTTCCTCGGGCCAACCAGCCGCGGCCGCCCCCAAACCCCAGATCGCCCGCCCGATGGCATCATCGGATGCCGAGCGGTTCCAGACCCCTTCGGTCGTCTGGCGGTCCTTCC
>DATEDN010000056.1:0-4490 GCA_035281645.1 Acidimicrobiia bacterium | reverse complement strand
GTCGATTCGAAAGGCCGCCGTCGGCTCCAATGTCGAAGGCGGTCAGACGGCGAGCGAACGATTCGGCGACGATCAGGGTGGCATTGTCCGGCGTGACGACCATGCCGTTGGGAAAGGAGAGTCCATCGGCCACCTGGCGGGCCTCTCCGTCGGGCGTGATCAGCACGATCTTCCCGGGCGCCTGTCCGCTGGAGATGACCTGGTCGAAGTCGGCGAAGTCGAAGTTGATCGAATTGACATAGACGTGACCGCGCCCATCGACGGTGATCTCGCTGACGCCGTAGGGGGCGATCTGGCTCAGGTCGGCGTGCCGGGCCCGCGAACCATCGGGTTGCGTGCGCATCAGCTCGTGGCCGGTGATGAGCATGGATCCGTCGGGCAGCCAGTCGACCGCCCAGCCAGAGCCCCCACCACCGGGGCCGATGACTTCGGTGTTGCCATCGAGGTCGACTGCCACGATCTCATCCGTCCCCCAGTTGGAGAACCAAAGGCGGTCATCGTGCCAGCGCGGTGACTCGGCCATTCCGAGACCTTCCAAAAGGACGCGGGTACGTGAAGCCGCTCGGTCCGCCATCGGAATCCATCGTAAGGGCCCCCCCGCTAGAGACCCAAGATGGGGGCTTCACGGCAGGCGGTGTTGGAGTATGGTCTCGGAGCTATGGGGCGGGCCAGACCGGGGCCCGAGTGAGGAGGGTGGACATGAAGCGAGCAGCACTGCTCGTAGCGGTCCTGTTGACGGCGCTGGCGATTCCGGCCGGTGCGGGACCTACCCGTGGAGCTTTCCAGGTTTCTGAAAACCGGGCTCCCTATGTGGTGATTCTGGCCGACGACCCCGTGGTCGCCTACGAGGGCGATGTTCCCGGGCTGGCTGCGACCAAACCCGGCCGGGGTCAGAAGGTGAACCCCAACGCACCGGCCGTCCAGCAATACCTGGAACATCTCGATGCGCAGCGCGCCGATGCGGGCGCCAAGGCCGGTATCGACCCGTCACAGATCATGGCCACCTACGACTTTGCGTTGGTGGGCTTCTCTGCGCTGTTGACGCCGGCTGAAGCGGAAAGACTGTCCACGGTGAAGGGAGTCGTCTCTGTCCAGCGAGACGAGCTCCAACAGCTTCACACCGACACCTCTGGTGACTTTCTCGGCTTGACCGATGGGGGCGGGGCGTACGCCAGCGGGCTTACCGGCGAGGGCGTGGTCGTTGGAGTCATCGACACCGGTATCTGGCCCGAGCATCCCTCCTTTGCCGACGACGGCTCCTACGCGGATCCCGGGCTCGACATTCCCTGCGAGTTCGGCGACGCGGCTCACAACCCTGAAGATGTGTCGTTTGCTTGTAACAACAAGCTCCTCGGAGCCCGCGACATGCGGACTCTCTACAACTCAGTCATCGGTCCCGAGCTTTACAACTCAGCTCGCGATCCCGATGGTCACGGCACTCACACAGCCAGCACGGCCGCCGGCAATGCCGATGTGGCGGCCGAAATATTCGATATCGACCGCGGACTCATTACTGGTATCGCCTATCGCGCACATGTCGTCTCCTATAAGGCCTGCGGAGACCAGGGTTGCTTCAGTGGCGATTTGGCCGATGCCATCGATCAGGCCGTCGCCGACGGCGTCGATGTGATCAATTACTCGATTGGAAGCAACGTTCCCGACCTGGGCGGCGCAGACGACATCGCCTTCCTGTTCGCCGCCGATGCCGGCGTGTTCGTTGCTACCTCCAATGGAAACGCCGGACCCAATCCCGGAACCGTCGGCAGCCCCGCCTCCGCTCCCTGGGTCACCTCGGTGGGAGCCAGCCATCACGACCGGATGTTCCAAGGCTCGGTGGTTCTGGGCAACGGCTCTGAGTTCTTCGGTGCTTCGGTGACGCCCGGGCTCGCATCGGCCCCCTTGGTTGATGCGGCCACTCTCAAGAATGAGCTGTGCGACGGGAGGTTCTCGCCGGCCCCTACCGGCATGATCGTCCTCTGCAAGGGCGCAACCGGCCGGGCGGCGAAGAGCAAGGCGGTGCTCGACGCTGGTGGCGTGGGGATGATCCTCTACAACGATTTCCCGAACCAGACCCTGCCTTCCGACAATCACTTCGTCCCCAGCGTCCATGTCAGCAACGCGGATGGTCTCGCGATCAAGAACTACATCGCCACCGCCGCCAGCGCCAGGCCCAGAGTCCCATCCACCGCGGAGCTCAACGAAGGCGTGGCCGTGCCACGAGCCGGTTCGTTCATGGCCTATTTCTCCTCGCGGGGCCCGATTGCGGATCCGGTCCTGGCCAACATCATCAAGCCCGACGTGACCGCACCGGGCGTCCAGATCCTGGCGGGTAACTCACCGGCGGTGGGCTTCGACGCAGCCGGGGAGCTTTTCCAGGCGATCCAGGGCACGTCCATGTCAAGCCCGCATGGTGCCGGACTCTTGGCATTACTGAAGCAGGCCCATCCCGACTGGACCGCGGCCATGGCCAAATCGGCGATGATGACCACGGCCCGCCAGGACGTCACCAAACAAGACCAGACCACGGCGGCGGACCCCTTTGACATAGGCGCGGGTCACGTCGATCCCAGCGGGACCGCCGGTGCCGCCGGATCGATGTTCAACCCCGGCATCGTCTATGACGCCGGTTTCACCGATTATCTCGGATTCCTGTGCGACGCCGCTCCCCAGGTCTTTGCCAACCCGACGGGCACTTGCGCAGCGCTCGCCGCGGCGGGAGTTCCCACCACGGCCGAGAATCTCAACTATCCATCGATCGCCGCCGCGGAGGTGCCGGGGACGCTCACGGTCGAGCGGACCGTCACCAATGTCTCCTCCTCGGCGTTGCGGTTGAGCGCGGTGGTTGAGGCGCCACCGGGATATAACGTCACCGTCTCTCCGTCGTCGCTTCTGATCCCGCCCGGGCAATCCCGGAGCTTTGCGATCACCTTCGCCAATGTCGATGCCGACCTCGGGGTCTGGAAGTTCGGTGCGCTCACCTGGCAGGGAGGTGGTTACAGCGCCCGCAGCCCGATCGCCGTCGCCGCCTCCGCCCTGGGAGCTCCCGAAGCGGTGGCGGGGACGGGAGTGGAGGGAAGTGCGAGCTTCGAGATCACCTTTGGCTACAGCGGCGACTACGACGCCACCGCCCACGGCTTGTCCCCGGACGTGCCGATAGCGGGCTCGGTGGATCAGGATCCTGATCAGACCTTCGCGCCCAACTCCAAACAAGGGACCACTGCCCATGAGATCGCGTTGAGCGCCTCGGCCTTCTTCCGGATCATCCTCAACACCGAGGACCTGTCGCCGCCTGAAAACAACATCGACATCGATCTCTACCTCTACCGAAATGGGCAGCTCGTCGCCTCGTCGACTGCACCAGGCACGGCCGAGCACATCGAGCTCACGGCTCCCGCCGACGGGACCTACACGCTCTTTGTCCACGGCTGGGATACCGCCGGAGAGACTGTGGGCTATTCGCTCCACACCTGGGATGTGCCGGCCGCGGAGGGCGGTTCGCTCTCGGTGACGGCGGAGCCCGACAACGCCACCATCGGCGCCACGGAGACGATCGAGGTCGCATGGACCGGATTAGACCCTGACTCCAACTACTTGGGTGTTGTCGGTCACCACAACGACGAAGGTCTCTTCCAGGTCACGTTGGTGGAGGTGGACACCTAACCCACGATCGAATTCGGGCTAGAGAAGGGCTCCGCTGGAGCCCTTCTCTTTATCTCTCGCCTGTTCCCGGCGGCGGCACAAAGTCGTAGCCACCATCGGCTTCGTCGGACGCACAAAGAAACGGCGGGGTGTCTCCGCCGGCGTGATAGAGATACACCCGCTCTCCGTGACCGAGAATGATTCGTTGGCCCTCGACCAGAGCCTGGGTATACATCTGCTCGGGTTCGGGACATCCGAGGCTGCCGTCCGGCCAGGTGACCGCTTCCACCTCGAGCACCTCGATCTCGGTCGCCGTCACCTTGAGACGCCTTGCCAGATCCATCGTTGCCGAGCTCACTAGGTCCATATCGGAATCCGTCTGAGAAGTCGTTCCCGATCCCACGGTATCGGTAGTGGCAGTTGTGGGTGCCGGCTCACTGCTGTCACCACCCTCATTAGGTGCGTCCAACGATCCACAGGCAATCACGAGAAAGGCAACAGCAACCGTGATAGGTCGCCTCATCGGGTTTTGACGCCAGCGGCCGATCGCCCGGTTCCCTACCAGGTGGCTCGAATGCTGAGACCCTTCTGGCAGACCCATCCAAACAAAGTCGCTACGAGGGGCGAGCCCAGGGGCCGACGCCGTAGATCCTCTCGATGGCGACATGGATCTTGAAGCCGGGTGGGGCCTCGCGCCACCAAAACTTCTCGCCGGGGCCGATGTAGTGCTCAGCCAGCTCGTCCATCCATTCGAGAGCTCCACCTTCCTCCACGCGGCCGCGACCGCTGATCACGGCGTACGGATGCAGCCCACCGTCGGGCGCCGGGTCGGGGGAGACGAATGAGACAAC
>DATEDN010000055.1:0-21620 GCA_035281645.1 Acidimicrobiia bacterium | reverse complement strand
GACCGTGCCGGCGGAGGCAAGGCCGAACGCGATCCAAAGCTTGCGGGCAGCCAGTTTTTGCGGGCGGGGATCAACCCAGGTGCCGACGTCCTCCCCGGCCAGAACCCGCCGAAGCAAGTCGGGGGCTTTGGCCGAAACGATGAGCGTCGGGACCGCTGACCAGGCAGCCATTCGCGCCGCTGCCACCTTGCCCGCGACTCCGCCCGACCCCATGGGCCCTGCCCCCGACAGCTGGTCAAGAACCGGGTCATCGAAGGTCACCGTCTCGAGCAACCGCCCCCGCGCCAGGCGAGGATCGGTGGTGAAAAGGCCCTCGGTGTCGGTGAGGATCAGGAGGAGCCCGGCTGAGACCAGATGGGACACCATCGCCGAAAGCCGGTCGTTGTCACCCAGGCGCAGCTCTTCTACGGCCACGGTGTCGTTCTCGTTCACCACGGGGACGATGCCGAGCCCCAGCATGCGCTCGAGGGCGGCGCGAGCGTTCAGGTACTGGTCGCGATTGCCGAGGACGTCGCGGGTCAAGAGCACTTGGCCGGCGACCCGCCCCCGCTCCGAGAACCCGGCCGAATAACGCTCCATCAGCTTGCCTTGACCGACGGCCGCCGCCACCTGCAGGCCCGCCAGGTCGGCGGGACGTCGCTGGAGGCGCAGGGCCGGCACCCCCGCCGCCACCGCCCCCGAAGTCACCAGGACTGTGGGGTGGCCTGCCGAATAACAGTCCGATACCAGCTCCACGACTGCGTCAACGGCATCGGCGTCGATTCCTCCGCCGGCCGCGGCAAGGCTCGACGACCCCACCTTGACCACGATCGGCGCCCCGTCCGGAATCGGCTTTCTCATGCCTCGGCGTCCTCTTCGTATTCGAGGATCAGGTCTCCGATCCGGACTTCGTCCCCAGGCTGCGCCCCCGCCGCCGCCAACGCCTCGTCGACTCCCATCCGAGCCAGCCGCTGGGCGGCGATCCGGGCGGCGTCGGGATTGGTGAGGTCGGCAAAAGCCACGGCTCGTTGAGCGGCGGTTCCCTCCACCCTCCAACCCCGGCCCTCCCTCGAGACCTTGAGGTCGGAGACCGCCGGTCGGTGAAGCACGAAGCCAGGCCGATCCGGTGCCGCTTTGTGGGCGAGTTCGACCAGATCGGCCGTGGCATGCAGAAAACGGTCGATTCCCTGGCCCGAGACGGCCGAAATCATCATCGCCTCCGGAATCACTTCCTTTGCTCGATCCGCCTCGGGAAGATCGCCTTTGTTCAGGACCACCAGCTGGGGGCGGTGGGCAAGTTCGGGCAAATAGCGCTCCATCTCGGCACGGAGAACCTCGAGTTGTCGATCAACCGAATCGGCCTGCAGCGGGGAGGGGTCGAGCACGATCACCATCACCCGAGCCCGTTCTACATGGCGGAGGAATTCGTGACCGAGTCCCCGACCTTCGGCCGCTCCTTCGATCAACCCCGGAATATCGGCCATGACGAACTCTCGATCATCGACTGCCACCACGCCCAGATGCGGCTCCAGAGTGGTGAAGGGATAATCGGCGATCTTCGATTTGGCGGCCGAGACCGTGGAGATGATGGTCGACTTGCCTGCGTTCGGATAGCCAATGAGGGCGGCGTCCGCCAGGAGTTTGAGCTCGAAGGTGAACCAGGCTTCCTTTCCAAATTCGCCCTGCTCGGCGATCGCCGGAGCCCGGAGCTTGGGTGAGACGAAGGCTGCATTGCCCTTGCCTCCCCGACCACCCCTGAGCACCGTGACCTCGTGGCCCTCGGCCACCAGATCGGCCAGAACCGTGTTCTCCTCATCGATCACGACCGTACCCAGCGGAACCGGTACCACCAGATCGGAGCCCTGCCGACCGCTGCGAAGGTCCCCTTGACCGTGGGTGCCGTCCCCCGCCCGATGATGAGGTTGGCGCTTGTAACGGAGGAGAGTGGAGACGGAGGGGTCTGCGCGAACGGTCACATCTCCTCCTTGACCACCGTTGCCACCGTCGGGGCGGCCCTTGGGTCGCCCCTTGGTGCGGAGGAATGAAGACACGCCCGCACCGCCGTTTCCGGCTTTCAAATGGACCCTGACGCGGTCGACGAACATGAGCGCCTACCGCCTGCTCGTCTAGGCGGTCAGTCGGGGACGACGCTGACCTGGCGCCTCAGATTTCGGGTTCCGTACTTCACGGTGCCGGCACTGAGGGCGAAGAGGGTGTCGTCGCTCCCCCGGCCGACGTTGTCTCCGGGGTGGATGCGTGTCCCCCGCTGACGGACGAGCACGGCACCAGCGGAGACCACCTGACCGTCGAACACCTTGGGGCCGAGACGCTGGGCCGCAGAATCGCGACCGTTCTTCGAGGAACCGCCGGCTTTGGTCTTGGACATGGTCAGTCTTCCTTGCTTTCTTCTTTAGCTTCTGTTTTCTTCTTGGTGGACTTCTTAGATTTGAGATCGATCGCCGTGACGCGAATCTGGGTGTACTTCTGACGGTGCCCCATGTGTCGGCGGTACCCGCTCTTGTTCTTGTACTTGAAGATGTCGATTTTCTCGCCCTTGGTTTCGCCCAACACTTCGGCGGTGACCTTGGCGTCGGCGAGCTTGGCTCGGTCCGAGACCGAGTCGCCGTCGTCGGAAACGACCAGTAACGGGACAAAGGTCAACGACTCACCCGGGTCCTTGACCCGTTCGATCTCGATGACATCGCCGACTTGGACTTTGGCCTGCTTGCCGCCGGCGCGAATGATGGCATACATGCTTAAACCTCTGGCAAAGGGGAGAAAGCGAATTATAGACGAACCCAGGGTTCACAGGGCTGCCCTGCCTCCCTGCCAGCCCACAGAATCAGTCGAACTCTTCGTCGCTCGGGAGAGTGGCGGTGATGGGGATCCCGTGGGTGGCGGCTTCCTCGTGCAAGATGACGCCTCGCCCGCCACAGACCGTGCAGGGTTCGGAAAAGCTCTCGAGTAGGCCGGCCGAGACATTCTTCCGAGTCATCTCCACCAGGCCCAGGTGGGAGACATCGAATACCTGCGTCCGGGTCTTATCCTTGGCCAGGGTCTCGCGCAGTCGGCGCAGGACCTTTTGCTGGTTGCCCTCGATCTCCATGTCGATGAAGTCGATGACGATGATCCCGCCGATATCGCGCAGGCGAAGCTGGCGGCCGATCTCCTCGGCGGCTTCGAGGTTGTTTTGCAACACCGTCTCCTCGAGGCTCGAGGAACCGACGAAACGACCGGTGTTGACGTCGATGACCGTCAAGGCTTCGGTGCGATCGATCACCAGGTGTCCTCCGCTGGGCAGGTAAACCCGTCGATCGAGGGCTTTACGGAGCTGATCCTCGACGTGGTACCGCTCGAAAAGCCCCATCTCTTCGTCATAGAACGAAACCTTGGAAACCAAGTCGGGAGCCGTTGCTCGGAGATAGTTGCAGACCTGGTCGTAAGCCTCTTGGTGGTCGATCAGGAGGCGCCGGAAATCGCCGGTGAAGTGCTCGCGAATGACCTTCGTCAGCATGTCCGGCTCTTGGTGAACCAGTCGGGGAGCGCCACCATTGACCGCGGATGCCTCGATCTCTGCCCAGAGCTTGACCAGACGATCGATATCGGCCGCGATCTCCTCGGCTGAGGCGTGCATGGCGGCCGTGCGTACGATCACTCCGTATCCCTCGGGGCGGACGGTCGTGAGGACCTCGCGCAGTCGGTCGCGCTCTGACTCCGGGAGACGGCGCGAAATCCCCTGGCTTTCGGAATCTGGAACCAGGACCAAGTAACGGCCGGCCAGCGACGGCATCCCGGTGAGACGAGCCCCCTTGGCGCCCATGGCGTCCTTCGCCACCTGGACCAGCACCTCGTCACCCTCCGCGAGCGCCTCCTCGATCCGAGCGTGGCGACCACCATTACGCCGGGCAGAACCCACCTTCACGTCGGCCGAGTAAATGACACCATTCTTCGTCGAGCCGAAATCGACAAAGGCCGCCTCCATTCCCGGCAGGACGTTGCGCACCCGGCCAAGGTAAATGTTGCCGACCAGCGAGGATCGTTCGTCCCCGGCCACATAGTGCTCCACGAGCACGGGGCCCTCGAGTACCACTACCTGCGTTTGGTGAGGAAGCACCCGGACCAGCATCTGTTTGCGCCCGGTCTCGGGGGCAACGATTACTTCTTCTTCCGGCCGACGCCGGTTTACATCGATGCGAGGCCGGGAGTTGTCCCGCGCCTCGCCATCTCGGGCCGGGCCTTTCTTCCGATTGCGGGAGGGAGCAGCCTTTTGCTCGCTTACCCGCCTGACTTCAACTTTCTGCCCCCCAAACCGAAGAGACTTACGTTCTTCGGTTACGCCCTCGGTCCCACGCCGGACGATTTCCGGCTCTCTCTTGCGAAACCATGCCATCGATTAGAGCTCCTGACTTTCTGTGCGCGCGGGCCGAATTCCTGGCGACAGGCCGCGGCGTGCTTGCGGAGAAGAACCGGGTGAATACGGCCACGACGATCACAAAGCCCTGGAAGAACCTGGTTGTCCTGGTTGTGCTTTGGGTGGTCACCGACTCGGCCGGTTCGAAAACGAAGAAACACCACTCAGAGTGAGCGGCAAGGGCAGTTTACCACCCGGTCGAGCGATATCTCCGTCTAGTTGAGGGCGAGGGCCGGCTGCTCGGCTTCCTCGTTGGAGTAGCACCCACGGCACCTGGCCTCGTAGGCGCCCTGGGCCCCCAGGACCACCAGTGAATCCGAGCGGACAATTCGCTGAGTGAAAAGTCCCGGGCCACCGCAGCGGTGGCAGACGGCAAGCATTTTGGTCACGAACTCGGCCCGTCCGGCGAGAGCGGGGATCGGTTCAAAAGGCCGTCGCAGGTAATCGGTGTCGAGTCCCGCCACTATGACCTGTTTTCCGGTGGCGGCGAGCTGCTCGGCCACCTCGACCAAGCCCTGGTCGAAGAATTGCCCTTCGTCTACACCGACAACCAGTGTGGCATCGTCGACCGCCCGCAAGAGCTCGGCTGAGTCGGAGATAGGAATTGCGTCCACCGTCATCTGTGAATGAGAAGTCACCCGGTTCTCGCCATAGCGCACATCGAGAGCCGGCTTGAAGGTCTGAACCGGCAGTCGAGCGATCCTGCTCCGTGTCACCCGCCGAATCAGTTCCTCGCTTTTGCCTGAGAACATGGGACCGCAAATCACCTCGATCCACCCGGTCCCCGACGGTCGAAACATGGAGGGCGACAGTAGCGGTTTGGTCGCGGGCTTCGGTTCTGCGGGCTCACAGATAGGCAGGGGCGCCCTCTGAACCCTGGGTTCGCTCTAGGAGTGGATGGTTTCGCCGGGGACCGGTGAGCGGCGGAGCCAGATCGAGTTGGCGATTCCGATGCAGATGGAGAAGTTGAGGAAGGAGGAACCCCCTGCGCTCATGAAAGGCAACGGCAGTCCTGTGACCGGCATGATGCCGATGGTCATCCCAATGTTCACGAGGACGTGAAAGGCGAAGATCGAGGCAATTCCCATTGCTAGCAGCGCTCCGAATCGGTCGCGAGCTGCCCCGGCAATAACCAGCAACCGCCAGACGAGGACGAGGAAGGCAGCAATGACGAGGATGCCGCCCACAAATCCGAGCTGTTCCCCGACGGCGGTAAAAATGAAGTCAGTCCCCTGCTCGGGCACATATTGAAAATTGGTCTGCTGACCCTGGAAGAGGCCCTTGCCGGTCAGCTGGCCCGAGCCCACCGCCAGGATGCTCTGCCGCAGATTCCAGCCGATCCCGGTGGGGTCGAGAGTGGGGTTGAACAACACCCGGATCCGATCGAGCTGATAGGACCTGAGAAGTCCGAATTGGAAGACGGCAATGCCCATCGCCAGGCCGACGCCTGAGACCACCAGCGCCTGGCGAGCGCTGATTCCTGCTCCGAAGAGCAAAACCATGAGCAAGAAAGCAAAGATCAGCATCGTGCCCAAGTCGGGCTGAAGGAATATCAGCGCCGCCGGAACCACCATCACCATGAGGGCTTGGAGGATGCGCTGCCACTCGAGACGAGCAGCGGGACGAGCCAGGATCGCTGCCAGCGTCAGAAGACAGGCCGTTTTCGAGAACTCTGAGGGCTGCAGCTGAAAGATCCCAAAGTCGTACCACCGTTGGGCGCCTTTGACGGCGGGGAACAGGAAAACCGCGGACAGGGATAACACCATCCCCCCGTAGATGATGTGAGCGAGATGTCGAAGCTCCCGATAGTCGACGAAGGAGAAGACTGCGACCAAGATCAACCCGGCCGCAACAAAGATCATCTGCCGCTCCATCGAGAACGAGGCGGGCAGATTGTTGCGCTCCAGCCCCACCCGAGTCGCCGAGTAAATCATCAACAAACCCATGAGCGCCAGACTCACCGAGGCGCCGATCAACACCCGATCGGGCGTATTGCGCCGGCGGTCGGAAACCGCGGGAGGAGCGTCGGGGCGAGCCAGCAGAGTCATCAGTCGGCCGCCGCCCCCTCGACGATTGGCGTGGGGTTCTCCCCCATCAGGTATTGCATGATGTGACGGGCCACGGGCGCCGCCACCCGTCCTCCACTGCCGCCTTCCTCTATGAGGACCGCAACCACCCAACGTGGCGAGTCGAGCGGGCCGGCTCCAACGAACCAGGCGTGATTGTCGTTGTTGGCGATGGTCTGTCCGGTCCCGGTCTTGCCGCCCACCCGATCGAGGCTTGACCCGAAGTCGCGGAAGGCGGCGGCCGCGGTGCCAGAGGTGACGACTCGGTTCATGTCAGACAAGAGAGAGGCGTGGACCTCGGGACTAAGCCCGACCTGCTCTCCGAAGCCGCTCGGGCTTTGATAGGCAATCGAGCCATCACGGTTCAGCCCCCGAGAAACCACGTGGGGAGTAAAGGAATGTCCTCCGTTCACCAGCATCCCGTAGGCCTGAGCCACCTGAAGGGGGGTGGACGTGAGCTCGCCTTGGCCGATGGCGAAGTTCATCAAGTCTCCTCCCAGGAATGGCCCTTCGGCCAAGTCCAGCCGGCTCGGCTCCAGGCGGGCGGGAGAATCGGGATTTTCGAGCTGATACTCCTTCCACTCCTGGAAAAGGGCCCGATCGGGCACGATTCCCCCGGCTTCGCCGGTGAGATCGATACCCGTCCTCTCCCCGAAGCCGAGGGAGCGAGCCCAAGTCTGGATGATGCTCTCCTGATCGGTCAGCTTGTACTCGCGCCAGGTTCCGAGGGCAATCGACCAGAAGAAGATGTTGCACGACTGCTCGAAGGCTTCATGAATGTTCAACCAGCCCTTGTCACCGGTGTACCAGTCGTGGAAGATCTGCTGACTCCCCTCTTCGAAGCCCGGCAGTCGCAAGGTTCCATTGCAATGGACCAGACCGTCGGCTGGAGCCACCTGGGGAAGGTCGGCTGGCAGGGGAAGGTTTTCCTCCTGGAAGGCGACGTAGGTAACCGCCTTGAACGTCGAGGCGGGAGGGTAGAGGCCGGCGACAACCAAATTGTTGAACGCCTTCGACTCATTCAGGGCCGAGAAGGTGGCGGCGTCCACGCCACCGACAAAGAGTGAAGGATCAAAGTCAGGCACCGAGGCGAGAGCGAGGATCTCTCCGTTGGTCACATCGAGGACGACTGCCGCCGCCCGAAAGGCGTCGTGATTGACCTCTTGTCCGTTGGCCCGATCCTCATCCTTGACCTCGTTGGCCAGGAAGACGCCGCTCTCGAGAGCCAGTTCGACCATTTCCTGCAACCGCAGATCGATTGTGAGATAGAGCGATGCTCCCTGAATCGGGTTTACGGGCTCTGACTCTTCCAGTACCTCTGACTGCCGGTTGAGGCGCAGTTCGCTGTAGCCGGCCGTTCCCTGGAGCAGTTCGTCGTATACCCGCTCTACGCCCAGCTTGCCGATGCGGGCGTTGAGATCTAGCTCGGGCCGTTCCTCGAGGTCGGCCTCGTCGGGCAAGCCGAGATGACCCACAACGTGGGCGGCGGTGGGCCCGGCCAAGTAGACCCTCTGCGGGAGCTTTTCGATGCTGACTCCAGGCAAGGCACTGAGCTGCTCGTTGATGCGGTAGGCGGTGTCGGTGGAAATCTCGGTGACCGGAAAGCGACCGTTCAGACCCGCGGCTTCGTAGCCGGCTTCGATGTCGGCCGCAGGAACGCCGAGAAGGCCGGACAGCTTTTGAATCAAAGCATCCTTCTCGTCGGGATCGATGAACCGGCGGTCCACCACCAGCCGCGGGACGAAACGGCTCGTGACCACCATCACCCCGTTGCGGTCGAAAATGTCGCCCCGGGCAGGCTCGCTTCGAATTTGCACCCATGTCTGCTCTTCGACGATCTCCGCGCTCTGCGCACCCTCGGCGACCTGCACGAACCACAGCCGAATGCCAACCACACCGAACATGGCGAGAAAGACCGTGGCGAGAATGGTCAATCGCGCTCCAAACTTCACGCCGTCACTCCTCGGCCCGGTTGCAACAACCTCGTTAACGGTATGGCTAGCAGAGAGCCTATGAGAAAGTTGGAAAGCGGCACCTGGACCAGGCGAGGCACGATTTGTGATCCCAGTTCACCCGACTGGCCGAAGGTGATCCCCACTACAAGCAACAAGACGACCGAAGCTGCAGTGAGGAACGCTATCCAGATTCCGGCCGCGAGAAAGCCCGACTCCGCCCGGCCGCGAGTTCTGACGGCGAGGTAAGCCACGACCGTGTACACCAGAGCCCGAAGTCCCAGGACCGAACTGGCGATCGCCAGGTCGACCATGGCTCCGGCCAGGAAGCCAACGAGGAGCGCGGACGTGGGGTGGAGGGTGAGCGCCGATGTGCACACGACCAGCACCACCAAGTCGGGCGTGAGCCAGTTGAAGCGACGAAAGAGGGTCGCCTGTACGACCAACCCCAGCAGAGCCATTATCAGGGCAAGGACAACCGACCGACTGCTTCTCATCCGCCCGCGCTCGTAGGGGTCGTGTCGGATACCGGAGGTGCTGTCGTGGGTGTGCCGACGGCCACTTCGCCTGGCTCCGGTGGCCAGGTGATCACCACGACGACCCGAAGGGAGTCGGGATCGGCGAACAATCGGACAGAAGCCGAAATCGAGGTTCCTTCCAGACCCGCATCATCGATCACCTCGCCCACAGGTAAGCCTTGCGGGAAGGTCAGCGAGACCGAACTCGTGACGACGAGATCGCCCGCTTGCAATGGTTCGACCGCGTCGAAAACCTCGAGGTCGAGGAAGTCCGAGCCAAATCGACTGGCGAGGGTGCCCACCTGCCCATCAACCAAGACGGTCACTGCCTCGCGATCCTGGGTGATGGGAACAACGGTGGCATTGGATGGCGAGACCTCGACGACCTTCCCCACCACGTACCCAAAGGGATCCGCCACCGGGTGCCCCAGGGCGACGCCCTCGTCAGATCCTTTGTCGATGATGAAGCTGGCGCCAAATGGGTCGGGCCGCCCGATGACGTTGGCCGCCACTTGGGCAGTCTCGGCATCGATGATCTCGAGATCGTTGAGTTCCTCGAGCACCTGAAGGCGAGCCATCAGGTCCTGGGAGCCGGCAAGTTCGGCCTGCAAACGGGCCACCTCCTGGCGGAGCGCCAGATTCTCGGCCCGCAGCGTGGCCAATCCCGCCAACGTGTCGCCGAGATCGGCCACGGGATCGATCACAGTTGCCGCCAGGTTCTGCAGGGGGGCAATAACCCCCAGCGCCCCGCTGCGGATTCCGCGGCTGAGCTCTCCTCCCGAGAGCCGCACGTCAAAAGTCATCATCAAGAACGCCAGAACCACCAGCGTGATGAAGGTTGGAAGCGTTCGGTCCCGGCGTGATTCGCGATCCAGCATTGCTCAGAGACTTGCAGCGGGCGCCGGATGGACCGGCCGGGTCATGGTCTGGCGGAGGAGGAGAGCAGAGTTTCGAACTCTTCCAAACACTTGCCCGAACCGGTAGCCACCGACTGCAGCGGTCGGCGGGCGGTGACGATGGGCATGCCGGTCTCGTGAGCCAGGCGCTCGTCCAAGCCCACCAGCAACGCGCCTCCCCCGGTGAGAACAATTCCCCGTTCCATGATGTCGGCTGCCAATTCGGGAGGGGTCTTGTCGAGTGTGAACTTGACGGCGTCGACGATCGCTTGCGTCGGCTCGTCGATCGCTTCTCGGATCTCCGGACTCGAAAGAAGAATCGTCTTCGGAAGACCGGTCACCAGATCCCGCCCACGAACTTCCGCAGAGGGCTCATCTGCATAAGGCCAAGCAGAACCTATGGCCATCTTCACTTGCTCGGCAGTGCGCTCACCAAGGAGAACGTTGTATTCCTTCTTTACCCATTCGATTATCGCCTCGTCGAGCTCATCTCCCCCGGTGCGAATCGATCTGCTGACAACGATGCCTCCCAGCGAGATCACCGCCACTTCCGTGGTGCCGCCTCCCATGTCCACCACCATCGATCCGGAGGGTTCACCTATCGGCAAACCGCACCCGATCGCAGCCGCCATTGGCTCTTCGATCGTGTAGGCCCGGCGAGCTCCGGCGTGGTAGGCAGCCTCCTCCACCGCTCGCCGCTCGACGGGTGTAATCCCGGAAGGTACGGCGACCACGATCCGGGGTCGCGCCCAGCGACGGCGGTGCACCTTCTGGATGAAGTATCGGAGCATCTTCTCGGTGATGTCGAAATCTGCAATTACGCCGTCGCGCAGAGGTCGGATCGCCCTGATGTAGGCCGGCGTCCGGCCGATCATGCGCTTGGCTTCCATTCCCACCGCCAAAGCTCGGCCGTTCTGAACGTTTATGGCCACCACCGATGGCTCGTTCAACACGATCCCTTGACCGCGAACGAACACCAGGGTGTTGGCCGTTCCCAGGTCGATGGCCATGTCTTGGCCTGCGAATGAAAAGAGGTTTTCGGCCATAGCAGAAATGGAGAGCCGCGAAAAGGACTGCTGGAGTGTAGGTCCTGGGGTGGGGGTCTGTCAGATCAGCCGAAGAAGAGGCCGAGCTCTCGCTCCGCCGATTCCGGGCTGTCCGATCCGTGGACGATGTTTTGTGTCACCGCCAACCCGTAGTCGCCGCGAATCGTGCCCGGGCTGGCCTTCATCGGGTCGGTGGGTCCGATCACGGCCCGAGCCACATTGACCGCTCCCTCCCCGCTCCATTCCATAGCCACCACCGGGCCTGAAGTAATGAAGCTCAGAAGCTCTTTGAAAAAACCCTTATCGACATGCTCGGCATAGTGATTGTGGGCGAGTTCTTCGTCGATGGTGAGCATCCGGAGATTGGTCAGGGTTAGTCCTTTGCGCTCGAAGCGCCCGATGACTTCGCCGATTAGTCGGCGGGCAACACCGTCTGGCTTGATCATGATGAAGGTGCGTTCCATTGCCTGCGACGGTATCAGCGCTCGTTTCGCTGCGGAAGATCCGTCCCTTCGATGAGGCTGCGGATCAGACCCACTAGATAAAGCGACCCCGCCACGATGACCCCACCTTCTGGTCCGGCCAGGCGCCGAGCCGTCTCCAGCGCGGCTGCCGGTTCGAGGAAGGCTTGGGCTTCGATGTCGAGGGCTTCGCCGACCAAGACCGCCAGGTCCTCGGGCGGGTAGGAACGATCGGCGCCCGAGGATGTGGCCACCGCGGCGAAAACTCGCCCGACCAGCTCCCCCAGCATGGCTGGGACGTCTTTGTCTTTCATCGCCGCGAAAAGCAGCACCCAACGACGCGGCTCAAAGCTCTCATCTAGCGCGCGGGCCAACGAGGCAAAACCTTGCCGATTGTGAGCGCCGTCGAGCACCACCAGGGGATCGGAAGCAATGGGTTCGAGCCGTCCAGGTGACGTCACGGTTTCCATCCCTCTGCGGAGCGCATCTCCGTCGAGAGCCCGACCGAGAAGGGCCTCGCAAGCGGCGATGGCGACCGTCATGTTGAGTACCTGATGACGGCCGAGAAGCGGCAGGAAGATGTCGTCGTAGTCGCCTTCAACTCCGGATACCTGACAGAGCCAACCGCCCACCGCTTGGCTCGAACCCTCGAGCAAGAAGTCTCGCTGATACGCGAGGTGTCTGGCGCTTTGTTCGTCAGCAACCCTTGTGGCGATGTGCAGGGCTTCCGGGGGCAACGGCCCAGTGACGAGCGCGGCCCCCTCCTTGGTGATTGCCAATTTCTCCGCGGCGATTTGAGCGAGCGAGTCACCCAGGAACTCGGTGTGGTCAAAGTCGATGCCGGTGACGACTGCCACCTCACCTCTGGCGGCATTGGTTGCGTCCAACCGACCGCCGAGGCCGACCTCAACGACTCCGACATCGACCGCCATCTCTGAGAACCAGGCAAACCCCATGGCCGTTGTGAGCTCGAAATAGGTCAGGCGGTCTGTCCCCCGGCTTTCGAAGATGTCGGCGAAAGCTGCGACGTCACTCATCGCTTGGGCGAATTCTTCTGGGCTGGCCTGACGGCCATTGACCCCAATCCGCTCCTCTACTCGCTGAAGATGTGGCGAGATGAACGTGCCGGTGTTGAGCCCATGGGCCGCCAGAATCGCCGTGACAATCCGGCTTGTCGAGGTCTTGCCGTTGGTCCCGGCGACATGAATGATCGGGTAGCCCTCCTCGGGGTGCCCCATGATCTCGAGCAGGGATTCGATCCTCCGGAGCCCGGGCATCATCCCCTGGCCGATGTGCGCGTCGAGATAAGCCAGGGCGGAGTGATAGTCCATCGGGTGACGGGAGGATACGTTCCCGCTCGACCAGCAGAACGGGGCCCCGAAACCGGGGCCCCGTCGATGCGCGATCGTTAGGTCGCTGTTAGCTCCAGCTGCGGAGCGATTCCTTTTCTTCCATCCGCCGGGAGGCTGCCAGGAAGAGGGTGCCCGCCGCTGCCAGGCCAGCTGCGATCACGCCCAGCCCGGTGGTCGACACTCCGGTGAAGGGGAGAGTCGCCTGGGTTACCTGAGCGACAGCCGGGGCCGAAACCTGGATTCCCGCCACCTCGGCCGGAGCCTCGGTAGACGTGGTCGCCTGGCTGGTCGACGTGGTCTGCTCGACCGTGGTGGTCGAACCCTGTGGCTGCGTCGTAGTTGGCGCCTGCGTCGTGGTCGGAGCCAACGTCGTAGTTGGCGCCAATGTTGTCGTTGGAGCCAAAGTCGTGGTCGGAGCCAAAGTCGTGGTCGGTGCCAGGGTCGTGGTCGGAGCAAGCGTCGTGGTCGGTGCCAGCGTCGTGGTCGGTGCCAGCGTCGTGGTCGGAGCAGCAGTCGTGCTGGGTGCAGTGGTACTCGGTGCGGTGGTGGTCGTGGTCAGAACGACGTTTCGAATCGCCCAGTGCGAAAGTCCACATTGGATATTTCCCTGACCGCAGTCAGCGGGTGGGAAGTAGGGACCCGTCGTCCCGGCTGTGCTGATGGAGTACAGGTTGTAGCTGTTCCCGCCCTTGACACACAGGTCGAGGCTGTAGCCGGCGTTGAGGGTCACCGAAACTGACGAACCGTTGCTTGTGATCGAACCCCAGGGGCCAGAGGTGGGGTTTTCGGTCCAGCCTCCGGCGGTGTTGCAGTTACCCACTATGGGGGCGGCCAATGCTGGACCGGCGATCACTGATACCAGTGATGCCAGGAGCAGCAGCACCCCCGCAATCCCCATGCTGCGTCTGTGCGCCAGCGTTTGCATCTCGTTGCCTCCCGTATCGCTCTGCGCGAAACAGGCCGGTCGCACCACTAGCTCCACTCATCCCAGGTGCCCGCCTTACGGGATGAGGATCAAAGCCTCCCACTCGCCCCAGCCACTACTTGTGGCCGTGTGCCACTCAAGGTAGTGGGAAGCCAACAGCCGTCTAGGTCAGAAAATCCGAGACCGATGTGACTAGTGACCGATCAATCCCATGCGCGACCCTCCTCGGAAGGAGCTCGCGAGAGGACCAGGAGCAAGAGACCCAAGGCCACGAGCGACGCCGCCAGCGCGGCCACCGGGATCGCCGGCACACCGGTGAATGGCAGCGTCACCGGCGTTACTTGAGCAACGACGGGCGCTGTCACTTGGATCCCCAAGACCGTGACACTGGTCGACGGCCCCGACCCACCCGCTCCCCCAATCGTGGTGGCGGTTGTAGAGGTCGAAGTCGTTGGGCTTGTTCCCTGCGTGGTGTTCGAGCCGACAGTGGTCGTTGTCGTGGTCGGTGCGGTCGTGGTAGTCGTGGTCGCCGTTGTCGTCGTGGTTGGTGCGGTCGTGGTGGTTGTCGGGGATGTTGTGGTGGTGGTTGATGCGGTCGTAGTTGTGGTCGACGCCGTCGAGGTCGTCGTCGGTCCCGCGGTCGTGGAGGAACCAATCGTCGTGGTCGGACCTGAAGTCGAGGTCGAACTACCTGTGGTGCTGGAACCGCCGGTGGTGGTGGGAGCCTGGGTTGTCGTTGTCGCCTGACAATCGGGATAGTGGCTCAATACCAGCATGCCGCCATCGACGTTGTCGGAGGCCGACAACAGCGTGTCCCCCGCCGTCAGGTTGATGTAGTAATGGAGGACATTGGCCGGTGAATTTGGATCGCTTCCCACCGAAATGGTTCCAGCGTGCTGGAAAGTGGCGGTGAGAGTCCCGGAGGTGGCGCTGGTCTGATTGTGGATCCAATGCCATTCCCCGCCACAGCTGACTGTTGGGAACTCGGGGTTGCTTTGCGGAATCGCAATGGCTGGTCCCGCAATCACTGTTGTAAGTGATGCCAGGAGCAGTAAGACCCCTGCTATTCCCATGCCGCGCCGGCGCGCCAGCGTTCTCATTAAGTTGCCTCCCAATTAGCCCCGCCAACACTGGTTGGCGCCGATTTTCAATGTAACCGGTACCCGCTCTTCGTGGGCACGAACCCGGTGGGGCGAAATTACATGGATGTCGGCATCAGTGCCAACCGATCGATCAGGTCGTCGGACCTAATTCGTCAGGCGGAGCGCTCCCGAAGCACGTCAGGAAGCGGAATCAGGGTGGGGTTGGTCTTATTTCGAACAGCCTCGGCGTCCACCACCACTCTCCCCACGTCTGACCTCGAGGGCATGTCGTACATGGTGTTGAGGAGTATCTCCTCGAGAATTGCCCGGAGCCCGCGGGCCCCGGTGCCGCGCTTGATCGCCAACTCAGAGATCTCGGCGAGCGCGTCCTGGTGAAATACCAGCTCGACTCCATCCATCTCCAGCATCCGGGCGTACTGCTTGGTAAGGGCGTTCTTGGGCTCGGTGAGGATACGACCGAGCTGCTCCCGGTCGAGATCCTCCACCGTGGCCACAACCGGGAGCCGGCCGATGAATTCCGGGATGAGGCCGTACTTGATTAGGTCCTCCGGCATCACCTGGGACAGGAGCTCGGCGGGTCTGATGTCGTGACGGGACCGAACCTCGGCGCCAAAGCCGATCTGCTTCTTGCCGATTCGGGCGGACACGATGTCGTCGAGCCCGGCAAAGGCGCCCCCGCAAATGAAGAGCACATTCGAAGTATCGATTTGGATGAACTCTTGGTGGGGGTGCTTGCGACCACCTTGAGGGGGAACCGAGGCCACAGTTCCCTCCAAGATCTTCAACAAAGCTTGCTGTACGCCCTCGCCCGAGACGTCGCGGGTGATCGAGGGGTTCTCGGCCTTGCGAGCGATCTTGTCGATCTCGTCTATGTAGATGATTCCCTGCTCGGCCCGCTTGACGTCGAAGTCGGCCGCCTGGATCAGCTTGAGCAAGATGTTCTCGACGTCCTCACCGACGTAGCCCGCCTCTGTCAGCGCTGTGGCATCGGCAATGGCGAAGGGCACATTCAGCTGCCTGGCGAGCGTCTGGGCGAGCAAGGTCTTCCCGCAACCGGTTGGGCCGATCAGGAGGATGTTCGACTTTTGCAATTCGACGTCATCACGGCGGTGCTCGCCGGAGCGAATTCGCTTGTAGTGGTTGTAGACGGCGACGGCCAGCTTGCGCTTAGCGTGATCCTGGCCCACTACGTAGTCATCGAGGTAGGTGGAGATCTCCATCGGCTTGGGGAGCTCTGTGAAACTCACCTCGGGGGTGGCTGAGAACTCCTCTTCGATGATCTCATTGCAGAGATCGATGCATTCGTCGCAGATATAGACGCCGGGCCCGGCGATGAGCTTTTTGACCTGCTTTTGGGACTTGCCGCAAAAACTGCACTTGAGCAGATCCACCCCGTCGCCGAACTTCGCCATCAACCCTCCTAAGTGGCAGTCCTCCTAGTTGGAGGCTACCGCAGATAGCTCGCGACGCGTGAGAATTGAATCGACCACTCCATAGGAGACGGCGTCCTCCGCCACCATCCAGAAGTCCCGCTCGGTGTCCTGCGACACCTTTTCGTAGGTCTGGCCGGTGTGGTCGGCCAGGATGCGGTTCAGCTGTTCCCGCATCTGCACGATCAACCGGGCCTGAATCTCGATGTCGGTGGCCTGGCCTTGGGCCCCGCCATGGGGCTGGTGGAGCATCACCCGGGCGTGAGGAAGTGCGAATCGTTTGCCGGGGGTGCCTCCGGCGAGAATTACTGCCGCCGCCGAGGCCGCCATTCCCATGCACACCGTGTTTACGTCCGGCCTGATGTACTGCATGGTGTCGTAGATGGCAAACAACGACGTGATCGACCCGCCAGGCGAGTTGATATAGAGAAAGACATCCTTGTCGGGATCGTCGCTTTCGAGGTGAAGGAGCTGAGCCATGATGAGGTTGGCGATGGTGTCGTCGATCGGCGTGCCTAGGAAGATGATCCGATCCTTGAGGAGACGGCTGTAGATGTCGAAGTAACGCTCGCCCCGGCTCGTCTGCTCGAAGACTGTTGGAATCACATAGTTCTGCACGTCAGGCCTCCTCAACGATCTCGGCCTCAAAAACTTCCTCTTCCATCGGAAGAGCTTCCACCGCTTCCGCCGTTTCAGCTATCTCGGTGCCGAGTTCGACCGGATTGCCTTCTGCGTCGACAGTTTTGGCCCCGGCGATAACCGCTTCAAGAGCCTTGTTGCGGAGGATATCACCGGCGAATGACAAGGCTCGCGCACCCTCGGACATCGACTTGTATACCTCCTCGGGGTTCTCGCTCATTGATGCCAGGGCGTTGATCTCGGCGGTGAGTTCCTCAGGAGTCACTTCCAAACCCTGGGCCCGGGCTACCGCTTCCAGGGCCAGACGGGTCTTGAGACTCTTCTCAGCTTGCAAGCGCAAGTCGGCCTCGAGCGCGGGGCCGTCGATACCGGTCGCCTCCAAATAGTCCTGAAGGGTGATGTCGTTGCTTTGGAGCCGGTGACTAAAACGATGGAGGATGTCCTGCATCTCGGCCCGAAGCAGTGGTTCAGGTAGCTCGACCTGAGCCTCGTCGGCAAGCAAGTCGAGGGTTGTCGCTCTTAGCTCTCGAGCGGCAGCCAAACGCTTCGTGCGGGCAAGACGGCTGCGAAGCTCAGCTTCCAGCTCGCTCACAGTCTCAAACTCGGTGACCTCCTCGACCCAATCGTCATCGACCTCGGGTAAGACCTTGGACTTGACCTCGTTCACCTTGATGGTGAAGTTTGCCTCAATGCCAGCGCGTTCCCCGAAGCCGGCAGGCAGCTTGCTCGTGAACGTCACTATGTCTCCAGCAGCTTTTCCAGTCAGCTCTTCATCGGTGCCTTCCACCAGCAACCCCGAGCCAACTTCGTACAACAACTCCTCGGCAGTGGTCTCGGGAAGAGGCGCCTCTCCGTCGGTGGCGCTGATGTCGATCGAAACGAAATCGCCACTCCCCGCTGGCCGGTCGACCGTCTCGAGAGCTGCAAACTGATTCCTCATCCTCTCGATGCTCTCGCGAACGTCCTCCTCCGTGAGTTCCGGACTAGGCACGACGATCTCTCGGCCCCGAAAGTCGGGAACGATGTCCAGCTGGGGCCAGAGGGTCACACGCACCTCGGCTTCGACTCCGCCCTCGACGTCGTTCATGCTCTCGAGCTGTGGGCTCACCACCGGCGAGAGGTCCTCTTCTTCCAGAATCGATTGGAGCCGCTGAGGGATCAGGTCCTCGATCGCCTCCGTTCGAAGACGCGCCGCTCCAACGGCCGCCTCGACTACCGGTCGGGGAGCCTTACCGGGTCGGAATCCGGCCAGTTTCAGATCCTTCGAAAGACGGCGTGCGGCGGCGGTCTTGGCGGCGTCGATGTCGGCGTCGCTCAAGTTGACCACCACGAGCCGCTCGAAGGGGCCAACCTCTCGCACCGTCATTTGGATCCTCTCGCTTGTCGTTGATGGTTCTCCCGACAAGCGGGAGGGTGGGGTGACCGAGGGGACTCGAACCCCCGACCTCCAGGGCCACAACCTGGCGCTCTAACCACCTGAGCTACGGCCACCAAGCTTGAAAACTGTGTTGAGGCTGTCGCCCTTCCGAGTGCCCCCGGGAGGATTCGAACCCCCGACCAAGAGCTTAGAAGGCTCCTGCTCTGTCCTCTGAGCTACGGGGGCGCCGTGGTCCGCCCAATTCTAAAGCAGAGTGGTCACCGGCCTCGATACGAACCCCCACTGCCAAACTGCTTAGAGATCTCCTGCTCTGTCCTCTGAGCTACGGGGGCGCCGTGGTCCGCCCAATTCTACTTCTTGAAGGTGGCCTCGATCACAAGCCGGTGGGAGCGGTGGTGGATCGGACTAGGGCCTAGCCGGACGACGTTGGCGACGTGGACATCGTTCGGATATCCGAAGTGCTTGTCGAATCCATATCCGGGATAGCTGTCGGCGTATTCGGTCATGAGACCCCGTCGAAAAACGTCTATGACGATGGAAGCGGCGGCAATAGACAGGCTGGGCGTTCCGCCCAGCGGGTGTTTGGGAACCCTGCGGACCGGCTGCTCGAGCATCGAATTGGCGAGGAGACCGTCGAGCATCACCACGTCGGGACGGACCGCGAGCTCCTTTACCGCCCGAGCCGTCGCCAGCTCGACGGCAACCGTATGACTCCCGATGGAGTCAATTTCGCCCGCATCAACCACGCCGATCCCAACCGCAGCAAACCGGCGAATTCTTGAATCAAAACCCGACCGAAAGCGACGAGGGGTATGACCGCTGTCTTTCACGCCTTCCAGGGCACCCGCCACACTTTCCAGGTCCGCGTCCAATCCTGGAGTCACGGCGGGAAGAGGCAGAACCACGCACCCGGCGACGATCGGGCCGGCCATCGCCCCGACGCCCACCTCGTCGACTCCCCCGATCGTGCGGAAGCCTTCGAGAAGCAACTGCCGCTCCGTGTCGAGGGTCGGGGGCGGCTTGACCAGATTGGGCGACATGAAGTTCCTCGACGGAGAGCGGGTGAAGGGAATCGAACCCTCACCACCAGCTTGGAAGGCTGGAGCTCTACCATTGAGCTACACCCGCGACGGCTCCATTTTACCGGCGGGTATCAGTCGAGGGATTCGGCGATCTCCACTGAATCGACCAATCCCAACGCCGATTCGATGCGATAAGTCACGCCGTCGGACATCCAGACGAGAACGTTTCCCGTCAGGCGAACCTGATCGTCTGTGATCAACCCGTCCTTGCTTTCGAAGAAGACGGTATGAGGTGCCTCCGAGAGGAAGTAACCCAAGTCTCCGTTGATACGCACAGGTTGGATTCGGGTGGCGTCCGATGCCTGCTTGAGCAGTAGCTCTTGTTCGACCTTCGCCTCGAACTGGACCAGCAGCAAGCCGACCCCGGTGTCGAAGACTTCCGGCAGATCATCGGATTCGCTCCAGATCATTGCCACTTGCTGACCGCCGCCCCAGCGCAGCAGCTGGACCGACTCTGGGGGTCCCAGCAATCGCGGCCTTCTGAGGTTGAATCCGAGCTCCTCCTCGGCTTCGGCCAGTGAGGAGTCGACTCCCCCCACCAAGCTGATCGGCGGGCCTGTAGGAACCTCGGACTCGACCAGTTCGACTCGAATTCCTGCCACGCGGAGCAGCCAGGCAACCGCTTCCTGCCCGGGGGCGCTGAGGAGCAGGAGGAAAGCGACCAGCACCGCGGTTCCAAAGGCCAACCAGCGCCGATAGAAGGAGGGCCTCGGCCTGATCTGGCCAGCCACCCGCAACGTGAGATCCGAACCATCGGGCCAATCGATCTCGTCGGCCAGCGAGGTCAGCGCCGCCTGTAGACGCTCATCGCTCCACGTAGTCATAGATCGATCTCCGCCAAGCTCGCCCGCAGACGATCCATGGCCCGGCTGGTCCTCGACTTCACGGTCCCCGCCGGGATTTTTAGCAAATTGGCCGTCGTCGCCTCAGAGAGCCCGAGCAGAAACCGGCACTCGATTACATCCCGCAGGCTCCTAGGGAGACCCTCGACGGCGGTCATCAATTCTTCCCGCCTTTCGGCTTCTGTGACCATCGCTTCGGGAGATGGGGCCGCACCTCCCGAAGCGTTGGCGACCTTGAAAGCGAGCCGATCGCGCCGACCACTGCTGCGGGCTTGGTTGAGAGCTTCATTTCGCACAATGCGCAGGATCCAGGGACGGAAGTCGGAGCCCGGGCGAAAACGATTGAGAGCTTGAAACGCTTTCACAAAGGCAACCTGCACCACATCGTCGACGTCGTTGTGACGCCGAAGTACGAGGTAGGCGACCCGACGGGCAGTGTCTTGATGGGCGCGAACCAGCTCCGCATATGCCCCTTGGTCTCCTTTCCGTGCCGACTCGATCAACAGGCTCTCAGCCAGTGGACGGCCCTCCACTTGCTCGCTCACCTGTCCATTACACCGCTCCTTTGGGAATCGTTCCGTTTGGAACCGCATCGACGTCGCCGGTGTAACCACATTGCTGAGCCGAAGAAGGGAGCAAACAATGGCTCGAATCCGATTGTTGGTGATGACGGTGGCTCTCCTCGCCCTCCCCGGCTGGGCGCTCGCCGGCGGATGGGCACTGACTTCGTTCGACGAGTTGCCATCGGACCTCGAAGCGGGCGCTAGCTATGACCTGACCTACACCGTTTTTCAGCACGGGGTAACCCCGGTTGATGTGGGACAAAGTGAGGTCCGTGTCATCGATGGCAATGGAGAGGTGACGACCTTTGCGGCCACGCGCCTGCCGGAGAGAGGCCGCTACGCGGTAACCGTCACCTTCCCCGAATCCGGACTGTGGACCTGGGAAGTGACTCAGGGTGAATTCGGAACCCACCCGATGGGTCCGATATCGGTTAGCCCCGGGGTGGCAGCTACGGCTACAACCGCCTCGCCTCTGGCATGGCTTCTGCCTCTAGCCCTGGCGATCACCATCGGTCTGGTCGCGGTACAGACCGTGAATCTCGCCCGTCAACGCCGGCGTCCCCGACCAATTCGTGCCGACTGAACTGATCCGACTCTGGTTGACGGTGGCGCTCGCCTTGGTTTTGGCGGTCGCCACCGTCTCCTTCTACTCGCACCCAGCACCTGGAGCCGATACTCGTCAATCACCTGGCGAGCTGCTCTTTCTCTCGAAGGGTTGCACTGGCTGTCACAGCATCCAGGGAGTGGCGACAACGGGCCAGGTTGGGCCCGACCTCACCTCCGTGAGTCAAGTGGCCGGCGAACGGGTCGAAGGCCTGTCGGCGAGGGAGTACCTCGCCCAATCGCTGGCGGAACCGCAGGCATTCGTGGTACCCGGTTATGAAGCGACTACTGCCGGTGCCATGCCCGACTTCGACCTCACCGACGACGAGATCTCAGCTCTGGTCGACTTCCTGTTGGAGGAGCATTGAAGAGGT
>DATEDN010000054.1:0-1431 GCA_035281645.1 Acidimicrobiia bacterium | reverse complement strand
GAGGCACGGCCTGCGAGCAGCTGCCTTGCTGCTGGTGAGCGGGGTGTTGACCTCATGTGCCGACGGTCCGAACAAGAAAGCGGAAGCGCAACCGCCAGCGGCAATTCCCGCGGCCGCCGACTCGGAGTTTTCCATCAAGGTCTTCGTCGAAGAAGGTGGAACCGAGCGACTCGTTCACGTTGCGCCTCTCGATTGGCGGGCCCCGAGCAGCGCTGCGGACCTTCCGTCAGGTCCTGGGCAAAAGACTCAGGCGCTCAGCGATGAGGGTGAGCAGCTCGGCGAAATCCGACAAGCCGCCACTGTTCAGCTTCCCGACGGGGGTGTCGTCGATACCGATGATGACGTGGTGCCAGGCTGGACGCTGCTGAAGTGGGCAGCGCACTCTTGTGAGACTAGCGATCCAGTCGACTTCGTCATGATTGGCGATCCGTGGGTGGACCCATCGCTGCATCCTGGAGCGCAGGATGGGCTGGATCCTGATTCAACTTGGTACATCTACCACGTGGACAGCCCGTTTCTTTTTGGTACCTGTGATTCCGTGGTCTATCGGGAGGAAATGCTGCTCTGTACCGCCGACCGGTTGGCGCAGGTGGCTGACTCGCCTGGCACCGTCTATTGGGCATCTCGCAAATACACGACGGGTCCACCGACGAACGGTGTTCGCCCGACTGAGAGCATCAAGATCACGATTCCGCCGCAGGCGACGAAGGATAAATTCATCGCTCGGGACATGGCATTGAATGTGCTCGGGCACCTGGCTCGCATGACGGTGCACCCCCATGAAGTGCGACTGAACGGGGGTGAGACGGCGTCCAAGACGTGCGGTGAGTGGCTGGCCGACGTGGCAAACACCGGCGAGAATCAAGCTCACGACGTGGTATCCCCGCTTTGGTACCGCGCTATCTTTCCGCACGTCACCGACTATTTCGATCCCGTCAGCATCGAGCTCGAGGGGGTCTCGAGTGAGACGCTGAAGGAAATGGCGAGGCGCCGTCTCGATCGCTCAGCCAATGTTCGTGTCGCCGCAGCCCGGCTGACTCGTGACCTGGCCATCCGCACCGTCACGGACGACATCTCAGGTGCTCATAAGGCATTTGCTTCGGGCGGCGACAAGAAGGCCTCCACCCTGCGCGCCTGGGGGCTGGAGCCCGGGCAGGAGCCGTACAACAGCCTCCGTCACGCGATGAAGACCATCTACGGTCGTCTCGAAGCTGGCCCTGCGCCTTCGAGCTCCCGTCATTGGTTCGCGCATGCCGCGACCCTCGACGACCCGATGTGCAACAAGTCGTCGACGAGCGCCGCGATGGCACTGGGCACCGGCGTCGAAGCCAAGAACCTCATCGAGAACATCGGCTTCGGAATCGACGGTCGATGGAGCGACATCGCTCCGGGCACCCGAGGTGAGACGCTGGCGGTGTCGTTCGTCAGCAA
>DATEDN010000053.1:0-5758 GCA_035281645.1 Acidimicrobiia bacterium | reverse complement strand
AGCACAGGCTGGAAGAACGGGAACACTTACGAGTTCCACAACCCGGGCGAGAACTGCATGCCGGCGTGCAATGGCAACGGCTATTCGTTAAGGCAATTGTCGGCGTTTACCTTCCCAGATTCGGCACTTCCGGAGATCTTGAGGGGGAACCCGCCATTCGGCGGCGGTGTGAATCCGTTGCTCCCTGAACTCTTCCGCTAGACCTTCCTTTCTGGCTTGACCTGGTACGACTATCGACCTTCGTCGACCATTCCCTATCTAGTTCGTTCGAAACTGGAAGAAACTGATGCTTTATCCCCTTCCGCGGCTCGATAGCCTCGTTTCCTAGGGAAGGGAACCGGAACTGAGGCGGAAAGATAGACACGACAGAGGGGCAAACCTCGTCGAGTTTGCAGTGATCGCTCCCCTTCTATTCCTTCTACTATTTGGAATCATTGAGTTTGCTTGGCTCTTCGCCAGCAATCTTGACGTCCGTCAGGGGGCTCGTGAGGCCGTGCGCGTCGCAGCAACTGATCGCCTTCCTAATCCAGGGACCCCAGAAGTCGACATCTGCAACGGCCTCAACCTCACGCACCGACCGACGACCCTGGTCTCCATAACCCGGGCCGGGGACAACGTCGGCGACGCCATCACCGTAACGGTCGACGCCGAAGCAGAGACCATCACCGGACTACTTGACTGGGTTATACCGGCGGGCACACGGTTGACGTCAACGGTCAACCTTCGCCAGGAGCAGACTCCAACCTGGGCCCAAATCACGAACGTTGCCTGTCCGTAGGTTCGACGCCTCCTCTGACTAGATCTCTCGCGCGGAGATAGAAGCTCCATTGCCCCTCTAGGTCTAACGACCTAGGTTTCGCGACCACTGGGAGTGGCGGACCTTCGCGGGCGGCACCACACCTGGGGGTCTGGAGTGGAGGGAGTGGGCATGACGGGCGAGTGGCGGAGCAAGAGGCGAAAGCTCGATCGTGAGCGTGGGGCGTCCCTGGTCGAGATGGCCCTGCTTGCCCCCTTCCTGGTCTTGTTGGTCCTTGGAGTCGTGGAGTCAAGCTGGCTCCTCGCCCGGAGCCTGGATATCGCCGGAGCTGCTCGAGAAGCGGGCAGGCTGGCCAGCATTGATCACGGAGATGAAAACGCAATTAAGGCCGCCGTCTGTGCCGGGATGGATCAACCCGCCGGAGCCAGGATCAGTCTCTCAGGAGAGAGCAGCGGCCTCGGAGGCGACGTGGTTGCCACAGCCTCTCAAAGCGTCGGGACTTTGACGGGCTTTTTAGACCCGTTTTTCTCCCCTCCGGTGCCGCTCACTCGCAGCACAACCTTTGTCCTCGAGCAACCGACAGTTACCTGGCATGACGTGGTGGATTCGCCATGCTGAGGCGATCTCTCAGGGACCGGGGCGCAGCCGCCATCATGGTGGCGTTATGCCTGGTGCTGCTCTGCGGCATGGCGGCGATGGCGGTCGATTTGGGATTCGGATTCCGCGAGCGCCGCTTTGACCAGGCCGGCGCTGACGCCGCCGCGCTGGGTGGCTCCCTCGAAATGGTTATCACCGGAGCGACCAACCCCGTCCAAGCTGCCCTGGTCGAGATCTACCGGCTCGTCGACCAAAACCTAGCTCGCTCCGTCCCACCGGCCGACTGGTACGCCTGCACTGACCCCGACGCTCTGTTCTGGCGGACACGAACTGACGGAGCGTTCTTCGGCACGGCCGCGATCGGGAGCGACTGTGTTTCCCTATCGCAGAACTTCAACACCGTTCGAGTTCGGGTCCCCCTGCAGGATGTCGACACGACGTTTGGGGCCGTCATCGGTTTCGACCAGATCGACGTCACCGCAGCCGCCGAAGCAGAGCGAAACACCGACTGGGGCGGCGGAGGTGACTTCCCGTCGGGAGTCCTCACCGGCACCAGCATCGGCTCGACCATCTGCATCAAGACGGGAACCTCAGGAGGGGCCGACAGCTGCGGTGAGCCCACTTCCGGAGACTTCGGGAACTTCCGGCCCTACTTTTACTCGGCCGTCGACGGCTCGCTGGCTTCTCTCTGCGTGACCGGGGAGCAGTCAATGCCCATGTCAAGAGCCATGGCCGATGGCATCGACCACGAGTTCAGTGTCTACACACCGATGGCGCCCAACCCTCGGCGCAATGGACAGTGGTGCATGACTTCTGGCGTTCCCGGCCCACCATTTCCCAACATTGTTGACTCTGCGGCCGGCTATCACAACGATGACATCACTCAGGGACTTGTCACCGGAGGAACTTGGCCGGCAACCACCTTTACCGGTCGGCTGACGAGGGGTCCATACGCCAACAACGCAGCCCAGATATTTGGGTATAACGTCGACAACCGGCCACTTTGGGATTACATCGATGATTCGCTCGATTTCTCGGCGGCCACCGGTCTCAACTTGCCCAATTGCGACCTAGCAGAAGATCGACCGGCGGTCGTCTCAACGGTGGATTACCCAGATGCCTTGACCGAGACCGTTGACTGTGTCGTAGAGGCTGATCTCGCCGGCGCTTCTATTTTCACCACAGACATTTACAACACTCATCGCCTGGCGCACTCTCCACTTTTCCACGAAACCGCCCTCTGGGGTAACAACGCCATGCCATACACGATCAAAGGCATAGTCCCTATCTTCATCCAGGGCGTATTCGCCAAGTCGGAACACGTGACCTTTACCTGCAACGGATTCGATACCAGCCGACCCGGGATGTGCATCCACCATCCGGGTCTGGTTGGTGACATGGGAGTAGGGCCCAAGGGCTTACAGAAGGTCGACTCGGCCAGTGCGATCGTGCTGTCTTGCGCCCTCCTCCCGGTGGGAACCTGTCCCACGATCCAAGACGGGACCAACCCCCTGAACTTCCTCTACGACCTCCAACTGACCCGTTGAGATCGCGAAAATGAGCCTCTAAACCTTTTTCCCCTTTCCGCCGATAACAGGGGCTTCGGCACCTCAGTCGGGAAAGGGAAACTGGAGATGGCTCGGCGTAATAAGTCGGAGCGAGGCGCAAACCTCGTTGAGTTTGCCCTGGTCGCTCCCTTCTTGATTCTTCTGCTGTTCGGAATAATCGAGTTTGCTTGGGTCTTTGCCCAAGACCTCACGGTGAAGCATGGAGCTCGTGAAGGGGCGCGCCTGGCGGCCGTAACTTTCGGAGCCGACACTGCAGCTTTGACCGCGGAAACGAAAGGCCGGATGAACATTTCCGACCCGGCGAGCGTCACGGTCTCCTACTGCGTCGATCCCGCCATTGTCGGGAACACAGGAACCGTTGAGCCCGGTGATGGAATCGAGGTCACGGTTTCTCAACCTCGGGCGACGCTCACGGGCATCCTCGACTGGGCCCTGTCCGCAGTGCCCACGCTCACCTCCACCGTAGAGATCAGAGCTGAGCAGACGCCGACGGGGTACTGGACTTCCACCGGCACCTGCCCATGAGCCGGGTTTCTTCACAATCGGAACGGGGCGCCACTGCGATCCTGGTCGCACTTTCCCTCGTCCTTCTGCTCGGTTTTGCCGCCTTGGCGGTAGACGGCGGCGCCGCCTTCGACGACCGTCGCCAGCAACAGTCCGCAGCCGATACCGGCTCTTTGGCAGCGGTCCAGTTTGCCAACAACCGGTTTGCTCCTATGCCGGTTGCCTGTACGGGGTCGATTCTTCAGCAGTCCGCTTGTCGTGGTGCCGATGAGGCCATCAAGGTTGTCAACGGGTCGCTGGGTAACCGCTTTACCCTCGCTCAATGGTCGGCCTGTGTCGATAGCGGAGACGCGAGTTATCCAGTCGGCTCCACGCTCTCTGATTGCATCAGCTTCACTAGCAACCTAAAGAAGGCCCGAGTCCTGCTGCCAACAACCGCCATGAACACCACGTTCGGCCGCGTAATCGGGACGGCTTCTATCAATATCAACGCCTTTTCCGAGGCGGGCGCCGACCTCAACTCCAACGGCGACGTGATCCCCTTCGCTCTCGGTCCCTCTGCCAGCGCGTCAAGTCACGCTTGCGTACTGGCCAACTCGACCGACAACCTGGACGTTGCTCCATGCAACGGGCCAGTGGAAGGCAACTTCGGCTTCCTCGACATCACCCTCTATGGCAACCCCGAGATGGGAACAGGCACCACCTGCTCGGGTGACACCCAAGGGCGATTGGCAACCAACCTCGCCCTCGGCTCCGATCACGAGCTCGGCATTTGGAATACTGGCGATCCGGTGCGCAATGACACCACCTTCTGTCCGGTCTTCACCGCCCAACCCAACGAAGTGCCCACACAAACCGGTGGATCCAACACCGGACTCGAAAACGGGCTGCTCCGGGGCATAAACCCGAATCCGACCGCTGAAGGTCGACTGGCTTGCAAGGACGGTGATCCCAACGAAATCCACCGGTTCCCGAAGACCTCAGTGGGCACCTGCGTCACCGTCATGAACGCTCTTCCTGAGACGCTCGATAACTCACCCCTTTGGTTTTACTTGGTACCCAGCGGTGCTTCCTTTGCCGGACCAGCCTGTGCGAACCCCGACAGCCGCCAAGAAATGGAACTTTGCCTGATCGCATGGAAGGCAGCGGCTGCAACTAGCTCCACTGACCCACCGCTTTTTGACCTCGACATTCTCGAGTCACCGCGGTTCGCAGCAGTCCCCGATCTGCAGCTCGACCCCAGCAACGGCACCGGCAACTATCTCATTCTCGGTTTCAAGCCGGTGTACCTCGAGACCTTGTATCTGGGCTGCAATGCCAACACTTGCGACGTGGTCTATAGCCCGGGCGAGTCGTCCAGCGGTGCCTGCCCGGGCACGATCAGCCCCACCATCAACCACTGCGGTACACCGGCCAATGGCAATAAGAACCTAAGAGCCGTCACCTCCTTCATCCTCGAATTGGGCATGCTCGACCCGGAATTGACCGATCACTGGCCGTCACGCCCCGGTGTGATCGAGTTCAACCTCATCAAGTAGGAGGCAACCCATTACGACACTCCCTCGAATCGATTCGCCTCGAGCAGTTCGGGTTCTTGCGCGAACAACGGCACTCGCCGCCATAGCGGCTGTGGTCAGCTCTCTGATGCTGGTGGCGATCACTGGCTCGGTCGGACTGGCCTTTTTCTCCACTTTCGCAGCCGTCGGCGGCGCCTATGCCGCCAGGTGCGGCTGGCGGCATCCGTAGCCGTACTTCACGTTCACTAGCGGTGAGTGCATTTCCCCACCGCTAGGTTTCGCGGGTGTTTCCTCCCCGTCTACTGCCGGCTCTCATCACTCCATTTGACGCTTCGGGGGAAACCGACCTCGAAGCTCATATTCACAATCTCGATCAGCTCTGGAACAAAGGGGTCCGAGGTTTTCTTGTGGCGGGCTCAACGGGTGAAGGCCCCTATCTCGAGCCCGGCGAGCGGTTCCAGCTTCTCAAGGCTGCCCGAGACCAACATGAGCGTGCCTTTTTGGCTTGTGGAGTCGCAGGAGAGACCGTCCGCCAAGCATTGGGCATGATTTCAGAAGCCGTCGACGGCGGGGCGGATTCCGCCCTCGTGATGACCCCGACAACCCTGACTCGCAACCGGCTGAGCTACGTCGAGAGCTACTTTCAGGCAGTTGCCGACGCTTCTTCAATTCCGGTTTTCCTCTATTCGGTACCCGGGGTGACCGCCTTCGAGCTTCCTGAAGCCCTCGTGTTCAGCCTCAGCCACCACCCCAACATTCTCGGGATCAAGGACTCCGGCGGAGACCCGGTTCGGATGCAACGACTGGCAGCGAGT
>DATEDN010000052.1:0-1749 GCA_035281645.1 Acidimicrobiia bacterium | reverse complement strand
GTGCTGGTGGTCCTGCCCTTCGAAGGGGAGGAAGAAGCGATCCGTCTCGGCAACGATGTCCTCTACGGATTGGCTGCCTCGGTCTGGACAAAAGATATCGGCCGGGCGCTGCGGGTGGCGGGGGCGCTCGAGTTCGGGACGGTCTGGATCAACGATCACATCCCACTCGCCTCCGAAGCTCCCCACGGGGGCTTCAAGCAGTCCGGCTTTGGGAAGGATCTCTCCGAGGAGGCGGTGCTCGATTACACCATCACAAAACACGTGATGGTCAAGCACGCCTGAGCTCGGAGAGGGAAGCCGTCCCAGATTCCGGATGCGATGATCGGGGGGTGGCGTCCTTGCTTGCAAGATCTAGCTCGCTCGTGATACCGCGATCGGAGAGAACTTTGGTCTGCCGATAGGCCTCCGTGAAGAGCGTTGGCAATAGGCAGATATCTTCCTATAATCCCATCCATGCGACGCAAACCGGGTGCCATATTGCCGATCGAGGAGGCGATCCTCCTTGCTGGGCTAGACCTCCGTCGCCAGGGCGAAAAAGAGTTCCACGGCTTCGCCGTTGCCAGACACGTGCAGGAGATCGGTGAGGCCACCGCCCTCACCGCTCACGGAACGCTCTATAAGGCTTTGGCACGGTTGGCTGGGGCTGGTCTCGTGGAGTCCCGTTGGGAGGACGCCGACCTCGCTTTGGCTGAGGGCCGTCCCCGCCGGCGGCTGTACAGAGTGACCGGTCTTGGAGAAAGCGCCCTGGCCGCCGTTCGGGCGGAGCGTGGCGAGGCTCGGACCACCCGCCGGACTCGACTGGCTCCATCATGAGTCCCGAGTCCTTGGTTCGGGTCTGGGTTCGCCTCTACACCACTGGCCTCGAGCCCGACCTTCGCTTCGAGCGCAGGGCAGAAATGGAATCCGACCTCTGGGAGCAGCGTCACCTCGCGGCGGTCGATCGCCAGTCGTGGACCGCAACGTCGCTGGCGATCTGGGGACGCTGGGCTGCTGGCATCCCCGCCGATCTCAGCTGGCGTGTTGACCAACGCCGCAACAAACAACCTGATCGAAAGGAACTCGCCGTGCCCAATCCCTTTGGCCGCAACTGGTGGCAGATGCTTGCCGTAATAGCCGCCGTCGCCAGCGGCTACCTAGGAGTGCAACAGCTCCTCAGCGACGACGTCACATCCGCCGTGACCCCGGGCAAGATTGGGGGCCTCGTCGTCTTCTGTGGTGGCGGTGCCCTGGTTCTCCTCGGATTAGCCCTTTTCCGCCGTTACCCCCGCCGGGGGGCGAGCCTGGTCCTGATCGGGTTGGCGCCGGCATCCCTGATCGGTGGCCTCGGGCTTGGCATTGTCTTCGGTCCCATCGCCTCGCTGATCACGGGAGGCGATTGGTGGTGGTTGCCGGTGGCCATGATTAGCACGATCGCCACAACCGCCGGCATCGGCGTCTTTGCGGCATGGTGGCACGCGAACCCGGCTCGGGTCGGCTCCTCTGGCCGGGTCGTGCTGGTGCCCGCCATCACGATCGTGGCCGGCTTGCTGGCCGGTTTCGGCGGGGTGGGCATGGGTCTTGAACCCCTGGGACTGCTGGGAGCGGTGATCGTCGGTCTCGGGCTCGTGTTGTGGACTCGGAGGATCCGCTCGGTCTCCTAACCAGACCTCGCTGGGGATCAGGGCTCAGATCGAACCACCTCGAGTCGAACCGTCACCTCGTCACCGAGCTCCAGTTTCTCCGCCATACGGACGCGGTCTTTGATCGGTA
>DATEDN010000051.1:0-2386 GCA_035281645.1 Acidimicrobiia bacterium | reverse complement strand
GCCGAGACCGACTTTCTCGATTTCTCGTTGATCGCGGCGGCTAGCTGGGTCGTCGAAGACGACCAATTGGTGTTGCGCATTCCCCTTCATCCGTGACCCGGTTGATCCTCGTCTCCGGTAAAGGAGGCGTCGGAAAGTCCTCGCTTGCGGCCGGTCTGGCCCTGGCCCACCAACGCGCCGGCGCCCGGGTGCTCGGAATCGATGTCGCTGGAACTGGAGGCCTCGCCGCCCACCTTGGCCTCACCCGCCTCGAGTTCAAGCCGGTCGAGGTGAAACCCGGTCTCGATGCTCTCACCGTCGATCGCGCCAAGGCCCTCATCGAATACCTTCAGGTTCAGGTGGGCATCCCCGGCCTCGCCACGCTGGGACCGGCGGCGCGATTCTTTGATGCCCTGGCCTCAACCGCCCCCGGGGTGCGGGAGGTGGTGACCCTGGGGAAGGTGATCTGGGAGGTGGTGCAACGTCGTTATGACATCGTGGTGGGAGATTGCCCACCGACCGGTCAGGTGACGGGCCTCTTGCGCGCCCCTCGAACCGTGGCGGATCTGGTGCCGGCGGGGCGGATCCGGCATCAAGCCGACTTGATGTCCGAGGTCCTCGACTCGTCAGAACAATCCGAACTGGTGCTGGTGACGCTCCCCGAGGAGCTTCCGACGCTCGAGACCGAGGAGACGCTCGAAGTTCTGGCCAAGGAGAAGCTGATCGGATCGACGATGGTGGTCACCAACCGGGTGCTGCCGCCGCTCGACACCGAGGCCAAAGGCACCGGCGTGGTTGCTGAGGCGGCGTCGATGCATCGATCCCTCTATCGCCGCCAACAACAGTGGCTCGAGCGCCTGCCTCCGCGCAAGACCTTTCCCTATCTCTTCGGCCTCCTGACCGAGAGCGAAGTGGCGGCCCGGCTCTCGGACGAATGGGGGGAGTGATGGCGAGCAAGGCGATCGTCGTCACCGGCGCTGGTGGGGTGGGGAAGACCACGGTGGCAGCCGCGCTGGGGGTAAAGGCTGCCAGCCAGGGCAAGAAGACACTGGTGCTGACGGTCGATCCGGCCCGGCGGTTGGCAGATGCCTTGGGCGTCGAACTGGGGGGGCAGCCCCGCAGGCATCCCGAGCTGGAGACTCTCTCCGCCGGGATGCTCGACTCGGCTGCCTCCTGGATCACAGTCGCTCGGCGGCATGCCGACCCAGAAGTGGCAGATCGGTTGGTCACCAACGAGTTCTTTGAGGCCGCAACAATTCATTTCCCGGCCTCGCAGTCGTACGCCGCCGCTGAGGAAGCCACCGCCTACATCGAATCGCGAAAGTGGGACCTGGTGGTGATCGACACTCCCCCGGCGGCAGGGGGGATCGAGTTTTTCACCGCCCCGGCCCGCATGTCGGAGCTGGTCGGCGGCCGGCTGCTTCGCCTCCTCACCGGGGGCAGGATTCCCGGAAGGACCGCCCTCTTCAATCGCGGCGCCAAACCGTTGCTGCGCTTCGCCGATCAGCTCCTGGGTTCCGACCTCCTGGAGCGAGTGGCGCAGTTCGCCATGGACCTCCGCACGACCTACGACGGCGTCTCCCGGCGGTCGCGAGCCATTGAGGGCCACTTCCGAAGGGCGATCACCCTGGTGGTGACGACCGCCGATCCCGCCCCCCTGTCTGAGGCGGCACGGTTCTTCATCGAACTCCCTGAGGTTGCTTCCGCCCCGAAAGCGGTGGTCTTCAACCGCACTCTTCCCGCCGACTGGGTGGGGGCAGCGATTCCACCTCGGACCCCCACGGCTCTAGCCGACAACCTGAGACGGTGGGAGGCGGAAGCGCACCGACAGCGCGACGCCCGCAACGGATTTGCGGCCAGATTCCGGGTACCGCTGGTGACTATCCCCTGGCTGACCGAGGATCCCACCGATCGCCATACCCTCGAGGCGGTGATCGACGAGGCCAGCGCCTGGCCGGCCCTCTGGTAACGGGAACCTAATGCTATGAGCCGTGGAAACCACGGCTCATAGCATTAGGTTCGTCCCCAAAGTGACAGCCGCTGCCTTCTTTGATCTCGACCGGACCCTGATCTCGGGAGCTTCGATCTTTCCCTTCGCGGTCGAGGCCTGGCGGGCGGGTCTGGTGAAAAACGCCGACATCGCCCGCTTCGCCACCGGAGCCCTGGCCTTCCTGGCCTTTGGTGACAAAGGTGATAAGTCGGAGGGGACCAGGGCTGCCATTCTCGGGCACGTAAAGGGCGTCTCGGTCGATGTGCTGGGGGAGGTGGCAGCCCGAGTTCTCCCTCGTCTCAGCGACCGGGTGCGGCCCGAGTCGAGGCGGCTGGTGAAGATGCATCACGAAGCGGGTCGCGAGACGTGGATCGTCTCCGCCTCGCCCTACGGAATCGTCGCACCTCTGGCGACAAC
>DATEDN010000050.1:0-39367 GCA_035281645.1 Acidimicrobiia bacterium | reverse complement strand
AGCACCTGTTCGACCGGTAATCCGAGCGCCTTGGCCTTCGCCTCGGCTGAGCGTCGAAGGAGACTTTCGGGGATTTCTGCCATGGAAGAACTCCTAGAGAGGACCGGAAATGCCGCCGTCCTTGCGCACTCGCCAGAAATGGACGGCCATGAAGATCACGATGACGAACGGGAAGAAAAGCACATGGAGAACGTAGAACCGAAGCAAGGTGGAAGCAGAGACCTCCACACCGGCCAGCAGCAGGAACTTCACTTGGTCGCCCATCACCGGCACGAACCCCGCCATGTTTGTACCCACGGTGACTGCCCACAGCGCCAGCTGATCCCAGGGCAGGAGATAACCCGAGAAAGAGAGGAGCAGCGTCAGCAAGAGAAGGATCACGCCGACCACCCAGTTGAATTCCCGCGGCGGCTTGTAGGCGCCGTGATAGAAGACGCGGCTCATGTGGAGGAACACGGTCAGCACCATGAAGTGCGCACCCCAGCGGTGCATGTTTCGGGTTAGCGACCCGAAGGCCACCGAGGTCGATAGGGCCGCGGTGTCGGAGTAGGCCAGCTCACCGGTGGGCGTGTAATAGAACATGAGGAAGATCCCGGTGATGGTGAGGAGGATGAAGAGGAAAAACGAAAGGCCACCGAGACAGAGGGTGTAGGAGAGGCGAACACCGTGCCGCTTCACCTTCACCGGGTGGAGGTGATAGAGGACGTTGTTCATCACCACGTAGGAGCGGTTGCGAGGGCTGTCGCTGTATCCCTTCTTGAAGGGCGACCCGGGACGGAGGATCGACTCGGCCAGCTGCGAACTCCGCAGCCTTTCGTTCATCTCTCTCGCTCGTGTCTTTAGTTTCTCGAGCACTCCAGAGCCTCCTACCAGCGCATCCCGTACGTGTAACCGTTTTTGAAGTCGCGTTGACCGGTGTCGACTTCCCAGGGAGTCCGATTCATCCCCAGCTTCTCCGCCTGCTCGGCCAGCGAGCCCTCAAACTTACCCAGCGAGATGACGTTGGTCGGACAGCGGTCGACGCAAAGGGCACAGCGCGTGCACTCGTCTTCGTCGATTATGAAGAAGCCGTAGTTGGTGGGGTCATCGGCTGGATGATCGACATTGACCGCTTCCTCGATGGCGTCCAGAGACAGATAAAAGATGCATTTCCAGGGACAGATGTCCACGCAACCCTCACAGAGGATGCATTCGGCCTGGTCGATGTGAATGAATTGCTTGGGACGAAGCTTGTCCTTGAAGTAGGACTCGTCGACCAGCGCCAGTTGGTAGTCGTCCCTGATCGGAGGGGTCTCATCGACCACGCCTTTGGGCATCAGTCACCACTCCTAATAAGTGGTCGTCCATATGGCGAGATTTGGGTGACCTTCTCCGGCGCCTTGCGCGGCTTCCCGAAATCCTGGATTTTGTAAGCGAAAACTGCCGCCGCCCCCAGCATCACGATGTGATAGCCCATCGAGATGATGTCCTTCAAAGCGGCGAGGCTGATGTCGACCTGGTTACCGAGCACGAGCCAGGAGGGAATGCTGACGAATATCCGTTGTGGCGACCAGTCAAGATCGGTCTGGCTGAGGTTGAGCCACTCGGAGGGAACAATTCCAAAAATGAGAACCAATTCGATCCAGGCGAGAAAGGCCAGGAAGCTCGCCAAAGCCCAGGTCATTTTCCTGCCCACCACGAATGCGAGGGCAGCACCTAGCAGCAACATCTGCGAAGCAGCAAAAGCGGCCAAGTATCCGAGGGCTTTCCAGTACCAGCCGCGGGGCACCCAATTGAAATAGTCGACGACTACCGGTGTCTCGACTCCGTCGACCAAAGTGGTGCGGGCAAAGCTCGAATAATGAATCCACCAGACGGCGAGGACCAGGAGAACTGCTCCCCCAACCAGCAGAGCCCATCCAAGCCTTTTTCGTTGACTCTGAGTGAGTTCTGCTAACCGATACATGTACCAATTTTTTACCACACCGCGGGTTTAGGAACGAACCAGGGAGAGGCAGGGAGATGGAGGTGCTGCTCTATGCTCCCGGCGCATCCAATAGAACGACTCCATGACCACCACCGCTGGAGAGACAAAGACCACAAACAACGGCGCTGAGGCCGAAGCCCGTTCCGAGATTTTCTTTGCCCCGGACACGGCCGCCTCCCGCTACCTCTTTGCGGCCACCGCTTTCCTCGCCCTGGGAGCCCTCCTTTGGTTGGCAGCCATCGCCGCGATGAGGTTCCCGCGGCTTCTTCCTCTGAGCTTTGGCCACCTCCGGCCGATGGCCCTGATCGTGCTTTTTCTGGGTTGGCTGGTGTTGGGGTTGGCAGCCGCGATCTTCTATCTCCTTCCTCGGCTGACGGCCGTTCCTCTCCAGCTTGAGAAGCAGCTGAACCTGGCCTTGCCTTTGGCCGTGACCATCGTCTTGGTAGCGGTGGCGGTTATCGGGCTGGGATTCGGCGACGGTGGGGAGCCGTTCTCCTTGCCTTGGTGGGGGGACCTCCCGGTGCTGGCGTTGACCGCCCTCCCTTTGGGCCCCACGCTGCTCACCATCCGCGCCCGTCGCGAGGGGGTGGTCTATCCATCGTTGTGGTTTGCCATCGCTGCGGTCTTGTGGCTTCCAGCCCTCTACCTAATTGGAAACCTTCCTCAGGTTTCCTCGCTGGCCAACGCCCTGGGCGATCTTGTGTTCACCGCCGGATTCCTCAACGTCTGGGGGGTCGGACTGGCGATCGGAGCCGCTTATTACGTGGTGCCGAAAGCATCCGGTCAACCCTTGGCCAGTCGGCAGCTTGCCAAGGTGGGCTATTGGTCGCTGCTATTCGGCGCCATCTGGATGGGCCCGGCGCAACTGGTAGCCGGGCCGCAACCGGAATGGCTGCAGGCGATCGCCGCCGTGCTGGGTCTGGCTCTTCCTCTGTCCGCCGTCGCCAACGCCACCAACCTGGCTCTGACGGTCAAGGATCGGTGGCCGGCCCGCGATCCGATCGTCTTGGCGGCGGTGACGGGTGCAGGGGTGGTCGCACTCGCCTCGTTGGCGACAGGATTGGCGAGCTTTCGATCGTCCGCAGTGCTAGTCAGCTTCACGCTCTTCTGGGAAGGGACCTATGTGCTCTTCTTGACTGGCGTCGCCCTGCTCTTCGCCGCGTTTGCCTGGCAGGCGATTCCTAACTTGGTCGGGCGGGCACTCGCCTCGACCGAGCGTGCTATCGGAGTCGTTCGACTCGTCGCCATTTCGGGCATCTCGACCGGAATCCTCCTGGCCCTGTCCGGGATCATCACCGGCGTGGCCTGGTCGGGAGCGGGATTCACCGGCGCCTTTGAAAATGTGGGGGCCGGATGGCTGGAGAGCGCGGGACTCCCCGGAGTCTTCACCGGAATCGCGGTCCTGAGCGGCCTCTTTCTGACCTGGGGCCTGCTGGGGCTGGCCGTCTCGATTTATCGCTCACTCACCTCGGGTCGTGCCACGGTGCAGGAAGTTCTGGTGATCAGAAAACCGTGACCGACTTCTCGGCCGCCGCCGCCGCTCTCGACGTCCCCGAAGCCCTGGTCCGGAGATCGGCCGAGGCGCGAGCCAAGGCCGACAACGTCAGCCTCGATGAATTGGTGGCGGCCTGGGCGGGCGGTGGTGCAGCCCCGACCGGCACTGCTCCTCCCGTTCCCGAAGAATCGCCACCTTCTCCACAGCCCGAGGCGGTGCCAGCTGCCGCCCCGGCTCCCGCCCCGGCACCGACCGCTCCGGTGGCCCCCTCACCTACTCCTCCCATTCCCTCCCCGGAGCCGGTGCGAAGCGGAGAGCCCCCGGTGCTCGTGGGTGCCAGCCAAAGCATTTCTGCCGTCATGGCAGGTGCGGTCGGGTTGCTCCTGCTTTCGATCCTGATTGGCTTTCTGGTGCCCTCGCTAACACAGCCTCAGAACGAAGTGAGGAGCTCCAACCACGCCTTCTCGTCTACGGCTCTCGGTGGTCAAGAGATTTATATGGAGATGGGCTGTGCAAGCTGTCATACCCAGCTCGTCCGAGCGGTAGTGGCCGACGCCAGTTTGGGACCGGTGACCCTGGCCGACACCAATCAAGTGGTCGGATATCGAAGGCTGGGCCCGGACCTGGCTGGCATTGGGGATCGAATCGAATCAACCGAGGCAATCGTGAGCCTTCTCAATGGCGAGGGCCGCCACCCGGTCGCCACCGGGTTATCGGATGAGGAGCTGGCCAGCCTGCTCGCCTACCTTCGGGAGTCGAGATGAGCGACCTAGCCGCCGCCGCTGCTGCGCTTGGGATCCCCGAGGCGTTGGTACAGCGCTCGGCCGAGGCAAGGGCAAAAGCTTCGGGAGCATCGGTCGATGAAATCCTGGCCGCCTGGGCCGGAGGTGGCACCGCCCCTCCGACGACCCCCAGCCCCCAGCCCGAAGTTTCTCCCCCCGAACCAGTGCCTTCCGCTTCTCCACCCGAACCAGAACCTTCTGTTTCTCCCCGTGAAGGGGGGAGCGGCGGAGCCGGGGAGGCGGGAACACCAGCTCCATCCATGCCAGTGGTGGCCGCCCCCGAGCCAAGCGAGGTCAACCCCAAAGAAGCGCTCCGCTACCCGGCGGTGGTCACGGTTCCAACCTCGGGTCTGGTCGAGCGCACCGTAGGTGCTATACCCCGCTGGCTCGCGGCCGCCTTCTTCATCCTCCCCCTCTTCGGATTGATACAGCTCGCATCGGCCACCAGCAACGACTGTGGGAGCGGGACCGAGTTGGCGGTCGACCGCGTTACCGGCGCGGTCGAGAACTGCGACGGATCGCCGTTTGAAGGCCGCGGGACACCGGGAGGAAGTGTCGACTTCGTAGGCCTCGGCGCCCAGATATTCGCCGGGGAGGTAGTCACCGCCGCCAACTGCGCCGGCTGTCATGGTCCTCAGGGTCAGGGCGGCGTCGGCCCGCCCCTGGGCGGAGTGCTCGGCACTTTCTCATCCTGCGTTGACCACATCGACTGGGTGGCGAAAGGCTCGGCAGGCTTTCAGGCAGAAGGTGCCTCCACTTATGGCGACACCGGCAAGCCAATCAACGGCGGTATGCCGGGATTCGCCGGTTCCCTATCCGCCGAGCAGATTGCAGCCGTGGCTGCCTTCGAGCGGGTCCGCCTCGGCGCCGGGGATCCCACCACGGTGCTAGCCGATTGCGGCCTCGTCGCCGCCGAAGGCGAAGCTCCTGTCGAAGGCGAGGTTCCCGCCGAAGAGGGTGGGGCCACGACCGCCCCGGCCACCTCCGCCGCCCCGTAGTTTCCTCTAACGCCGTTTCCCCCCTCCCCGGCTTCGCCGGCTCTCCCCCATTCGGGGGGAGAAATACCATTCCTTATTTCCGACGGAGGGGGTTCCGGCCGGAGCGAGAAATAGGGGTAAAGAGGGCTAGGAGGGGTGCCGATATAAGCTGTTGACAGAGAGTGGACCGGGCTCCGCACCTGATACCCAGGGCACGTTCATTACCCAGGTGTCAGGTAGCCTCCCAGCCCGCCCCTAAACGAGCGGAGCATCCGTCACTCTCCTAGACGAAGCCCCCTTGCCCCGGGGGCTTCGTCGTATCAGGGCTAATTTGCAGAATCGATGCGCCCGGCCACCGCCATCGTCATCCTCATCCTCCTGGCGCTCATTCTCCTCGCCTTCGTCTTCCAGCTCGGCCAGTTGCTGGGTGAGACTCCTCCGGTTACGAGCGTCGGAAGCTGAGCGGTCGACCGGGGGCCAAACTGATCTCTTCGTCGGCCCGGCCGCCACGGACCGCGACCGCAATCAGACCCGCGGAGTCGACGTGGACAGCCAATACCCCCATGGCGACGTCACCGAAAGTGGTCACGAATCGGCCCTCGTGGGCGCTGGCCCCGACCCACACTTCTACTAGATCTCCAATCTGCACTTCGATTGCTGCCAGATCCTCAGGACCAACGTTGGTCTGGACGTTGCCGTACCAGTCCACCCATAGCACTTCGCCATGGATCGCCGACCCCTCCACCTTTGGAAGCGGAAGCATCAGCGGCAGCACCTGTCCCGGATCGAGCGCCGGACCCAGGTCAGCAAGGGTCGCCTCGCCGGCGGCCAGCAAGGCCGCCGCTGGAGCGAACACGTCGCGTCCGGCGAAGGTAGCTCCGGGTCCATCGATCATGACATCTCGGTTCTCGATGGCATGAATCGCCACTGCTCCCCCGACCATCGCGACCGCCGGTGAAAGCAGACCATTGTCGGGGCCCACGAAGTACCCGGCCGCGGTCTCAAGGGCGAGCGCTTTGCGTGGCGTGCCCACCCCCGGGTCGACTATCGCCAGCACTACGCCAGGGGGCAAGAACTGGATAGCGCGGGTCAAGGCCAACGCTCCTCCGCGGATGTCCCCCGGCGCGATTCCGTGACTGATGTCGATCACACGCGAGTCGGGGGAAAGCCGATAAATAACCCCGTGTATTACCCCGACGAACTCGTCCTGAGTGCCGAAGTCCGATAGGAAACTCACCGGCTGGGCCACGTTGGGCGAGATTAGGGACCCCCCGTAAGATGCCCCACCGATGGCGCCCACCCTCCACGAGGAGCTCGCCCAGGAACTCGCCGGCGCGACATCGGTGATGCTGATCGGAGCCCTCGACACCGGAAAGACCACGATGTCTCGCCGGCTCGCCCGGGCCGCTCTCGACGAGGGCCGGACCGTGGGCTATATCGACGCCGATATCGGCAACTCGAGCATCGGCCCTCCAACTTGTGTTGGGCTTCGGCTGCTCGGATCCCACCACGACCTCGAGCACGCCTGGGACCAGCCAGACGCCCTTCATTTCGTTGGGGGGATTAGCCCCGAGCGGTTGGTTCTCCAGCATGTGATCGCCACAGCCGCCTTGGTCGATCAAGCCCGGGAATGGGCCGACATGGTCGTCATCGACACCAGCCCGATGATCGCCGGAGTGGTCGGTGAGACACTCAAGTATCACAAGATGGAGCTGTGCCGGCCGGAGACGGTGATCGCCCTGCAACGAGGCGGTGAGCTCGAGCCCGTGGTGGGGATGTTGCGACGCTTCTTCGGAGCGAATGTCGTCACCGCTCCGGTGGAGGGGGACGTGAGGCCCTCCAGCCCGGACGAACGAATGGGCCGCAGGGCCGATCGCTTCGGGGCCGCCTTCGTCGGGCCGCTCGAGCGGTGGCGGGTACGGCCGACGGTCTTCGCCCCCACGTTGCCGAGCGGGCTCGATCCCGCCCGCCTCGATGGCCTGCTGGTCGGAATCCACGACACCGAGGGCCGCTGTCAGGGTCTGGGACGACTGGAGGTCGACGACGGGAACCTCAAGGTCCTCACCAATCGCGGCGAGGGTATGCAGGGACTCCGGCTGGGCTCGGTCCGGCTCGACCTGGAGCGATTCGAAGTGCGCCCGGTCAACCTCCGCGAGCTCATGTTCGGCCTGTGACAGACATCAGATTTCAGACATCAGATTTCAGATCTGAAAGCCGGCGTTAGCCGGCGATCTGATGTCTCTCAGCCGGCGTCAGCCGGCGATCTGATGTCTTTTGAGGAAGCGCCCGAGGAACCTCTCGGCCCGAGACCCCGCACTTCCCCGAACGGGCTATCCGGCCGATCAGCACCTTGGGCGCTTCGGTTGCCGACAGTACGGAACTCGTTTTATCGGGTCAACCGCCCCGCAAAGGCTTCGTTTTCGCGACCGGTCGACGTAATCAACCCTCATCTCCCCTAAGGCAATCTGGCGGAAAGCGCCCGTAGGCCGGTCGCACCCTTTTTCCCCAATATCCACAGGTTTCCACAGGGATTTGTGCACAACCTCCTGTTGGGAACTTTCTAGGGGGTGTTTTCGCGAAGGAGCGATCGAAACGAAAGCTCGATCGTCTGATAGATCTCGGCGAGGACATAGCTCAGTTCTGCCGCGCTCACCCGCTCATTGGGAATTCGCGCTCTGAGGACGATGGCCTCCTCGGCATCGAGAGCGAAGTTGACCCGAAATGAGCCGTGGTTGCGGAGCAGGGCGAGCCGATGGGCACCTTTGGGCTGCTCGAGGCGGGGAAGCACATAGGCCTCGGCCGTAAGAGAGCGCTGGCCGACCGTGAACCAAACCGTGGTCGCCTCTCTGACCGTCTGCCGCATCCGGACTGCGAAGCGACCCTCCACCTCCTCGGCGTAGACCACGTCAGAGCCAGGGTCCTCCACCCATTCGGCTATAGATCGCTGAAGGATCGCCCGCGCCCCCGCCATGTCAGTTGCCAGGCGCAAGCACCCCGCGGTAGAGCTCGAGATAGCGCTTAACCGTGTCCTCCCACGAAAAGCGCTTGGCCCAGTCGGTCGCCGCCCGCCCCATCTTCGCCTTCAGCTCGGGATCTTCGATCAGGCGCAAGGCAGCCTCGGCGTAATCGGCTGGCTCCCAACCATCGACCAGGATGCCGCTGGTCCCATCGTCGACCACATAGATCAATCCCCCGGTGCGAGCGGCAACCACGGGAATTCCGCAGGCCTGGGCCTCGGCTGCCACCAGCCCAAAGCTCTCCGAGCGGGAAGGGACCAGAAGGAGATCGGCCGCCCGATACACGTCGGCCAAGAGGCCGTGCGGAAGCGGGTTGACAAAACGAACCCGGCTTCCCACGCCTCGCGCCATGGCCAGCTGGCGCAGCCGGTGGAGTTCGGCTGCTCCGCTCGCACCAGAAGGTCCGCCGACGATCACCAGAGTCGCTTCGGGATGGCGGACTTGCACCAGATCGAGGGTCGCAATCGCGACATCGACACCCTTGAGAGGCTGGATACGCCCGACGAAAAGCAGGATCGGGCCTTCGCCCAAGCCCAGGCGTCTCCGGGCACCAGCTTGAGAGCCTGGCTTGAAGACCCGATGGTCCACCCCCGGCGGAGACGTGCAGAGCCGGTTGGGATCGGCGCCGTAGAAATCCAACAGCTCCTCGGCCTCCGCCGGAGTGGAGGCCATTACGCAATCGGATGCCTCGATCACTTCATGTTCGGCGGCGATGCGAATCAGGCTCTCAGGTGTCTCGCCCGGCCGGAGGGAATCGTTTCGGACTCGACCCAGAGTGTGAAATGAGTTCGCCAACGGGATGCGAAGAGCCCGTTTGACGAGCAGACCGGCCCAACCCGATAGCCAGTAGTGGGAGTGAAGTATTTGGGGAGGATCGTGCCGGATCGCCTCGGCCACCGCCTTGGCGAACGAGCGAACGAATCGAGTAAGCGCGGGGATCGGAAGAGGTTGGGGGGGACCCACTTCCACATGAACCACCCGGTAACCGCTCATGACTTCTACCACAGTCGGATCGTCAGGATCTTGACGGCGCGTATATACGTCGACCTTCACGCCCCGCGACGCCATGGTGCGGGCAAGTTGATCGATATATACGTTCATCCCGCCCGCATCCCCGGACCCCGGTTGGGCAAGGGGCGAGGTGTGCATCGAGAGATACGCCACCTTCTCGATCGGAGGGGTGCTCACGTGGTGACTTCCAGGCGATGCAACGGCCGCGGCTTGGCCCCCAAGCGCGCTTTGTAGTCCTCGTCACCCTTGAGGAAGTCGAAAATGCGGAGGCCGCTCTTGATCGAGTCCGCGATCATCGCTTGCAGCAGGACGAGCCCGGGCGAAGCCGCCTGCAAGGCCGGATCGAAACATGAGTTGTAGAGGTAGTAGCCATCACTGTCGCTCCAACCGAATACGCAGGCGGCCGCCTTTCCGGTTGGCATTACCAGATAGTCAACCCGCCAGCCGGGCAGCTGAGCCAAGCGGGAAAAGAAGGCGTGGCGGCGATCGGTCATGAAGCGACCCTTCTCGCCGGGCGCCAAGCGGTGGAGACGGACGAACTCCTCGAAACCTTCTCCGTTTCCACCTTGCAGGTCGACCGGGCCGATCAAAGATTCGTATCGGCGGTGCTTGCGGCGCAACTCGTGCCGATCGTGCTTTTGCAGGCCTCGATAGAAGTCATCGCTGTCGTCAGGCAAGGAAAGCACCATTGCCGTCTCGTGCACGGTGTCGGAAGGAAGGAGGCCGGCGCTACTTAGGGCTGCGTGTAGAGGCGTTGCCGCCTCCGACGGAAGCGAATCGAAGCTGAGATCGATCCCGTGCCCCAGCTCATCGCAAAGAAAAGCGATCGCCTCGTTCAGTCCCTCTCCCAAAGGGCTGTGGTAATCGGTGAGGTCGGCCTCTCCCATCATCTCAATCCGGGTCGAGGCCTTCATCATCGAAAGCTGACCGAGGTCCCAGTCGACAGTGACCGGCTCGACGTCGTCGCCGAGTTCCTCGAACCAGGCGCGAAGAAAGTCCCCACCCGGAAAGGGTCCCACGGCGGGCGCCATCGGCACCAGGTCGGTCCGTTCCACCAGATCGCTATGGACTTTCACTCCCAAGCCAACTCCACAAGCGATCGGAACCTTCCCACGGGAGCACCGCCACCCCGCGTTTCTGGTGAGGCGACGGGGGCGAGGGAGGCGCGGGCGGTCTCGGACAAGGCTCCAAGGTGTTCGAGTGAGGCCACGGCTCCAACCCCAACCGCCTCGGAGTTGCCATCCCAACATTTGATTGCAATGCCGTATCCATTTCGAAGAGCGATGCCCAGGCATCCGGCTGCCCCCCGTTTGGCGGCCGCGTCGAGAGCGGTGGCGATGGCAGCATCGGTGTTGCCGTATCCGGAGACCAACGCTGGATACGAATGCATCGCTTCATAGATGGTGTTCATCTCTGGGGCTGAGGCGAGAAAGGAGAACGACTTCGCCATCGCCAAGCAGTTGGTGGCGAAGACGGGAGCACCGCAACCATCAACACCGATGGGATCGGTTGGACCCGAGACGTTGGTAACGAACTCAGAAATGGCACGTTGCAAGGGATGGTGCCGATCGAGATACGTATCGGGATCCCAGCCCGAACTGACGCACGCGGCGAGCATCGCCGCGTGCTTTCCCGAGCAGTTGTTCCATATCTTCCGGGGCACCGTCGCCCCCTCATTGGCGAGCCGTCTCGTGGCGGTGAGACGGATCGGCCAACTCGGAGGGCAGCCCAGCGCCGCCTCGTTCAATCCCACGCCGGCGAGGATGCTCTCGACCAGGGCGATATGGACGGGCTCGCCATCATGGCTGGCACATGCGAGCGCCAGGCGCTCCCGACTCAGATTGGCGCCGGCTCGACTGCTGACGTACGCCTGAAACGGCTTGGCAGCCGATCGAAAATAGAAGGGGCGCCGGATATCACCGGAGGAGGCAACCAGCTCGCCGGTGGGATCGGTGATGGCGACGGCGCCATCGTGGATCGTTTCCACCAGGCCCGATCGGACCTGCTCGGCCAGCACCGCCGGCTAAGAGGGGCGGAGGGCCGGGTCGCCCAGGTCATGCTTGTAGCGATTGATGACCTCGGCATGGAGCTGATCAAGAATCGCCTGCACACCCTGGCGCACCGTTGAGATCTCCGCCTCGAGGTCCGACAGCTCCGAGGCGGCCTCCGAAAGCTCTTCCTCCGACATCTCTCCGAGGCGAGCCATGAGGTCGTTGCCCAGGACATGGTCGAGGTGACGGCGGCCTTGCACCGGGATGTCGGGCGCTTCAGTCGTCAGATGCCGGCTCGAGGCTCCACCAGCGCGATCGTGTCCGGTAAGGATCTCGGTGAGGGCATCGATCAGGCTGCGGCTCTCCTCACCGCGTCGACGACGCTGTTCGAAAGCAAGTAAGTCGAGACGGCCGTGGAGGAAGCGGCGGTAATAAGAGAGTTCGTTTTCGACGTCATCGGCCAAGTCCCGACGAGCTCGCAAGTCATCGAGAGGGAGGCTGTCGAGGTCCGAGATGAAGTCCGGATCTTGGATCTGATCGAGACGGCGGCGGTCAGTCTGCACGGCCTCAGGTTACCGGCAGGCCGCGACGAGAGTGGGGTAGGGGTTGACGGCCGAGGAGCCGCGTCCGCCGGGATGAATCTCGAAATGGAGGTGGGGCGATCCGCCGTCGGCGTTGCCCGAATCACCGTTGTAGCCGACGACGTCGCCGCGCCCGACCCGATTTCCCGAGCTGACATTGATGCTCGAGAGGTGGGCGTAATAGAAGCCGGTACCGTAATCGGCGATGAGCCAGACGGTCTTCCCGCCGAGGCCGCCATTGCCTGTGTAGACCGTCCCCGACGCAACCGCATATAAAGGTGCTCCGTAGGGTCCCATCATGTCCGTTCCCTTATGCCCGCGACCGCCAGAGCGAGGGGCCCCCCAGGAATTGATGAATGAAGAGCCGGGGAAGGGGCAGATGAAGCCGGGCGTTGCAGCCGCCGAAATCCCGGCCGAGGCACTCCCCCGGGCAGCGGCGGCGCGAGCCAGTTCGATCTCATAGCGCTTCTGGATCGCTCGGCACTCGCCGTCGAGTTTCTGCCAGGCGGCCTGGTCGGCATTCATCGCAGTTTCTTGCTGGTTCTTGGCGTCGAGCCGTTGCTGCTCAACAGCCCGCAGCTCGACCTCGAGTGCGCTCAACTGACCCTGGAGTGTGACCAACTCGCCTTGCAGGGCGGCTAGGTCGCCAGCGGCGTCGTGTTCCTCGGTGCCCGCCGCTGAGAGGAATTCGGTGGTGGTGATGACACGATCGAGAGAGGAGGCGGCGAGGAAGAGAGCCGAGTTCGATCCGCCTCCGCTCATGTAGGCCTCGACGGCCTGCTGTTGAAAGCGATCCTCGGCGACCTCCATCGCCCCCCGTCGGAGATCGAGGGTTTCGGCGGTCCGGCCCTGGCGGTAGAGGACGTTGTCGACCTCGAGGCTGGCAGCGGAATAGGCCTGCGCCGCCTCTTCGAAGGCGGCCGAAGCCCGGCGGTATTCGGCCAGGGCACTGGAGGAGGCGGCGCACGCCCGGTCAACCTGGCTCTTGGTTACGCCCAAGGCCTGTCCGGGCAGCAGTTGGAAGGCGAGGCAGTAAACCAGGACGGTCCGAAGCCGCCGGCGGTTGAAACGGCCGGACATGGTCGCGAATCGTAGCTATCCACCCCCTGGGATTGGCAACCCGTTGACTAGCCCGGGCCATTGGAAAGTCAGAGGACGACGGAGACCAACGGGTAGTAGAGGGCAGCTGCGAAGAGAAGGGGGTCGAGGGTGGACATCGGGCCCGGTGGCGTCTCGGAGAGCGCCAGCCGACCAGTGCGGATAATCGAGCCGAGGCTTCGCCCCGCTACCAGCGCCACCGCCAGGCCGAGTCCGATGAGGATGTAGCCGACGATGTCTTCCCCCCAAAGCAACGCCCCCACCACCGCTCCCACCACCGCTGCCAGCGCCGTTCCCGAGTAGGGATCAAGGACAGGCATCCGGAGCCGGCTCAGCACCATCGCCGTGATCGCGCTCAGGCCGGCCACCACGATCAGGATCGAGATGGCATGGTGCTCGTCTTCAAAAAACGTCCGAGTCAGCATCAGCGAGCCGACCGCCGCGCTCCCCACCAGGGCGACGAGAACCGAGGGCGCCACCACCTCGAGCTGGCGGTAATCGGGTATCGCCACTCCCCAACCCATCACGATCGCTACCGCCAGAAAGAGCGTGAGGCCAAAACCGATTCCTCCGAGGACATGGGTGGCCACCGCCGCAATCACGAAGGAGGCGAGGATCCCGATGGTGGCGGGAGCTCGACCCCGATCGGTCAAGCGGGCGGCAAGATCGGTGGCCCATAGCGCCGCCAGCAACACCAGGCCGGCCGCCCACCACGCCGGCCCGGGTGCGAGGTTGGTGCCGATCAGAATCAGCAGGCCGAGGAGACCGGTCACCAGGGAGGCGTCGACCATCTCTCCCACCATCACATTGCCTCCGCCCGACACGGGAGGGATCAGTGCGAGTTCGTCGCTAGCGCCGATGGGATCAGCGGCAGAGGCAGGCTCGCCATTGCGCCACATTGCTGCCGCACCCACGCCCGCCGCGAACTCCTCGCCAAAAAGCGCAACGGCTCGGTCGATGACCTCACCAACCGTTTCGCCTTCGACTTCGACACGGGACTGCCCCGCGAGTTCGCGTAGGTTGGCAAATAGTCGAAGCGTCGCCACGGATGGCCGAGGCTACATCGACCGGCCGACACGGCGCCGAATCAGGAAGGAGGCTCGACCTTCCAGCCGCGACCGCGCAGTTCCTCGGCAAGGACAGAGCTCTCGACCGGACTGAGGTCGAGCGAACGCACCGCCAGCATGTGAAGGAGTTCTTGGGCTCGGTCTCGTAACGTCCGGGCCCAAGCCCTTCCGCTGGCCTCACCTTCAAGCGTCAGAGTCGAATCCGCTCCCACCGAGTACAAGGCGGCGAGTGATTGCGGGTTGCCCGAACTCCCTCTCTCGCCGTAGAGCAAAAGCAAGGCTCCCACCGGCAAGTCCTGGGTGCCGCCGTCGGCGACGAAGTCGCCCACGTACGCCCAGCCCGAGGACTTGTGTTCATCGATCCCCGTCACCACCTTTGCCCAATGGCGACGCCGGGCATCACCCAGTTGAGGAACCGAGACCGCCACCAACGCTTGGCCCACGGACCGAGACAGTAAATGCATCAAGACCCTCTTGACAGGTTCCAGGTTTGAGCGTATGGTTTAAGCGTATGCTCAAAGCACTCGATCAAGGAGGTCTGAGATGAGCGGGAGCGGATACGGGATCGCCGTCTACGTCGTGTACGCCGCCGTGGCCGTGGGGCTGACGGTATGGCTAGCGCGGACCCTCTTTCGAAGCGGTGCGATCTTTCTCCAAGATGTCTTTAGCGACCGGCCGGGGCTGGCAGAAGCGGTGAACCGGCTGCTCGTGGTCGGCTTCTACATGCTGAACCTGGGCTACGCCCTGTACATCATCCGCACCGACACCAGCCTCGATGCATTTGGGGCGGTTCGCACCCTGGTCAATCGCCTCGCACTGCTCTTGGTGACGCTGGCCGTGATCCACTTCGTCAATGTCGGCCTCTTCTGGAAGATCCGCTCCCGGGGCGAAGAGCGCCACCTTCCCCCGCCCATCGCCCCCCAGGTGGTGATTCCTCCTACCAATTCGTGAGATAACCGCCATGACCACCCTTACCGTTGTCTATGACGAGAAATGCCAACTCTGCCGGCGGGCCCGGGATTGGCTCCTCACCCAGCCTTGCCATGTCCCGGTGCGGCTACTGGCCGCTGGCTCGCCAGAGGCCCGACGTCGTTTTGGAAACCTCCCCTGGCTCGGCCAGGAACTAGTGGTTGCGAACGACATGGGCCAGGCGTGGGTGGGCCCGGCAGCCTTTCTCACCTGTCTTTGGGCCACCCGTCGATATCGATCTTGGTCCTACCGACTGTCGGGACCCACTTTGGCACCGATGGCTGAGCGCTTCTTCTACCTGGTCTCGAAGAATCGGAAGCGATTCGGCGGGCCGGCGGGAGGAGACGTGGAATGCTCATGGTGCGACGCCAGGGAACCTCATGCCCACTAAAGACCGGACCACCAAGGAACGGATCATGGACGCGGCGTTGGAGACCTTGAGGACCAGCGGCATTGTCGGAACCAGCGCTCGAGCCATCGCCGCCACCGGAGGCTTCAATCAGGCGTTGATCTTCTATCACTTCGGCAGCGTCAACCGCCTCTTGATCGAGGCAGCGGCTTCGTCTTCGGCCCGGCAGGTCGCCAAATACACAGAGGCGGCCGCCAAATCCACCTCCCTCTCCGATTTGGTGGACATCGCCCGTCGTCTTCATGCCGATGATCAGCGGTCAGGGTCCGTCACCATCGTCACCCAGATGATGGCGGCGGCGGCCTCTGAGCCGGAGATGGGCCAAGCGGTCCTGGCCGGCTTCCGGGGATGGATCGACCTGGTCGAAGAGGCCTTGACTCGGGGACTAGAAGGAAGTCCCCTCCAAGATCTGATCCCTCGACGGGAAGCGGCCTACGCAATCGCCGCAGTATTTCTCGGCATCGAATTGATGGAGCGGCTCGACCCCGCCCAATCCGAGGCTGACAGCGTCTTCGACGCCATGGCCTCACTCGCCGCTCTCTTAGAAGGCGCCTTCGGGACCTCCCTCGCCGGGCTAGGGGGAGAAACGACCAGCTAATGGCAACCACAGGGAGAGCAATCGCGGGAGGTGCGGGTATCGGCGCCCTTATTGGAGGTGCGACCGGACTCGCCATGGCCGCCTTCCTCCTTCGTGACGCCGCCGGGATCGAGGTGCTCGCCGCTCTCATCATCTACGGGACGATCGGAGCCATGCTCGGGGTGGTGGCAGGGGCCGTGATCGGTGCGGTCCTAGGGCTACTGGTGGGCTTCGCCGTGAACTTGTTGCTAGGACCGGCGAGCGTGGTGCCACGCCGACCCGAGCAACTACCCCTCGCTCGGTTGGTTGGTTCAACCATCGGCCTTCTCCCGCTTCTCGCCCTCCCGCGGCTCGAGGAATGGTGGCCCGTCGCGGTGATGGTGTCGCTGTTAGCGATGGTCGCGATTGCAAAGCGTGTTCCGAAAATCGTTGGTATCACTAGCCTCAGACCGCAGAACCCTTAAAGGAGTTGCCGATGACCCGGGGTGGAACGCCCTCCGATCCGTTTCCGCTGCACGGCTTCCATCACGTCGAGTTCTGGACCGACAACGCCTATCAGTCGGCTCAGTTCTTCCGCTCGTTGATGGGCTTTGCCATCGAGGGTTACCGCGGTCCCGAGACAGGTGTCCGCGAGACTGCCTCGTGGGCCCTCCGTCAGAACGAAGCCCGCTTCATAGTCACCGGCGCCCTGTTCCCCGACCATCCCATCAGTCGTCACGTCATGGAGCACGGGCCTGGGGTTCACGATGTTGCTCTGGCCGTTCCCGACGCCCAGAAGGCATTCGAGCAGGCCCTGGCCCGAGGGGCCGAGGCGGCCTACAAACCCGAGATGGTGGAGGGGGAGACGAAGTCCTGGGCGCAGGCGGGAATTCAGACCTATGGCGAGACGATCCATTCCTTGGTCCAGTCCGACCTGACGTGGCCCCCACCCGATTTTGCTACCTTCGAAGACACCGTCGCCCAACCGGTCGGTCTGCAGCGGATCGACCACGTAGTTGGAAATGTCGGCCTCGGCGAGATGGATCGTTGGGTCAGCTTCTACGAAGACGTGTTCGGTTTTGTGTTGCTTCGCCACTTCAACGACGAACAGATCTCGACCGAATATTCGGCGCTGATGTCGAAGGTGGTCTGGGATGGCAGTGGGCTGATCAAGATGCCTATCAATGAACCGGCCACAGGTCGCCGTAAGAGCCAGATCGAGGAGTATCTCGACTTCTATCGATCACCCGGCGTCCAGCACATCGCCATCCTCACCGACAACATCTTCGGAACCGTGTCTGAGGTACGCGACCGCGGTCTCATGATGATGAACGTCCCCGACACCTATTACGCCGAGGTTGGCGACCGACTCGGTGACATGGACGTCGATCGGGAGGAGATGAAGCGCCTCAACATCCTCGCCGACACCGATGAGGGTGGCGGCCTCCTGCAGATTTTCACCCGGATGCTCCAGGACCGGCCCACCGTTTTCTTCGAGTTCATCGAGCGGCGCGGTGCCACCGGCTTCGGGGAGGGGAACTTCAAGGCGCTTTTCGAGGCGATCGAAAGAGATCAGGCCGCGCGAGGAAACCTGTAAACGAATCTTGGGTGCCTAGGAGGCGAGGAACGCCGCGATCCGCTCGGCCGTCGCCGCCGGATTCTGTCGATGGGGCTGGTGGCCAGCACCGGGAATGACCTCCACCGTCGCCCCTTCGATGTCTTCACCGAGGCGGCGACCTTCTTCAAGGGGAGTGACGAGATCGCCGTCGCCCCAGACGACGAGCGTCGGAACGCCGATCCGGGGAAGGTCGGCGGGAACCGTGGCCGCACCGGGTGTGGCCGACATGGCGGACAAGGCGTCTGAGGTGCCGGCCATGGCGGCGCCGATCTGGCGGGCGTTGTGGTCCTCGGGTGTCGGGCAGAAACCGCCGGTGGCACATTCGCGCTCGTAGTTGATCGCCCCCCGGCTGCCGCCGCCGTAGCTGGTGAAGTTCAACGCCTTCCCCACCACCGGCAGTCCATAGAAGGTGGCGGTCCAATCCTCGGCGGGACCGTAGATCTCGGCGCTGATCAAGACCAGCCGGTTGATCAGCTCGGAGTTGTTGACCGCCATCTGGGCAGCCACCGCACCACCCATACCGGCTCCGATCACCGCCGCGCTCTCGATGTCGAGCTCTTCGAGAAACGCCAGCATCGTCTCCGCCCGGCCAAAGATCGTGTGCACCTGCCCATTGCGAGCCGGCCTTCCGCTGTAGCCGAAGTCGACCTGATCGGGGATGAGCAGTCGATAGCCCGATAGCTCGTCAGCTAGTGAGAGCCACTGGTATCCACCGGCGAGGTCGAAGCCGTGAATGAGGAGGACTGGAGCTCCGGAACCGATGGATCGATAGTGGATCGGTTGGCCGTTGGTCAGCGTGACGATTTCACCAGGAGGATCGGCGGTGGGAGTGAGCACCTCGTAGCGATCGGCCGAGCTCGCCGCCAGGTAGGACCAAACCATTGCTCCCAGGACCGCAAAGAGGAGGGCGAGGCCGAGGATTCGGAGAAGGATCGGGCCAAAGCCCAGTCGTACTTGCTGGGGCGGTCGCGCTAGGGACATCCGTCAGTCGCTAATAAGGATGACATGTAGTTGCTTCGGTCCGTGGACCCCGAGGTTTAGCTGTTGTTCGATGTCACCGGTCCGCGAAGGCCCCGTGATCAAGATCACGTTCGAGACCGAGGCCGGGTCGAGGCTTTGCAGCGATAGGTCGACCAAGGTCGGGAAGACCCGGTTGACGGAAAGAAAGGCAATGTGGGTTCCCGCGATCAGAGATGCCATCCGGGGACGGCCTGGTCCCGAGCGGAGGGCGATCGATCCCGAGCGGGCGATGCCACCGTCTGCTCCCGTGATGCCCAGGGTCACCTCCGACATCCGCTGTTGTTCGGTCAGGCGATTCTCCGTTGAGATTGAATACTCGAGACGCCTCCATCCGACCGCCTGCAACGACTGATGCATGCGGGGGACACCGACGTCGTCCCAACCGAGATAAACGCCGGGATCGCCGGAAAGGTCGATCGCGATGGCCATCGCATTCGACGACGGCATCGGCCCATGTGCAAAGCCATCCACGGCCGCCAGTCGTTCGACGAACTCTCCAATCACACTCATCGTCGCCAAGGCAGATCCCTGGTCGAAGTCCATCCTCGTCCCGGCCCCGGCATGCGCGTGATCCAGCGCGGGCCGATGCGACGTAGGGCCGAGGCCAGACGAAGGCCACCACGCCAGAGGGCCGGGCGGGTTCCGAGGGCCGTGAAGTAACGGACTCCGCGGGCAACGCTGGGGGGCAAATGAGTCGCCGCCGTCTGCTGGCGGAGATACAGCAGCATGCGCGGGAGATCGATGCGGATCGGGCACACCTCAAGACATGCCCCGCACAAAGTCGAGGCATAGGGAAGATCACCAAACTGCTCGAAGCCGAACAAGGCCGGCGAAAGAACGGCACCTATGGGACCCGGATATACCGAGCCATAGCTGCGTCCACCAGCGTGGCGATAGACCGGACAAGCGTTGAGGCAGGCTCCGCAGCGAATGCACCCCAGCACCTCCTCGAGTTCGGTGCCGAGCAAGCTGGTGCGCCGGTTGTCGAGGATCACCACTTCGAGCGCGTCGGGTCCGTCGGGCTCGTCCATCCGACGGGGCCCGGTGATGATGTTGGTGTAGACGCTGAGCCGCTGCCCGGTGGCCGAACGGGCCAAGACCTCGAGCATGACCTCGAGATCCGCGAGGTCGGGAACGAGGCGCTCGATCCCCATCACCGCGATGTGGAGGGAGGGAGTCGTGGAGGTAAGTCGGCCGTTGCCCTCGTTGGTGACGGTGACGACAGAACCGGTCGCCGCCACTCCGAAGTTGACGCCGGTGATCCCCACCCCGGCCCGGAGGAAGATTTCCCGGAGATGGAGGCGAGCGATCTGGTTCAGCTCGGTCGGGACCGATGTGAAAGGAACCCCGAGCTGGTCGGAGAAGAGCTGCCCGATCTCGTGACGAGTCCGATCGAGGGCGGGAGCGATGATGTGCACCGGTGGCTCCGCTGCTAGCTGGATGATGAATTCACCGAGGTCGGTTTCCACCACTTCATGGCCGAGGGCCTCGAGGTGATGATTGAGTCCGATCTCCTCGGTAGCCATCGATTTCGACTTGATGATCGGCGCGCCGATCCGATCTGCCACCAATTCGCTAATGATTTTTCGAGCTTCCTCGGAGTCGGCAGCTCGGTGAACCCTCCCACCAACTCGCTCGACGGAGGCGGCGAATTGGTCGACGTATCCGCTGAGATCAGCCAGCACTCGATGGCGGATAGCCCGGGCCCGGTCGCGCATCTCATCCATCTCGGCGAAATCAGTGACGGCCTCCGCGCGGTGACTGCGGAAACGATCCGTTCCCCTTTGCAGGGCGGCGATCCGGGGATCGACCACACCTACCTGAGATCGTTCTCGATAGGTCGTCATCGGCTGGCGAGGATCTCGGCCAAGTGCTTCACCTCCACCGCGCTCTCGCGTCGATGCAGTCCCCCCGCCAGATGAAGCAGGCAGGAGACGTCACCACCAACCACATACTGGGCACCGCTGGCCTCGACGTCAGCGAGCTTCGAGGCCATGATCGCAGCCGATACCTCTGGTAGTTCGACCGCAAAGAGCCCCCCGAAGCCACAGCACTCCTCGGGCCGGGAAAGTTTCACTAGACGCAGCGCGTCGACGTTGGCCAACAGTGTCGCCGCCTGTGGGCCGAGTCCGAGGTTGCGCATCCCGTGACAGGAGTTGTGGAAGGCAACCGTGGCGTCGAAGCGAGCGCCGAGATCGGTCACTCCAAGCTGATCGACCAGAAAGGAGCTCAACTCGGTTACCCGCTCGCTCACCGCCAGGGCGCGCCGCTGCAGTTCCGGCGAGTCGTCGAAAAGGTGTGGGAGGTGATGGGTGAGCATGTCCGCGCAGCTTCCGGAAGGGACAACGATCGGTTCGCTGCCCTCAAGGTCGTCGAGAGTCTTGATCGCCAACCGTCGCGTCTCTTCGACGAGACCGGCGTTGAACGGAGCCTGTCCACAACAAGTCTGCGCCTTGGGAATCCTCACCTGGCACCCGGCCCGGGAGAGAACTGCGACCGTGGCCTCGATCACCTGCGGGTATAGACCCTGGACGAGGCACGTCGTGAAAAGGGAGACATCGACCATGTGTGGGTTCTGAGGACGTTAGGGGTAGCTTGTCCCCATGGCCTCCCGTGAAGCCAAAGCCGAAGATCGGGCTCGGGCGCTTCACACCCCCGTCGAATTGCGGGTCCACGGAGTCGGTGGCACCACCCCGGACGTGCTGCTCCGCCACCCTCACCCAGAACAGGTAGCCGGCGACGACACCGCCGGCTTCTATAGAAGACCTGACTCCAACGACCTGGAGGCTTACGCCTGGGGCGGGATCACGTCTCGGTCGGGGACGCGGGCGCTTTGGTTGGTACTTCTCCCCTTCGCCCTCGCCAACGCCGCCGGATTCATGCTCGCGGGCGGGAATGATGTTCGTTCCCGGCTTGGCCGCGGCCTCGTTCGGCTTCTCGCTCTCTCGGTGACGGTGCTCGCGGTCTTGTGGGCGGGAGGCCTTGGTCTCGATCTCGTCGCTTTTCAGTGTGGCGGGTCAATGGTCTGCATCGATCGCCATTGGTGGCTCACATTCTTCGGCAATCCTTTCTTCGCCGATCGGCCGATTCGACGGATGGTCATCGGCCTCGTCATCCCGGTGGGGCTGATCGCCTTCTGGAGATTCGCCACTCGTTTCACCCGCACCCGCTACGAGGACGCCTTCACCTCCGAGCCGGTCGAAATGGAGCGAGGATTGGATGGCGATCTTGCCGCCGAGGCAACCTTGGGCGATCGCCAGTTCTGGCATTCGCCCCGCTTTGGAGCGCGGCTGGCTTCCGGACATTTCGCTGCCGCCAGCGCGGCTCTCGCCGCCGCCACCGCCTATTCGATTCAGAGGCTGCGGGAGCAAGCCGGCCTCGACACCGGGCTCGAGACTGCCCTCTTCCTCATCGCCATCGTCGTAACCATCGCTGCCACCATCACCGTCTGGCTTTGGGGTTCGGGCCCCACCTGGATGCTCGCTCGCGGAGGATGGCTGGTGTTGGGTGCAGTGGCTTTCTTCGGTCTCGTCCGCGAGGGTCCCACCAACTCTTTGCCGGACGACCTCCCCGGCTACAGCCGCTTAGCGCTTGCAACCGGTCTGGCGGCATTGGTGGTGGCGGTGGCACTCTTGTTCGTGATCCCGACCGAGAGTGGGCAGCGCGTCAAACCGGTCGCCACCTCGGCTCTGGCGCTGTGGGCGCTGATCTCCCTTCTGGCCGGCTCACACGTTCGCTTAGCGGACTGGCTCGGTGACCGGGTGATCGACCCGCTCGAGCCGGGACAGGCCACGATCGTTTACTCCTACGGTTATGACTGGTTCGCCCTGGCTTCGCTGGCCCTGGTGGCGGGAGCTGTGTTGGCGATTGTCATCGCCGGCTTCTGGCTTTGGAGCCGGACGCGTTCGGTCGAGAACGTCGAAACGATCGCCAAGGAGTACCCGCAGGCCCCCGCCGACCTCGAAGGCCTGCGCTGGATCCGGTCGATCATCAGAGCGCGGAGTGTGGCCCGGCTGAGCGACGAGGCCGCCACTGCCCTGGGCGTGCTCCTGGCAGTAGTGCTGGGAGGAACGCTCGCCTTCTATGGGTTCCGGGTGTTCACCACCGGTTCTCCCTTCGGGTCGTTCGACCGCCTCCCCGACGGCTGGCGCAGTCTGGTCCCGGTGGCATCTTGGGTGGGGAGCATGCTTCCCGTTGCCGGATTGGCGGTGATGTACTCGTCCTTTCGCAGCCCCGGAACCCGGCGCCGGGTGGGGGTCATCTGGGACATCGTCACCTTCTGGCCCCGCTGGTATCACCCTCTGGCCCCACCCCCCTACTCCGCACGAGCGGTGCCCGAACTCGGGATTCGTCTGCAGCGACTGACTTCCGATGGGGCGGCGGTGACCTTGTCTGCCCATTCCCAAGGGTCGGTGGTGGCTGCGGCGAGCATCGCCCGTCTCCCGCAGTCGATTCGCTCGCGGATGGCGCTCCTCACCCACGGCAGCCCCCTCCGCCGGTTGTACGGCCCTTTTTTTCCCGCCTACTTCGGCCCCGATCAGCTCGCCTCTTTGGCCGGCCGTCTCGAAGGTCGTTGGATCAACCTTTTCCGCGCCACCGATGCGATCGGCGGTCCCATCGGCATCGGGGATCGGCTCGTTCCCGACCCGGTATCTGCCGAGCGCGCTCCCGGCGACCCGCTTCCGCCGGTTCAAGGCCACACCTTTTATCAAGGCGACGCCTATGACCAGGCGATCGCCGAACTCAGCCACGATTTGGCGACGGCGAGCCCATGATCGGAGCGGTCATGGTGGGAGCGGGCCAACGGGGACATCACATCTATGGGCGCTGGGCCCTGGCCAACCCCGATCGTCTCCGCTTCGTGGCGGTGGCCGACCCGAGCGAAGAACGCCTGCGGCGTTTTGGTGAAGCTCACAGCATCCCCAAGAGCGATCGTCATCGGGATCCCTTGGCCCTACTCGAGTCGAAAAGAGCCGAAGCGGCGGTGATTGCTTCACCGGATCGAGAGCATCACGCCCACGTTCTCGCTGCTCTCCGTACCGGTCATCACGTCCTGGCGGAAAAGCCGATGGCTCATACCCTCGAGTCCTGCTTCGAGATCGTCGATGCCTCGCGGCAATCAGCCGGGAGCCTCCACATCGGGCATGTGCTTCGCTTCTCACCTTTCTTTCAGACACTCCACGAGGTGATTGCTTCGGGTCGCTTGGGCGACATCGTCACCGTCGAGCATCGCGAGAACGTCGTCGCCTGGCACATGGCCCATTCCTACGTGCGCGGCAACTGGTCACAACGGGCAACGGCACCGCCGATGATCGTTGCGAAGGCCACCCACGACTTTGACATTCTTCACTGGAACCTGGGATCGTCGGCTCGGACGGTCTCTTCGGTGGGGAATCTCTTCGAGTTCCGACCTGAGCGAGCCCCGGCCGAATCGACCGCGAGGTGCACAGATCCCTGCCCGGTTGAAGACTGTCCGTACGACGCCCGTCGGGTCTATCTCAACCCGGCGGTGACCGGATGGCCGGTTCACGTCATCACCGACGATTTCTCGACCGAGGGCAGGCTGCGGGCTTTGCGAGAGGGGCCATATGGACGCTGCGCTTGGAAGTGCGGTTCGGATGTGGTCGACCATCAGGTGGTGAACCTCGGCTTCGAGTCGGGAGCGAGCGCCGGGCTCACGGTGCACGGTCATTCACACGAGGAGGGGCGGACGATGCGATACGACGGGACCCGGGCGACGCTGCGAGGCCGCTTCGGACGCCGCCAGGAGTTGACGATCCATCCCCACGTCTCCGGCGAGGCGGAAGAGATTCCGATTCCACCGGTGTCGAGCGGTCATGGCGGCGGTGACGCCGGGATCATCGAATCATTCCTCGACTCGATCGAGCATGGCAAGCCGCCCGCCACCTCCGCCAGCGAGTCGATCGAGAGCCACCTTCTGGCCTTCTTGGCCGAAGAGGCCCGCCTCGAAGGAACGGTGATCGACGTCGCCTCCCGCCGCCGCTAACTCCACCTTTTCGCGCACCAACCGCGCCCTCTAGCCCGCGCTTGATGCGCGAAAACGGTGATGGATATCGGCCGTCCGCGACTAGAGGAGGCTCATCCCGCCCGCCCACCGAACGTGAGTCCGATGATGATCGGATCGTGGTCCGAAACTCGATAGGGCTTGGGCTCGTAGAGGGCATCTTGAGCAGGCGGCTTGAACGACATGTCGTAGTCCAAGATGTCAGGCTCGTCCGCGTTGATATGGAAGGTTGTCAGGTCCTTAATCCAGTTCGACATCGATCTCGTCGCCAGCGCGGTGTCGAGGTATCCCAGTTGGCCATCGAAGACGAACGAGTAGGCGTCGGCGCCCTCGAACTTCTCCACCAACTCGACTAGGCCCCCCGCCTTCAGAGCCTCGATGGGGTCCTCCATCGCATAGCTGTTGAGGTCGCCGATAACGAGCACGCCACTACTGCTGGCTTCTAATTCGGCTACGAAGTCCAGCAACGCGTGCGACTGCGCGACCCGCGTCAAATTGCACTCTCCCTGGCCGTCACCCGTGTCAGGGTCGCCGATATCAGCGCAGCTGGAACTTTTCGATTTGAAGTGATTCACCACCACGGCAAAAGGCTGACGGCTACCCCGCTGTCCAACCTGGTGAAAGATTTGGGCTAGAGGAGGACGACCCACGGGTTCGATCTCATCGGGCAGGGTCATGTCGAATGCGGCGTTCGCCAACGCGACAGGAGCACCGATCGGGGTGACGGCGGCCGGCTTGTAGATGATCTCGTTGCGAACCGGATAATTGTTGTAATGGGTCGTCTCCCCCACCCACGCCCAGACATCTTCCCCTTCCTCAGCGTTGAGGGCCTCCACCAACGTCAAGACGGCGTCGTGTGCCCGATTTCCATCGTCGTCGCGGATGTCGTTCTCGATTTCCTGGATACCAACGATGTCGGCGTCGAGAGCAATGATTCCCGCGACCAGCTTGGCTTGCTGTCTCTGAAGTTCGACTTCAGTGTCGGCGCCGCGGCACTCCAGGTTGCCTGTCGGACCACAGATGTCGTTAACCCCGTCATCGAGATGGGTGAAGTAGTTGAGAACATTGAACGACGCCACCCGGACCTCACCAGTGATTGGCTCGGGGCTCGCGGGGCGCGGATTGGCATTGGTGTAATCCGCACCGGCGGTCGGTTGGATGCGATAGATGCCGAAGCCCTCGCCTAACACTCCCAGCACGTTCTTCAGGATGTCACCGCCTCGGAACGTATTGGTGAGTGTGAACTCAGCCCCATTGGGATGTCGATTGAAGGTCGGATTTTGGAGGTTGCTTCCATCGTCGAGCGTGATCCTCGCCAATCGATTCGCTGCAGTCACCGCGTTCGCGGGGGCTCCGGGCTCCGCCGCGTGCGTGCCCTGGTACTGGCGCGTTGCAGTCAATACGATTTCGCCAAAGCGGTCATAGTTGAAGAACTCGGAGATAAAGAGGTCCTGAGGAAAGATCACGCGCATACCCTCGAAACGCTCCAAGTCCGAGAGCGCCGTAACTGGGAGAGCTGCCACGGTTGCTGTTGGCAGCGTTCCGGGTCCGAGATTCGTCACCGTGGCACTCGATATCTGGGTTTGACCCCCGAACTCTGTAACGCGGCCTGCAACCTGCACGTGATCGCCGACTGCGACCGCCGTGGAGTTGAAAACGAATACGCCTTCCGAGGTGCTCGAATCCTGATCTTGGTCGAGACCCTCTTCTTCAAGATAGAAGCCGGAGAGGCCACCACTCTGTTGGAAGTCGCCGACCACGATGCCGTCGACGGTCACAGTCGAATTGAGGATGGGTGAGGTGAGTCCGTTTCCTTGGACCGCATGGATCTTGGTTATCGCCACCTGGCCGTTGGCTCCGAGCGGTGCCAATGTCACGACCAAAGCGATCACGATTGCAAGGGCCAGTCGCATTAAAACCCGAGACATAGCTCCTCCTTTTCCCTTCTGCATCCCTGACTCAGACACCCGCCAAGAATCGACGAGATGGCCACTCGAACGGCACCTTAACCTCAAGAGGTGACGCCGGAGATAGTCACAAAATAGGCCTGGCGGCACGACCGGAGGGCGATAGCCTTTGGTGGCCGGGGGAACCATCCATGCAGTCATTTCAAGGAAAAATGCGATTGGCCGACAACCCGTCGGAGACGGTCGGGGTCGGAATCGAGGTTGTCGCCAACTCGCTCACCCTGATAGTGAGCGAATCTGAAGTAGGGGTCTGGCCCCTTAACCGGATCGACGTCGACGTCGAGGAGGACGGCTTTCACGTCCAGGTAGACGGGGAGGAATTCGTCTTCGTGACCCGCCAGGCCGAGGAATTCGCCCGCGCTGTGGGCGTCCTCGACCGCCCGGTCAACGGGAACCACCGAGCCCAGACTCAGGTCAAAACGGCCAAGGCGAAGCCGGTCAAGTCCAAGGCCGCCAAGTCCAGGCCTGCCAAGGCTCGGAAGTCCCAGGCGGCCAAGCCTGCAAAGGCGGTGCGAGCGACCAAGCCAGCAACCAAGACCCCCAAGGTCCGCTCCGCGCGCCCGCGGATCAACCTCCCGGACATCGACTGGAGCTCACCGCGTGTTCAAGCTGCGACCGCCGGCCTGGTAATGGTGGCCCTCCTCGCCATCACCGCCACTCCCATTCTCGCTTTCCTGATGATGGGGGCCGGCTCCATCGGTCTCCTGGTCGGCACCGGCTCACTGGTCGACCCGATCATGGCTACCCGTCTCCCCACCGAGCTGCCACCTGCCAAGATGATCCTGGTCTCGACCCTATTGGTAGTGGTCGGGATGACCATTCTTACCTTCATCTAACCGGCGCGTACTGCCGACGACTCGGATATGGTGGGGCGCGGGTGGGATAGCCCCCGCTGTCCCGCTCCACCCAAACGGAGGAGACAACATATGCATCGATTACGCCAGCAGTTGATTCTGCTCGCGGTCCTGGCCTTGCTCGTCGCAGCCTGTGGTGGCGGTGATGGCGGCGGAACCACAGCCGACACTGGTGACGGCACGGCCACCACCGCTGGCGAGGGTGGTGGTGAGGCAGGAGCCGCCGAGTTCACCCTGTTTGGCTCGCCAACCGGGGTCGAGGGTGATGCCATCACCGGTTTTCTCGATGTCTACAACGAGGCCACCGGGTCGAATATCACCTACACGGGTGTCTCTGAGTTCGAGCAGCAGCTCCGAATCCAAGTCGACGGCGGCGATCCGCCAGCCGTGGCGTTTACGCCGCAGCCGGCCTCGATTTGCTCCTTCGCCGACGAGGGAGCCCTGGTATCGCTCGAGGACATGGGATTCGACATCGCTGCGATGGAAGCCAACCACTCGAAGTACTGGATGGACTTGGGCTTGTGCGAGGACGGAAACCACTATGGGATCCCCTGGTTCCCGAACTACAAATCGATCATCTTCTATCACATGCCCACCTTCGAGGAGGGTGGCTACGCGATTCCCGAGACCTATGAAGACATGGTGGCGCTCTCGGAGCAGATGGTGGCTGATGGCCAGACGCCCTGGTGTTTCGGATTTGGGAGTGGCGACGCCACCGGCTGGCCCGGCACCGACTGGATCGAGGACATCCTCTTGCGTCAGCAAGGTGCCGATGTCTACGCCCAGTGGTACAACCACGAGATCCCGTTCAACGACCCTGCAGTCGTGCAGGCGTTCGACACCTTTGGCGAGATCTTCTTCGGTGAGGGATTTGTCCTCGGCGGGCCCGAGAACGTGGCCGGCATCATTTTCGAGGACTCCCCGGGTCCGCTCTTTAGCGATCCCCCAGGTTGCGCGATGTTGAAGCAAGGCTCCTTCATCTCCAACTTCTTCACCACGGCCGCCGACTATGAAGACGGAGAAGAGTCCGAAGTTGGAGTCTTCAACTTCCCCACCATCGACGGCAACCCCGGAGCGATGGGCGGTGGTGACACCCTCATCGTCTTCGACGGCTCGCCTGAGATCGTGCAGGCGGTCCAAGACTGGATCACCCCGGAATGGCTCTGCAGCCTGGCTTCGGCCTCCGGCGGCGGAGTTGCCGAGCACGGTGGCCATGGGGTGGCTGGAGTAGAGCGACTTCCCGGCCATAAGGACGTGGACGTCAACTGCTACGAATCGGAATCGGCCAAGACCTTTGCCTCGGCGGTGACAACGGCGTTGGCAGAGAACACATTCGCGTTCGATGCCTCCGACCTGATGCCTCCGGAAGTGGGCCAGGAGACGTTCTGGACCGGCATGATCGATTGGACGACCGGCACTTCCACCCAGGATGTGGTCGACGCCATCGAAGGCAGCTGGCCTAGCTAAGAAACACGACCAGTGCGAAAGGGGTGGCCAACCGGTCACCCCTTTCGCCATTTTCAGGCGACAACGATTGTCGACTTTGGGTAGGGTCGAACTCGGCATAGCGAAACCGAAGGAGGCCGGATGACAACTCCTGCCGTGGCACCTGTCGACGAGGTTCCACGCCAACCGATATCCGCAGACCCTGGGGCCCGCAACAACTCATTGGCCGCCTGGCTGCTTCGTATCGCTAGTGCCCTGATAGTGCCGGCGGTCCTGGTGCTGTTCTTCTTCACCTTCGACTTCCTCAAGCAAGAGGACACCAACAAGATCATCCAGGTGTTGGTGGCGGTGGTAGTGGGAGTCGGCGGGATCTGGCTTCTTTACTGGGGTATGGACCGGGCAATCAGTGCCATGCCCGAGACCATCGGAGCGGCGGTCAGGCCGTTCGCTTTCGCCGGTCCGGCGATGGTCCTCCTGGGCTTCTATCTGGTCTACCCGGCTGTCAACACTTTCATCCTCAGCTTCCAAGACTCAGATGGCGAATCCTTCGTGGGCTTCGACAACTTTCAACGGGTCTTTACCGAGAGCACGTATCTGATCTCGATCCGCAACAGCGTCATCTGGGTGATCTTGGTGCCGATCGTGGCGGTCGCCATAGGCCTCGGCTTTGCCACCCTGGCAGACAAGCTCGGCAGACGGACAGAGACCGCTACCAAATCATTGATCTTCCTTCCGATGGCGATCTCCTTCGTCGGAGCCTCGGTGGTCTGGACCTTCATCTACAACTTCCGACCGGAGGGGTTCGGCCAGCAGATTGGCTTGCTCAACGCTCTCAAAGTGGCAACCGGCTCAGACCCGGTCAACTGGATCCAGGTTCCCCTCTGGAACAACCTCTTCTTGATGGTGATCTTGATCTGGCTGCAGACCGGATTCGCCATGGTCATTCTCTCCTCGGCGATTAAGGGGGTTCCGGTCGACGAAATCGAGGCCTCCCGCATCGACGGCGCCAACGAGTGGCAGGTGTTTCGCAAGATCGTGATTCCTTCGATCGCCTCCACCCTGGTTGTGGTGTGGACCACGGTTCTCATCACCACCTGGAAAGTCTTCGACATCGTCTTCGTGATGACGGGTGGTCAGTTCAATACCTCGGTGGTGGCAGAACGCATGGTCACCGAGTTCTTCACCTTTGATAACAACGGGATGGGGGCGGCCCTAGCCGTGCTGCTCTTCGTCGCCGTGTTGCCAATTCTCGTGATCAACGTCAAGCGCTTTCAGGAACAGGAGAGATTGCGATGACCGCCACCGTTACCGAGAGCCCTCCTCAGGCGCCGGCGCCGCCTCGCCCGGTTGCGGCTGAGCCGGTGGAGCAACGTCGGGGCTCATTCCCTGTCTTTCTGACGGTGGCGCTCATTGCACTTCTCTGGACCATTCCCTCGCTGGGGCTCCTGATCAACTCCTTCCGCGAGCCAAGTTCGATTCGGCAGAGCGGTTGGTGGACCGTATTCGGGAATCTCTTCGAAGAAGGAGCCTGGACGATCCAGAACTATTCGTCAGTGCTCGAGGAGGGATTCGGCAACGCCTTCGCCAATACCCTGGCGGTGACGATCCCGGCGGTGGTGATCCCGTTGACCGTGGCGGCCTTTGCCGCCTACGCCTTCGCCTGGATGGAGTTTCCGGGGCGAAACCTGATCTTCGTGATCATCGTCGGCCTGATGGTGGTGCCGTTGCAGATGGCCCTGATCCCCATCCTCCGGGTCTACACCGGATTCGACCTCAACGGCACCTTTCCGGCGGTGTGGTTGGCTCACGCCGGATTCGGCCTCCCCCTGGCGGTTTATCTCTTGCGCAACTACATCGGCTCGCTTCCGGGTTCGCTGATCGAGTCGGCGAAGATCGACGGAGCCGATCACTTCCGGATCTTCACCCGTCTGATCATTCCCTTGTCGGTTCCAGTGCTGGCTTCGTTCGCCATCTTCCAGTTTCTCTGGGTTTGGAACGACTTCCTCGTCGCCCTGGTGTTCCTCGGGTTCGATCCGGACAACCGGGTGCTGACGGTGGAGCTGGCCGACCTGGCGGGAAGAGGCGAAGGCGCACTCAACCTCTTGCCGGCCGCTGCCTTCGTGACGATGATCCTCCCGCTAGTGGTGTTCTTCGCCCTGCAGCGCTTCTTCGTGCGAGGCCTCACTGTCGGATCGGTTAAGGGTTAACTCAAGGCTCGAGGAGTGGGCGGCGATTCGCCGCCGCAACTGGCTGGCGCTGGCCCTGGGGACCATCGTCGGGATGTTCAGTTACTTCCCCTACGCCGCTGCCTTCATCGAGCCGGGCTCAGCCGAGCCCACTCTCGACGCCGGGCTGGTCGGGATTGCGCTGGCAGTGGCCCCGCTGGTCTTCGTCGTGGTCGGCTTCGTTTCGCGCAATGCCGACGCCCCGCGCAGAATCCTGCTGGCGATGGGGCTACTGATTGGACTCGGCCTGGCGATCGGACTCATCGCCCCCGTGCTCGGAGCCGCTGCCGGTTTCGGGGTCGGGGTGGCGATTTGCCTACGGATTCCGGATATCGCCGATCAGATGCGGCGGCGGTTGATCGCCGTCGGCCTGGCCACCCTTTATACGATGATTCTGCTCTTCATCGCCCCGTCTGCGGGAGTGACCACGGGGGCGGTGGTTCCCATCCTCGTGGTCGGCTTCGCCGACGAATACGGCGCCTGGCGGCTGAGTCGGCACCATGGCTGAAGCGCTCATCGCCATCACCGGCGTCACCGGAGGCATCGGCGGCCGAGTGGCGCATCAGCTGTCTCGTGAAGGACGCGATCTCCGCCTCATCGCGCGCGACCCGGCCAAGGTCGATGCCATCCCACGCGCAGAAGTGGTCCCAGCCGATTACGACGATCAAGTCGCTATGGAGGAGGCGCTGAGGGACGTGGTCAGCATGCTCTTCGTTTCGGGCCGAGAGCACCCAGATCGCCTCTCCCAACACGAGAAGGTGGTGGCGGCTGCGGCGTCGGCAGGTGTGCGGAAGATCGTCTACACGTCCTTTCTTGGCGCCGGCCCCGAGGCCACCTTCACGCTCGCCCGCCAGCATTATCAGACCGAGAGGTTCATCCGTACATCGGGGGCCGAATATGTCTTCTTGCGCGACAGCCTCTACACCGATTACATCCCTCACCTCGTCGGCGCCGACGGAGTGATCCGGGGACCGGCCGGATCGGGTCGGGTTTCGTTCGTGACCCGCGACGACATCGCCGACGCGGCCACCGCCGTCCTCTCTACCGATGTATTCGACGGCCAGACCTTCGACATCACCGGACCAGAAGCGATCACCCTGAGCGAGGCGGCGGCGATCCTGAGCGAGTTTGCCGGCAGGGAGATCTCGTATCTACCGGAGACGGTCGAGGAGGCATATGCCTCGCGCGCCCACTACGGAGCTCCCGATTGGGAAGTCGAGGGTTGGGTGACGTCATATCAGGCCATCGCCAACGCGGAAATGGAGGCCGTGTCGGACTCGGTCGAGACTCTGACGTTGCACCGGCCGCTTTCGGTTCGGGAGTTTCTCGCCGCCAACCCCGAAAGCCACGCCCACCTTCGGCCCTAGTGATCAAAAGCTCGGGGGGCGCTTTTCCTTGACCGCAGCCAATCCCTCTTTTGGATCAGATCCGAGGAATCCGAGAAACTCATATGCCACCGAGGCATCGAAGGCCGGATAGGCCGAGCGCAGCCAGTGGTTGAGGGTGTGCTTGGTCCACGACAACGCCTCGGCGGGACCGGTGGCAAGACGGCCGGCGATCCGTCGGGCCTCGTCCAGTAACTGATCGTCGTCGACCACTTTCGCTACTAGCCCGAGCCGTTCCGCTTCCGTGCCATCGATGGGCTCGTTGGTCAGCAAGTGATATTTCGCCTTCGCCATGCCGACCAAGAGCGGCCATATCAAGACGGCGTGGTCGCCGGCGGCGACGCCGAGGGTGGTGTGTCCGTCGAGGATCCGGGCCGAGCGGCCGGCTATCGGGATGTCGGCAAGAAGAGCCGCGGCCAGTCCTGCCCCCACTGCCACCCCATTGACAGCAGAGACGATTGGCTTCGAACACTCGATGAGGTTGCGCACCAGATCCCGCGCTTCCCGCAAGGTCCGGCGATGGATCGTCGGGTCATCCATCATCGCCTCGATGAGGCTGAAGTCGCCCCCGGCCGAGAAGGCGCGGCCTTCGGCCCGGAGCAAGATCACCTTGGTTTCGGGATCGGCATCGAGGTCCGTCCAAACGTTCGTGAGCTCGCGATGCCCGGTGATGTCGACCGAGTTGAGTCGGTCGGGGTTGTTCAGCACCACCTCGGTGATGCCCGAAGCCGAGCGGTCGACTTGCAGGGTCCGATAGTTCAGGGTCACGAGGGCAATAATGACTTGATGGGAGACAGCAAGCCAACCGCGCTGGTAACGGGCTCCTCGTCAGGCATCGGTCTCGCTACCGCCCGGCAATTTCTCGACGCTTCGTACCGAGTGGGATTGCTCGACGTCTCCCCCCACCGAATCGCACATCCCGACGCCGTTCCCTTCCAGGTCGACCTCCGCGATCGGGCGGGAATTCGGGAAGTGATAGCCGCTGCCATAGAGGAGCTGGGGACGATTTCGGTCTTGGTCAACTGCGCCGGCTGGGACCAAGCCATGCCCTTCATCGAAACCGACGACGACTTCTGGCTCAAAGTGATCGACATCAACCTGCTGGGCCCGCTGGCGCTCACTCATGCCGCCCTCCGTCATTTCGAAGACGGGGGGGCGATTGTCAACGTCGCCTCCGACGCCGGTCGAGTCGGCTCCTCGGGCGAGGTGGTGTACTCGGCCGCTAAGGGTGGAGTGATCGCCTTTACCAAGGCGTTGGCCCGGGAGGTGGCGAAGCGAGGGATCAGAGTCAATGCCGTCTCTCCGGGACCAACCGATACCCCGTTCCTGGCCGGTTTCGATGACACGGGCAGGCTCGCTGAGGCGATGGTCCGCCAAACCCCGCTCCGCAAGCTGGCCACTCCCGAGGACGTGGCCGCCGCCATCTTCTTTCTCGCCTCCCCCGCTGCCGGTCACATCACGGGGCAAGTGCTCTCGGTCTCCGGCGGCCTGACGATGGTCTAACAACTAGCAGCGGTGCGGAACTGCCGCTTCGATCAGGTCGGCCCGACGTGCTGCCTCGGCACGTTCGCCCTCAGAGTCCTGCCGCCGAGCCAAATAGATAAAGGGCAAGGCCATGGCGTGGATCGCCGCCGCCACCAAGTACGAGGGCCCGTAGCCGCTTCCATCAGCCACCCGGCCCAGAACGGGTTGGGTGACGGCGCCGCCAGCCGAACCGATCAAGGCATCAAGCGACAACACGGTGGCGCGTTGGGAGGAGGGGATGCAACCGTTGAGAAAGGCTTGGCGGACAGGAAAGACCGCTGAATAGAAGAAGGCCCAGAACATCAATGCCGTGGCCACCAACCAGAAGCTGCGACCGAGTCCGACCATTATCAGAAAAAGGGTGGCGAAGCCCGTTCCCACTAGGATGGCGGTGGTTCGGCGCGAAAAGACTTTCTGGATCCAGGGGACCACGAGACCGCCCAGAATTTGTGCTCCCGCAAACACTGCCGCCGCCAATCCGGCCAGACCGAAGGCGGATTCGTCGCCATAGAGCTCGAGCAGGAAGGGCTGCATGGCGTAAAAGCCATAGAAGGACACCCCGGAAAGGAAGAACGACGAGAGGATCAGCCACCTCAGGTTGGGGTTGCCAAAGCCGGTGCGAACCGAATCTCCCAACACTCTCTTTACCTCGGCCACCACCCGACTCTCGTCCATGCGGGTGAACCCGAGGTCGTGCATGGATCGCAAGGCGACGAGGAAAGTGAGTCCGAGCAGAACCGCCCGGATGATGTAGGGGACGGCAAGCGAGCTGAACTGGGCCACCACTCCCCCGGCCACCGCTCCCACCAGCATCGCCGCCCCCGACACCACCTGCCCCCGGGCGAGAACCTCTTCGAGCGGCCCGTCGTAGCCGGTGGAATCGAGGGCATCGACCAGCCAGGCCTCGGTGGCGCCTGAGAAGAAGGTGAAACCGAGGCCCAGCAGGATCGAGGCGATGGCCCAACCCCAAACCGGCGCCTGGGTCTGCCACATCAACAAATAGAGCAGCGTCGAGAAGAGCAGTGTGACCGTCCCCCATAAATAGGAAGTCCTCCGCCCGCGGGTGTCGGCCACGACCCCGGTGGGTACCTCGAACAGGAAGGCGCCGGCGGTGTAGAAGGCGTTGACCACGAAGGCCTGGGTGTTGGTGAGGCCCGCCGAGAGCAGGAATAGGGTGTTGATGCCCCAGATAAAGGACGAGGCCAGCGTCGAGAGCAAGATGAGGAGGAGGTACGTCCGCCTGACCTGGGCGGCATCGGGGTTCATGGCCGCCGCAGGGTATCGAAGGTTCTACGCGCCGAAACAGCTCATTTGTAAGGGGTCTGGCTGATAAAAACCGCAATAGTCCCGAGTCTCGATCCGCAGGGGCCGGTGGCCGCCGAGATGGAGACGCTCTGGTGGGTGATGCTCGGCCTCGGCGGGGCCGTCTTCTTTTTGTTCCTCGGTCTCCTCCTCCGGGGCCTCGCTCGCGGCCCAGCGGGCCGGGTTACTGAGCGCAACTGGCTGGTGGGTGGGGGGTTGGTGATGCCGCTGGTGGTGGTGGCGGTGGTGCTGGGCTTCACCCTGGTGGCGATGGCCCGTCTCGCCAATCAGCCCAGGGAGGACGAGCTCATCATCGAAGTGGATGGCCATCAGTGGTGGTGGGAGGTGCGTTATCCCGATCTCGGAGTGGTAACTGCCAACGAGATCCATCTCCCCGCCGAACGGCCGATTCTCTTGCGGCTGCGATCGGTGGATGTGATCCACAGCTTCTGGATCCCCGCCCTGGCCGGGAAAATGGATCTTCTCCCCGACAAGACCAACACCATGTCCTTCTCGGCCAGCGAGCCCGGGACCTATCGGGGGGTATGCGCCGAGTTCTGCGGTCTCCAGCACGCCAAGATGAGGATCACTGCCCAGGTCAGCTCCCAAGACGACTTCGACCAGTGGGCGGGTCAGCAGGCGCAGCCGGCGACGGCGGAGGCATCCCGGGGGCAGAACGTGTTCCTCTCCGCCGGCTGCCCCGATTGTCACACGGTGCGTGGTACCCCGGCCGACGGAATCATCGGCCCCGACCTCACCCACCTCGCCTCCCGCACCACCTTGGCGGCGGGAACGATCCCCAACAGCACCGAGCAACTGACGGCTTGGGTTCGGGATCCCCACCAGTTCAAAGATGGCGTCGAAATGGAGCCCGCCGAATTGAGCGAGGCTGATCTCGCCGAGCTCATCGCCTACCTCGAGAGCCTGCAATGAGCGATCGCATTCCGGAGCTGGGCGATCACTACCCGACCGCGGCCACCGTGGTCACCGACCCCATCCTCGACGACCTCTGGGACGACCCGCCCGGCCTGTGGGGCAAGTTGAAGGCGGTCCAGAACGATGCCATCGGCAAGCGTCTCATCCTCACCGGATTCTTCTTCCTCATCCTCGGGGGCTCGGTCGACTCGGTGGTGATGAGGATGCAGCTGGCCTTCCCCAACAACACCCTGGTCAGCGCCCAGACCTACAGCGAGCTCTTCACCAATCACGGTTCGGTGACCATGTTCTTGGTCATCCTCCCCATCTTCGAGGGCTTCGCCATCCTCATGCTCCCCCTGCTGCTCGGCGCTCGCGAGATGCCCTTCCCCCGCTTGGGCGCCTACTCGTACTTCACCTTCCTCATGGGTGGACTGCTCTACTACTCGGGCACCCTCTTCTCCGCTGTCCCCGACGCCGGCTGGTTCGCGTATACCCCGCTATCGGGACCGAACTTCTCCCCCGACCTGGCCATCGACGTCTGGGTGCTGGGCCTAGGGGTAGCGGAGGTGGGAGCGATCGCCGCCGCCATCGAAATCATCATCGGGATCATGAAGGTGCGAGCCCCGGGGATGACCCTCGCTCGGATGCCGCTTTTCGCCTGGGCGATGCTGGTGACCGCCTTCATGATCCTCTTCGCCTTCACCCCCTTGATCATTGGCAGCCTTCTCCTCGAGCTCGACCGCGGCTTCGGCACCCAGTTCTTCAACCCCGAGGCGGGTGGGAGCTCGCTCCTCTGGCAGCACCTCTTTTGGATCTTCGGCCATCCCGAGGTCTACATCCAGTTCCTCCCCGCCACCGGCATCGTCTCGATGGTGATCCCGGTATTCGTGCGGCGAAAGATCGTCGGCTACCCCTGGATCGTCGCCTCGCTGGTGGCGATCGGCTTTCTGTCCTTCGGACTCTGGGCGCACCACATGTTCACGGCCGGCCTCGCCCCCATTGTCCTGGGGTTCTTCGCCGCCGCCTCCATGGCCATCGCCATCCCCGCCGGGATACAGATCTTTGCCTGGGTCGCGACCATCTGGGAAGGGAAGGCGATGTGGAGGACACCGTTCTTGTTTGTCCTCGGCTTCTTGTTCCTGTTCGTGCTCGGGGGGATCACCGGGGTGATGGTGGCCTCAGTCCCCTTCGACCTTCAGGCCCACGACTCCTACTTCGTCGTCGCTCACCTCCATTACGTACTCATCGGCGGGGTGGCCTTTCCGATCTTTGCCGGCGTCTATCACTGGTTGCCGAAGTACACCGGGAAGCTCCTCAATGAAACGCTCGGGCGGTGGAATTTCTGGCTCCTCTTCATCGGAGTCAACGTCACCTTCTTCCCGATGCACATCGCTGGGCTGAAGGGAATGCCGCGCCGGATCTACACCTATCCCGAGGGGCTGGGATGGGAGACCTACAACCTCATCTCCACCATCGGGGTCTTCATCATCGTTGCCGGAATCGCGGTATTCATCTGGAACCTGGTGTACAGCCTTCGCCAGGGAGAGGTAGCGGGCAACAACCCCTGGGGCGGAGACACACTGGAGTGGGCGGTGAGCTCACCCCCGCTCCAGCACAGCTGGTCCGTGCCGCCGATCGTTGAGAGCCGCCATCCGCTCTGGGATCAAACCGAGCTCCATCGCGGGGAGGACGAGCGCCTGGTCCGAGCCTTGTCGGAATGGCCCCTGCGCTGGCGGGCAGCCCTGGTTACGGGAACCGCTACCGGGCGGCCCGAGGAAATCTTCCGAGTGGCCGATCCCTCCATCTGGCCGTTCTTCGCCGCCGTCGGGACGGTGGTCATCTTCGCTGCCGAGCTTTTCAAAGTCCGCTGGGGAGCCTTTGTCGGGGCGGCGATCGTCATCGCTGGGGTGGTGCTGTGGAACCGTCCCCAAACGGCCCCGATCACCGAAAAGGAGGAGCTCGAATTCGAGGAAAGGCACGGAATCCCGGTCCGGGTGGGTGGGAGTCTGCAGGTGGCGAAGTGGGGGATGGGGCTCATCGTCTTATTCGTTGCCATCGCCTTCGCCAGCCTCCTCCTCTCCTACTTCTACCTCATGATCGCCAACCCAGATTGGCCGCCGGCCGGATTGGTTCTTCCAGACCTCGGCCTGCCTTCGTTGGCGGTGGGCCTGATGGTGACGAGTGGATTGACCATTAGTCGAGCCCGCGCCGCCATGCGAGATGGCAGCCGGGCCGGGCTTCTGTTGGGCGCCGCAGCCGCCACCCTGCTCCTCGTCGGGGCGGGCGTGGTCCAGTCCCTCCAACTCGGCACTCTCCCCTTCGATTCAAAGACCGATGCCTACGGGTCGATGTTCTACACCCTGGCCGGCTTCATCCTCGTCGTCGCCGGGGCGGCGGTGATCATGGGCCTTCTCACCGTCTACTGGACCTGGCGCGGCGAGTACACCGCCCGCCGCCACGCCCCGGTCGACAATGTCGTCCGGTTTTGGCTGGCGGCGGTGGCGGTGTGGGCCATCGGCTTCGGCGTCCTCTATCTAACCCCTTACCTCACCTAAATCGGTTTTCATCAGGTAGACCGCTCGGAATCCGAGCGGTCTACGCGCGGAAAACGGACTAACGGTTAGCCCTTGACGTCGATGCTTCCTTGCATCCAGGGATGGAAAGCGCAGAAGTAGTACACGGTTTCTCCCGGGGTGACGTTGTCGAGAGTCACGGTGACCGAGGGCGGGAAGCCGTTGCCGAAGAGGATGGAGTCGCCATCGTCTCCGAAACCGTCGCCGGTCCCTACCTGGAGCACCGGCGCGCCGGCCGGGAAGTGCCCAGCGAAGGCCGCCCCGATTGCGGCGTCGCAGGCGGGACAGGTTCCAAGCGCAAAGTCCGAGAACGTTTGGACTAGATCGCCTGCGTCCCTCGTCAGCGTCACGCTATGGGGTGCACCTGCTTTGTCTGCGCCTTCCCACGTCACTGTCTCGCCAGGCTCAACGTTGAGCGGACCGGGCGAAAAATGCAACGTGGCGTGAACGCCGACGTTCGGCTTCAAGTCCTCGTCTCCCAAGGTGCGTACGGTTTTCGTTCCCTGCGCCAAGGCCACGCCTAGCCCCAGCACTGTCATAGCCACCACCCCGACTGTGAACAGAATCAGTTTCCGGGTCACAGATCCTCCT
>DATEDN010000049.1:0-4364 GCA_035281645.1 Acidimicrobiia bacterium | reverse complement strand
GTGCAAGCCCGGAATCCCAGCTGCATCTTCCCCGGTTGTCGCAGACCCTCGGCTGACTGTGACTTGGACCACCGGCTCGCCTGGTCGGAGCGGGGACCGAGCTGTGAGTGCAACCTGGTCCCCCTCTGTCGTCGCCACCACCGCTGTCGGCATCGGCTCGGGTGGCGACATTCACCTTTGCCTAAGGGTGATCATCTCTGGATCTCACCGCTCGGGCATCGCTACACCACCAGCGGCCGGCCGCCCTAGGAGTTAGCCGTCCCCCGCCTCTCGCTGAGCGGAGAAAGCACATGGGATCCGAAAGAAACACATGGATCAACCTGGGTGTCGATGCGATCCTCCACAACCGATTCAACGCGGCCGGTTGGTGGGCCCGGCAGGCTTCGATCCTGCAACCAACGGATTATGAGTCCGCTGCTCTGACCAGGTTGAGCTACGGGCCCTGGGAACACGAGGAGGGTACCTGGCACCGGGAGAATCCCGACAAAAGACAAACCGTCAGCAGTCCGCGAAATTCCGACCGTCTACCCTGCCGAGAGGCGTGGCAGCAAGTGATTCCCTAGCGTCGGATACCGACCGCTTCGGTCCCTACATACCGAGCGTGGCGGCGAGCTGGCCCGGTGGAACTCGCTGGCGTCCAGTGACCGGCTCGCTGCTTTTCGTCGACATCTCTGGCTTCACCAACCTCTCGGAGCGCTTGGCGCGCCGGGGTCGAATCGGAGCCGAGGAACTCACCTCGGTCCTCGATCGCATCTTCGGCCGGATGCTGGAGGTGTCATCGGACCGAGGTGGATCCCTCATCAAATTCGGTGGGGATGCGCTGCTCCTCCTATTCGATTCCGAGGACCACGTCATGCAAGCCTGCGCTGCCGCGGTCGAGATGCGGGCCGCCCTCCGCGAGGCTTCCAAGGAGAAAACGAGCGTTGGCCGGATCAACCTCAAGATGTCGTCGGGAATCCATACCGGCACCGTGGACTTCTTTCTCGTTGGATCCTCACATCGGGAACTCATCGTCACCGGCCCGGTCGCCACCGTCACCACCCAGATGGAGTCGACGGCCGAAGCAGGGGAAATCCTCGTCAGTCCCGAGGTCCGAGCCCAGCTCCCCGCTGACTTCGTGGGAAAACAGAAAGGTGATGGTTGGATCCTGAGGAAGGTTCGGATCTCACACTCCCCCGTCAGTTCCAGGGCGCCCATCCCCACCGGTCGGCTCTCTGAACTCGTACCTCGAGCGCTGCGCGAGACCTTGGCTAGTCCTGTCGTCGAGTCAGAGCATCGAATGGCCTCCATCGCCTTCGTCAAGTTCAAGGGAATTGATGAACTCTTAGCCAACGAAGGACACGAACGGGTGGCCGATCAGTTGGAGCTTCTGATCGAAGCAGTCCAGGGTGCAGCGGATAAAGAGGACGTGACGTTCCTCGCCTCAGACATCGATGCTGATGGAGGCAAAGTCATCTTGGTTTCCGGGGTTCCCGAGAGTCGCCACGATGACGAAGGGCGGCTGCTCAGAGCCGCCCGCCAGGTTGTCGAGACGGACCTTGCGCTCAGCCTGCGAATCGGAGTCAATCGAGGCCACGTCTTCGCCGGGAGAGTGGGAGCTCCCTTCCGTCGGACGTACACGATCATGGGCGACTCGGTGAATCTGGCAGCGAGGCTGATGGCCGCCGCAAGCCCGGGAATGATCTACAGCACATCGTCGGTCCTCGATCGTTCTTCCACGCTGTTCCGGGCAGAACCGCTTGAACCCTTCAAGGTCAAAGGAAAAGACCAACCGGTGACGGCTTACGCCGTGCAGGAGGAGACCGGTGTAAGGCCTCCAGAGCTTGAACACGAGCTGCCATTCCACGGTCGCAATGCCGAGTTGGAAATGTTGGTCTCGATCGTCACTACCTGCGCGGCGATCGGCCGCGGCGGCATGATGACGCTGACCGGAGAAACAGGAGTCGGTAAAAGCCGCCTGATCTCGGAAGTGATCGAGCGTTGCCCCGGATTGGCGACTTTGTTGATTCAGGCCGAGCCCAACGGTCGTGAGAACGCTTATTGGGCGCTGCGCGATCCTCTACGCCGAGTGGTCGGCATTGAGCGAGGATCGCAGGCCGCCATGGCCGAGGGTCTCCGGTCGCGGATCGCAGCCATCGCACCAGATCTCATGGGAGCGCTTCCGCTTCTCGGCGACGCTCTGCACATCGAAATCCCCGATACACCCGATACGAGTGCGATTGATCCCCAATTCCGACCGGAACGCACAGCCGACGCCGTCATCAAGCTGATCGAGAGCACTAACCGGGGACCCTTCATCGTGATCGCCGAGGATGGGCAATGGTTGGACGATGCCTCCCTCGGAGCTTTAAAGCGGCTTGGAACCGCGGCCGAGTCAAAACCTTGGAGTGTGATTGTGACTGCGGTCACCGGCAAAGGGGATTTCGAGCCCATTGGTCAGGAAATCGTTCTCAAGCCTTTGACTCCCGACGCCATCCGCCAAATTGCCATCGAAGCCACCGCGGCGGCCCCTCTCCGCCCCCACGAGCTCGACAACGTCGTCGCTCGCGCTGACGGCAATCCTCTGTTCCTTGCCGAGATCCTCCGCGTCATCCGTGACACAGGCAGCGCTGACCGTTTACCTGATTCCCTCGATGAGGTCGTCTCTCGAGAGATCGACACCCTTCCTCCACTGACTCGTCAGCTCTTGCGGTATGCGTCGGTCTTGGGCCGTAGCTTCCGACGCCCGGTCCTTGACGAATTCCTAGAGCCCGACGGTGTCCGCATCGACGACGCCACCGAACTTGAACTGGCTCGCTTCATCGAACGGAAGCCGGACGGACGCATGCAATTCCGTCACGTTGTCGTGCACGACGTCGCCTATGAGGGTCTCTCCTATCGGCGCCGCCGTGAGCTTCACAACCGGGCCGGCCATGTCATCGAGCGGATGGCGGGTGCAGACACCGACGCGGTTGCGGAGTATCTCGCCACCCATTACTCGCTGTCGGGCGCGCAGGAGAAGGTATGGCACTACGCCCGCGTCGCCGCCGACCGTGCCAAGAAGGCGTATGCCAACACGGAGGCCGCAGCGCACTATCGACGGGCAGCCGAAGCGGGAAGGCACCTTTCCGACGTGGATTCATCCCAGCTTGCGGACGTCTGGATCCTCATTGGTGAGGTCAATGAACTTTCCGGCCAAATGGAGGCATCGCGGGACGCCTATTCGCGAGCATTTCAGTTGGACTCTTCGGATCCTGTGAGGCGGGCGGAGATCTACCTGCGGAGAGCTGGAACCTGGATGAGCTCCGGCAAATTTGCCCAGGCGATGAGGAATGTCACTCTCGGACGCAAACAGTTGTTATGGGATGTTCAGCCAAGGGGGGAGTCGATGTTGGCGCGCCTTAATGCCTTCGAAGCGAGCGTGCAGGCGGCGAGCGGGCGACCTGAGCCCGCACTTGAGGCTGCCAACCGTGCCGTGGAATCGGCACTGGCGACGAGGGAAGAAGAACCCCTCGCTCGCGCCTATGGCGTCCTCGACTGGGCCAACTTCGTTCTCGGACGAGACGAACCGCGAAAGGGTCCAGAGGCAATCGAGATCTTGCGACGTCTGAGCAAGCTGGAGGCGAGCGTCGGGGTGATCAACAATATGGGAGCCTTCGCTTATTTGGAGGGGAAGTGGAACGAGGCGATCGATTGGTATCGACAGGCCATCGATGCCGCCGAACGAGCTGGGGACGTCTTAGGGGCGGCCATAACTCGAGCGAATATGGCGGAGGTTCTGGTGAGTCAACGAAGATGTGACGAGGCTCTCTTGTACCTCGAGGAAGCCGAGCGAACTTTTCGGGCGTCAAACGCAGATCTGATAATTGCTCTCCGGCGCCTGCAATCCGGACGAGCCGCTCTAGGCGTTGGGGACTACGACCGAGCCATTTCGGTGCTCGAAAGCCTATTCGCCGATCAGCTCGCTGAAGGTGAGGCAATGGAAGAACCAACGTCGGCTGTATCCCTTGGCGAAGCGCTCCTGGCCGTGGGTCGTCCGGAAGAAACCCTCGCGCGACTGAATTCGATTGAAACGATCGCCCCAGAAGCTGCTCGACGGGTTCGGGCCGGGATCGCTCGAGTGCGCGCGTTGGCTCTTGCGGCTAAAGGGGATGTCGGCGACGCCGAGGAAGCCCTACGCCAAGGTCTTTCCGTCGCTCTCGAAAGCGGCGATCAATTTGAGGAAGCGTTGATACGTGAGGCGATCTCCCAAATGAGAGGCAGGGTCGGAAAGGATCCCGACCCTGCCAATGAAGAGCGCTTGGCGATGCTCTTCGACCTACTAGGTGTTAGCCATCAACACGAGGCCGTTATCGGAAGTTGAAGCCCGGATCATCTTCGAAGTA
>DATEDN010000048.1:0-26107 GCA_035281645.1 Acidimicrobiia bacterium | reverse complement strand
CTCCTCCTCGAGCTCTTGTTGGGGGAGTCAGAGAATCAGGGAAGCGGTGCCGGGGGCTCGGTCGAGCTCCGGGTCGACTTGGAGACCCTGGCCGGGCTCAGCGAGGCCCCAGGCGAGCTCTCCGGCTTCGGTCCGGTGATCGCCGACATCGCAAGGCAGGTGGCGAGGGAACAGCGCCACTGCTCGTGGACCTTTGCCGTCACCGATCCCGAGACCGGGATCCCGGTCCATACCGGGGTAACCCGGAGAAGACCGAGGGAGGAGACCAGGAGGTGGGTGCAAGCCCGGAATCCCAGCTGCATCTTCCCCGGTTGTCGCAGACCCTCGGCTGACTGTGACTTGGACCACCGGCTCGCCTGGTCGGAGCGGGGACCGAGCTGTGAGTGCAACCTGGTCCCCCTCTGTCGTCGCCACCATCGTTGTCGGCATCGGCTCGGGTGGCGACATTCACCTTTGCCTAAGGGTGATCATCTCTGGATCTCACCGCTCGGGCATCGCTACACCACCAGCGGCCGACCGCCCTAGGTTGGATCGATCACTTCCCCACTAGACCGAAACCCCCTTCTTAGACTCGATCGACTTGAGTGCTGCATCCCGAGAGGACACCTCCGGCGGACGGTCGGTCCGTCGGAAAAGCCTCGATCGACCCGATGAGACCCGTCGATTCCCAAACGGGATCGGCACGCTGGTCGACATCGGGCCGCTTGCCATCGGCCGCGCCATCCTCGAGCCGGGTTGGCGCTGGTCCACCGATCTCAAACAGGCCGTTGGAACCGAGCTGTGCCAGCTTCATCATCTTCACGTGTTGGTCGCCGGGCGCATGGCCTTCCAGATGGCCGATGGCAAGGTGCACGAATTTGCGCCGGGCGACGTCATGGATATCCCCCCCGGCCATGACGCGTGGGTAGTTGGCGAGGAGCCAGTCGTCGTTTTTGACATCTCGGGAAATGTCACAGACTTCGGACTCCCCACTTCGCGGGCCCGCGCCGTGGCGACCATGTTGATGACCGACATCGTCGGCTCCACGAAGACCGCGGCCGAGATCGGTGACGCCGCCTGGAAGCAGCGCCTAGGCGAGCACAACCGAGCCGTGCGCCGTCAAATAGAGCGGTTTCATGGCCGGGAGATCAAGACCACGGGCGACGGTTTCCTGGTGGTATTTGACAGTGCGGAAGCCGCTCTACTTTCTGCCCTCGCGATCCGTGACGTGATGCGCGACCTTGGCATCGAAATTCGTACCGGTGTTCATACGGGTGAAGTCGAAGTGTTGTCCGACGACATCCGAGGAATCGCGGTGCATGCGGCTGCGAGGATCATGGCCGCTGCTCAACCCTCAGAAGTTCTGGCGTCGGCGGTCACCCGCTACTTAGCGGAAGGGACCGCTCTCGGCTTCGAGGACCGGGGGGCTCAGGCGCTCAAAGGCATCGAGACTCCGCTACAGCTATTCGCCGTCCAGAAGCCGCGGCGAAGTACTGAGTAGCCTCGCCTAGTGACCGCGAGCAGAAATGGCGAGACTCGAGCCTCGAGGCCGGCCACGCTCCGCGACGTGGCTAGGGAGGCCGGGGTTCATGTCTCGACCGTGTCTCGGGTCCTCAACGAGCAGGCGACAACAGGCCGTATCACCGCCGACACAGAGGAGCGGATCAAGGAAGTTGCCCGCCGGCTGGGCTACCGGCGCAACATCATCGCCCGGGCTCTTCGGACCGGCAGAACACTCGTGGTCGGAATGGTGGTCCCGGATGTAGCCAACCTCTACCAGGCGGAAATCACCCGGGGGGCAGGCGACGTCTTCTATGGAAAGGGCTACTCGCTGATCTTGGCCAGCACCGATGACGACCCCGCCCACTCCCAATCTCAAGTCTCCGCCATGCTTGGAGTCCAGGCCGAAGGCTTGATGTACGGAGTCGCGCGTGGCGATGACGCCGTTCTGGCGGGAATCATCGAAGAGGAAATTCCGGTAGTCCTGTTCAACCGAGCGGCGAGCGGCTCGAGGGTCAGCGCAGTCCTACCCGATGACCACGGTGGGATCAGGCTGGCGGTCGAACACCTCATCTCGCTCGGTCACACCAGGATCGTTCACGTTGGTGGACCCGAGGATGTATCATCCACCGTGAACCGCCTCCAGGCGTTCGAGGAAACGCTACGAGCCGCGCAGCTGACCGGCAGCTACCACTTCACTCATCGTCAGACCGAGGAAGAGGGGTATCGAGTCACCGGCAGCCTGCTCGATGAGCGGCCCGACACCACCGCGGTTTTGGCCGCCAACGACCGCCTGGCTTTGGGGGCCATCGATGCGATTCGCGCCACCGGCCGGAACTGCCCTGATGATGTCTCTGTCGTCGGCTTCAACGACATGCCGTACAGCGATCGCTTCTCGCCACCCCTCACCACTATTCGGATCTCTCAATACGAGCTCGGGGCACGAACGGCGCGTCTGCTCCTCGAAACCATTGCCGATCCTCGGCGAGCGCCAGAGACCCAGCTGGTATCCGCCCAACTTGTAGTCAGGGGCTCTACCGCACCTGTCCCAAGCTGACAGTCGCCAAGCCAAGGGTTAGGCTCGCGGTTGGACAACCGTTTGCGCAGCCTGCATGGGCGGAGGAAACCGATGGACTTCGAAGAGATGCTCCTCGCCAACATGACCCAGCCCCAGGCCCAGAAGGCGCTCGGAAGAGGCACGGTGGTGTTGGTCACCGGCAGTGTCGAGCAACACGGCGCTCATCTCCCCCTCGGCACCGATGCCTTCGCCGCCCTCACCATCGCCCTCCGGGTGGGTCACCGCCTCGAAGCCCCGGTCCTCCCACTATCCCTCGTCGGTGTCGCCCCCTATCACATGCCCTGGGCGGGATCATTAACCCTCCGTCCCGAGACCCTGAGTTTGCTGATGCTCGATGTATGCCGGGGTCTGTCGGAGGCCGGGGTGGAGCGGGTAATCGTGGTCAACTGGCATGAGGGCAACACGTCCGCCATCAGAATCGCGGCCGACAAGGTCCAGGCGGAATTGCCGATGCGGGTGATCGTCGTCGAGGCGCACATCATCACCAACTGGCTTTTTCCGGAGGAGATGGAGTTCACCCACGCCGGATCGATGGAGACAGCGGCGATCCTCGCCTACGACCCTTCCCTCGTTCGACTGGATCAGCGCACCGAAGGCGACCTGGTCGACTCAGGGAGCGAAGGACACGCCATGTTCCGAAGGCGCGACGTGTTCCCGATTATGAAGGACTTCCGGGAAGTTGCCGCCACCGGCTGGTATGGGACTCCCGAGGCGGTCACGGAGGAGCGGTCTCGGGAGATCATCGACGCGGTCGCCGATCACATCGTCGGGGCGGTGGAAGAGGTCTGGAAGAGTCTGGTGGGGAGAGCTCCCGACGACGACCATCCTTCAGCGCCATGACGACGATGCGAGCGGCTGTCCTACGAGCATGGAACGATCTCGCGGTCGAGCAGGTGGATGTTCCTGACCCAGCTCCGGGTGAGGTGCTATTGCGGGTCAGGGCCTGCGGACTCTGCGGGACCGATCTCAAGATGGTGCGCGGCGCCTTTCAGGAGAGGGGCTGGCCTCCGAAGCTTCCTTTCGTAATTGGTCATGAATGGTCGGGTGAGGTCGTCGCACTCGGTGCGGGCCTCGATGATCTCGAGCTCCAGCCCGGCGACAAGGTGGTGGCGGAAAACCACGTCGGTTGCGGCCGCTGCCCGATGTGCCGGCGCGGACGGTACAACCTCTGCGAGAAGGCAGGCACTCCCGGATACCGGCTCTACGGCCACACCGCCCCGGGTGCCCTGGCCGAGTACGCCGTGCGGCCGGCGCAGATGCTGCACAAACTTCCTGAGTCGGTCGGCCCGCTGGAAGGAGCCTTGGTCAACCAGGGATCGCTCGGTGTCCACGCCCTACGACGAGTGGAGTTTCTCCCCGGATCGACCGTGGCCGTCTTCGGTCCCGGACTGCTGGGTCTGCTGACGGCCGCGGTCGCCTCGGCCTCGGGAGCGGCGCAGATCATCATGGTGGGGCGGGGCAGCCGCCTCGACCTGGCCGCCAAGATGGGCTGCGATGAGGTCGTCGACTACGAGAAAGAAGATCCCGTGGCTGCGGTCAGGCGACTCACCGCCGATCGGGGCGTGGACTATGTCTTCGATTGCACCGGCAATCCGAAGGTGCCGGCCCAGGCGATCGGAGCACTCCGACGGGGCGGCCGGGTGGCCATTCTTGGGCTGACCGGGGCAAAACCAGCGGAGATCGACATCGACCGTCTGACTCTCGATGAGATCGATGTCATGGGGATCCGTTCCAGCCCGAACGCCTACCCGGCGATGATCGCGTTGCTCCGGTCGGGGAAGGTGGACGTGAGCCCGCTCATCACCCAGGTCTATCCGCTAGAGGCGGTCGGCGAAGCGCTAGCCGCCCTTGAATCTCGCGATGCCGTCCGGCCCATAGTGGAAATCTGATGGTTGCCTTGGTCGAGCACCCTCACATCTCCTTATTCGGAACGACCGCGTGCACCTGCACCGAGCAGGAGGCTCAGGCGCTTGCCGTGGTGGCCGCTTATCGAGTTGCAAAGGTTTCCGAAAGAGCCCCGTTCCTCGCTCCTGACTTCAAAAGGCACCGGGCGGGGTTCACCCACATCGGAGAGCTGTGGGATCACCGGGGACCGGGAGGGATGGACGACAATTCGATGCGCGACAGGGAGAACATCCTTCTCGATCTGTCGGCCAAGAACGACAAGGTCTGGGGGATCTTCCGGGTGGTTGGCACGCATACCGGCTCGCTCTATGGGATCCCAAAGACTGGTCGTCACATCGATGTCATTGAGGTTGGTCTTTGGCGGGTGAAGGAGGGGCTGATCGCCGAAGCCTGGTACTTCGGGGACGAGCTCGGCCTGCTCAGAGCGCTCCAGCTCAATCCTCCCGATCTCACCAGCTCCTAGACGAGCGGTGACGGTCGAGTTCGCCCTCGTTCTGGCGGTCATCGCCGTGGCCTATGTGGTCAAAGGGGTGGCCGGGATGGGTGGTCCCCTGGTGGCAGTGCCGTTCATCGCCGCGTTCACAAGCGTCGAGTACGCCGTCGTCGTTCTTTCTTTGGCGAACATGGTCTCCAACGGATGGCTGCTCTGGGAGCACCGAGCCGGAGCGCGGGGTACCGGATTCGTGATGATTCCGTTTCTCACCGTCGGGACCGTGGCCGTCATCGCCGGCACCTGGATCCTCACCGAGATCGACGATCGGATCCTGTCGGTGGTGATCGCCCTCGTGATCGCTTTCTATATTTGGCGGCACCTGGCCGATCCCCAATTCGGTCTCGACCGGAAAACCGCCCGCCGGGTGGCTGCTCCCATGGGGCTGCTGGGCGGCGGTTTGCTCGGAGCCACCGGCACGGCCGGACCCCTAATCGCGACGTTTCTCCACAGCATCCGGCTGAACCGTTCCTCGTTCATCCACATGATGAGCATCACCTTCAGCGTGTTCGGCCTGGTCCAGCTGGTGACCCTCGTCGTGCTGGGAGCGTTCACCCCTGAACGGACGACTCAGGCGCTATGGGCCATCGTCCCGGTTGCCGCCATGACGGTGCTGGGGATTCGAATCGGAAGACTCATCAAGCAGAAAACGTTCGAGCGGGTGGTTTTGACCTTGCTTGCGATCGCCGCGATCCGCCTGATCTCCTCCGCCCTCGGCTGACGCTAGATCCGCGTCCCGCGCGAGGTGTGGAGTATGCAGGCGGTGAGGCGACCATCACCGATCTCCTCGAGTTCGACGGGCGGAACCGGCAAGAACCGGATGCTGACTTTGCGACCGTCAATCGACATGTCTTCGAGCGCAGCCCTCATCGACTGCTGGACGTCACCCTGCTGGAAGGCTCCGACCGCGCTCGCCGCCTGCTCCTCGGTATGGAAAACCAAGGTGGCGTCAAAATTCGAACGCCGCTCCACTGCCGCTAGCCCCTCTGCCAAGGCCTCGTGATCATGAAGCCAAGAGACGGCGTCGTCGACCTCCCAACCGCACGCCGGTGTGACCACTGGACAGCGGGTGTGGAACCGACAACCCTCGGGCGGGTTGGCTGGGTCGGGCACGTGTCCGCGCAGCCCCTTCATGGTGGATTCTTTGGCGTTGATGTCGGGGTTGGCAGCCAGGAGGGCCTCGGTGTAGGGATGGCGGGGATCCTCGAATAGCTCGGTCGAGGTGCCCTGCTCTGCGACTTTTCCCAGGTACATGACGGCGATCCGGTCGCTCATCAGCCGAACCACTCCGAGATCGTGGCTGATGAAGAGATAGGTGAGGCCCCGGTCGCGCTGGAGGTCGTAGAGGAGATTGAGAATTTGGGCCTGGACCGACACGTCTAGTGCCGAAGTGGGCTCGTCCAGCACGATGAACTCCGGATCGAGTGCCAGGGCGCGGGCGATCGAGATCCTCTGCCGCTGGCCACCAGAGAACTGATGTGGAAAGCGATACATGTGATGCCGTCTCAATCCCACGCTCTCCAGAAGGGAGACGACCCGCTCGGTGAGCTCCTGGCCCGAGGCTTCGTTCCATACCCGCAAAGGTCGCCCGACGATGTCTTTCACAAGTTGTCGGGGGTTCAGCGAGCTGAACGAATCCTGGAACACCACCTGGCAATTGCGGCGGTAGGTTTTCCAAGCCTTTCCTTCGAGCTGATCGATGCGGTGGTTCTCCTCGATCCGCTTGAGCTCTCGTACTTGCTCACGACTGCGCTCGGACGGAGCGGTGCCTTGGATGGCGTCAAGCCGGGCGGCGTCTTCATCAGACAGCCGGAAATAGATCCGGCCCCCCGTCACCTGGGTGAGACCGCTGATACAACGGCCCAGTGTTGTCTTGCCGCATCCGGACTCGCCCACGAGACCGACGGTCTCCCCCGGGCGCACGTCGAAGGACACGCCGTCGACGGCCCTGACGTGACCCACCACCCGCTGCAAGGTGCCCTCCTTGACCGGGAAGTACTTCTCAACTCCCCGGAGTGAGATCACAGATCGGGAGGCGGTCAAACGTTGGCGATTTTCCTTGGTGTCACGAAGCGAGGTCACGACACCCACGCCTCCAGCCTGGGGAGGAGCACGTCGGTGTCATCCGACTCATATGCGAAGCAGGCGACCGACTGGCTCTCTCCGATTGGGATCGTCCGTGGATCCACGGTCCGACAGATCTCCACCGCGTAGGGGCACCTGGTGTTGAAGCGACAGGACGGCTCGGGATCGAGCAGCTCGGGGACGTTGCCGACGATCGAGGCCAGCTCGCCTCGTCGATGGGCGGCCGATGGAACCGCCGCCATCAGCCCCCGGGTGTAGGGATGCTTTGGATTGCTAAAGACCTCGTCCGTGGTACCGGTTTCCACTATCCGACCGGCGTACATCACCGCCACGCGATCGCAGATCTCCTTGACCAGGGACAGGTCATGGCTTATGTAAAGAACGGAGGTCTCGAGTCGTTCCTGCAACTCGGCGATTAGCTCGAGGATCCGGGCCTGAATCGTGACGTCGAGAGCGGTTGTGGGCTCGTCGGCAATGAGGAGATCGGGATTGCATGCCAGCGCCTGCGCGATGAGGACACGCTGCTTCATGCCCCCGGACAGCTCGTGGGGGTAGCTCTCCATGATCTTGCGAGGATTCGGGATTTGAACCTCGCTGAGCGCGTTGCCCACCAGCTGATCGACCTTTTCCCGGAGCTTTTCGGCGCGAGCACGAAATGGAGGGAGGGTCAGCAGAAATCTCTCGAAGCCGGTCGCCTCCTGACGTGCGGCCCGACGAATCATGCGCGGAGCCCACGGACCGAGAGACTGCAGGATCTCCTCGGAGCGATGCTGGTAAAAAACCTCAGCGATCTGGTTTCGAATCGAGAGCGCCGGGTTGAGTGCCTTGCCGGGATCTTGGAAGATCATGGCGATCCGGTCGCCGCGGATATCGAGCATCTCGTCATCTGGGATCGTCAGCAGATCGATCGGCCCTCTCCCCTCTCGCCGGGCGTCCGAAGACCAAAACAGAACCTGGCCCCCGGCGTAGACCCCAGGGGGAGTGGGAACCAGCCGAATGAACGAGCGTGCTGTGACGCTCTTTCCACAACCCGTCTCCCCAACCAACCCCAGTGTCTCCCCATCGCGGATCTCGAAGGACACACCGTCGACGGCATGCAACATCCCGGCTTTGGTCTGAAAATACACCTTTAGATCGGTGACCGAGGCGACCACAGGCCGAGTCGCTGACCCGGCCCGCGAGTGCTGGGAGGCGGGGATTTCGGAGGCATACGTGATATTTCCCACCGCGCCCGCTGCCCGGCTGGCGCGTCGCCTACCCCAGGTCACGCCGACCAGTATTCCATTGATCCGGTCGATAGCCGCGGTGTCATCCGGTCCTCCTCGGCGGGTTAGGCAATCGATTGCTTAACCGGCTTCGCACGATATAGCATCGCCGCGCGGGCTGCAAAGAAGCCGACTATCGCCGGTCCGCCGTGCCCAAGGAGGATCGGATTTGAATATGGCGCGTTTTGCAGTGAAGACCCCAACCCACCACACCACCTGGGACCGGATGCTGGAGGTGTGGCAAGCGGCCGACAACATCGATCTTTTCGAATCGGCCTGGAACTTCGATCACTTCTACCCGATCCGGGGCGACACCGACGGGCCCTGCCTCGAGGCCTGGGTCACCCTGTCTGCCCTGGCGCAGGCCACCAACCGGATTCGGGTGGGGACGATGGTCACTGGCATGCACTTCCGGCACCCGGCGGTGCTGGCCTCGATGGCGTCCTCGCTCGACATCCTCTCGGGGGGCCGTCTCGAGCTCGGTCTCGGGGCCGGCTGGTATGAATTGGAGACTGATGCCTACGGGCTTGATCTCGGCACGGTCGATGAGAGGATGACGCGGTTCGAAGAGGGCACCGAGGTCATTCACCTCTTGCTGACCGAAGAGAACTCGAACTTCAACGGCCGATTTTTCCAGCTCCGCAACGCACGCAACGAGCCCAAGCCGGTGCAGAAGCCTCGACCTCCGATCGTGATCGGCGGTAGGGGCGAGAAGCGAACGCTTCGTCTCGCCGCCCGCTTTGCCTCGATGTGGGACGCTCTGTTTATCGAGGATGAAAAGAGCGAGTGGCTCCGCCTTCGCGAGGTGCTGTGGGGCCATTGCCAGGACGTGGGACGCGACCCCGGGGAGATCTCTTGTTCGAGCCATCTGTCGGTCGCTCCCAACCCCGACCCGGCCGAGGTGGCATCACGGGCGGCGACCATGTTCGACGCCGGAGTCGACGTCGTTGTGCTCGGCCTCACCGGGGCCCACGATGCGAGCACGGTCGAAGCTCTCGCCGGAGCATTGAGCGGCGTCGATTGACCGGGCCCCTCTGGGCCCTGGTGGCGGCAATCGGATTCGCCTTCCTCCAAGTCTCCAACCGGAAGGCGAACCAGCTGGTGGACGCCTACCGAACCGCCTTCGGGCTTCTGGTGGCGGTGGAAGCGGTTTTGCTTCTTCGAGCGGCGCTCATCGGCGACTTTGGGTTGCTGTTCTCGGCCCCATGGGCCGCCGTAGTGATCTTCGGGGTGACCACCCTCTTCCATTTCGTGGGGGGATGGACGCTGCTTGCACTCAGCCAGCAAACCATCGGGGTCGCCCGCACTGGTGCCCTGGTCTCGGCAGCTCCGATCATCGGCACTCTGGTGGCCGCCATCGCTCTCGACGAGCCACTCACGGTATCGATCGTGGGGGGCGTGGTGCTGGCCGTGATCGGAGTGGCGCTGATCTCTCTCAGTGGAAGAGTGTCGGGATCCGATGAATGGCGCCGGCCTTGGTTCGCGCTGGCCGTGGCGTTGATCTGGGGGTCCACACCCATCTTGATTCGATTCGGATTGGAGAGATTCGATCACCCGCTCGAGGGCTTGACGATTGGGCTCGCCTCAAGCGTGGTGGTCTATGCGATGTTGCTCACCGCCACCGGCGGATGGAAGCCGTATCCCATCTCTGCGGTGCGCTGGATTGTGTTTGCTGGCCTGTGCGGTGCAATCGCAGTGTCTTCCCAATGGTTGTCCTTCGACCTCACCACCATTGCCGTCGCCATCACCATCCAGCAGCTGTCGGTGATCTTCGTCATCGCTCTGGTGCCGATCATGTTCCACCAACCATTTGAGCGGATGAACCCGCGTTTCTTCACTGGGGTGATCCTGGTATTGACCGGCGCCACCATCGTCCTCTTATCCTGACGGAAGATCCTGCTGTCAACTCTCGAGAAGCTCCTTTAGGTTCTCCGCCCACCTTGTATTTGGGTTTCTCATACGCTTCATAACTGGGGCCATAACCCGCAACAAACCCCTGGTTTCGAACCGCACCCGCCGCGTGTAGCGGGTGCTGTCCCCATCCTGCTGGAAGGTGTGGGTGAGAACAGGGAGGACCGAGCCTTCACGGGTCGTGATCTCGATAAAACGGTTGGGCTCGAGTCCCGTGACCTCTAATGAGTATGTCTTGGACCCTCCGAACTTGACGACCCACTGAAAGGTCTCGCCGAGCTCGTACGGACCTTCCTTGGGCCGGGAAACCTCCTTCACATCGAAATGCCAAGCAGGCTCGTTCAATGGGTTTGCTACGAAGTCGAACACCTCTTTCACCGGGCGGCTGATAGTCACGGTGTGTGTCTCGTCGATCATCGTTTGCTCCTTGCTTGGTGTGACAACCAAGCTACGGACACTTCTCGCTCGCCGCATCGGTGCTTGCACGCAACCTCAGGACCCGGGCATAACACACGGTGGCGCCGAACACGTACCTATCAATTCCTCAAGATGTAGGCGACCGAGGCTGCCCTGGCCGCCCTGCCGGATACCCCCAGCTTGCGGTAGACGTTGGAGAGGTGGCGTTCGACCGTGCGGGCACTGAGCGTCAGCTGCTCTGCTATCTCGTCGTTGGTGAGACCGTCAGCCACCAGGTGCAGGAGTTCGACCTCTCTTTCTGTCAGCTGTTCCACGGGTTCGGATCGGACTGAGCGGGTGAGAATTGACCCACGATCAGGCTCCAGGAACCTCGTGACCTCCTCCTGCCAGACCTGCCAAGCTGACTCGTTGGCAAGGGGCGACATGTTCTCACTCTCCAGCGCGACCAAACGTGCATCGGGGATGTGAGCGGCCATGAGCCGACCTTGCTCAAACGGGGCCATTCGGTTGCCACGCGCGTGGAGCACGAGCGTGGGCGCAGCCACATCCGGGAGGAGATCCATGACGTCCGCCTTCTGCCGCGCCTGGGCAGCGCTGATTGCTGTGTCTTTGCTGGTGACGAGCGGTTGGAGCTCGTCGATCCAGCGTTTCTGGGTCTCCGTCGCTCCCGGGACCATGCTCTCGGAGAAGACGCGACGGAAGCGGGAATCGGGGAGCGTCCAGCCGTAGCGAACGATTTGCACCAGCGTCGCGAAGTACTCCTCGAACCTCGCCCGATACTCGTCGGTCACCCCGGCGAACGTGCCGTTAAGAATTAGGCGGGTCACACGCTCAGGATGTTGGGCCGCATGAGTGATCGCGACCTGGCCTGCCTGCCCCATTGCCATGACGGCATACCGATCGACGCCAGCTGCGGCCGCCACTGACTCCAGGTCGCCGAGTCTCGCCTCCAGCGAGAAATCCTCCGGCTCCCAATCGGACAGCCCGTAGCCGCGTTCGTCGTACCGGACCACTGTTGCCACATGGCCGAGGGCATTGAGGAGGTGCCCGAGCAACGGGTCATCCCAGTCGTACTGAAGGTGGCTGATCCAGTTCTTGCCGAGGATCAGCGGCGGCCCTTGGCCGTGGACCGCGTACGCGATCCTGACCCCGTCACGGGCTCGACAAAAGCGAACCACTTCCCGGGACGCACTAAGTCCACTCATCGGCCCTTCCGCGGCCACCGTGCGTTTGACCCTAGGTCCCCCGGGAGCGCCCCCTCTCCCTAGCCGTTCCCTGTGCTGGCGTCGACCCTCACGACCATCGGCTTGATGAGGGATAGGTAGATCGGGCAACGCTCCTTCCAGGCGGCCATGACACGGTTGACTCCGTCCTCGCCATCGGGAGAAACCACTCGGATGTCGATTCCGATGTTCCTTAAATCGGGCTCGGCCCCCTCCATGCCCAGCAGCCCACGGCTGTCGGCTTCACATGAGGCAGTCGCTTCGACGCTCTCGATGCTCACGCCCAGCTGGGGACCGAGGGTGTCGCGGATGAACACAACCGCACAGCCTGCCAGAGCGCTCAGCAGGAGGGCCGTGGGGCTGGGGGCCTGGTTCGACCCGCCGAGGGGGGACGGGAGGTCGGCCTGCCAGGAGAATGTTCCAGCCTCCATCACTGCGAGAGCGCCCTCTGAACGCGCCTTGACCGTCGGCTTTCCCCTGGCCTTGTCCGGTTCGGCCTCCCACAGCTTGGCGGTCTCAGAAATCAGTTCGGCCCTCATCGACGCGGCCCTCCATCTTTCGCTGAAACTCCGTCGCAATCTACCCCTGGGGATCGGGACGTGCATGGCCAGGCCTCGATCGATCCCCACATCACGAAAAAGCCTCACCGGATACGGTCTTTTTCCCCTTGCCGGACAGGGGCTTTCGCAGACACGCTGTGCCAAAGGAGCCCGAGATGTCTGAGGACTACATACTTTTCGATGTTCCCGCCGGTGAAGAGGTTGCGGACAAACACTTCCTCGAACAGTTGGGACACCGGGTCATGGTCTGCAACGGCCCTGCGCCAGGCACTCTGTGCCCCATCCTGAAAGGAGAGGGCTGCCAGCTAGCCGAAGGGGCCCGGGGGATCGTCTTCGAACTCGATCTCGACCGCCCCCAACACCGCGCCATCCTTCGCCAATACAAGAGTTCGCTGCGCGATGATGTGCCGATCAGGGTCGTGGTCCCGCCACACCAGGCCGTCGAGTACGCCCGACTCCTCCAGGGTTTGCGAGTATGGAGTCATGTGCCGGTGGCCGGTGATCTAGATGCTCTGGCCGCCGAAGTCGAAGCTGGCGAGCAATGAGAAAGGCGTAGCCCCGGAAGGCGTCAGTGCCGCCAAGGTCTTTGTGTCCAGTTCGAAGCCGCTACGAAGATCGAGCTTGGGGATCGATTCCGTGCTGACGGTCAGGCTCGAGTCAAGGGTCGTTCAGATCGGACTCGTAGAGGCCAAAGTCCCTGGCCGGGTTCAAAGCAGTATCAGGGTGCCGAACGCGAAGTAGATGGCAAGCGACAGGAGGTCCTGGATGACCGTAGCCAACGGCCCGCTTCCGAACGCCGGATCGATGTCGAGGGCGGAGAACAGCCAAGGCAGAGCCATAGCCACTCCAGTGGCGACCGTGGACGCCGCCAGGAGGCTCGCCGAGACGGTCAAGGCGATCTGCGGGTCGAACCAGAAGGTGATTATGGGATAGGCGATCGCTCCCAGGACGGCTCCCAAGGCGACTCCCGTGATGAGCTCGCGTCGCATCACCGCCGAAACCGAAACGCCCACCGAGAGCCCTCTGACTACCAGCGTCTCGGTCTGGGTTCCGATCGCGTCGGCAATGTAGACCACGCCGGGAACGAAGAAGGCCAACTCCAGATGCGCCGCCAGCCCCCGCTCAAACGCCGAGACCATCGCCGCCGCCGCCATCGCCGCCGCTAATCCGGCCAAAAGCCATGGGAAGCGGTGCCAGAAGCGCCTGAGCAGTCGCTCTTCGCTGGCACCGCGGGCCCGAGCGCTTTCGTGCAGGTAGCCCGAGATACGAGCCAAGTCCTCGCGATGCTCATCGAGGAGCACGCGGAGCATGCGATGCGGAGGGATGAAACCAAGAAAGGCACCGTCCTCAGTGACGACGGCCAGGCTGCATTCTTGGTGCTCTACCGCCTTTTCGGCTGCCGCCTCCTGATCGGCCCCCGGTCGGATGCTGGGAGGGTCCGGGTCCATTATCTCCGAGACTGGGGTTGGCGCCGGCGCCAGGACCAGGTCTTCGAGACGAACAACACCTATCAGTCGCTCATGGTCGACGACGGCAACTTCGGCAATGCAGTCGAAGGCCTGGGGCTCCCTCAATCGTCCCAGGACCGCGGCCGCCGGCTCCCAGGGCGATGCGATGGGAACTCGCTGTGTGGCGTAGGCGAGGGCGCTGGTGGGAGGGGGGCTGGTTTCGGGATGCAATCGAACCGCCATGAGTAACAACGCTATCGCGCTGGCCCTCCTTGCAGGCAGTCTGGTCGCGGCTCCCGCGCTTCTCACTCGAGATGTGACGTTCGACCCTTGCGGTCAGGGTCCTTTGGACAAGAAGATCATCACACGGGCCTGGCCCCGGTTTGCCTGTGGTCAGGCCGGCAACCAGCGAGCCTGGAAGGAGGTGAAATGATGAAGCTGGAGCTTTGGAGACCCTTCTTCGAACTCGACAGAGACTGGGATCCTATGTTCCGATTCCCTCGGCTTTTTGAAGGTCGTGAGTTCGACTTCCGCCCGTCGATCGATGCAACTCGCACCGATGGCGAACTGATCATCAAGGCCGAGCTCCCCGGGATCGATCCCGCCCAGGACATGGAGATTACGGTCGACGAGGACTTTCTCATGATCAAGGGAGAGAAGAGCGCGGAGAAAGAGGTCAAGGACGAGGACCGCTATGTCCACGAGCGCCGGTATGGCAAGTTCGTGCGCAGGATCCCAGTCCCGGAAGGCGTCAGCGCCGACAAGGTCTCGGCCAGTTACAAGGATGGGGTTTTGACCGTCAAGGTCTTGCTGCCGGAAGAGAAGGCGAAATTCGAACCGCGCAAGATCCCGGTCGAAATGTCGACCAGCTGACCGACCTGCAGGGTGACCGCGAAGGACGGGCCGCAGGCCCGTCCTTCGCGATGCGCGACATTGAGGCGAACCTACCGTATGGCCCTATCGACGGGGAGAGCGCCCTTGAATATGGAGACCATGGAAGAAGTCCCTCAGGTGAGCAGTGACCAGCCCAGAGTCGTTCACCAGCGGGCCTCGCGCTTTCACATCTTGTCCCAAGCGCGCTGCGCTCAGATTCTTCACGATCAAACCTTGGGGCGAATCGGCTTCGTCGATGACCCCGGCACTCCACAGATCTACCCCGTGACCTACCGCTTCCACAACGGGAGGATCTATTTTCTGGCAACCGGCGGCTCGCGGCTCGCCCAAGCCACCAGCGGACGGCAGGTTGCCTTCGAGGTGTGGGCAACGAGCAGACTGACGACGATTGGGATTAGCCGCCTCGGGCTCTGGTGAATGACGACAGTTGACATTCACTGCCATCTCGCCACACCGGCTAGCAGGCCGTCTGTCGAGCGCTACCGCCGTCCCGAGCACGAGCCCTATGACTACTTCATGGGCGCCGACTCGGTCGCTCACAACCTGACGATGGTGCAAGGCATCCTTCCCGCCCTCACCGATCCGGCATCGCGCATCGAGGCAATGGACCGGATGGGGATCGACATCCAGGGGCTCTCCACCTTCGTCTCCGAGTACTTCTACTGGGCTCCGGCGCCAAGCGGGGCAGAGTCGGCCCGCATCCAGAACGACAATCTGGCCGCGGCCGCTGCCGCCTACCCGGACCGCTTCGTCCCCCTGGGGGCGACGGTCCCTCTCCAAGACGTCGATCTGGCGATCGGAGAGATGGACCGGGCGGTCGACGAGCTCAGGTTCAGGGGCCTCCAGATCGGGGGAACCGTGAACGGCGCCAACCTCGACGAGCCCCGATTCCGGCCCTTCTGGGCGGCGGTGGAGGCCAAGGGCATTCCGGTCATCCTCCACCCGAGCGGTTATCCGGAGAGCCAGCGCCTTGGGAACTACTTCCTGGTCAATTGCATCGGCAATCCGCTGGAGACCATGGTGGCTGCCACCCGATTGATCTTCAGCGGGCTCTTCGAGGAGCATCCCGACCTCAAGGTGATCCTCTTACACGGAGGTGGCTACCTCCCCTTCTACGCCTCCCGCGCCGACCACACCTGGAAGGTGCGTCCGGAAACCCGAGCCCAAATCCCGGATCACCCTCCCAGCCACTACATGAAAATGCTTTTCTTCGACACAGTCGTCTTCGAGCCCCTCTATCTGCGACACCTGGTCGACGTGGTGGGTGCCGACCACGTGCTCTTGGGCACCGACTATCCCTTCGACATGAGCGAAACCGACCCGCTGGGGTTGATTGCGGCCACCGAAGGCCTCGACGACGAGGACCGGGCCGCCATTTGCGGTGAAACCGCCGCCCGGCTCTACGGGATCGGCGGTACCGGAAGAGTCGCCACCTTCCCCGAGTAGCCGTCGACGGCGACGATCTGGTCGGTGGCCGGTCCGAGATCGACACCGCAGACCGCCGGCACCCCAAGCGATCTCGCCGCCTCAAAGACATGAGCGGCCGGGCTGCCGCGGTGGGTGACGAGGCCGGCGGCGCCCCAGATCAGTTGGGAGAGGCTGGGCAGAGCCGTCGAAGCGGTGACTACCGCACCCGCCGGCGGGGCCTTGGGGTCTTCTCCATTGACATGATGCCGGCGACCGATACCGACTCCATTTGCCACGGCGATGCCCTGGTATCGATCCCCCTCGGCGAGGACCGCCGCAAGCCTCGAAGACTCCCAGGCGCTTGGCCTATGACTCTCCATCTTCTGGAGCTGAAGGATCCATAGAGAGGAGGCGAGGCCCCATTCGCACCGGTCGTAGCCATATCGCTCGCTCACCTTTGCGAGGACCACCCCGAGGTGGTCGAGCGTCTCGGCTCCGACCAGGGCGATGGCATCGTCGCCTTGCCATCGCTCCCTCTTGGTTGCGACCGCTCCGCTTTCCCATCCCTGCAACAGCCCGGCTGGGGACCCAGCCACCGCCTCGATCCAAAGGGACCCATCGGGCCTGACTTCGGCCACTCCCCCGACGCCCGGTTCGATGGCGGGCTGCACCAGAACCGCCATCGGTATCGTGCCTGGCCCGATTCCAACTTGGCTCTGGCGTCCGAGAGCGTCAACCGAGAAGGCAGATGCCCAGCAGCCGGCGATCGCCTTGGGCAGCTCCTCGGGAGCAATACCGATATAGGAGGTGAAGGCCCCGGCCCAGTACCCGCTCGACTCGAGCGGGCTGGAGGAGCGGACCGCCAGAGTGGGCGCCAGCCCCCGCCCGGCGTCCACGAACAGATCGGCGGCGGCGACAGGCTCGGAGCCCACTGCCAGCCGGGCACCACCCGAACCGCGAGCCCGCAGGGCCGATGCCCCCAGCTGCATGTGTAATCGAGATGCGGACGACTCGACCACGAACCCGGGGAGGACTGGAAGTCCGTCGTGGCGGGCGAGGGCCAACGCCGCCGCCTTGGCGCCGACGCGTTCGGGATCGACGGCCGCGGGTTGGTCGAGGCTTGTGATCAACCTCGGATCATTTGACGGTGATGATCTCGTGGCTGGCATAGCTCGACACCATTTCGATCCCGGTGTCGGTCACGTAGAGCATCTCCTCGAGCCGCACCCCGTGATCGTGGAGCTTGCCATGCTGAGTCTCGAGGGCGAAAGTCATGCCGGTCTGGATTTCAACGGGGTGATCGAGTGACCAGATGCGGGAGATCACGGGCGGGTCGTACTGGGCGAGGCCAAGCCCGTGGCCCCAGAAGTTGGCCGCCGCTTGGTCTTCCTCTTCATAGCCCCAAACCTCCTTGGCCGAAGGCCACTTGGAAGCAACGTCGGCGGTGGTGACACCCGGCCTGGTCGCCTCGATCGAGTCCCAAAGCCAGCGGTGGGCCAAGTCGTAGGTCTGCTTGTGTTCATCGCTCGGCTCTCCCCCGACGCAGTAGGTGCGGTAGACGCAGGATTTGAACCCGTTCCAAGTAAGCGCGGCGAGGTCGACGATGACCAGCTCGCCGGGCCGGATCATCCGGTCGGAGAAGTTGCGCCAGTTGGGCCAGGCGTTGGGGCCGGAAGAGACGATTACATCCTCGACGTCTTCCATCCCGGGAATCGAATAGAGCTTCTCGAACCCGAAGGCGGCCACTTCGTTCTCGCTGAGCCCGGGCTTGATGAAGTTGGTGATCTCGTAGTGGACGTAGTCGCAGATGGCACCAACGATCGAGAACGCCTTGATCTCGTCAGGGCTCTTGATTGCCCGCGCCTCCATCATCGGCGACATCCCGTCAGTCCAGGTGATGCCCCTGGTTTCGAACTGCCTGATCAGGTTGATGTCGATGAAGTCGACGCCCAGCGGCTGGTCTTTGACTCCCGCCTCCTCAAGATCGTTCAGCAGCGAGCTGACGAACTTGGTGACCTGCTGCTCGGCCGCTGGCCCCACCGCTCCCTTGATCCAGGCGTAGGAATAGCGGATGTTCTCCTTGGGGATCCAAGGGTTGTGCACTTGGAGATGGAAACCGATGTCGCCCTGCTCGTACACGATCGGCTTCTTCCCCCTTGCTAGGACCACGTAGCGAAGCCCCGGTTTGAGACGGTTCCATCCCGGAGTCAAGGTCGAGGAGACATACCGCATGTTCTCGTCGTAAAAGAGCAACAAGGCACCCAGCCCGTGCCGCTCCATCGCCTCATGGGCTCGCTTCAGGCGCCACTCCCGAACGTTGGCCCAGTTGATTCCCTCTTTCCAATCGGTGCTCAGCGCGAAGAACGCTTCTCTCATACCCCTCCGACTATAAGAAGCGAGAACCCGGCGTAGCTATCGCTACGCAGTCGCGGTTTCGTATTGGAGCAACACCAACCCCTCGTCGTGAGGAGTCGCCTTTCTGAAGTTGAGGCCCAAAGAATCGAGATCGTCGTCGAAGAGCGGGCGTCCGTTACCGAGTACCACCGGGATCGTCCGCAGCTGCAACTCATCCACCAGTCCGGCCTGCATCATGGCGGTGGCGAGCATGATGCTCCCCCAGATGACGATGTCCTTGCCGGCTTCCTCTTTGAGGGCGCGGATAGCTGCCTCGGGCTCCTTCCTGATGATCGTGGCGCCCTCCCAATCCCCCCAAGGTGCTTCCTTGAGGGATGAGGAGACGACGAACTTATTGAGAGCGTTGAGCTTCCTCCCGCACTCGGCATCGACGCCAGAGGCATTGGGCCAGTAGTTGGAGAACAGCTCGTAGGTCTTGCGACCGAGGACCATCGTGTCGATGGTGTCCATGAACTTCAAGGCCTCGCGCTCGAAGCTCTGGTCGTTCTTGGCGGCGTACTCGGAAACGAAATCAGTCGCCCCGTCTGGATCGGCCGCCTGCCCATCGATGCTTGTGAATTGTTGAACAATGAGGCGTCTCATCCTCAGTTGGTGCCCAGGTGCGGCGAAAACCTAAACCGAGGTTTCCGTTCAGGGAACGTATTCGGCCCGGCTAACCGCCCGTACCTGCACCTCGCCAACGATGGCGATGCGTGTTGCCACTGCGACCTCGACTTCGACGTCGCGGGGATCGAAAGAACGAACGACCGGGCATAGACAGCGAAGCAAATGGGCACCGTTGGCCTCTGCCATCTCCGCAGCCACCGCCGAGGGAGTTTCGCCAACTGCAAGCGCTGGGAAGGTGGCGGGGGCGGCGGCGAGCGCCGCCGCATCAGCCGCATTGACAGCTCGGACTCGGGCTGTCACGAGCTGTGCGGCCGCCAACACCGCCAGCCCGATGGCGCTGACAGATAGGACGAGAGCGAGGGCCAGGATCGAGGCCGACCCTCGCTCTCCGATCGGTTTCACTTTTCGACCCTCATCACCGCCCGCCCGTGAAGATCCACAGTCGCCCATCTCATGATCGGAGTCGTCAAGCGGTGTCGCAGACTTACCGTCACGATCGCCTGTCGTCCCACGACCGCCGGTCGCACCACCGAGACTCTTGCCCGCTGGGCTAGCTGAGGGGAAAGCGCGGCAGTGGTGGCTTCCACCGCCGCCTCCGGGCCGGGAGCAGTAGCTGCCACGCGGACGCCTTCGCGGGCCGCAGCCACTAGCTCCAACTGGATACGGGCTACGACGACCACCTCGAGGATCGCCAGTAGAACCAGAAGGAGAGTCGGGATGGTGACTGCCATCTCCATCGCCACCCCTCCCCGTTCGGCACTCAGAACTGGCCGGCTACCCAGCCCACGACCTTGCCGAGGATCGTGCTGATGATTGACGTGCCGCCGCTCGACTGCACCCATTTGAAGAGGATGACCGCGAGGGCCGTCGCCGCCAAGATCACCAGGAAGTACTCGACTGTTCCTTGCCCGCGCTCGTCGCCCCGGGCCGGCGCCAACCACTGCCAAATTGCCAGCATCACTGGCTCCTTTCCTTTGCTCCCGACGACCGGCCGGGACGGGGGGAAGCAATGTCAAGGCAACGTCCCCACGAGGCTGCCGAACGAGCGGAACAAGATCGGGCCCACGAAAAGGACCACGAATCCGGGAAGGATCAAAAGCCCCAGGGGAACCATCAGCGTGACCGGGAGCCGGCGCACTCGCTCCAAAGCCGCCGTGCGCCGAAGCTGGCGCATTTCGGATAGATGGTCTGCAACAGCTTCTGCCACAGGTGCGCCTGATGCAGTAGCCATCGCCAAACGCGACAGCAACGGGCGGGTAAGGGGTCCCGACCCAGCCAGGGCGAGCGCCATACCGTGGCGGCGGGACCGACGGATCACGGCGTCGGTTTCTTGGGCTACCTCACCGCGAACGAATCCTCGGGCGAGATCCAAGGCCGAGACCAGGGGTAGACCCGCCGTCAGACCAACAAGGACAATGCGCGCCAAGAGCGCCTGCTGCTCGGGTGCAGACCGCAACCGAGCCCGGCGGGAAGACCGTTTCCGCCAGAGATGGCGACCACCGAGACTGCAAAGGACCAGAGCGAGTGCCAACGGTCGCAGAATCAGGATCACCGCTGCCAGAGAGGCAAGCACTGGGCGCCGGCCGATCGCTCGAGAGAGGGATTCCTTCATAGCGTGCGAACCCTTCGCAGCAGCAGGCCCACGGTCAACAGACCGAGGGTCAGGAGTGAGACCCCAATGACGACCATCGCCGCCGGGACGGTCCCGGCGGCCAGCATCGTCCCGAGTTCGCCTCGCAGGATCTGGGCAGCCAGTACTGCCAATGGAAACCCCCCCACCAATACGATCGACCATCGCGCGGCCGCGGTCAAAGAGCGCTTCTCCCGCTGCAGGGTCGCTTCGTCGGCCGCTTCGGTCGCCAGGGTCTCCAGCACCTTTACCACCGAGCCCCCGGTCGATCCCGCCACCGCCACTACCGCCGCTATTGCCTCCATCCCTTCGCGTTCGGCTAAGACGACGCTCATTTCGGAGAGAGGACGACCGGCGTCTGCAAGGCGCCGGATCCGTTCGAGCCCGAGATCGGGATAGGCCTCAACTGCCCTGGCAACTGCGGATCGAAGGGAACTTCCCGCTCGAAGTTCGCCGGCGGCGGTCCGCAGCCAGCCGGCCACCAGCGCCGACTCGGTGGATCGACCCTTGTCCCGAAACACGAGGCCGAGGGCCATGGCTAGCGGGCCAACCGCTACTTCCGGACTCGACCAGGTCAACGCGAGCAAAAGAGCATGCGCCGCTGCGAGCTCGCCGCGAAGACCCAGGCAAAGAATGATTGCGGTCAGCACGACACGACCTCGATGGTTTGGTTCTTCACCTCTCCGATCGAAACCAGCCTTCGGGATCCCTGGCGACGTTCGAGTTGGAGCACGCAGTCGATCGCTGCCCACAGCTGTCGGCGAACCGCCTCCTCCCCCACCCGATCCTCACCCGACAGCGCCAGCGTCTCCAAACGCCACATTGCCTCCTCGGGGCTGTTGGCATGCACGGTCGCCATCGACCCGTCGTGACCGGTATTGAGGGCGCCGATCATGTCCAATGCCTCGGCGCCGCGAACCTCTCCAACGACGATGCGATCAGGTCGGAGTCGAAGGGCCGAACGCAGCAGTGCCCGGAGCGAAATTGCTCCCTTTCCTTCTGAATTGGGTGGGCGAGCCTCCAGGCGCACAACGTGGCCACCGAATGCGAGCTCAGCGGCATCCTCGATGGTCACAACTCGCTCGCCGTCTGCAATCTCTGCCCCCAGAAGATTGAGGAGCGTGGTCTTGCCGGCCCCGGTCCCGCCGCTGACGATCAGGTTGGCTCGATCCTCGACTAGCTGTCGCAGAAGCTTGGCCTGGGCGCCGGTGATGGTTCGACGCGCCAGCAGGTCCTCCAGAGAATCGATCGAGCGAACAAACCTTCGCACCGCAACGACCGGATGATCCACTGCGGCAGGCGGAATCACCGCGTGCAATCGGCTGCCGTCGGTCAATCGGGCATCGACCATCGGAGATGCGCGATCGAGCCTTAATCCGAGCGGGGCTATCACTCTCTCCACCGCCGCAACCACCGCTGCGTCGTCGGGGAAGCCGAAATCGACTTTGGAGAGTGTGCCTTCTCGATCGACGAAAACTTCACTAGGCCCGTTGACCAAAACGTCGCTCACGTCCGGGTCCCGCAGCAACACCTCGAGTGGGCCCAGTCCGATCAGGGCATCTACGACCTCCTCGAGCAGGCTCTCAGCTGCGAGAGGCGCTTCCACCGCCGCTAGACGGCGAACGGCCAGACGCAGCTGATGCCTTTCCAGGGGGGCGTCTGAATCGATCAGCGCTCCGGTCAACCTTGCCGCCAAGCTGTGATCGGTCAGGGCCACGGCAGCTCCCAAACCTGACGCCAGCTCCGAACCCAGCGGCCACGAGGAATTGAGCGCGCTTCTAAGAGGTGATGGATCACCTTTCGACCGATGGGCGGCAACACCGGACCCGGCCCTGGTGCGACCTGGCCTCGCTCGCTCGCCTGCCAGACCGCTGGGCGCCCGTCAGCAACAGTCAGAAACCCGGGCAGCAGTGGAACCACGGGTATGACCGGCCAAGGGAGCCCGGTGTCGTGAATTCCAACCCGGAGGGTGATTGATGACCAAGAACTGCCAAGGCGCTCCACAGTTGCCACTGCCTCACTCCATACAACGCCACCGTTGCGAAGGACGGCCATGCCTTCGGTTCCCGGCGTCAACTCCGCTCGGGTCGGTCCCTCTGACACCAGGTCCGCGAGTGACCTCCGACTGGGATAGGCGGGACCACTCGGATCGAGATCGATAAGAAGTGAGGCTTCATCGGCAGCTGCTGCCAGGCCCAGTGGGGCCACCACTGAGAGCACCGAATCTGTCTCTGTCCTGACTCCGAGGATTCGCGCCACGATCGGAAGGTATGGAGTAAAAAGCGTTCGAACTAGCTCTTGCCAAGCGACCTTCCTGGTGTCATTAATGAGGGTTTCCGTAAAATTCCAGGCATGGCAGGGTCAGCTGCTTTCTTCGATCTCGACAAGACGATCATCGCCCGATCCTCGACATTGGCGTTCTCGCGCCCGCTCTATCGCGCCGGTCTCCTCAACCGCCGGGCCTTGCTCAAGGCAGGGATCGCCCAGACCTATTACCAGATGTTCGGTGCGGATCGCTTGCAGCTGGAAAGAATGCGATCCGAGCTCAGCCAGCTGACCAAGGGTTGGGACAAAGCCGAGATCGAACGATTGGTCGCCGAGACGGTCGCTGAGGTGGTGGAGCCGCTCGTCTTCGCCGAAGCTCTTTCGATTATCGAACAGCATCAGAAGGCCGGCCGCCAGGTGGTGGTTATCTCCTCCTCTCCGATCGAGATCGTGGAGCCCTTGTGTCATCACCTCGGTCTCGACAACGTGATCGCCACCCGATCTGAAATCGATGAGACGGGACGGTTCACGGGCGACATCGAGTTTCACGCCTACGGCTCGGGAAAGGCCGAAGCGATGCGGGAAATGGCGATGCGAGAAGACATCTCCCTGCCCGACTCATTTGCATATTCGGACTCGGTCACCGATCTCCCGATGCTGGAGGCAGTGGGTCACCCAGTTGCGGTCAACCCCGACAAGGATTTGCGGGCAATAGCGCACGAACGCCAATGGGAGATACTCGAATTCGAAAAGCCCGTGGCCCTGAGAATTCCCCGGCCGAGCCCGGTGGTATCGGGGGCCGCGGTCGCCGCCGGCGCCGCCACCGTCGCTGCCGTCTGGGCGATCAAACATCGTCGCCGCACAGATCGCTAGGGCCGAAAAACCACCGGCTTGATCGAAGCCGCCAGGGCCTCGAGGAGGTCAATGGGTTGGCCCGGGTCGAGTGCCTTGATCACCGGCAACGCTGACTTGACCCTGAACGCAAACGGCGGGCGAAGTTCGACCACGTCGTCGCGATCGATGGAGTCGACCACCAGCCCGTCCAGCACCACCTTGAGGGCGTCAGTTACCGGTGAGTAGGCAGAGATGAGGCTGGCATCGCCCAGTTGGAGGACGAGAGCCGGAAGAACCTCGTCTTGATCGGGCTCAAGGACCGCAACGATTTCGGCTTCTGAGGCGGCCAGACGCCTTTCCCATTCTCCAGCCGGCACCGGCTCCGATGGTTCCCACACCCCGACTTTCTGCATCAGAAGACCTTGTGATAGCGGATCTCTTGCACGTCGGCGCCGCCGATGTTCAGCAGCGCACGACGGGGCTCGGACCGCCAGCCCAGCGCCTCGTAGAAGCGACGAGCCGGCAGGTTCTTTTCCAGGACCCAGAGGATCGCCTCGCTCCAGCCCAGCCCGGCCAGAGAGTCTTCCGCCGCAACCATCAAGGTGCGCCCCCAACCCTTTCGCCAGTGATCGGGATCGAGATAGATCGCCTGAACCTCTCCGTGGTTGCGGTCGGCGCTTGGTGCTAAGCGGGCGAACCCGTTGACCGACGATCCGTTCTCGATGACCAGCGCAAGATCTCCTTCGCCCAACGCCGCCAGGTCGCTCCGCCAGAAGGCGACCCGAGCCTCGACCGAGAGCGAAGCCAGGAACGCATCGGGGAGGATGCCCTGGTAAGCCTCCTGCCAGGAACGGATATGAATCTCACCGATCCTCTCAGCGTCCGCCAAAGCCGCGGGTCGGACCGTTGCCATCTGGCATTATTGCCAACACCGTGACTTCTACGCCCACCGCGCGCGTCTCCCTGGGTGTCAACTATTGGAAGCTATGGATCGCCAGCGTCATCTCGAACTTTGGAGACGGGCTCGCCCTGGTCGCCTACCCATGGTTGGCCTCCGCGGTCACTCGCAATCCGATCCACATCGCACTGGTCGGGGTTGCCACGAGGATTCCGTGGCTGGTTTTCACCCTGCCTGCGGGTGTCATCACCGATCGCGTCGATCGAAAGAAACTCGTCGTGACCATGGACGCCTTGCGTGCTCTCATCACCTTTGCCGTGGCGGCGATTGTCCTCGCCAGTCAGGACGTTCTTCCCAGCCCAGAGGAGCTCGAAGGCGGAGTTCTCCCGGCCATCGCCAATCCCGCTCTGCTTCTGACCACTATTTACGCCTCGGCATTGCTTCTAGGGATGGCGGAAGTGTTGCGAGACAACGCCGGCCAGACCTTGATGCCATCGGTAGTCGATAAGAGCCATCTCGAAAAGGCCAACGGTCGGCTTTGGGGAGCGGAGATGGTGATGAACTCGTTCGTCGGACCACCTCTCGCAGGCGTTCTTCTCGCCATCGCCTTTTCGCTTCCGTTCTTCGTCGACGCCGCCACCTTCGCCGTGTCGGCGGCAATTCTCGCTCTCCTCACCGGAAGCTTCCGGGCAGCAGCAGGAGAGGCGGGCACCGCTCGTCCCAGCTTCGGGTCCGACCTCAAGGAGGGATTCCTCTGGCTTTGGAGGCATCCCTTGCTGCGGCGATTGGCGGTGATTCTCGGGATCCTCAATGCCCTGGGGAGCGGGACCCTGGCGGTGTTCGTTCTATTTGGACAGGAAATTCTCGGGCTCGGAGCCTCGGAGTTCGGTTTGCTGCTGACCGCAGGCGCCGCTGGGGGCGTCATCGGCAGCTTGGTGGCGTCGGGCTTCTCCGAGAAATTGGGCTCGGGGGCGACCCTCCAGTTCACCTTGATCACCGGCGCCCTCACCTCGATCGGAATAGGTCTTACCTCCTCGGCGGTCCTGGTCTGGATCATGTTCGCCGTCACCTCGTTGGGGGCCGTCATGTGGAACGTGGTGACCGTCTCGCTTCGGCAAACCATCATCCCCGACCGCCTGCTGGGCCGGGTTAACAGTGTCTATCGATTCTTCGGTTGGGGAATGATGCCGATCGGCGCGTTCCTCGGAGGTCTCCTCGCCGAATCAGTGACAAGGTTTACCGATCGCTCCACCGGATTGCGGGCGCCTTTCATCGTGGCTGGAGTGATCCAAGCCGG
>DATEDN010000047.1:0-1488 GCA_035281645.1 Acidimicrobiia bacterium | reverse complement strand
CGGAGTTCGCCTCCTTCCACCCGCAACGGGGCAACCTTCGGTTCGGATCGGTGACGGCGCTGGAGGGTGCCGAATACCACCGGCCGATCGTCGGCTGGTCCGGTCCCGATCCGGTAAGTGGGGGGCAGGTCGGGCAACCAGCGGGTCACCTCGGCGCGATTCGGCATCAACAAGTCGACGTTGTGACGGACGGGACCGCCTTCGTTCGTTGTCATCGGTCGGCCCCCGACCCTTTCCCAGAGTTTGCGGAGAAAGCGACGGAAACCGTAACCAGAGAGCCATCCGGCGCTGGCAGCCAGTTGCTGACGGACATGAGCCACCGGAATCCACCAGAACTTCGCCAGTGATCGCGTTACCCCGTACTTGTGGCGGGTGCGATAGGCGACCAGCAAGGCGAAGACTGCCAGCAGGGCGATGCCCAGCGGTGGCTGCCAAAGGGCCGCCAACAACGCGATGAAGGGAAACACCCAGTAGGCCGCCAGCACCTTGGCGTATGCGCCCACCCGTACCTGGTTGATGCCATCCGCCTGCCCCCAGCCGTATACCTTCTTCTCCATCGCCGTCAGCGTGGGAGGGGGATCCCAAACGACGACCGCCTTGGGAGCGAAGACCGGCCGGTATCCGAGGGATCGCATCTGTTCGCCAAACAGGGTGTCTTCTCCCACCCCTCGTCCGACGGGAAATCCTCCTACCCGTTCCCAGGCCGATTTGAGGAATGCCTGCGAGCTGCCCCCGGGCAGGAAGTTGTCGAGGTTCACCTCGGGCAGGGTCGTCATCATCACCGCCCCGGCTGCGGTCGAGGCCACGGTCCTCCCGTGCGGCCGGTAGAAGCCTGCCACCCACTCGGCCCCCTCGTCGATCGGGGCAAGGAGCTGCTCCAGCCAGTGCGGTTCAGGGACGCACCCGGCATCGGTACAGGCAATCACCTCATTTTTGGCGGCGGCGATGGCGGCGTTGCGATTCTCCGAGATCGGCCCCGGTCCGGCGATCACTTGCAGACGCGGAAACTCTTGCGCGAGGGAGGCGAGGAGCTCGAGGGTGCCGTCGGTCGAACCGCCGTCGGCAACCACGATCTCCTCAGGCGGGCGGCTTTGCGAGACCAGTGCCCGGACGAGCGGCGTGATCGAATCGCGCTCATTCAGTACCGGGACGATCACCGAGACTTTCACCAATGGATCAGCCGAGGTGAAGGCGGGCGGCGGCGTCGATGAGCGAGCCCACCCGCTGATCCCACGTGTTTGCCCGGGCGGTCATCCGCAAGCGCTCGACATGCGCCGGATCGTGGGAGAGCCGCTCGGCCTCGACCAGTTTCTCGACCCAATCGTTTCGATCCTGCCCGATCATGACGACGTCGTAGGAGGCCGTCTCGCGCATGGCGGTGGTGACGACCGGCTTTCCCCCCGCCAGATACTCGTGCAGCTTGACTGGGGACACGGCGTGGGTGACATCGTTGAGGACGAAGGGGATCGTCGCCACCGAAAACGCCTG
>DATEDN010000046.1:0-2785 GCA_035281645.1 Acidimicrobiia bacterium | reverse complement strand
TCCGAGATCCTCTGTGGGGGGAAGGTGCGAGTGATCTCCTCCGAGCTCAACTGCCTTCACTACTCCGATCTGGGGGAGGCGGTTCCTCCCGCCATCCGGGCCCTGGTGATGGCAAGGGACATGGGTATGTGTGGGATCAGTGGCTGTCGGAGCCGTTACCGCTTGCAGATCCACCACATCCATCCTCGCTCCCGGGGTGGGAGCCATCACCCCGACAACCTCATCACCCTCTGTTGGTATCACCACCATGTCGCCATCCACGGGATGGGGATGGAGATCGATCCCCAATCCCCCGTACATCGGAGAAGGCTGAGATGGCCGGGGGGTCCAGAGCCTCCGCCAGGTAAACGCAGGTCAACTGATTTCGAATCCATCTCTCAATCGGTCGACCAGCTAGACCGAACCATCCGAGCCAATACACGGCACAGGTAGCTAGCCCCCAGCCAGCCCGTCGCCAGCCAAGGGTTGGAGATCCAACTCAGCTCAACGCTGGCGGGTCGTATTTGGCTTGATACAGCATCATCTGCCGGGCGCCGGGCACCTTGAGCTGAACGGTGAGGCCGTACTCCTCCTGGACGACATCGCCGACAAATTCGGCTCCGCGCCCGGCAAGCTCCGCCATCGTCTTCTCGAGGTCGTCGCAGATCAATGAGACATCGAAGAGCTGATCGGTTGCGCCGGTCTGGCCCTCCCACTCCCATGAGCTGGGATGAACCCCGAGCTCGCTGGGACCGGTCTTAAAGATCAGCCAACCCCCGCCGGTATCCACAAACGGAAACTGAAGCACATCGCGAAAGAAGGCCCGAGCAGCAGCCGGATCATCGGCATAGATGAGAGTGTGGGCAGCAGTGATCATGGAGCAACGGTAAACCTGAAAGCTCCGACCAGTTCGATGTGGAACGTCTGCGGGAAAAGATCCACCGGCTGTACCCAGTCGAGTTGGTAGCCGGCTTCTACCAGCCAGGCGGCGTCGCGGGCAAAAGTGGCGGGATCGCAGGAAACGTAGGCGATGGAACGGGGCCGTCCGGCCACAAGCGTGTTCACGGCGGCGCGGCCCAGCCCGGCTCGAGGCGGATCGACCACCGCCAGATCCCATGACTTCGGCAGCAGGGGACGGGCGCGCTCGAAGCGCTTGCCGATGACGTTGACCCGAGTGTTGGCGTTGAGATCGCCCAGGGCAACCGGATCCGACTCCACCGCCAGCACTTTCCGACAACTGGCCCCCACCGTGGCAGAGAAGAGCCCTCCCCCCGCATAGCCGTCGAGGAGGACGTCATCCGACGACGGACACAAGGCCTCCCCCACCAATGTCACCAGCGCCTCGGCGCCATCGGTATTGGTTTGAAAGAACGCCCGGCTGGTGATGCGAAACCGAACCCCGCCCACGACCTCGTGGAACCGGCCCCGCTCGTCGTCAAAGAGCACCACGCTCTCGCCGGTGTTGACGCCGGCTCGCAACGTCACCCGCTCGGCCCCAGGGCGCACCTCGAGGGAGTCGAAGATCGCCCGGACCGGCGGCGCCAGCAGCAGGCACACCGAGATCGGCACCAGCTCGTGGCTTTCGAACCGGTGCAAGGCGGGCCGGCCCTCGATCAATCGAAAATCCATGCGGTTGCGATAGCCGTACTCGGGCCCAGGCGCGATGGCCGGACGAACGAGAGCCTCCGGCAGCCGGCCAACGAAGCGGAGCTGGTCGGCGACGATCTCCTGCTTCCAACGAAGCTGGGCGGGATACGCCGCCGTCTGCCACTGACATCCGCCACAGGGGCCAAAGTGGGGACAGGGAGCCGGGATGCGGTCGGGACTGGGCTCCACGATCCGGGTGGCGGTGGCAAAGGAGTGTTTGGCCGCCACTCGGGTGATCTCCACCTCCACCCCTTCGCCCGGGTAGGCCCCTTCGACGAACACGACTTGGCCTTGGTGACGCGACACGGCCCGGCCGCCGTGAGCCATCGACTCGATCGTGACTCCGAGCCGACTACCCGGCTGCAATTCGGCGCCGATACCAGTCAAAGCTCTTCTTGGGAGTCCGGATCAAAGAGTCAAAGTCGACGTGGATCAATCCGAACCGCTGACTAAACCCTGAAATCCACTCGAGGTTGTCGAGCAAGCTCCAGACAAAATAGCCATTGACCGGAACCCCACGTTCGATGGCGTCTGCCACCGCATCGAGGTGAGCCGAGAGATAGTCGATCCGGCGTTGGTCGTGGTGAGGCTCGGAATAGGAAGCACCGTTCTCGGTGATGACCAACGAAGCTGGGTGGTAGTCGTTGTTGAGCCGGACCAGGAACTCGGTGAGAGCCGACGGCAAGATCTTCCAACCCATCTCGGTGTACCCCTCGGGTGGATTGGGACCAGGCTCCACTCCGCCCTGCTCGGTCTCCTCCTTGCCCGCCGCTACCTCGATCGCGGTGTAGTAGTTGACCCCCAGAAAATCGAGCGGCGTGGCGATCACTTCAAGATCGCCAGGATGCACGAGGCTGTCATCCCATCGACCGCGCTCGCGATAGGTATGGACCATATCCTCGGGATAGCCGCGGCCGGCGACGGGATCGAAGTACCAACGGTTGCGGAAGCCATCGAAGTGTTGCCACGCCGCCTCGTCGGCAGGAGACTGGGTCGCCGGGGTGGAAGGGCGACAGTCGATTGCGATCCCCACGTTGGCCCCATCAGACAACTCCCGGATGACGGGGACCGCCTGGCCGTGGGCGAGGAGGAGATGGTGAGCCGCCGCCAAGCCCTCCCTCCAGTCGGAGCGGCCCGGAGCGAAGACGCCCTCGATATA
>DATEDN010000045.1:0-1527 GCA_035281645.1 Acidimicrobiia bacterium | reverse complement strand
GCTGCTGGGCCGGATCGAGGGAGTCGACGACCTCACCCTCACCACCAACGGCTCTCTGCTCGCCCGGAAGGCCGAAGCCCTCAAGGCGGCCGGGCTCGATCGGGTCACCGTCTCGCTGGACTCGATGGATGACACCGTTTTCATGGCGATGAACGACGTGGGCTTCCCGGTTCAGAACGTGCTCGAAGGCATCGAGGCCGCCGCCGCGGCGGGACTCACCCCGGTGAAAGTGAACATGGTGGTCAAGCGAGGGGTGAATGAGACGTCGGTGCTGGATATGGCCCGCCATTTCCGGGGGACCGGGCACATCGTTCGCTTCATCGAGTATATGGACGTGGGCTCGACCAATGGTTGGCGCCTCGACGATGTGGTCAGCGGCAAGGAAGTTGTGGAGATGATCAACCGAACATTCCCCTTAGAGCCGATCGACGCCAACTACCTCGGGGAGGTCGCCCAAAGGTATCGCTACCTCGACGGTCAAGGCGAGATCGGAGTGATTACTTCGGTCACCCAGCCTTTCTGCGGTGACTGTTCCCGGGCTCGCATCTCGGCCGAGGGAAAGCTCTACACCTGCCTCTTTGCCACCCACGGGACCGACTTCCGAGAATTGCTCCGCAGCGGGGCGACCGAGGCCGAACTTGACGCCGCCATCGCTTCGGTCTGGTCGAGGCGGGACGATCGATACTCCGAGATTCGCACCAGCCAGACCGTGGAGATCGGCCGCAAGGTCGAGATGAGCTACATCGGCGGTTAGTCCCCCCTCCTCGGCTGTTTCTCCCCCGGACGAGCGAAGCCAGTCATTGGGGGGAGTGGCCCAAAGGGCCGAGGGGGGCTTCCAGTTCTCCCCCCTTCGGGGGGAGGAACAGGGCCGCGGTAAGGCGGTCGACAAGTTGGTCGATCTCGGGGTCGGTGATGATGAGGGGCGGGCCGAGGAGGATGGCCCCGGTCGCTGCCGGGTACACGAGCAGCCCCTGAGCCCGGGCGGCCGACACCACGGCCTTGGGGTCGGCATCAAGCTCGATTCCGATCAAGAGCCCCTTCCCGCGAATGTCGATCACGCGATCGCCCAGAGAGTCCTCGAGTCGGCTGCGGAGAAGAGCTCCCTGGCGAGCGGCCGCCTCCACCAGGCCTTCGCCGACGATGATCTCGAGGACCGCCTTGCCCACCGCCGCTCCGGCCGGATGATGGGAATAGGTAAAGCCATGAACAAAGTTCTCTCGGATCGCCTCGTATACCCGACCCGAGGCGATCGCCAATCCCAGCGGCCAGTACCCCGAGGAGGCGCCTTTGCCGCAAATCATCAAGTCCGGTTCGACATCCCAATGCTCGATTCCGAACCAGCGGCCCGTGCGCCCGAACCCGGTCATCACCTCGTCCACTACCAACAGGACCTCACGCCGACGGCAGAGCTCCGCCACCGCCGGCCAATAATCGGGGGGTGGGACCTCTGCCGCCCGTGTGGCACCGCTGATGGGCTCAGCCACGAAGGCGGCCACATCCCCTCGGTCCAGCTCTTCTTCCAAGCGC
>DATEDN010000044.1:0-2431 GCA_035281645.1 Acidimicrobiia bacterium | reverse complement strand
GAAAGATGCGTGGGGACACTGAGCTGATGGTACGAAGCGACCAAAGATGAGCCGGAGGGCCTCCACAGTTAGCCTCGGCGGGTGATGCCCGCCCGTCTGGTTGATCTTAGCCATGTTGTCGAAGACGGCATGGTCACCTATCAGGGCCTGCCGTCGCCGGTGGTATCGGATTTTCTGACCCGTGAGGAGTCGCGCCAGCGCTATGCCCCAGGAACCGAGTTCCATATCGGACGCATCGACCTGGTCGCCAACACGGGAACCTATGTCGATAGCCCGTTCCATCGATTTGCTCAGGGCGCCGACCTGGCCGAGCTCCCGCTTGAGTCGCTAGCGGATCTCCCGGCCGTCGTCGTCCGAGTGACCGGCGCCGTTGATCGCGCCATCGATGTCGAGCCCTTCCTCACCCCAGGCCTGAGGGGCAAGGCAGTGTTGATCCACACCGGTTGGGCCTCGTGGTGGCGAACCCCTCAGTACTTCGAGGATCATCCCCACATCACAGGGCCGTCGGCGGCTTTGCTGGTCGAGAAGGGGGCGGCGCTGGTTGGAATCGATTCCTACAACATCGACTCCACCGCCACGGGCGAGCGCCCCGCCCACACCGCCTTGCTCGCCGCCGGCATTCCGATCGTCGAGCACCTGCGGGGACTCGAGCAGCTCCCGACAGAAGGTGCCCGCTTTACGGCCGTCCCGGTGAAAGTGAAACGGATGGGCACATTCCCGGTGCGGGCCTACGCGGCTCTTCCGGTCGAAGGCTCCGACGTACCATTGGCTCGATGACCGCCGCCGCTCCCGTGACATCCGATTTGCTGGCGCCTTTGGCTGACCTGGATCGCTCACAAGGAACGTGGATCACGGCCTCGATTGCTGACCGGGTCGCGCTCCTTATATCGGTTGCCAGGAGAATGGATTTCGTGGCCGAGCGCTGGGTGGAGTCGGCGGCGGCCGTCAAGCATTTCTCGCTCGACAGCCCGGCCGCGGCCGAGGAGTGGCTGAGCGGACCTTTCACCATCGTCGCCTACTGCCGGGCTTTAGCCGAGACTCTCCGACGGGTAGGCGAGGGGATGAACCCTTACCCCTCCCGGGCAGTCAAGCTTGGCCCCGACGGGAGGGCGATCGTCGACGTGCTCCCCTTTGACTGGTACGACTACCTGCTGCTGAGCGGGTACACCCTCGAAGTCCGGATGGATCCGTCGGTCACCCCGGCCACCCTGGCGGAGAACACCGCCTCGGCCTATCGCCAGACCGCGCGACCGGGCGTGTGCGCGGTCCTGGGGGCGGGCAACGTGAGCTCGATCGCACCGCTCGATGTCCTTTACAAGCTCATGGCCGACAACCAGGTCGTCATCCTCAAAATGAGCCCGGTTAACGAGTATCTGAAGCCCCTCCTCGAAGAGGTCTTCGCCGAGCTAATCGACGGAGGGTACGTGCGGATCATCTCCGGAGGAAATGACGTCGGACGTGAACTCGTTCACCACCCGGCTGTGACATCGGTCCACATCACCGGGAGCCGGGCCACCCACGATGCCCTCGCTCCCGGCCTGGAAAAACCCGTGACCAGTGAGCTCGGCGGGGTCAGTCCGATCATCGTGGTCCCGGGTACGTGGAGCGACGCCGATTTCAAATATCAGGCGGCTCAGATCGCAACCGCCAAGCTGATCAATGTCGGCTACAACTGCATCGCTCCCCAGATCCTCGTTCTCCCCGCCAACTGGGAGGGATCGAGCCGGCTGATCGAAGCGATCGGCGAGGTGATCGATTCACTCGAGGCTCGCCATCCCTATTACCCGGGAGGCGATGAGCGCCGTGCCGACGTCGCCCGGCGCCCGGGAGCGGTGACCGTGGGGGGCTTTCCCACCACGATCCTCCCCGACCTCAAACCGGGAGGCGGAGAGGAGGCCTTCCAAACCGAATACTTCGGGCCGGTGCTCGGAGTGGTCAAGATGGACTTCTCCGATCCCGCCTACTTCCTGCAGGCGGCTGTTGCATTTGCCAACAACGAACTCGACGGATCGCTCGGAGCCAATCTCATCATCCACCCGCAGACGATTCGTGAGTACCAGCCCCACTTCGACCAAGCGGTCTCCAACCTGAAGTACGGCGCCATCGCCGTCAACACTTGGACCGCGCTCAACTTCCTCATGCCGAGAGCATCGTGGGGCTCATATCCGGGAAACACGGTCGAGTCGGTGGGGAGCGGGGTGGGAGTGGTTCACAATGCCTTGCTCTTCGACCGACCCGAAAAGACCGTTGCTCGGGGCCCGTTCTCCCCGATGCCACGCGGCTGGCGGCACGGTGAATTTCATGCCTCTCCGCCCCCGCCCTGGTCGCTGACCAGCCGCCATGGTGCCGAAACCAGCCGGCTCCTCACCCGCTTCATCGCCGACCCGAAACTCTCTCGCCTCCCACCGCTTCTCCGCTCCGCCCTCTCCGG
>DATEDN010000043.1:0-8693 GCA_035281645.1 Acidimicrobiia bacterium | reverse complement strand
AGGACCATCACCGCGTTTCGCCTCACCAGGACCCCGTAGACACCTAGCGAAAAGAGCAGGGCGGCCAGGATTAGGAATTGGTTGACCAGCATCAGACCGCCTCCCGCGCTTCTTCCTCGGCCGGCGAAAGGTCTTTGCGGGCGATTGTGATCCCTCCGATCAAGGCAGCCAGCAGGAGGAAGGAAACCACTTCAAATGGGACCACGAACCGACCGAGCAGTGCCTCGCCGATGAGACCGGTGTCGGTGGCCTCGCCCACCCCTCCCACCTCCCGACCCGAGAAGGCGCGGATCGAGGCCCAGGAGAGCACGGCGAACAGAACCGCCGACACGATCGCCGCCGGGGCCCGCCTCTTGTGGTCCAAATCGATGTCGCGGCCCAGAGGAGCGCGAGTGATCATGATCCCGAAGAGGAAAAGAACGATCACCGCCCCGATGTAGATCAGCACCAGGGTCAGGGCGACGAACTCAGCGGAGAGAAGCAGGAAGAGCCCTGCCGCCGACGCAAGGGCGCCGACGAGGAACAGGGCAGCCCGAATCACGTTCTGGGACGTCACCACCCTCACCCCCGAGTAGGCAGATGCCAGCGCCAGCAAGGCGAAGACCCAGTTGATGGGTTGGGAGATCCACTCGCCAAGGTTCATCGACTGCCGCTCACGTTTCCGGGGGAGGGGGAACGGTGGCGAGCCAATCCTGCAATCGATCCATGTCGTGCATCATCTTGCCCATGGCCTGCTCGGAGTATTCGTATTCGGGCGACCAGAACAAAGCATCAAAGGGGCACACCTCCACGCAGATGCCGCAGTACATGCACAGCGCATAGTCAATATCGAAGCGATCGAGCGTGGCCCGCACCTTCACCCGACCACCCGGCTTGTCGGGCTGTTTCTCCTCCTTGTGTCCCTCGATGTAGATGCACCAATCCGGGCAGTTACGGGCGCAAAGCATGCAGACGGTGCAGGCTTCCTGATCGAGAGCGATAACCCCCCGGGCTCGCGGGACCAGGGTCTCTTTCACGACCGGGTAGTTGACGGTGTTGAGGTACCTCTTCGGCATGAAGATGGTCTTCACCATCGTCTTGAAGGTAACGACCATCCCTTTCGCCATCCCCTTGCCGGGGAGAGTCTGGGGTCGGGCGGTCATGCAATCACCTTGAGGACACCGGTCGCCAAGATGTTGGCCAGAGAGATCGGCACCAGCCACTTCCAGGCGATGGTCTGCAGCTGATCCTCTCGAAAGCGGGGGAAGGTCCAGCGAAACCAAATCATGAGGAACACCAACAGTCCCACCTTGGCGAAGAGGATCAAGGGGCCAAAGATGTTGAGCTGGGTCTCACTCAATCCCGGCGCCCAGTAGCCACCCAAGAAGAGCGTGGCGGCAATGGCCGAGAGCGAGAACATGTTGGCGAATTCGGCCAGGAAGAAGAATAGGAAGCGGAAGCCCGAGTACTCGGTGATGTAGCCCATCACCAGCTCGGACTCGGCGATCGGCATGTCGAAGGGAATGCGGGCCAGCTCGGCCAGCGAGGCCACGATGAAGACTGCGAAGCCGACGAATTGGACGAGGACGAAGGGCATCCCGAAGGCCCAGCCCCGTTCGGAGAACCACGCCGCCTGTGCCTCCACGATCCCCGTCAGCGACATGGTTCCAGCCATGATCACCACCCCGACCACGGCAAGGATGAGGGGCAGCTCGTAGGCAATCAGCTGGCCGGCCGCCCGCAGCCCGCCGATGAGTGAGTACTTGTTCGCCGACGACCAGCCCGCCATCAGCACTCCGATGGTTGAGAGGGAGGAGATGGCGAGGACGTAGAAGACCCCCAGGTCGAGGTTGCGGGCTACCACGTCGGGGCCGAGCGGGATCGGAACCAGAATCGCTACCGCCGACACCAGCACCAGCACCGGGGCCCACTTGTACACCGGGCGATCGGCCTCGGCCGGAACCAGATCCTCCTTCTGGAAGAATTTGACCCCGTCGGCGATGAGCTGGGCCCACCCCCAGCGGCCCCCGGCAAAGTAGGGCCCCACCCGCGACTGCATCTTGGCCGAGAGCTTCATCTCGGCAAATCCCACCACCATCCCCACTCCGGGGATGATCAGCGCCGCCACCAGAAGCTTGATGACCAGCTGCACCCAGAATCCGGAGAGAAATTCGATCATCGGTCGACATCTCCGAGGACGAAGTCGAGGGAACCCATCACGGCGATGATGTCGGGGATGATCGCCCCCTCCAAGAGCCAGGGCAGGATCGAGATGTTGGAGAAGGAGGCGGAGCGGATCTTCACCCGGTACGGCCCGAGCCCCCCCTCTGAGACGATGTAATAACCCATCTCTCCCTTGGGATTCTCGGCCCGCACATAGACCTCACCCTTAGGCACCTTGATGATCTTGGGCACCTTGGCCTGAAGCGGCCCGCTGGGAATCCCGTCGATCGCCTGCTGGATGATCCGCGCCGACTCCCTGATCTCGAGCAGGCGCATATACCAGCGGTCCCAACAGTCGCCGTTCTTCCCGGTAGGAACGTTGAAGGAGAACTTGTCGTAGGGGAGATAGTTGGAAACCCTGCGCAGATCGAAGCCCACCCCCGAGGCGCGAAGGTTGGGACCGGAGAGCCCGTAGGAGGCGGCCACGTCGGGTGGGATGACGCCCACTCCCTTGGTGCGGGCGAGGATGATCTCGTTGTCCGCCACCAGATCTTCGATCTCGTCGCAGGTCTCGAAAACCTTGTCCATCGCCGCGCGCGTCTCGGGGAGGAAGGTCTTGGGTAGGTCCTGGCTCACTTTGCGCGTACTCGACCCAGCTGCGTAGCTCGGCTTGACCCCGCCGATCCGGTTGAAGTTGGGATGGAAGCGGCCGCCGGTGACCGATTCGAGGAGATCGAGCACTCGCTCCCGGTCCCGCAATGCGAAGAAGAGCGGCGTGGCGGCGCCCAGTTCCAAGGGATACGAGGCCATGAAGATGAAGTGACTTGAAATGCGCGCCATCTCGGTGAGGATCAAGCGGATGTATTGGGCACGCTCGGGGACTTCGAGGGCCATCAGCTTTTCGGCGGCGACGATGAACGGAATCTCATTGGCATAGCCGGCCACCCAGTCGATGCGGTTGATCAACGTCGTGATCTGGGCGTAGTTGCGGACTTCGGAGAGCTTTTCGTAACCGCGATGCATGTACCCGATCACAGGCTGGAGGCTGTGCGTTCTCTCGCCGTCCACCTGGGCCACCAGTCGCAGGACCCCATGCGTCGAGGGGTGCTGAGGCCCGATATTGAGGGTCATCTCCGGCGTCTCGAGCTCGATCGAGACCGCCGCCTCGGAGAGGTGTCGAACCAGATCCTGTTCGAGAACCATCAGGCTTCCGGGTTCTCGGTGCTGGGCTCGTCCGCTCCGGCTTCGTCGTCGCCTTGTCCTGGCATTCCTTCGACGTCGACCTTGCCGGGCCAGGGCTTGACCTCGCGAGAAAGCAGGGGGAAGGACTTGCGCAGCGGATGGCCGACAAACCCCTCGGGCAGATAGAGCTTGCGTAAATCCGGGTGGCCCAGAAAATCGATCCCGAACATCTCCGCCGCTTCCCGTTCGTGCCAATTGGCTCCGGCGTAGACGTCGACCAGGCTCGAAATCTTGGGCTCGTCCTTGCCGAGATCGGTGGAGAAGATCACCAGGTTGCCCTCATCGAGATCTCCCACCGCCGCCATCACCTCGTACCGTTCTTCGACCTCGGCAGCGAGCTTTTCTCCCTGGACGACATCATTGGACCAGTCGATAGCCGAGAGCCAGGAGAAGAAGCGGAGCCCGAACTCATCGCGGGCCGCGGTCAGGGTGCTGACCCAACTGGAGGGATCGACCCTCACCTTGGCGGTTTCGAAGTTGACTTCGGCCCGACCTCCGACCGAGTTGGCGATGCTGTTGGCCAGCTCCGCCAATGGCGAAGGCTTCTCCTCCGTAGGTGCCGCTTCCTCCTGGGCCTCTGCCTCAGACTGGTTGACGGTCACGCTGATTCCACTTGGCCTTGATGTCCTCGCCCCGGATCTTCTTCTGCAACAAGACGATGCCGTCCATCAAGGCCTCGGGGCGGGGTGGGCAGCCGGGCACGTAGACATCGACCGGGATCACCTGGTCGACCCCCTTCGTCACCGAGTACGAGTCCCAGTAAGGGCCTCCGCAGTTGGAGCAGGACCCCATCGAGATGACGTACTTGGGCTCGGGCATCTGGTCGTAGAGGCGCCGAATGGCCGGGGCCATTTTGTCGGTGACGGTCCCCGCCACCACCATCAGGTCAGCCTGACGAGGGGAGGCGGGGAGGGGGATGATCCCAAACCGCATGAAGTCATAGCGCGGCCCTGAAGCGGCCATCAGCTCGATTGCGCAGCAGGCCAGCCCGAACTGGAAAAGCCAAAGCGAATAAGAACGAGACCAATTGAGCAGCCAGGTGACGGGCTTGGGAGTCCCGAACTTCTGCGCTACTCCCACTTCAGCACTCCCTTGCGAACGGCGTAGACGAGACCGAGGAGCAGGATCACGATGAACGCCCCGATCTCGACGAGGCCGAACCAACCGAACTGGCCGGCCTCCAGCGCCCAGGGGAAGATGAAGACCGCTTCGACGTCGAAGATGACGAACAGCAATCCGAAGATGTAATAGCGGATGTAGGTCTGGCTCCACCCACTCCCCACCGGGTCAACCCCGCATTCATACGTCGAGGCCTTGGCGGCGCTGGGCTTGTTGGGCCGCAAAATCGAGGCGACCCCGAGCATGATCATCACCAGGAGGGCGCCGAGTCCGGCGAAGAAGCCGACGGTGAGATAGTCCTGGAAATAGGAGGTCATAGGCCTTTCAGCGAGTATAGGGAGGTGGATATTTCGCCCCGATCTGGCCTCCCCGAGCTCATCGCCGAGGTCGAACGACTCGTCGTCGTCGAAGAAAAGAGCGTGGTGTTGGTGCTCTTCGATGGCCTCGGCACCCAGTTTCTCGACGAGCGGGCTCCACTACTTTCCTCACACCAGGTTGCGACTCTGCGGGCTCCGTTCCCTGCCACCACCACCGTCAGCATGGCCACGGTGGCCACCGGCCTCGCCCCCTCGGCACACGGGATCGTCGGCCATCTCCTTTACTGGCCCGAGCTGGGACGAGTAATCAATATGCTCAAGTTCGTCGATCTCACCGGCGTTTCGGTGACCCTCGACTTCGCATCGTTGCTGCCCGCCCCCAACCTCTGGGAACGAATCCGGGCTGCGGGGTGTCATGCCGCGACCGTGCAACCCGCCGACTTTTCCACCACTCCCCTTTCGCAGGTGCTTTATCGGGGCTGTCGTTTCATAGGAGCCGAGAGCATCGACCAGTTCGTCGACCGCACCGTCGAAGCGGCTTCGATTCCCCGCAGCCTGGTCTTCACCTACCTGCCTCCCGTTGATTACGCCGCCCACGTCTATGGAATCGAATCGATGGAGGTAGCCGACGCCCTCAGTTGGGTCTCGAGCGTGTGGGAAGGAATCGCCCGCCGGCTGCCGACGGGTGTGGCGCTCATGGGTACCGCCGATCACGGCGTGATGGGCATTGCCGAAGACCAAAAGCTGCTCATCCGTGACAACCGGTATCGACCACTCGAATTTTGGGGCGACCCCCGGGCGGTGATGGTTCGGGGCTCGATGCGTCTGACCCGCGAATTGGCCGATCTCGCCGGGGCCAAGCTGGTCGAACCCGACGAATTTCGGCCCTGGTTTGGCGCGGAAGAACCGCACCGCCATCTCGATGCGCGATCCCCGGATGCAGTGCTCTTGGCGCCTCCGGATTCGGTGATCCTTCCCCCCGGCTTCGACAAACGGCTCCGCGGCTATCACGGTGGGCTCGAGCCCGTCGAGGTGGACATTCCGCTCTTGGCTCCTGGTTAACGTCGCCGCATGGCCCGGATCGATACCAAAACCGGCGACGACGGGACCACCGGCCTCTTCTACGGGGGCCGGGTATCGAAAGCCGACCTCCGGCCACGGGCTTATGGGGCAGTCGACGAAGCGCAGGCGGCCCTGGGATTGGTGCGGGCCCTGGGAGAGCTGGCCGCCGATGAAGCGACCCTGGTCACCGAGCTGGAGAGCGAGCTTTATGTGGCAATGGCCGAGCTCGCCACCGCCGCCAGCAACCGGCACAAACTGGTCGATGGCCGGACCAGGTTGACGGCCGGGATGATCAGCCGCCTCGAAAACCTGATCGGCATCTACTCCGAACGCTTCGAGATGCCGACCGAGTTTGTCATCCCGGGTAGCAACCCGGCATCGGCGCTGCTCGACTCGGCTCGCACCGTCGTTCGTCGAGCTGAACGAGAAGTCGTTGCCATCCCCGATTATGAGGGCGAGGCGGTCCGCTACCTCAATCGCCTTTCGGATCTGCTCTGGGTGCTCGCCCGCGCCCTCGAGGGCGAGTCCCTCGAGGCTCGTCAGTTCCGCCAGTCGCTGGACTAGGTCCGTGGAAACGGCCATAGCCGTGGTGGCGGCGGCGATCGCCACCGGCTTCGCTCTCGATCTCACCCGGGACTTCTTCCGTAAGCCCCGACCCCACACCGCCGCCTACGCCGCCGGCATCGGGATGTTTGCTCTCGCCACCTGGGCCCTGGCCTCGGGGCTGGCGTTCGGATGGGAGGGATGGTCCTATCGAACGTTCTTCCTGTTGGGGGCCATCCTCAACATCCCCATCCTGGCCGTGGGGTCCTTCTTCCTGGTCGTCGGCCGCAAGGCCGGTAACCTGGCGTTGCTGATCTCGGGGGCGATCGGGGCCATTTCCACCACGCTTACAACCACCGTTCCCTTCGCCCGCCCGCTCCCCGAAGGCGGCATCCCTCACGACATTTTCCCCCCGATCTCGGAGGGCTTTGGCCCCCGTTTGCTGGCCGCCATTGCCGGCGGCCTGGCGGCCAGCGCCCTCATCGTCTTGGGGCTCGTAAGCCTGATTCGCTTCTGGAAGAAGAATCGACGGCTGGTGTGGGGCAATGCCCTCATCATCGCCGGAACACTGGCAGCCACCTGGGGTGGAAGTGGCCTCGCGATCGGCGAGGGCGCCGCCTTCGCCATCTCCCTTCTTCTCGCCGCCTCCCTGATCTGGGCGGGCTACCGCACTGCCGCCGGAGCCCGGTCGAAGAACGACCCAGGGCTGGTGTCGTCGCACAGCAACGGTTCTGGCCCCCAAACGACGGAGGTCAACGGCTGATCGCCAGGATCACCATTCCCGTGGCGATGAAGAGCACCGCCGCGGCCCGGATCCGACCCACCCGCTCCCCGAGAAAAAGCCACCCTCCCAAGGCGGCGAAGACGACCGCCGTCTCCCGACCCGCCGCCACCAGGCTCAACGGGGCGAGCCGCGAGGCAAAGAGCAAAAGGCCGTATGAGCCCACCCCGGCTGTACCGGCGAAAAGATGCCGCCCCCACTCGCGGCTCATCGTTTCTGCCACCTGTTGCCGGCCCCTCGTCGCCAGCACCACAGGAACGAGAAGGATGGCGGTGGCGCAGTAGAGGGTGCCGGTGTAGGCAATGACGTCATCCGTCAACGCCACCCCGTTGCCGTCGATGGTGATATAGGTGGCGATGAGGACCCCGGTCAAAAGCGACCAGCCGAGGCCTCGATGCGAGCGAGCTGCCAGACCAATCGCCACCACCCCCCCACAGATCAACGCCAGAGCCAACCAGCCGCGGCCTGCGATCGGTTCACTCAATCCCGCCAGGGCGCTGAAGGCGATCAGCACGGGTGCGCTGCCACGGGCAATCGGATAGACGAAGGACAAGTCGGCGTGGTTGTAGGCGGTGGCCAGGGCATATAGATAGGCGACCTGAACCACGGCCGAACCGGCGAGGAATCCGGCCACTTCGGTCGGGATCCCTCTGGCGATGACGAAGGGGAGCGAGACCAGCGCGGCCAATACCACCTGCGAGGTCGCCGCCACCAGGCGATCGCTGCTCGATTTCACGACCAGGTTCCAGGCGGCGTGGAGCAGGGCAGCCACCAAAACTGCCGTGACCGCGGTCAAGGGCATTTGTCAGATACCCGGAGACCCGAAGAGCTGTCGACCCCGGCGGAGATCCGCCGGGGTATCGACCGAGAACCAGGATCTCCCGTCCTCATCCCAGCTCCCCCACTCCGAGGCGTCGACCTCGGTGACCGGGACCCGGTCCAGCATCGATTGCAACGATCCCCCTTGGGCGGTTTCATTGGCGGCGATCGAGGCTAGGGAGGGCGAATAGAGGGCGCAGGTCACCTGACGAACTCCGTCGGCGACGGGCACCACCGTCCCCCCAATCTGACCGAGGGCTGCCAAGGTCGAGGACTTGGCCCATGGTTGATCGACCGCCAGAAGCAAGACCTCTTCTCCCTCCCGCAGCGCAGCCGCCAGACCAGCCAGCGGGCCACGTACCCCGGGAAGGTCTTCGATCCCTCGCCGACCCTCCCAACCGGAGACTCGCCCCGCTACCAGCACCCGTGGGCAAACGGCTTCCAAGGCGTCCACCACCCAAGCAATGAGTGGACGACCCTCCAAGAGAACAAGGGCCTTGTCCCTACCCATCCTGGTGCCGGCCCCGCCGGCCACGACCACCCCGAGCACGGAGTCATTCAACCGTGTCAGCTCTAGCCTTGAGCTTGATGACTCTCGACCGCCTGGGGCGGCCGCTCCATGACCTTCGGATATCGGTCACCGACCGGTGCAATTTCCGCTGCACCTA